>CAVRNX010000016.1:0-114741 GCA_963722635.1 uncultured Acidimicrobiaceae bacterium
AGCTTCACGCATGCGCTGACGGTGTCGCAGGCCGGTGTGTTCGCCGGCAACGCCGGTGCTGCCCCGGCGCACACGGCCGTGATCGACTACGTGTTCGACACGGCGACGCCGATCGTGCCCGAAGACCCCAACACGCCCGGCTGCCAACACACCCTGACCGTCGACGTGGTCGGTCCGGGTTCCGTCACCGTGTCACCCGACCAGCCGACGTACTCGCTCGGTGACGTCGTCACGTTGACGCCGGTTCCCGACGCGGGCGCGCAGTTCGTCGACTGGACCGGCGACGTCTCGAGCACCGACAACCCGTTGGTCTTGACGATCAGCGGCGCGACGCAGGTTACGGCGACGTTCGAGACGGTCGGTGGGTCAGCCGAGTGGGTTCGTGTCGGATGATTTCAATGTGTGTGCGGTTGATCCGGTGTGGTCGTTCGTGGATCCGGTGGGTGATGGTTCGCTGGTGGTGAATGGGACGCAGTTGGAGTTGTCGGTGCCTGGTGGTGTGGCCCATGACGTGTGGTCGGGTGGGAACATGGCGCCGCGTGTTGATGCAGGCGGTGAACGATGTTGATTTCGAGTTGGTGGCGAAGTTCGAGTCGTTGGTGTCGTTGCAGTATCAGATGCAGGGGTTCATCATCGAGCAGGACGCTCAGAACTTCTTGCGGTTCGATGTGTACGGCGATGGTGGCGCGAATCCGAGGTTGTTCGCGGCGAAGTTCGTGAATGGTGTCGCCGACGGCGTTGGCGAACGTTGCGGTGCCGGTGTCGTCGCCGGTGTGGTTGCGTGTCGGTCGGGTGGGTGATGTGTGGTCGTTCGACTATTCGGTCGATGGGGTGGCGTGGACGCCGGGTTCGAGTTTCACGCATGTGTTGGCGGTGTCGCAGGCTGGTGTGTTCGCGGGGAACACCGGGAGCAATGCGCCGGCGCACACGGCGGTGGTCGACTATGTGTTCGACACCGTCGACTCCGATCCTCGACGAAGACGCCGACACCCAGAACTGCACCGATCACACACTCGACGTCGCCGTCGTCGGTGCTGGCTCGGTGTCGGTGTCGCCCGATCAGCCGACCTACGCGGTCGGTGACGTGGTGACGTTGACAGCCACGGCGGACGCGGGCGCGCAGTTCGTCGACTGGACCGGTGATGTCATCGAGCACCGACAACCCGTTGGTGTTGACGATCGACGGTGCGACCCAGGTGACGGCGACGTTCGAAACGGTGCCGGGCCGGAGCCGAGTGGGTTCGTGTCGGATGATTTCAATGCGTGTGCGGTTGATCCGGTGTGGTCGTTCGTGGATCCGGTGGGTGATGGTTCGCGGTGCTGAATGGTACGCAGTTGGAGTTGTCGGTGCCTGGTGGTGTGGCCCACGACGTGTGGACGGGTGGGAACATGGCGCCGCGTGTTGATGCAGGCCGTGAACGATGTTGATTTCGAGTTGGAGGCGAAGTTCGAGTCGTTGGTGTCGTTGCAGTATCAGATGCAGGGGTTCATCATCGAGCAGGACGCGCAGAACTTCTTGCGGTTCGATGTGTACAGCGATGGTGGTGCGACTCCGAGGTTGTTTGCGGCGAAGTTCGTGAATGGTGCGCCGACGGTGTTGGCGAACGTTGCGGTGCCGGTGTCGTCGCCGGTGTGGTTGCGTGTCGGTCGGGTGGGTGACGTGTGGTCGTTCGACTACTCGGTCGATGGGGTGGCATGGACGTCGGGTTCGAGCTTCACGCATGCGTTGGCGGTGTCGCAGGCCGGTGTGTTCGCCGGGAACACGGGGAGGAATGCGCCGGCACATACGGCGGTCGTGGACTATGTGTTCGACACCGTCGACCCGATCCTCGACGAAGACGCCAACACCCTCACTTGTCCATGAACCGCTAGGCAGGATGGTCGATGACGATGGGCACAGCTGTGGATGACACGACCGCCGAGAAGCCGCCGATCGTGTCGGTCGTCGTCGTCAGCTACAACACTCGAGAGATGACGTTGGCGTGCCTGCGCTCACTCAAGGCGCAGACCGACCGTGCCGTATGAATTGCTCGTCGTCGACAACGCATCGCCGACGGTTCGGCTGCTGCAATCGCGAGCGAGTTCCCCGGGCCCGGCTGTTTGCCGAGATCGACAATCATGGCTTCGGCGAAGGCGAACAACCTCGCCGCAGCACACGCATCGGGCCGCTACCTGCTGCTGCTCAACCCCGACACGTTGGTGCTCGACCACGCGGTCGATCGTCTCGTCGCCTTCGCCGAGCGGACGCCATCGGCGAGGATCTGGGGCGGCAGGACCCTGTTCGGCGACGGAACGCTCAATCCGGCCAGCTGTTGGAGGAAGGTGAACCTCTGGCGGGTGATGTGTCGCGTCGCCGGGCTCGACGTGCGCTTCCCGGCCAGTCGTCTGCTCAACAGCGAGGCCTACGGTGGATGGGATCGGGACTCCGAACGCCAGGTCGACATCGTGAGTGGCTGCTTCTTCCTGATCGAACGTGAGCTGTGGGAGGAGCTGGGTGGTTTCGATCCTCGCTACGTGATGTACGGCGAAGAGGCCGATCTTTGCCTCCGGGCGGACGCGCTCGGTGCCCGACCGCGGATCACACCCGACGCCGAGATCGTCCACTACGGCGGAGCCTCCGAGTCGGTGCGGAGCCAGAAGCACATCAAGCTGCTGGCGGCGAAGATCACGCTGGCGCGGGATCATCTTCCCGTTTGGCAGTCGGCTCGCATCGGTTCGTGCTGTTTCGAGCATGGCCGCTGTCGCGATGGGTCGCGGCCTCCGTGATTGATCGCATCCGATCGAGTTCGTCGGCCTCGGATGCCCGCCGGGAATGGGGCGAGGTGTGGGCGCGCCGCCGCGCCTGGTGGACTGGCTATCTCGACCCGGGTCCGGTACCTGCGTCTGCGGAGTCGTCGCAGTGAGCGAGGACTCATCCGCGGCGACGGGCGGCGCCCCGATCGACCGATCGCCAGTGTGATCATCCCGGCGCACAATGAGGAGCTCGTCATCGGCCGGTTGTTGAGAGGGCTGATCGGCGATCAGCCCGGCCGACTGGAGATCATCGTCGTCTGCAATGGCTGTACGGACGGCACGGCGGCCGTCGCAGCGGCGCACGGTCCCGGAGTCCAGGTGATCGAGCTCGCCGAGCCGTCCAAGCGAGCGGCGCTCGTTCTGGGCGACGCCGAAGCGACCGTGTTCCCGCGATTGTTCGTGGACGCTGACGTCGAACTCTCTGCCGAGTCGGTCGATCGGCTCGTCTCGGCCTTGTCGAACGACGGAGTGCTCGCCGCAGCGCCGGAGCGGACCATCCCCCGCGATGGTGTCAGCCCGCTGGTTCGCTGGTACTACGACGTTTGGGAGCAGCTGCCCCAGGTTCGCGGCGGACTCTTCGGTCGCGGCGTGATCGCCTTGTCCGAGGCCGGGAACGAACGTGTCCGTCGGCTTCCTGGCGATGATGGGTGACGACTTGCTGGCCTCCGAAGCGTTCGAGCAGCACGAGCGGCGGGTGGTCGCTGGCTCCAATGTCGTGGTGCGGCCGCCGAAGCGCTTCCGTGATCTGCACCGCCGTCGCGTCCGCGCCGCGACCGGCAACGCCGAAGCCGACCGGGCCGGACTTCGGAGGGGCTCATCGGTCACCTCTGGGCGGACGATGCTCGCCCTGGCCGTTGAACATCCGCTGTTGATCCCGACGGTCTTCGTCTTCCTGGGCTAGCGCGATGACGAGCCGCCTAGCGGCTCGACGTGCGATCCGATCCGAGGACTTCGACACCTGGCTTCGCGACGAGAGCTCCAGAGCCTCCACGTGAGAACCCGAGGAAACGGCGGTCTGACAGCGGCGCGAGGTCAACGTTGGCGACGGCGGCGCGCGTCGTGGAAGCGCTGCCCAGGATCGCGGCGCTGATCGCGTCGATCAGCGCCGCATCTGCATCGGGCCCGATCGGTTCCTTGGCGCGGATGTCCGGATCGTCGAGGCGGGCGATCAACTCGGCTTCGTCGAGTGCCACGTCGATTTTGCCCTGCGCGAACAACCGCTCGGCGGTGGCGAGCTGATGTTCGTTCCGGTGCTCTCCGAGCGACGCCCGGCGGGGCATGACGAGCAGAGGTCGCTGATGGAACAGGGCCGTCAGGATGGTGCCCATCCCGGCGTGCGAGACGATCAGGTCGGCCGCTTTGAAGTACGCGATGAAGTCGGGGCCGTCGATGAAGCGCGCCCACGGAAGGTTTGGAGGTGGGTGCTCCGATCCTCCTATCTGGGCGAGGACGTCGATCGATCGGTTGCACTGCTGAGCCCATCGATCAACCGTCATCACGAGCCGATCGAACGGAAGTTCGTTGCCGACGGTAACAAGGATCTTGACCGAATCAGGAGATGGCAGTGCTCCGTGGCCGTGCGGGTGCCGAGTTGGACTGGTCATTGCCGTCAGCCGAAGACCGAGCCGAAATACGCGGGCCCGCCTGGTCGAGCGAGATGCTCCCACTGGGTGAGCCAGAGGTCAGCCTTCGAACCCGCCCGTTGACCCGACATCGATAGCTCCTCGGCGTTCGCCACGCTGTCGACCCAGATCGTGTTGGCGCGCATCGTCTTGCCGAAAGCGACCGAGAAGTAACCGGGCAAGGCGCCGGTCGAGACAATGACGTCAGGGCGTTCCACGGCGATCAGGCGGACGACGGCCGCGGCGCACCGAGCTGCCTGCAACTTGTTCCAACGGTTGGCGTCAGGGATCTCGCGAAAGACTCGCACCGGCGACATCGTGTCGGCAGTCGGGCCGTGTGCTGGAGTACACCACATCGCATCCCTCGAACGCTCTCCGCAGCCTGAGAAGTTGAACCCAGTGACCACCGGCAGACGCAACTGCGAGCACCTTCGGACGCCTTGGCTGGAGTCGCTCGACGTCCGCCCGACCATCATCGTCGAGCGGCTTTCCGTCGATCATCTCCGCCATGTGGTCACCTCCCGCCCGAGCTGCCCGAGCCAACCGATGTCCGCAATCTACCCTGGCCGGCGGTGTGAAGCTGCAGTGGGCCAAACCCCGGTCACACTGCGGTAGGCAGAAGGGTACCGCAGACCTCCTGCAGCGACAGTCGATCACAGACGCGCCCGAACTCACTCGTGGGAGATGAGTTCGGGTGTTTCTGTGTCCAGGTCGGTGCCTCGCACGTAGTCTTCGAAATCGACCGCCATGTACCCGATCAGCACGGCGGCCAGTGCCGCCACCTGGGTCTCGATCACTCCCAGGAAAGCGAGCCACCCCACGGACGCCGTCGGTGCCATCGGTCGATGAGCGCCCCACGCGATGGCCACGAGCGCCATCGCTTCGATGCAGCCGGTCCAGATCCAGCCGATCGTCCTGGACCGCCCCAGCGAGTCGATCGCCGGATCGATCGTCCTCACCGCGTACGCCGCGACCGCTGCGGCACCGAGGATCGCCAGTCCATCGAGCCACCGCGTCGGTTCGAGGAGCAGCGCAGTTGCGCCCAGGCAGGCTGCAACGGTCAGTGCCGTAGCCGCAGCTCGCTCTCGGGTGTTCGCCACAGCCGTGCGCTGGCTGACGGCAGCGCACACCCAGATCCACAGCGCCTGCGCCGGCAGTGCGATGGCGAGTGCACGAGTCGTCCACGACATCGCCTGGTCGAGGCGGTCCACGTCGGTCTGTGAGAGCAGCCCGTTCCGGATGGGTTCCTGGAGATCGAGCGCTCGTACGGTCACCCACAGCGAAGTGAGAGCGACCGCGATCAGCGCAGCGAGCATCGTGAACCGTGCGAGCTCCAGTCCGACGAGCCACCGCCCGCCTGCCTGTTGCTTGACCGTGGCGCCAGCAGCGGCGGGCGTGGGTTGCCCTCCTCCTCCTCCGCTGCGGCCGGTATCGCTTCGGTCGCCTCCCCATCCTCGGTGTCCCGATCGTCCAGTACGTCGTTCGGGCCGAGGTCGATGCCGAAGGCCGACAACATCCGATCGAGGTCGTCGGTGGCGTGTTCGTCGGTGGGTTCGAGCGCGAGGTCGTCGGTGGCGTGTTCGTCGGTGGGTTCGAGCGCGAGGTCGTCGGTGGTGTGTTCGTCGGTGGGTTCGAGCGCGAGGTCGTCGGTGGTGTGTTCGTCGGTGGGTTCGAGCGCGAGGTTCGTCGGTGGTGTGGTGTCGTCGTCTGGGTTCGAGCGCGAGGTCGTCGGTGGTGTGTTCGTCGGTGGGTTCGAGCGCGAGGTCGTCGGTGGCGTGTTCGTCGGTGGGTTCGAGCGCGAGGTCGTCGGCTGGCCGGGTGTGAGTCATCGCACGGCAGCGCTGGTGTGGTCGTCTGGGGTTGTGTCGGGTTCGGTGGTGGTGCTGGTGTCGTCGTCTGGGGTTGTGTCGGGTTCGGTGGTGGTGCTGGTGTCGTCGTCTGGGGTTGTGTCGGGTTCGGTGGTGGTGCTGGTGTCGTCGTCTGGGGTTGTGTCGGGTTCGGTGGTGGTGCTGGTGTCGTCGTCTGGGGTTGTGTCCCGCTCGGCGATGAGGGCATCGAGGTCCAGTTCTGGCACGCCGCCGGCGGCTCGCAGCGCGCGGCCAAGTGGATGGAGCGGGGCGAAGGCCTCGTCCTCGACCTCGGGCTCGCGATGTTCATCCGTGGTCGGATCCGCAACGTCTGACTCGGTGTCGACCGGCTGGTCAGCGACCGTCGATTCGACGGCTGCGACCTCCACACGGAGGGGTATCGGCGGTTCTGCGCGTCGGTAATCGTACGGCCACAGCACGTGTGGAGCCACCGAAACCTCGAGATCGGCCGGCGCCGATTCGTCCCCGTGTCGCCGATGGGCCTCGCGTGCGAGGCGTGCCCGGACCAGGGCATCGAAGACCGTGGGCTGGTAGGGGTCGAGCCCGATCGATCGGAGGTATCGATGCTCGTCGCGCACTGTGAGGGTTCCGATGCGATGGAGCTGGGAGCGTGACATCCGGCGGTCGATCATCACCGTCAGCAGTGAGGAAAGTACGGCGGCGACCGCACCTGCGAGGGTGAGGCCTCGCAAGCCGTTCAGCGTGCCGGATTCGATCGCGACATCGGATTCGTCGATCAGCCGCCACCACAGCAGACCCCAGGTGGTCGGTTGAACGATCGCGAGTGAGGCGATCAGCGCGTCCTCACGCACGAGCGAGAACGAGGTGAACAGGCGGCGAATGAGCGAGTACGGCCGCCACACCCCGACGCCGAAGAAGAACGCCGCAAACGCCGGCCGGATGTCGACCAATTCGGTCGGATCGAGGCGAAGGATGAGCCAAGCCACGAGCCCGGTGAGAACCGGCACCACCCATGCGCGGATCGCGCGGGCTCGCGTCGGTAGGCGACCGTCGAGAAGGTGGATGTTCTCGGTGCGTGCCAACGACCAGGCCGCTCCGGCACCGACCAGACCGACCACGATCAGCAATTCGGACCATTGCAGCACCGACCAAGCCGGCATGTCCGCCAGCTGGGCGTCCGGCCCATCGAGCGTCCAGAGCGCCGCGAACAGCGCCAGGCACCAGAGCGACTGAACGAGCGACATCACCACCCAAGCGTTGGCTCGGACGTGGGTCGGCCTGAGCTCAGGTGGTTCGTACACGGGGAGCTCTCGCCAGCGCAGCTCGCCGTAAAACGGTTGGCGGGCCATCAACCGCCCCTCTGCAGGTGGCGCAGGAATGGGAAACACGGTGGCGGACAGGCCGACCCCAACATCATCCGCGCTGACTGTGGGGCGTTCGCGGGCAGCAACCGCCGCCGTGCGTCCGCTCTCATCGCCATGCAGGCCATGCTACTGATGCGGTCAGCTCGCTCGGCGGGCCTTTGGTTTTCCGCTGGGGCGCTTGGCGGTCGGCGACGGTGTCCTTCCTGCAGAAACGAGGACGGATTCGGTGCTGCGTCGGCGCTCCGCCCAGACTCGTGTACAAGACGCAAGGTGGGAGGCCTGGCCGGCCTCTTGACTGCCCACAGCGCGTCGGTCACAATGGAGCGGTTGGCTCGTTAGGAGCTGGAAAGGCGGAAACTACTGTGCCACGACGATTGCTGGTGCTCTCTATCGCGCTCGTGCGCCCTGCTCGCGCCCAGCCAGGCCCATGCCCAGGACGACTTCGACGCCGTCCTGCTGCACGGCATTCCCGGCCTCGAAGTCGACGTCATGGGAAACGGTTCCCAGATCATCTCCGGATTCGAGTTCGGGTCCACTGCCGACTTCGCCGTGCTTGCCGGCCAAGCCCTCAGCGTCGATCTGTTCGACGCAGACAGCGGCGACAAGCTGACCGACACCCCGATCGACGTTTCGATCCCATCGACCGGGAGTTGGACTTTCGTCGCCCACCTCGGGCCCGACGAGTCGCCCATGATCACATCCTTCCAGAACGATCGCACGCCGACCTCGGACGGGCAGGGACGGATCACCTTCCGTCATGTCGCAGCCGCACCGTCCGTCGATGTGACCGGCGGAGACGGCACGGTGTTTGCCGAAACGGTCGCCAACGCGAACGGGGCCTCATTCGCCGTGCCCGCCGGCATGGTGGACGACCTCCAGCTGGCGGTCGCCGGCGACGACACGGCCGTCGACATCCCTCTCATCGAAGTGGCGTCCGGTCAGGAAGTCACGGTCTACGCCGTCGGCTCCCTCGTCGGTGAGACGTTCGACTTCCTGGCGCTGAGCGCCGTCGAGGTCGGCACCGAGTCCGGTGAGGCGACCACCACCACCGTCGATACTGCCACCACGACCACCGTCGACACTGCCGCCACGACCACCACCACGACCCCCGTGCCCGGGCGAGTCGACACCGGTGCTGCCCATCTCGGACGGGTTGCTCGACGACCCGCTCTTGGTCGCCGTCGGGCTGCTTGCGCTCTCCGGAGGGCTTCTGCTTCTTCGTTTGCAGCTCCGGTACCGCTGACCGGTGACGTCGAGGACATAGGCGATCACAGGTGCCGCGATATCGGGTTGGTCGGATTCGGCGGAGAAGACTCGACGCGGTGCTACTCGCGGCGGCAGTACTCAGCGCCACCGCCGGTGTGAGCGTCGCAGCGTCGAATCTCGTCGAGCTGCCAACCTTCGGATCCCCGGTCGAGGTGCTCGCCATCTTCCCGAACGTCGACACGGTGGGCCCGGCAGCGGGTGCGGAGCGTCTGGTGCCGGTGACGCTGACCATCGAGGGCGTCGACCTGTGGGCCCCGGTGCGGCCTGTGGGCCTCGATCCCCTCGGTGATCTGGAGATCCCCAACGAGACCGAGGTCGGGTGGTACGAACTCGGCGGCTCACCAGGATCCGGCGGTGCGACGGTGCTCGTCGGCCACGTGACGTGGAACGACACGTTCGGTCCGTTCTATCGGCTCACCGAGCTCGGCGAGGGCGCCCAGGTCGAGGTCCGACTCGACGACGGTACGGTGCGGTCGTACTCAGTGGTGGAGCGGACGATGTATGCCAAGGACGAGTTGCCGGCCGACCGCATCTGGCGGTCTGAAGGCGACGAGGGGCTCGTGCTGATCACCTGCGGTGGCGACTTCGACCGTGGCGCCCGGCGCTACCGCCAGAACGTCGTCGTGTACGCCATACCGACCGCATAGCCGACCGCCCATCCGTCGCACGCTCAACTCGGTCGCGGCAAGAACCTCGTTGCCCACGGGGATCGCCCAACGCAACGTTGGTTGCACTGGTCAGCCGATCGTGTCGCCCACGGTGATCGTTCCGGGGGTCGTGATCACGGCGCCGACTCCCATCTTGTTGTCGCGCTCTGTGATCACCCGCCGGAGCACGGTGAGGTCCTTCGGATAGGCCAGGTTGGCCACGTGAAACCATCACGCAGCGATCGATCGGCTTGCGTACGGACAGCACCGCCGACCCGACTGCGACGTCTCCTTCGAGCTGCTCCTCGCCCGACCCGTCGAGGATCAGATTGATGCGAAACCGGCGGGCGTCCCAGTCGCCGAGCGAGTCGCGTGACACGAACGAGATCTTCGAGCGACCGTCGTGGAAGGTGTTGCCCGTGCTCTGCCACTTGACCCAGTCCGACTCGTTGTCGATGTCCATCGGGTTCTCGAACGTGCCGGCGCCGGTCTCGGCAGACTTCAGTTGTACCGGTCGGCCCATCCAGTTCGAGAGTGCGTCGTCGGAGGTCAACAGCGATCCCTCGTCGCAGGTGATGATCGGATGCCCGTCCTCGATGCGGGCGCTCAGGAACAACAGGGCCGGTTCCCGTCGGGCGGTCAGCACCATCTCGGTGTCGGGGTCGTAGATCCCCCACGCCCTGTCGCCGGCGATGCCCAACTCGTCGACGTGTGCCGACTCGAGGCGCTCGCCGCCCAGCGACTTCACCGGGAAACGCCAGATCTCTCGAATCGTGTGCATGTTGCGACCGTAGTGACGTTGGTGAGCGGTGCGACCGCGCTCCGCCGCCCGATGTCACACGGTGACGATCGATCCCTTGTCAGATTGTTTGGCGGCGATCAACCGATGGTCGGCCTCCTCGATCAAGTCGACGAGTTCGATCACCCGTCCGCCGACCCTGGCGACGCCGATCGTGACGCCGAGCGCGTCGGTCCGGGAGTCTCGGCGCCAGCTGGCGAGAAGTCGTTCTCGCACCCGCTCGAGCAACACCTGGGTGTCCTGCTCGGACAGGTCCCTCAACACGACGACGAACTCATCGCCGCCGAGTCGTGCGACCAAGTCGTGTGATCTGACCGCAGCCAGCAACTCGTCGGCGATGTTGCGGATCGCTTCGTCGCCGACCCCATGACCGTGCTGGTCGTTGACCGACTTGAAGTTGTCGATGTCGAGCACGGCCACAGCGATGTCCTGGTGCCAACGGCGGGCATGCTTCAACTCGCGGCCGCCTTCTTCCAACAGCGTGGCCCGATTCGCCAGGCCGGTGAGATGGTCGATCCGAGCACGCCGAGTCAACTCGTCGAGCGGCCCCCGCAAGCGTGTCATCAGTACGGGCACCATCGTCAGCAACGCCAGTGCGGCGACGATCGTTGCGGTCAGAGCGATTCGCGACTGGCGCCTCACGTCGTCGACGAAGTCGAGCTGTCCGGTTCTGAGGGCGACGTCCCAGTCGGGCAGATCTGGATCGTCGAAGGCGACCGTGTTGAGGCGGCTCCCGTCGCCGGCGGGCACCGGGGTCGTCTCGGTTCTCGCCTGCGCCAGTGTGTCGGGGTCGAGCCCGACATCGAGCGGAGTCGCCAGCGCCACCTCGCCGTCCCTGGTGTGAGCAACCTCGTACCCGGGTGGCGCCGCCACGACGACGTTTCCGGCCACGATGAACGCGTCGGCCTCGTCGCCGACCGGTGAGTCGTCGAGGATGCTGGCGAGCTGTTCGAGATCGAGATCGACCCCGACGATCGCCACGAGCGAACCGGCTGGATCACGAACGGCCGCGGCCGCGGTCACCCCAGCCTTGCCAGAACTGAAGAACACGTACGGTTCGGTCCAGATCAGACTGTCCGTTGCCTCCGCTGAGGAGTACCACGGCCGGGTGCGAGGATCGTAGGTGTCCTCGATGGTCACCGGGTTCCGGGCGGACAAGTCGTCGTCGAGTCGGGCCTCGGTGACGACCCGATTCGGTGACATGTCGATGTGCTTGAGTGTGAGGCCGTCAGGGTCGCGGCGAACGAAGGTGAACCCGCCATCCGGAAACCCCACGAATGCGCCGGAGAGCTGTGGAAGCGTTCGAACCTGCGATCCCAGCAGCGTGCCGACCGACCCCTCCTCGATCGCACCGTCGAGCAGCAGCGAGATCACCTCGATCGTTCTCGAGGCGTCGCTCAACTCATCAGCGAGCAAGTCGACCGTGCGCCCAGTGATTCGCACCACGATCTCATCGGCTGCGACGACCGTATTGCGCTGACGCGTGACGATCAGGGCGGCAACGGGGGCAACGACGGCGCCGATCACGATCGCCGTCATGGCGAGCGCGACCCACCATCTGACATGTCTCGCTCGATCGTGCAGGGTCATCGTGGTCAGGTTCTCGGTCTCGTGGACGCCCGGCAACGGAACGCGGAAGGCGCTACAAGGGAGATCGGGTGTTCCCGTCTCGTTCTTGAGGAAATCGAGACGAACAACTCCGATATAACAGGCAGTTGGCGGATCGTGCCGGCGCTGGAGCGCCGAGCTTGTGTTTTCGAGCACGGTCTGGCAGACTCTACGGCGATGCGTGCCCACACCAGCACCCTCGTAGTACTCATTTACTAGCGCACCTGGCTCCCCCGCCGCGTGCGCCCCGACCTCCCAGAACGGGAGGTCGTTTCGTTTTTCCGCCTCGCTCGAACCCCTCGCAATCAGGAGATGACCATGACCAGAATGACGGGAGCGCAAGCCCTCATCAAAGCGCTCGAAATGGAGAACGTCGACACGATCTTCGGACTCCCGGGCGGTGCCATCCTGCCTGCCTACGACCCGCTGCTCGAGTCGTCGATCCGCCACGTGCTCGTTCGCCACGAGCAGGGTGCCGGTCACATGGCCGAGGGCTACGCCCACGTCACGGGCCGAGCGGGTGTTGCGATGGTGACCTCGGGCCCGGCCGCCACCAACATGGTCACCCCGCTGATGGACGCCTACATGGACTCTGTGCCGATGGTGTGCATCACGGGGCAGGTCGCCAGCCATGGGATCGGGATGGATGCCTTCCAGGAGTGTGACACCGTCGGCATCACCCGTTCGTGTACGAAGCACAACGAGCTCGTGCTCGACGCCGACGACATCCCGATGATCATCCGGCAGGCGTTCCACATCGCCACGACCGGCCGGCCGGGACCGACCCTCGTCGACCTGCCCAAGGACATCCTCCAGAACGAGATGAGCTGGTACTGGCCGAGCGACGACGAGGTCAAGGCCTCGCTGCCCGGCTACCGCCCCAACATCAAGGGTCACCCGCGCATGATCAAGGAGGCCGCCAAGCTGATCATGCAGTCCGAGCGACCGATCCTCTACGTCGGCGGCGGCATGCTCAAAGCCCGCGCTGCCGAGGCGTTGCGCGAGCTGGTCGATCTGACCGGCATCCACGTCGTCACCACCTTGATGGCCCGCGGTGTCCTGCCCGACAGCCATCCGTTGAACCTCGGCATGCCGGGGATGCACGGCAACGCCACTGCGACCACGGCGATGCAGAAGAGCGATCTGTTGATCAACCTCGGTGCTCGCTTCGACGATCGCATCACGGGCACGGTCGACACGTTCGCACCCGAGGCGAAGATCATCCACGTCGACATCGACCCGGCCGAGCAGGGCAAGGTCCGCAAGCCCGATGTGCCGATCGTGGGCGACTGCCGTCAGGTGACCGAGGAGATCGTCAAGGCGATCCGGCACCTGACCGAGGGCGGCACCGTGCAGCCCGACCTCGGCCCGTGGAAGAGCCGCATCTCCGGCTGGCACGAGCAGTTCCCGACCACCTATGAACAGAGCGAGCCGGGTGCCGCGCTCAAGCCGCAGTACTGCCTCGAGCAGCTCCGCGATGCCGCCCCGGAGGGCACCATCTTGTGCTCCGGCGTCGGACAGCACCAGATGTGGTCATCGCTGCACTGGCAGTTCGAAGAGCCCTACACCTGGGTCAACTCGGGCGGCCTCGGCACGATGGGCTTCTCGATCCCCGCCGCGATCGGCGCCAAGATGGGTCGCCCCGACAAGACGGTGTGGGCCGTCGACGGCGATGGCTGTTTCCAGATGACCGCCCAAGAGCTCGTCACCGCCACGGTCGAACGGATCCCGATCAAGGTGGCGTTGCTCAACAACAGCTATCTCGGCATGGTGCGCCAGTGGCAGGAGATGTTCTACGACGAGCGCTACAGCGAGGTGTACCTGTCGACCGAGTACCCCGACTACGTGAAGTGGGCCGAGTCGATGGGATGCGTCGGGATCCGCGTCGAATCACCCGAAGAGGTCGCCCCGGCGATCGAGAAGGCCAATTCGATCAACGACCGCTCGGTCGTGATCGAGTTCCGTACCGACTCGAACGAGAAGGTCTTCCCGATGGTGCCTGCCGGGAAGTCGAACGACGACCTGCTGGTGCATCCCACCCAACAATCGATCCGCGATCGCCTGGCCTGAGTAGGAGCATCATGACTGCCATCAACCCCGTCGGTTCCTCGCTGAACCACCACATCTTGTCCGTGCTCGTGCAGAACCGGCCGGGCGTGCTCGCCCGCGTCGCCAGCCTGTTCGCCCGCCGCGGCTACAACATCTTCTCGCTCGCTGTGGCCCCAGCGGAGGAGGAGGGCATGAGCCGGATCACGGTCGTCGTCGACGTCGACTCGGCGCCGCTCGAACAGATCGTGAAGCAGCTGTTCAAGCTGATCGACGTGATCAAGATCAGCGAGCTCGATCCGCGCCGCTCGGTCGAGCGTGAACTGCTGCTCGCCACGGTGCGAGCGAACGCTGAACAGCGAAGCCGGCTCGTCGAGCTGGCCACGATTTTCGAAGCGAAGATCCTGGCCGTCGGCGTCGATGCGTTGACGATCAGTTTGGAGGGACACCCCGACAAGCTCGATGATTTCGAGGAACTGCTCGGTGACACTGGCATCGTGGAGCTCCAGCGCACCGGCCGGGTGGCGCTGCCCAAGCTCGATCGCGGTGCCCACGTGCGCGCCGACACTCCCAACAGCCCTCGGGGCACTACGAAAGGAAAGGTGCGCTGACATGGCCGCCAACGTCTACTACGAAGCCGATGCCGATCCCTCCATCATCCGCGGCCGCAAGGTCGCCATCATCGGATACGGCTCGCAGGGCCATGCGCATGCTCTCAATCTGAAGGAATCGGGCGTCGACGTGTGTGTCGGTCTGCGCGACGGTTCATCGTCGAAGCAGAAGGCCGAGAATGCCGGTCTCACCGTGCGTTCGCTCGACGATGCCTCCGAGTGGGCCGACGTGATCATGATCCTCGCCCCCGACACCGAGCAGAAAACGATCTTCGACAACCACATCGCCGCCCACCTCCAGCCCGGCGACGCGATCGCCTTTGCACACGGCTTCAACGTGCGCTTCGGGCGGATCGCCGCCCCGCGAAGGCGTCGACTGCATCATGATCGCCCCCAAGGGGCCCGGCCACCTCGTGCGCCGCACGTACACCGAGGGTGGCGGTGTGCCGGCGCTGATCGCCGTCGAGCAGGACGCCACCGGCAACGCCAAGGCGCTCGCACTGTCGTACGCCGAGGCGATCGGCGGCGCCCGCGCCGGCGTGATCGAAACCACCTTCCCCGAAGAGACCGAGACCGACCTGTTCGGTGAGCAGGTCGTGCTGTGCGGTGGCCTGACCAAGCTCGTGCAGTACGGCTTCGAGACCCTCACCGAGGCCGGCTACGCGCCGGAGATGGCGTACTTCGAGTGCCTTCACGAGGTCAAGTTGATCGTCGACCTGATGTACGAGGAGGGCATCGCCGGGATGCGTTACTCGATCTCCGACACGGCTGAGTACGGCGATCTCACCCGAGGCCCACGCGTCATCACGCCGCAGACCAAGGAGACCATGAAGGAGATCCTCGGCGAGATCCAGTCGGGCCAGTTCGCCGACGAGTGGGTCGCCGAGAGCGAGTCGGGCCGCGCCAACTACCACCGCATGCAAGACGAGGGCAAGCAGCACCCGATCGAGATCGTCGGCGCCGAGCTGAGGGCGATGATGCCGTGGATCAGTGCCGGCAAGCAGAAGGTTGCCGAGGCCAGCGGCGGCGACAGCTGATCGAGCCGCCCGGGGCGGGATTCGGCTGAACGGCGCCAATCCTGGCCGAACTGGGGTCAAGAAACATACAAGTCCGTCACGATCGAGATCGAGCGCGTCTCTGTAGTTGTGTGCGGAGAGACCAACGCGACACGGCAGTAACCTGTTCGGCGTGGCAATCAGGTCGAGTTCGTCGCGATTTGACGACCTCGATTCGGTCGGCCTGTTGGCACTCGTCCGCGACGGCGACAACGACGCCTACGGCGAGTTGTACCTCCGGTATCACGACTTCGCTCACCGCGTCGCCCGCCGCGCCTCGCGTCGCCATGCCGACGACCTGGTTGCCGAGGCGTTCCGGCGGGTGCTCACGGCGCTGTCGCACGGCGCCGGGCCGACCCAGGCGTTCGGGCCCTACCTCGCCACCACGATCCGATCCGCGGCTGCCGGACTTGCTGCGCCGTTCCAAGAAGTCGAGCTCACCGTGAGCAACGAGCTCGTCGACGACCACGGCGACGTCGACCCGCGTGTGTCGACCGCCTACGTGTCGCTGCCCGAGGCGTGGCAGAACGCGCTGTGGTACGCCGATGTGGAGGGTCTCTCGCCTCGCCACGCAGCACCGTTGATGGGCCTCGCATCGGCGAACGCCTTCTCGGCGCTTCGCAAGCGGGCCCGGGCGGGCCTTCGTTCGGCCTATCTGACCCAGGTCGTCGACGATGCCTGCAACGAGGAAGTCCGCCGGCACCTCGAGTTGCTGGCCGCCGGTATGACCACCCCGGAGGTCGTCGATGCGCTCGTCGACGAGCATCTCGCCGAGTGTGATCAGTGCGGGGCGATCGCCTGGCGGATCGCAGCGGTGACGGGTTCCAAGGTGCCGGTCGTGCTCGCCCCGGCGCTGGTCGCATTCCACGGCTTCACCGCCAGCCCGGCACTGTTCCCGGCCGGCCTCGGCCAGGTCGGCCTGCTCGGTTGGTGGCGGCGCTCGTCACAGTCGGCCGCCGTTGCGGCGGCGGTCGTCGTCGCCGGCCTGCTGCTCGTGATCGGCCTGGTGTACGCCGCCGGGCGAACCGGTGGCATCGACGAGGCAGCCGGCAACACCACGACGACCACGACGATCGGGCTCGGTGTCGCCTCCGATGGTGGCGGCACGGCCTCCGGTGTGTCGGCACCGATCGACAGCACCACCTCCACGACGAGCACGACCAGTAGCACGAGTACGACGAGTTCCACGCACGTCCACGAGCACCACGCTGCCACTGCTCACGACTGTGCCTGCCGCCACGGCACCGCGCGACCACGCCACCGCCAGCGACCACGACGAGCACCACGGTTGCGCCGCACGACGACCACGACCACCACGGTCCGCCGACGACCACGACCACGACCACCGCCGCCGACCGACCACGGTTCCACCGACCGACCACGACGACCACCACGGTCCCGACCGCGACCACCACGACCACGACCACGGTTCCGCCGACCACCACGACCACGACGGTTCCGCCGACGACCGACGACCACCACGGTGCCGCCGACCACCACCACCACGGTTCCGGCGATTCCGCCCGGTGTGCTGACAGTGCTGAGCGACGTCGTGACGGGTTCGACACGTCAGGTTGATCTGAGGGTCGACCTGACCGGCGACGACGGCTCGATCAGGTTCTCCCGAACGGTGATCGTCACCTCGACACCAAATCTGGTGTGTGCTCCGCACGATGTGTCACGTTCGCCGGCGTGACGGAGGGTGATGTCGTCACGGCCCAGGTCGACGCCACCCCCGGCAAGCTGACGATCGAACTGCTCAACGATGTCGGCGTGGTCGTCGACACCTACACCTCGCCCTGAGTGGTCTCTTGAGGAAATCGAGAAGATTTCTCGATCCGGCGTCACGATTTGGTGTCGGCCGCGCCTCTTTCCTGTGTGAACACCTTCGGGTGTTCACTCCGGTCGCGGTACACGGTTCCCGCTGGTTGCCTGACCGGAACTGGAAGGCGAGCGCCGTTTCTCCGCCGGAAACGAGCTGCGGCCTTTCGGTAGTCGGGTGCCGAGTCAGGCGGGAACCAGGCTCGGCACCCGACGCACCCTCCTCCTGTCGAACGTCGCAGTGCCTCGGCGCGCAGCGCACGACGATTCAGGAATTTCTCGAGCCCGGCGTCACGATTGCCGCCCCGCAGCCCTCTCTCTCATATGACGGCGTGACCACACACTGTCGGTGCCGCCTCAGCGGGGGATGTCCTAACCCCCAGACCTCGCTGAGGCGGTAGCCAGTCCGTCTGGCACCGATGCCGACGTGATCAGCTCACCGCCACCCGGCAGCCGATCCGCATCATTGCGTCGACTCCCCGCTTCAGTTCCTCGTCGCTGATCCGCGTCGTGTCGCCCGACTCGTCCAGCAGATCCGACACGGTCATCAGCGCCAGCGCCTCCAGGCCGTGGATGGCGGCGATCGTGTACATCATCGCCGCCTCCATCTCGACGCCCACATGGCCGACCCGCTTCCAGCGGGCGAACGTGCCCGGGTCGGGGTCGTAGAACACGCCGCTCGTCACGATCGGCCCGACGTGGATCGTGGTGCCCTGCTCGCGGCTGAGGCGCGGCTGCTGTCTCGGCCAACTCGAATGTCGCGGCAGGTGCGTAGGAATCCATCTGCGCCAGCCGCAGCGCGCCGGGTCGTCGGCGGTGGCGCTGAGCCCGATCACCGTGTCGCCCATCTGCATGCCGTCCTTGAGGCCGCCGCACGTCCCGACACGGATCAATCGCTTGGCGCCGAGCATCACCAGTTCCTCGAACACGATGCCGCACGAGGGCGAGCCCATCCCGGTGGTTTGCACGCTGATCGGAGCACCCTCGAACGTGCCGGTGAAGCCGAGCAGGCCGCGCTCTTCGTTGACGCATCGGTAGCCGGGATCGAAGAACGTCTCGGCGATGTACGTCGCCCGGCGGGGGTCGCCCGGGCACAGCACGTTGGGGGCATAGTCGTTCGCTTCGGCGCGCAGGTGGATCGGCATGCCGCCAGCGTAGAGTCGCGGCGGGCGTGAGGAAAGTACGACCGGAAAGGACGACGACGTGGCACCACAGATCGGGGAGGGCTCGGCCGGGGTAGCGAGCCGAGGCCGTACGGGTCACCACGGTGCTCGGCGAGCGTGACGGGCCCGTCGGCGCAGCGTGGACCACGTCGATCGCCACGCCCTCGATGGGGCATTCGCCGTTCGTGGTCGTGGCCAGACCGAACCTGCCCGTGGTGCCGATCACCTTGTTCGTCCCCGCCGTCGGTGTGATCGATCAGCGCCACGCCGAGCTCACGCTGGGGGCCGCCCAGGCTGGGGTCGCGGCCGCCGTGCTCGACCTCAAGATGGACGATGTCGACGGTGACCTGTGCCTGATCGCCTCGGTCTGGATCGACCCTCAGGCCGAGGACGAGGAGGCGGTGTTCGTCAACACCCGCGAGGCCACGATCGCCGCCCTCAAGCTGGGCGCCGCCGCAGGCCCGTGGCACGGCAATCTGGTCGCGGTCGAGGTCCCCGAAAACCCGAACTTCCGACGGCCCGGCCCGTAGGCCGAACCGCCGGAAGTCGTTCCGCCGGGGGTGGGCTGGATCAGCCGGGGATGAGGACCCGGTCGATCACGTGGGCCACGCCGTTGCTGGCCTCGATGTCGACGGCACGCACGATCGGGTCGCGGCCCGGGCCACCGTCATCGACGAGGCGGATCTGCTTCTTGCCCTTGAACTGGACCTGGAACGTCTCACCGAGGAGCGTCTCGACATCGGCGCCGCCGAGCGTGGCGACCACTGAGCTATCGGCGATGCCGTCCACGACGTGGTACTTGAGGATGTCGCTCACGGCAGGGGCGCCGACGGTGGCGACGATCGCGTTGAAGAGGTCGGATTCATCCTTGATCGAGCCGAGGCCGAGGTCCTCGACCAGAATCCGGAACGCCTTGTCAGTCGGAAGGAAGACGGTCACGTTGGCGCCGGGCGTGCCAGCGGCAGTCGCCAGGCCGTTGAGGCCGTCGGTGGCCAGCAGGGCCTGTGTGACGATGTCGAAGTCGTTCTGGTTGGTGTCGAAACCGTCGACGTCGCCTGCGCTGTCCGACAGCAGGATCTCTGCGAGCGTGGGTGGCGTGTGCCCGTCGGCCTGGGCAGCTGTGCCCATGACGCTGGTGACGCCGAGTGCGATGGCGGCTGCGGCGATGATCTGCTTCTTCATGTGATGCTCCAAGTTGGCTCGGTGGATGATTGACGTGTCGGCGGGGGAGGAGTGCCGTCACTGGTAGGGAGTACGGAACGACCTCCCGGTTTGGATGCACCAGATCGGAGAATGTCCGAATTCGCCAGAACTCATCCCACGCGGGGGAGTGCTCGCTCGTAGGATGTTGCGCTGTGCTGCACCTGTACGACACCGCCACCAGAGAGGTCCGTGAGCTCGCCCTGCGCGATCCCGGGAAGGTCGGCATCTACCTGTGTGGGCCCACCGTGTACGGCCCGCCGCACATCGGCCACGGCCGGGCCACTTTGGCGTACGACATCCTGCGGCGTTACCTCGAGTGGACCGGGCTCGACGTTCGGTTGGTGTCGAACGTCACCGACATCGACGACCACATCATCAACCGCGCCAAGCGTGAGAACCGCCCGTGGCAGGAGATCACCACGAAGTGCGAGGACATCTGGTGGCAGGCCATGGACGCCGTCAACTTCAAGCGTCCCACCGACACGCCCCATGCCACCGAGTACGTCGACGAGATGGTCGAGCTGATCGGCGAGCTGATCGCCAACGAGTCGGCCTACATCACCGACGACGGGGTGTACCTCTCGGTCGAGTCGGTGCCCGACTACGGGCTGTTGGCACACCAATCGCTCGACGACATGCTGGCCGGCGGCGGTGAGCGCGAGGTGTTCGGTGCCGGTCAGAAGCGGCACCCCGCCGATTTCGTGCTGTGGAAGTTGTCCAAGCCCGACGAGCCGGCCTGGCCGTCGCCGTGGGGGGATGGTCGCCCCGGCTGGCACAGCGAGTGCGTCGTGATGAGCCTCGACCTGCTCGGAGAGGGGTTCGACCTGCACTGCGGTGGACAAGACCTGCGATTCCCTCACCACGAGAACGAGCGCGCCCAGGCGGTGGCGCTCGGTAGGCGGTTCGCCAACCATTGGATGCACCACGGGTTCATCGTCGACGCCGAGGGCGAGAAGATGTCGAAGAGCCTCGGCAACGTCAACAACCTGCTCGACTTCGTCGAGGTCTACGATCCGCGCGCCTACCGGATGGTGTTGTTGCAGTCGCACTACCGCAGCCCGATCACCGTCAATGCCGACACGATCGATGCCGCGACCAACGCCCTCGCCGGGCTCGACTCGTTCGTGGCTCGAACGGCCGGGGTGTCCGACGCCGCACCAGATCCGGCTGTGCTCGATGCCTTCCGGCTGGCGATGGACGACGACCTCGACACGCCCAAGGCCACGGCGCTGCTGTTCGACACGGTGCGCCAAGCGAACTCCGCGCTCGATGCCGGCGACGCGTCTGCATCCGCCTTGGTCGCTGCAGCGAAGGAGATCGCGGCGACGTTCGGGCTCGAGCTCGGCAAGGTCGACGACGTGCCCGCCGAGATCGCCGCCAAGGCTGCCGCTCTCGACCAGGCTCGGCAGGCCAAGGACTACGAATCCGCCGACGCGATTCGTGCCGAGCTGATGGCCGACGGCTGGAACGTCGAAACCACCAAAGACGGCACCAGCGTCCGCCGCTGAGCCGACCGTGGGGCGTCCCCTCCGGCGGGGTGAGAGCATCGTGGGCTGACGCCGGCTGGGACGGCGTCCACGTCGACAAGCCGAGGACGACCTGATCTACGAGACGATCGCGCCGGCGTTGCCGCCAGTTCCGGTCCGAGCCTGGCAGCGCCTGCCCACCGTCGACGTTGTTCCATCGGGATCGCCGCCGGGAAGTCGGTCGCCGTCCCCGACCCCTGATGTCGACCGATCCCATGACAAAGTTACCGATGAGTAGACATCGGGTGTTACCGACGGGTAACTTGGAGCCATGGCTGAATTCTCGATGGCACTCAATGAAGACCAGCTCCAGCTCCAGAAGTGGGTACACGGCTTCGCGGAAGATGTGATGCGCCCCAACGCTCACGAGTGGGACGAGCGTGAAGAGTTCCCGTATCCGATCGTGCAGCAGGCTGCCGAGATCGGACTGTACGGCTGGGAGTTCCTGGCCGAGGGCATGATGAACGACCCGTCGGGTCTCACCTTGCCAGTCGCCATCGAAGAGTTGTTCTGGGGCGACGCCGGGCTCGGTATGGCGATCATGGGTACCGCCCTGGCGGCTGCCGGCATCTTCGCTTCGGCCACGTCCGAGCAGGTCATGGAATGGGTGCCGCAGTGTTACGGCGACACGGAGAAGCTGGCGCTCGGCGCCTTCTGTGCCAGCGAGCCCGATGCGGGCTCCGACGTCGGCGGCTATCGCACGAGCGCCAAGTACGACGAGGCCAAAGACGAATGGGTGCTCAACGGCACCAAGGCCTGGATCAGCAACGGTGGCATCGCCGACATCCACGTCGTCGTCGCCGTGGTCGAGCCCGAGTTCAAGTCGAAGGGGCACGCCAGCTTCATCGTTCCCCCGAACACTCCCGGCCTCAGCATGGGTCAGAAGTACAAGAAGCACGGCATTCGCGCCAGCCACACCGCCGAGGTCGTGCTCGACGATTGTCGCGTGCCCGGCAACTGCCTGCTCGGTGGCAAGGACAAGCTCGACGAACGGCTCGCACGGGTTCGTGAAGGCAAGCCAGGCAATGCCCAGGCTGCGATGCAGACGTTCGAGGCGACCCGCCCGTCGGTCGGCGCCCAGGCACTCGGGGTCGCCCGCGCTGCCTACGAGTACTCGCTCGAGTACGCCAAAGAGCGCGAGGCGTTCGGTCGCAAGATCATCATGAACCAGTCGATCGCGTTCATGCTGGCCGACATGGCGACCGAGATCGACGCCACCCGTGCCCTGATCTGGCGTGCCGCTTGGTTGGGCAAGCAGAAGGGTTTCGTGAACGCCGAGGGCTCGATGGCCAAGTTGAAGGCCGGCCGAACCGCCACCTGGGTGACCGAGCGTGCAATCCAGATCCTCGGCGGCTACGGCTACATCCGTGACTACCCGGTCGAGCGCTGGCACCGCGACGCCAAGATCCACGACATCTTCGAAGGCACCGAGCAGATCCAGCAGCTGGTCATCAGCCGGGCGATATCAGGCCTGCGTATCGAGTGATTCTGTGTTGATGACCAGTCGTTGATTTCGGTCGCTGATCGGCCATCCTCCACGACCTGCGCCGCTGGTCGGCCACGGTCTCGATCGGCCAAGGCCACGACGTCCGAACCGGCGCCGGCCGCCTCGGCCACTCCAACCCGGCGATGACCCTGCGTGTCTACGCCCGCGCGTTCGCCGCCGCCGACCAAGCCCTTGCCGCCGGCCTCGGCGACCTGTTGCGAGGGGACGAGGACTGAGTCGGAGTGCGGGTGATTGCTTGTGACTTCGAAGTGTTGCATATATGCTACAGGCATGACAGCGGCGTCTGAGTTGGTGCGTGAGGCACGGATTGGTGCGGGCTTGTCGCGTGGAGCGTTGGCTCGCAATGTGGGCGTCCCGACATCGACGGTTTCTCGTATCGAGGCTGGAACGATGGACCCGACGCTGACGATGCTGCGACGGGTTCTAGCCGGTGCATCGACTCGTCTCGTCATCGATGCCGCCCGGCCTTCTCCCGGGCCGAGCATCGCCTCGCTCGCCAGCGACGCACCGACCGGTGAGCGCTTCGCTGTCGATTGGACGTCGCTTCGCGGCTTCGCCGACTGGGCGACGCGGCATCCCGATTCGGTCGCCGACGCGGTCGAGGATCCGCCGATGCGAACAGGCACGCCACTCGACGCCATCCTTGCGTCGTTCACCGAGGAACTCTGCGACAGCCTTGGGATCGAGCGCCCGCGCTGGACGTCCGACGTCGGAACACAATCACCTCCGTGGGCGCCGCCCGGCACACCCACGATGATGCGGCGCGCCAAGTCGCAGACCCCCGAGGCCTTCAGGCGACGCGGGCTGACGATCGCCCGCGCCGACCTGTTCCGTGAGTCCGTGCCAGCATGACCACCTCGCTCCTGCATGGTGGCCGCGACGAACTCAAGCGGCTCTTCGACGAAGTCCGCGAGGAGTTCAGCCGCTTGGGAATCACGGGTGAGGTCTTGATGGTCGGCGGTTCGTGGATGCTCTGGTTCGGGCTGCGCGACTCGACGCGCGACGTTGATTCAGCTCGAAGGCTTCCGGTCGAAGCCGCGGCAGCGATTGCGGACGTGGCCGGACGACACGACCTCGCTCCCGACTGGCTGAACGATTCGGCAGCGGCGTTTCTTCCGTTCGGGTTCGACTCGACGTCGTGCACCGTCGTGTACGAAAGCGAGCACTTGACGGTGAGTACGCCGCCCCCCGACACGATCTTCCTCATGAAGTTGCAGCGAGCGAGCGCACCGGACCGAGAGGACATGATCGCGCTCTGGCCGCTGTGCAGCTTCGACGGGTCCGACGACGTCATTGAACGATTCGAATCGGCGTTTCCGTACGTGTCGAAGGACGAGTATCTCGGGAGCTACATCGACGAAGTCATCGCTGACGCGACGGGTGCCGGCTGAGGCGGCCCGGAAAGGGAGCGCGCCGACTCCGGCCACGCCGAAACGACGATGGTCTCCGTTTCGGAAGTCGTGAAGCGACCCGAAAAGCGCGAAATCCGGCTCCCCTACCCTTCCGGTAGGCAGCCGGGTCCACTTCCTCCAGCGCTTGCCGGAGGCGGCGTCACCTCCATCGACGCTCGATGACGGTCAAGCAAGAAACGCTGAACCTCGGACGCAGGGGCGACCTCGCAATATCGACAGTAGAAGAATCTTGTCAGCCTTGGCAATGAGAATCGTCCTTCGAGGCAGGCTTTGGCCTTGCCTCCTGAGCGCAGCATCGTCGCGGCCGTGTCCTTGACATCGGGACAGTCGAACACGGTTTGATCTCGGTCACACCAAACCGTCCGTCTGGTGTCCGTTGATGTCCGCTCGTGTTCGCTGGTGTCCTCTCGTCCCCGTTCGTCCCAAGTGCCCGAAACTCGACCCCTTGCCAGCTGAAACCACATGTGTGTACTTCTGATGGTCCATGTCGTTGCTGGAGGATCTCGCTGAGTCGAAGGAGCCGGCCTCAGCGCTGGTCGTACCATCGACAGAACTCGCTCGCCACCTGCGAAGGATCACCGTTCAGATGAACCGCCACAGAGTCAGATCCCAGAGTTGGGCCGACGAGCAGCGATTCGGCGCCATCGGGTGCCTCATGTCCCAGGAACAGGGCGACGCGATTTTGCCTCCGCTTGCTCTGTAGCTCCATCGCTGTCCAGTTGACGTCGCTCTCCGGTGATCTGGTGCCGTAGCAGTCTGAAGCGACTGCTGCGACGACTCGACTCTCGTGCAGCCCCACACGCAGGAGCGACTCCATCAAGGCGTCGTCGGTTGTGTGGGGCTTGAAGTTCGGGAGAGCGAGCTCGTCGAGCCAGACGGCAACACCTCGTCGGTTGAGCTCTCTCACGAGCTCACGAACCGCTCGGCGCCTTGCCACATGGTCTGGCCGCTGACCGTCCTTGTCACAGTGCTTCCAGCTCACGAACACGGCTCGGTGGAGCGCGTCGGTCGCGAGTGCCTTCAGCGCGTCGGCATCTTGCAGGCGTTTGGGTCGCATCAGCATGACCCCGTGACGACGCGGCACCCATTCCTCTCCTGCCGCCTTCAGGGTCCCTCCCTGGCCGAGCAGAGTGGTGTGCTCCAATGCCGTGGACGCGTCGTTGTTCCCGTAGAAGCGGCTCCCTCGTCCGCCCTTCACCTTGAACAGATACTCGCTCCCACCCTTGCCCGGCTCCTTGAGGTCGGCAAGGAGGTCATCGCAAACCCCGGCATCATGGCTGGCGTCGATTCGCTGCACGTCGGTCAAGCGAGCGACGAGTGTCGGCGGGAAGCCTGGGGGAGTCGACACGATCCAGAGCTGTGCGCCGTCACGCGCTGACTGCTTGAACTGTTGATCGTCGTTGCTCCCGTACACGAAGACTTGCGAGCCGCGGTGTGTGTGTTTCAGGAGCAGTCGCTTCCACTGCCCGATCACCGACCATCGAACGTTCGCCAACAGATGGTTGACCACGCCATGACCTCCCTCGGTTCCATGGTGACAGCCGGTCGCTCGGATGAACAGGCCCGAGTTGCAGCGAGGGGCGACGTCCGGTTGCTCAGCCGGGTTCGCTGAGCCGCTGGGACGACTAGCGTCGTCGGTGATGCTCGACGAGACGATCGAGGAGTTGCGAACCGTCGCTCTCGAGGCGGATGACGCGTCGGGCTACTTCCCGGCGATGTATGCGCGAGTGACCGATCGGATTCGCACCGAGGTGTCGACCGATCATTTCGCCGACCCGAACGCGATGACCAGGTTCGCGCAGGCGTTCGCAGCGTGGTACCTGCGGCCCCGGGCGGGCCTCGCACCGGTGCCCGGCTGTTGGAGTGCGGCACAAGACGTGGCCGGCGATCGACGGTTGCTGATCGTGCAGCACCTTCTGCTCGGCATCAACGCTCACGTCAACCACGATCTGCCGCAGGTGGTCGTCGAGCTGGCCGAAGATCGTGACGATCTGGACGGGTTGAGGCACGATTTCGACGCCATCAACGACGTGCTCGCCGACATGTTGCCCGAGGTGCTCCGAGATCTCGGGAGGGTGTCGCGTTGGGTCAACCTGGCGGCCGCCAAAGGTGGTGACCGGGTGTTCAACTTCTCGCTCGAGGTCGGTCGCGCCCAGGCCTGGCGGTCGGCCGAACGGCTCAAACGCCTCGATCCGGTGACACGGGCAACCGACGCCGCCGAGCTCGACGAGATGGTCAGCGTGCTGGCGTACCTGATCACGACGCCGGTCCGACCGTTCTCGTGGTTCGTGCCGCTCGCGAGACGTCTCGAACAAGACGATCCGAAACGGGTCATCGACGAGCCTGCTCGGCCACCTGTCCTAGCCCGAGGTTGCCGCAACGCCACTGGAGGCACCGCAGGCAGCTACGTCGTTGACCACTCGGGCAACATCGAGTGGGAGCGACACTCGCACGGAGACGAGGTCGTAATGGTGGTCAACGGTGCGACCTCTTAGTTCAATCGCGTGGAACGCGCACGGCCGAGCGCAAGGGGCCGGGCCGGGAGTATGCGCGATCACGGGTTTGCTTCCGGTTCGGAGGCGATGAGGTCTTGACTCCAGCGTTCGATCTCGCCCAGATCGCTGCTCATCGGCGCGATGATGAGCATGACGTCGCCTGGTTCGATCGTCGTGCTGCCGTGCGCAACGATCGTTGCATCGTCCCGTTGAATCACAGTGACGCGTGCTCCCGCCGGCGGCGGCGACGCTCGCAGCGTGGTCGGATGCATCTGTGCGTCGGCCGGAATGCTGATCTCGACGAGGTCGGCGTCGTGGGCGTCGACGGGAACGATCTCGGAGCGAATCGACGGTCGTTCGTCAGCAACGACGCCGAGTCGCCGAGCCAGGACTCCGACTGTGGGTGCTTGGAGCGCAACGGACAACACGACCACGACGAACGCGACATTGAAGATCAATGCGCCGTCGGGGTATCCCGCCGTGAACGGAATCGTTGCTAGAACGACCGGGACTGCGCCGCGTAGACCCGCCCAGGACACGACCGCAGTCTGACGTGCCGGTGTCCTGAACGGCAACAGAACAGCGGCGACAGCGATCGGTCGGGCGATGAGGATCAGGGTTGCAGCGACAACAATCGCCAGACCGAGGTCGTCGAAGAGCTGGCTCGGGAACACAGAATGCCGAGCATCAAGAACAGCACGCCCTGGGCAGTCGCTGCCAGACCCTCGTGGAAGTAGAGGACTCTTCGTGCGGCACGACGCGATCCGGTGAGCGCTACACCAGTGAGGTAGACGGCGAGGAAGCCTGAGCCGCCGACGACCGCTGCTGCGCCGTAGGAGATCGCTGCGATGGCGAGTGTGACCGCCCCCATCGACACCACCGTGGAGCCGCTCACACGATCGAGCATGCGCCGACCGAGCTGGCCGACGCTGAGTCCGACGACGACGCCTGCGCCGAGTTGGACGCCGAGGAACCACACCCAATCCCATGCGCTCGGGTTCGCGCGCCAGGTTTCAAGCACGCCGATGGTCAACAGGACCGCGACCGGGTCGTTCATTCCGGACTCGAGTTGCAGGAGCTGCTGGGTTCGTGCGGTAGTGGCTCCGAACGCAATGCCGCGAAGACCGCCGCTGCATCGGTCGATGCGACGACCGATCCGAGGAGCAGAGCGGAGGTCGGCTCGAGGTCGAGCACCCACCACGCCACGAGGGCAACAGCGCCTGCCGTGACCGCGACGCCCACCGTGGCAAGACCACCGGCCGCTGTCCCGACCGAGCGGAAGGCGTCTGGATCGGTACCCAATCCACCTTCGAACAGAATGACGACGAGCGCCACGACGGCGATGTTCTGAACGAGAGCAGCGTTGTCGAAGCGAACAATCGCGAGCCCGTCATCGGCGACGAGCATTCCCAGACCGAGGAATAGCAGGAGACTTGGGATCCGCCAACGGGAAGTGAAACCACTTGCGATCACGCCGATCAGCAGAAGGACGCCACCGAGCAGGATGCCGGCATCGACCGAAAAACCGGCGCTCATTACAAACCCAGGCCCGTGAGCGGACCACACGGCGACAAGAAATGAAACGACTGGCTCGTCACTTCCTCATCGTGCCATCCTCACAACCCCCGTCCCAGGCACCGTCAAGTCAATCAGCTCGACATGAGCCGCTCCTGAACAACACCAGCTGCAGACACCTACGCGCAATCAGAGTCGGATTCACATGCCGCAGCGAGCGAACTCCACGCCAGCACAAGCAAGATCGAGATCGTCTTCATCAACCCTGGACGCTAGGGCATGGCTCAGGGTCCCCGAGGAGACAAACGTCGAGCGAAGCCGATCAAAACATCATGGGCAACGTCAGCTCGCAACCGTCCGAGCTCGGCAGGCACGTATCGATCATCGGCCTCGGACCGGACTACGGCGCGATGTTATGTGGCGCGGTCACGCCTCTCGAGCTGGGCGGGCGTCACGACCGGTGGGCTCTGCGGCTCGCACTCGAGCAGGTCCTTGTCGCCGGAGACGATGACGTCGGCCTCGTGGCGTTCCGGCGAGAGCGATGAGGTAGTCGTCGTTTGGGTTGCGTCGTTCTCGGTCTGAACCTCATAGGGGTCGTCGACGAGATGGACAAGCGTCTCGATCGTGTCCACGAACAGCGTCGCAGTCTCGAGACTGATCCACTTGCGGAGTCGAGGACGAGTCGTGAGCACCTCGCGAGTCTTGCGAGGAGTTCCGGACTCATCACGACCTCGAAGTCGGCTGCACCGCTCAGCCACGACTCGATGATCCGATTACCCTGACGACAGACGGATGAGCAAGAGCGCGCCCGGGCGCCCAGCTTTCGACCCCAGATCTGGCGCTGTCGTACTGTGAGCCGTCATGACATCACGATCAAGTCTCAGAGTTCGTTGGGCGGCCATCGGCGCCGCCGTTGCCGTCACCCTCGGCGCAGCCGGCATCGGCGGCATGAATCTGGTTTCGGCGCAGGTTCGAGGTCGACGTCGCTCCGTCTACGTCGCCGCCGAACCATGTCGCCTGATCGACACGAGGTCCAATCCCCGCTTCAACGTCGGCGACAAAAGCACCCCGTTCGGCCCAGACCAGACTGTCACCGTCACCGCTCACGGGTCGAATGGGCGGTGCATCGACACCAAGTCGATCCCCACCGACGCCGTCGCCCTCGCCCTCAACGTCACCGCTGTCGACGCCACCGCCAGCACGTACCTCACGGTATGGGCGGGCGGAACCGACCCGGGCACGTCGAACCTCAACCCGACACCCGGCCAGCCGCCGACTCCGAATGCCGTGAACGCCAAACTGTCGAGCATCGGCACGTTCGACGTCCGCAACAAATTCGGAAATGTCGACGTGATCATCGACGTTGTCGGTTACTACGCCCCTGAGCAGAACTCAGCTCGACTCGCGCCGACCATCACTGCGCAGCAGGTCGTCGAGGAATGCCGCAACGACGGCACCGACGTGAGCGGCGTGTTCGAGACATGCGGCGCTGGAAGTGGAGCCCAGTACTTCGAGTCGGACCGACCGTTTGAGGTGATGCTCTCCGCATCGTTCGGCTGGGCCAGTTCCGCCGACGAGCCCACACGGGGAGAGTGCCGGATCGAGCGCAACGGCCTGGCGGTCGCAGGCTCGGAGATGTCCATGGGCGAAACGACGGACACGACTGACAGCGACCACCGCAACAATGCGTCGATTTCGGCAGTGTACGTCGACGCCGACGGCGGAACCGTCGGCGAGACCAGCACCTTCCAGATCGCTTGCAGAGAGACCGAGGGCGACATGGACTGGTACGACATGCAACTCGTCGCCAGCGTGTTCCCCAGCAACAGCTTCGGCTGACTCGTCGCCAACTTCTCGGCGCACCAGATCCGGCTGGCATCGGCCCCGCCGATCGATTGCCATGATGCGAGCTCTGATTTCGCGCGCTCGGATCGTCACCCCCGCCCGCCCAGTGCGGCACACTCCGATCAGTGGACTCGGCAAACGGAGGCGCTCAGATCCGCGACCGGAACGCTCCATTCCGGCCCGAGGCGACCGTGATTTCCGGGCACTCGGCTTGGGGCGCGATGTAGCGCGCGCCGGTCGGCGTGCACCGTGATGTGCGTGCCGAAGTGTTGCGGATTCGTCAGGTCCCGGCGAGCCCGAGGAACACGACGAGTGCTCGAGACAGCCTGATCATGTCGTCGTCGCTGAGCTGGCCGATCTGTTCGCCGAGCTTGGAGCGGGGGATCGTCGTAATCTTGTCAACCATCAGTCGGCTCGATTCGCGTATGCCGCTCACCTCATCGGCTTCGATGAGCAGTCGAATCAGTGGGGCATCGGTTGGGTCGGTCGTGAACGCGCAGACTGTCACTGAGGCTGTCGCGTCGAAGCGGTGGTCTTGAACGATCACGACAGGTCGTGGTTTGCCGACGTACCCGGTGCCGCCCGCAGCGGTCCAGATCTCGCCGCGATTCACTCGTCGTCGGCCAAGGCGTCGATGAAGGCTTGATCGTCTGCCTCGTGGTCGCTCGATGCGATCGCGAGTGACTGTTGTTGAGCCTGTTCGGCGAACTGCGGCGACCTGACGTCGGGGACCCAGATCTGGATCGGTCGCAATCCCTGCTCGCGGAGTCGCTGGCGATGTGCCCGCACGCGTATGGCTGTGGGTGTTGATGACTGACGTCGTGCCATGGGAACGATGTTACATGTAACAGTCACGGTTGTCAGGCCCATCAGAAACTGCGCCGGTATTCCGTGGCACCGCATCCAGGCCTCACACCAGGAGATGGCGTCCCCGTTCTCGGGCTGGCCCGGTGGGAACGCACCGCTGACGGCGGTCGTCGGCTCGTGATCGTTGCTGACCCCGACGTCGGCGTAATGGTCAGCGGTCAATCCATGACTTTCGACTGACGGCCACACACCTCGCGCGAACTGTGCAACGAGTGTTGGCGATTCCGATCCGCCGTCGATGTTGTGCTGGTCAGTCGAGGGTCCACCTCGTGAGGGTGACGACCACGGAGTCGTGGCGGCCGATCGCGAGTGCGCCAACGACGACGAGTCCGATGACGGCCGCCACGACGCCGGCCGTGGCACGCCGGCGCTCGGTGGGTCGGCCGACGTCCACGGCCAGGGCGACGATCAGCACCGGCACCATGGCGCCGAGCATGTACGCAGTCATGCCGGGGATCTGACCGGCGAGCCCGGTCTGGGCCTCGGTCAAGATCGAACCCAGTTCGTCCCCGACACAAGGTCGCCACCACATCGTTGCCAGCAGCGCGACACCCGCCGCCACCGGGGCAGCGACGCGGTCGTCCCGGAGCGCGGTCAGGCGCTGGTCGAACGGTGCGAGGGCGACGGCCACGATCGCCACGGTCGCCAGCGCTGCCGATGCCTGCAGCTGCCACCCGTCGAGGATCAACCAGTTCGACGCCAGCAGCCATCCTCCGACGATCGCTGCGCCGACAGCTGCCGCAGTCGGCCGCCGGCGTGCGCCGGTCGCCAGCACCACCGCCACGATCGGAACGACGAGCAGAAACGTGCAGGGCTGGACGGTGGCCCTGATCGCCTCGGCGAATGGTCCCAACAACTCGGCCCCTCAGGTCGGCTCGGCGAGCAACGCCTGGACGGCGGCGTCGATCTCGTCGTAGCTGCCCTCGCCGATGTGGTCGTACCGGATGTGCCCGTCGCGATCGAGCAGGTAGATCCGAGGCCAGTAGGCCCTGCTTCCTTCCTGCCAGTGATGGAACGCGCGCTTGTCCGGGTCGAGCACGATCGGCCACGTCACACCCAACTCGTCGGCGGCCTCGACGATGTTGTCGACGTCCGCCTCGTAGTCGAATTCGGGTGCGTGGATGCCAACGATCTCGAACCCCTGATCGCTGTAGTCGGCGTACAACTGCTGCATGTGGGGCAGCGTGTTCTTGCAGTTGTAGCAACCGAATGTCCAGAACTGGACGGCGACCACCTGGCCGCGGAGTTGCTCGAGCGAGGTGACGTCGCTCTGGAGCCAGCCGTCGGTCGCCCGCAGGTCCGGATGTTCGCCACGATCGGGAAGGTCCGGCGGAGGCTCCAGTTCGGTCGTCGTGGTCGTGGTGGCCGGAAATCCGACGGTCGGGAGCGGTGCCAGCTCGGGTTCGACAGCAGCCGGAACCGGATCGTCGGGCCCGCCGGTCAGGGCGACGAGTCCAACGATCGCCACGAGTGTCACCAGTGCCACGGCCGAGAGCGCGCGCACGTTCACAGCCCTGCGTACCAGTCGTAGCTGCGCTCGGCCCAGTAGTCGGCCGGACGCTCCCTGCTGTACCGGATCACGCCGATCCGCTTGATCGTCTTGATGCCGTACTTGTTCGGGGTCGCCAAACGGAGCGGTGCCCCGTGGGCCTGATCGAGTGGCTCGCCGTGGTGGCGCAACGCCAGCATCGTCTGCGGGTGCAGGATCGACTCCATGTCCCAGCCGACGTAGTACCCGCCGTCGGGCGTCTCGAGCCCGACGTACGGAACATCACCGACCCGGTCGGCGTAGCGGGCGTGGAAGTCGCTGAACCGGACACCGCCCCAGTGCACGATGCTCGACCACCCTTCGATGCACTTGTGTTCGATCACCATGTCGCGCTGTGGCAACGATTCGAACGCCGAGATGTCGAGTTCGTCCAACAGCTCACCGTCTGGGCCTTCGACCCGAACGGTCCATGTGTCGAGGTCGATCTCGTTGCGGATGCCGAGACGTCCGTTGATCTGGATCGGCGTCGCCCGGCTGATCGAATACTCGGGTGCCGATCTGCCCTGCGAGAGATTGCTCCACAGCGTCTCATTGGCTTCCAGCGTGTTGCGCAGCACGTTCGGGATGCCGTCGTCGGTCGACTGCGTCTGGACCCAGCGCCAGAAGCCGCCGGCAGCGAGGATGCCGAGCGGCACCGGTCAGGAACGAGCGCCGCGATCGGCGCCGGAATTCGCCGACAGGAATCGCCTCGCCACTGCGGGCCTGGGCCCGTAGCTCGAGCTCACGGTCGGTCATCTGCACGTCGGGCGTGGTTCGTCCAGTCGTCTGTTCGTCGCTCACGCCTCGACCTCCACTTCGTCGTGGCCGTTCGTCGCCGTTGTTGCCAGGTCGAACTCGTCAGGTGGCTCGATCTCGTATCCGGTGACCATCGCCCGGAAGTTGCTCCACCCGGCCCGCACGACCTGCAACAGGTGCACGACGAAGAACAGCAGGATCCCGATTGTCATCGTGAAGTGCGTCAAGCGTGCCCCCTGGTATCCGCCGAACAGCAGTGGCAGGGGGTGCAGCTGAGTCGGCTTGTAGATCGCGAACCCGCTGACGACGATGATCGCGGCCATCGCCAGCACGATCGTGTAGGAGATCCGCTGAGCGGCGTTGTAGCGACCCTGCGGTGGCTCCTGATCGGCGAGATGGAGGTCGTGCAGCACGACGTCCTTGGCTTCCCGAGCCGATCTCCGGTCGGGCAGGATGTGACGCCACTCCTTCGTCACGGCCAGGTAGATCACGTAGATCAGGCCGTTGATCACGAACAGCCAACCGAAGGCGAAGTGAAAGGCCATACCGCGCGCCAAACGGCGTTCGAGGTCGAACGTCTCGTAGACGGCGTCCGGGAAGAAGGCGAACCACTGCCAACTACCGATCCCGAAGGCGTAGACCCGCTCGGCCCAGTAGATCCGCAGCCCACTCCAGATCATGATCAACAGCAGCGGAAAGTTGATCCAGTGCAGCCAACGGATCGCCCGCGGGTGTTTGAGGCGGGCAACCGGCTCGGCATGCACCCACTCGTCGCCTCTCACGTCGATTGACATGTGCACCACCGTACGGGTCGCGTTGGCCCAGGTCGATCGTCTGCACCAGAGTTACGACGCCGTTTCGGGACGTTTCGTGTTTCGTCAGAAGTCTCGAAGGCTGGCTCCGGACGCGACGAAGGTGCGGGGCCTGCAAGGCACCCGCACCTTCGCCGAAGGGATCGGTTGGTCCGGCTCAGCCGGTGGGCGGAGTCAGGCGGGCGGAGTCAGCACGGTGTCGATCACGTGGATCACGCCGTTCGAGGCGCTCAGGTCGTACTCGATGACCGTTGCCCCTCCGACCATCACGACATCGCCGTCGACGACGATGTCGAGTTCGTTGCCGGCGAGCGTGGTGAACGACTGACCGGCCATGTCCATCACCATCGCCGAATCATCCGTACCGGCCACCACGTGTGCCTGAAGCAGTGCCGTCAGAGTCTCGGTGTCTGCCAGCACGTCCTCGGCACTCATACCCATCTCGCCCAGGTATGCCTCGAAGGCCGCGTCCGTGGGGGCGAAAACCGTGAACGGTCCGTCGTTGTGCAGGGCGTCGTTGAGTCCGGCAGCGTGGATCGCGTCGTCGAGCACCGACAGGTCCTCGCGCCCGATGATCACGCTCATCACGTCGTTCATGTCGGCCATGTCGTCGTCGGTCATGTCGTCGTCGGTCATGTGTCGTCGGTCATTCGTCGTCGGCATGTCGTCGTCGGCCATGTCGTCGTCGGTCATGTCGTCGTCGGTCATGTCGTCGTCGGCCATGTCGTCGTCGGCCATCTCGGCATCTTCGACCGGTGCGCTGGCGACGGGGTCATCCGAGTCACCGCCACAGGCGGCGAGTGCGAGGGCGGCGACGATCGCCAGGGCGGCGGGCTTGCGGGTACGCATGGTGTTTCCTCCAGGGAAGTCGGGGTGTTGCGCCGCACCGTAAGGTCGCCCCGGCGACCGACCGCCTGCGTTCCGTGCTTGTTTCGAATCCGGCTTGCACCCGTTCTCGCCGTTCATCACTTGGCCGGATTCGGCGAACCGGAATCCTCCGATCAGGAGGTGCGTGCGGCCGGCATCGGTCAGCGGGCGTCGACCTCGAAGTGTGTCGACGCCATCGTCTTCCCGCCGACCTGGAGGTCGACTCGATGGGTGCCGGACCGGTACGTCCGCGTCGATGCGTGCTGAATCGTGCGGCGCTTGGTGAGCACTGCCGTATCTCCGGACACCAATCGGAGGTTGGTCCATTTGAAGACCTTTGGTGACGTCGCCCCGTTGGCGTTGACGTGATGCACGACGAAGTCGATGACGAGTTGCTGGTCATCGGGCGATGTCGAGGTCAGCGTCGCTGAGAGCACGATCTGTTCGCCCATCCGGACGTCGGTCGGGTCACACGAGAACTCCGCCACCGAGACCTGAGGATCGATGTTGAACCCCAGCAGCCCAAGCGCCCCGGGATGTCCACGTTTGACCAGCGTGCGCAGGGCGTGTTTGACCATCTTCGGCTCGACGGGCGGGTGTTCCTCTGTCCAGCCTCGGAGCAATTCGATCACCAGGTCGGGTTCGAACTTGGTGAGGTCGTTGAGATGGTTGGCGACCGAACGGCGCACCGTCTCGGACGGGTCGTGACGCAGGGCGATCAGCAACTCGACGCCGATCTGGGGATCGTCGATCAAACCCGGCACTTTCGGCCCCCATGGCAGGAACGGCCTGGTGCCCTCGGACGGCAGGCGCCGCACGGCCTCGTCGTCGTCGTTCACCCAGCGCCGCAGATACCGCCGAGTGAGTTCGAGATGCCGATCCAGGAACGGTCGAATCGCGAACTCGCACGACCACCGTTTTGTGAGCACCGGCATCGCCGCCAGCGAGGCCTCCGGGTCATTCGTGCCATGGCGCTCGACGAACGAGCACAGTGGCCAACCTGCCCAGGGATCGATCTCCGTATCCGCCACGCCACAAACGATGGCCAGGGCGACCCGATAGTCGTGGGGGAGATGCGACGCGATCGCGTCGGCGATCAGGTTGATGCGGTCCTTGAGCTCCAACGACTCAAGTTCAGCGTTGATCGATCCGGTGAAACCCGAGACGTCGAAGTCGGCATGCTGTGCCCGAAGCATGCCCGCCAGTTGGTCGACGACCTGTGCATTCATCTGGTCCTTCAATGCCGCTGCCACGACGTCAGTGTGACATGCCGCCGTGGATGATCGGAGGGCGAGGTGCCAACATGTAGGCACCATGTCCAAGACACAACGAAGGCTGATCGAGGGCCGACCGGTTCGGATCGTGATCGACATCCAAGGCGGAGCATCCACCAGCGACGAACGATCATCGCTGGAGTACCACCAGACCAGGGCGCGCCGGATGTCCGGCGAGGTCACGACGGCGTTCGAGCAGTACCAACGTCGATCGATCGCACCGACCGCCGCACTGGCCACGGGGGGACCGACGACATGATCGTCAGTTGTGGCGAGGCGCTCGTCGACCTCGTTCCCAAGCCGATCGCCGGTGGTGGCCCGATGAACGTCTCGATCGCAGCAGCCCGCCTCGGCGTCGCAGCTGCGTTCGTCGGCGGGATATCGACGGATGTCTACGGTGACTTGGTGTGGCAGCACCTCGCATCGAACGGCGTCGACCTCACCCTGTGTCCACGCATCGATGCCCCGACAGCACGGGCCATCGTCGAGCACGTGCCACAGCTGAGGTTCCGGTTCGAGGGCGACGGCACTGCAGACACGCTGCTCGCCAGCGCCGACCTGAACCGCCTCGGTGCCGGCCCGCACATCGTGCACGGCGGCACGCTCGGGATGTTCAGGGGAACCACCGCCGAGACGCTGGCCCGACTGGTCGAGCGACATGACGGCATCGTCTCGCTCGACTGCAACGTGCGTCCGCGGATCATCGACGACCGAGCTCGGTGGGATCACTTCCACGAACGGTGGCTCGCCCACACCAACATCTACAAGGGCTCCGACGAGGATCTCTCCTGGATCTGGCCCGACCGAACGATGGAGTCGTGTGCCGAACAGCTGATCTCGAATGGCATCGAGGCCGTCGTGCTGACACGTGGGTCGGAGGGCCTGTCGATCGTCACCGCTGCCGGAGAGGCGCGCGTCCCGGCGCCGAGCATCACGGTCTCCGACACGATCGGCGCCGGCGACACGATCGTCGGTTCGCTGCTGACCTCGATCTGGAATCACGGGAACGGAACGGGCACCTCCACGCTCGCTGACATCAACCTCTCGGATTGGACCGGCTTCGCTGATCGAGCCGTGAGAGCTGCTGCGATCACTTGTTCGCGACCCGGTGCTGACCCGCCGTATCTTGCTGAGCTCGACGAGGCATAACGCGGTGGCCAAGAAGCCGTTGACGTGAGACAATCGAAGTGCGGAGACCCCTGTCCGCCCAGGGGCCCGCACGGTGACTCCGCGAGGGGACACCAGCCAGCCGCCGCGCGGCCCGCCCCGTTGTGGCGGCTGGCACTTGTGTATCGGGCAGCCTGGCGCCCAGCTTGAGCTGGGGTTCCACGATCTCGGGTGGCGCACTCAGGTGACGGCCAGCGAGCCGCTCCCCACTCCCGAATCCGGGTCGTAGCTGAGTTCGATCGGTTGGCGCTGCGGCGCGACGACGTCTGTGTGCGAGGTAACGCAAGTCAGTGGCAAGAGCGGCTGCGCGACGAACGAAACCGACTGCTCGAGCTGACGCGGCGGGCCGTCGACCGGACCGGGTCGTGGGATGCCGGTACGACGTCGACGACGGTAGCGACTCGACGTCGACGTCGACGACGACCGATGTGATCGCCGGGTACGCCTCCCGGAGCGCCGGGGAAATCAGCCCGATCGCCGTGTCATCCGACTGGTGGCACCCGCTGCAAGCACCGTGGGTGCGCAGATGCACGGTGTCTCCAACGATCGCCGCGACTCTCATCGCCCCACCGTGGAGCGCCATCACCGATCCGGCGGCTGTGTCGACGACCTGCTGCACTTCGGCGACCGTGGGCGGCATGCCGTCCGGGTCGGTTGCCTCGAGCAGCCAGTTGGCGGTCCCGTCAGGGCCGCCGTCGAGCGCGTCGAGTTCGTCGAGCAGGGCGGCCTGAACCCTCGGAGCGAGCTGCGGCCATTCCTGTGGGGTGGCGACACGGATCAGTACGGCGCCGCCCCGAACCGTGACGTCGGCGACCGATCCCTCGCCGGCGAGGCGGCCGAGCGGTGAGTCCGGGGGTATCCGACGACTCCCGGATGGGGCGTCGTCGAGCAAGCGATGGTGCGGTATCCATCTCAGCACTGCTGGATCGGTGGTGCGCTCGACGTGGATTCGGCGAGGGGCGTGTGGGGTCGTCATGCGATCGCCTCGATCGCGATGTGGGCGATCAACGCTGCAACGTAGGCCAGTGTGAACATCGAACCCATCGCTATCGCCGGCCACTTCCACGAGTTCGATTCCCGGCGCAGCACGGCCACCGTGGAGAAGCACTGGAGCGCATACACGAAGAACACCAGCAGCGCTCCGACCGTGGCGGCATCGAACACCTTGCTGCCGTCGGGGCGGCTGAGCGTCTCGAGTCGGTCGGGCAGGGCTTCCTCGGATTCGGCGGCGGTCGTGATCGACAGTGTGCTGACGAACACCTCGCGAGCCGCCAGGCTGCCGAGCAATGCGACGTTGGTGCGCCACTCGAACCCCATCGGGGCGAACAATGGTTCCATCGCCTTGCCGACGCCGCCGGCGATGCTGTGCTCCATCTCGTAGCTCGCTGCCTGCGCCTCGTCGAGGCCCTCCGGTGCGGTCGAGTTGGGCACGTTGAGCATCGCCCACAGCCCGATCGTGGTGAGCAGGATGATGGTGCCCGCCTTGCGCATGAACGACCAGGCGCCGTCCCACACGTGGAGCAGCACGGCCTGCAGCGTGGGGCGCCGGTAGGGCGGGAGTTCCATCATGAACGGTGCCGACGGGCCACCGAGCATGAAACGACTGAGGACCGCCGAATACACGAGCCCGGAGATCGCCCCCAACACGTACAGCCCGAACAGGGTCAGGCCCTGGCTGTGGATCGGGCCGAGCACCGAACGATTCGGAACAAAGGCGGCGATCAGCAATGTGAACACGGGGAGCCGGGCCGAGCACGTCATCAGCGGCGCCGACATCATCGTCGCCAGGCGATGACGTTCGTTGGGGATCGTGCGGGCCGACATGATGCCGGGCACTGCGCACGCGAACGACGACAGCATCGCAATGAAGCTGCGCCCCTCGAGCCCGAACCGACCCATGACACGATCGGCCAGCAGAGCTGCCCGCGCCAGGTAGCCGACCCGCTCCAGAACGCCGATGATCAGGAACAGCAGCGTGATCTGCGGCAGGAACACGAGCACGCTGCCGACACCCCCGATCACACCGTCCGCCAGGAAGTCACCGAGCGTTCCGCCGGCCGCGTCGCGGACCGCATCGGCGATCGAGCCGAGGATGCTCTCGAGCCGGTCGACGATCGGCGTCGCCAGCGTGAAGATCGACTGGAAGAACGCCAACATGACGGCGACGAACACCAACGGGCCCCAGAGCGGGTGCAGGAGCACTGCGTCGATCCGGCGGGTCCGCATGTCGACGTCGAGCGGGGTCACGACCGACGCCACGATCGAGTCGACCCACGCCGTCCGGTGGGGAAGGCCGAGCGGCGGGGCCATGATCGGTCGCTGCCAGGCCTCGGGGTCGGTGATCAGGGTGCGCACCGCGTCGAGCCCGAGACCCTTGTGGCCGACGACGCCGACGACCGGAATCCCCAATGCCGCCGACAGGCGCTCGATGTCGATCGAGCCATGCCGAATCGAGACCTCGTCGATCATCGTGAGCACCAGGCAGGTCGGCAGGTCGAGTTCGAGGAACTCGGCGATCAGGAACAGTGAACGATCGAGCGAGGTCGCGTCAGCCACGATCACCAATGCGTCCGGCGGTGCAACGCCGGCGACCCGGCCGTGCAGGGAGTCGGCCACGACTGCCTCGTCGGGGCTGATCGGCTCGAGGCCGTAGGTGCCGGGCAGATCGACCAGGTCGATGCTGTCGTTCACCGATCTCGAGCCGCGCCTCGCGTCGGCTCACGGTGACGCCGGGGTAGTTGGCGGTGCGAGCCCTGATGCCACTGAGGGCATTGAAGACACTGGTCTTGCCGGCGTTCGGGCTGCCCACGATGGCGACCTGGAGTTCGCCCGGGGGAGCGATCTGGCCTGCCGTCACGACGTCTCCTGCTGTTCGACCTCGACCAGCGCCGCACCGCGGCGACGCAGCGCCAATCGTGTCGATCGGATTTCGAACACGGTCGGATCGCCCATCGGTGCGCGCCGTTCGACCCGCACCAGCGTGCCGGGCACGAACCCGATCTCCTGCAGTCGGCGGCCCTCGCCCGAGGGCCCCGGGTCGACGGAGCGAACGATCGCTTCTGAGCCAACCGGCAGTTCGGACAATCGCATGCTGCTCCTCGCCGGTGCGTTCCGGCATCACGACAAACCCAGGGGCGATAGGACCCAGTGGTGTTAGGCAAGCCTATCTAGGCGTGGCTGCGACCCGTCGACGACGATCGTCGAATGTCAGTCGGCGAGTTGCAGCGTGACATCGACCATGTCGTCCACCGTCAGACTCTCACCGACTCGGACCTGCCGCTTCACGGGCAACACGAACGACTTGGCCTTGGTGTCCGGGAAGATCGACGTGTTCCAGGTGGTCGCACCGATCGTGACGGTGACCTTCACCGATCCGAATCCCCGCCGTGTCGGCGTCGTCAGGTCGTCGATCTCGTCGGTCACACCGTGGGGCAGCGTGATGAAATGCCACGCCGCCTTGCCGGAGTAGAGCCACAGGCGGGCCCTGAAATGGAACGCCGGCACGTTCTCGTGCACGAGATGCGTCAACCGTTGCCGAGGATCCGAGCGGGTGTCACGAACACGGCCGTCCTGCGCTCGGCGGCCATGACCCGGTCGTACTCGTCGTAATCGTCGTGGTGCCCGCCTGCCGCCTGGAAGACCGTTCGCAACAACAGCCGGAGCGCGTCGTCGTCGATACCGTCGCCGGGGTCGCCGGTGTCGTCAGGCCCGATCAGATCGGCCGACCCCGTGACGCCGGCCCAGCGCCAACCGCGACGAACCGCCACGGTCACCTCCGACCCATTCCGGACGTGACCCAGCCGGGCGGAAGAGCCGCCGGACACCAGCGCCACGCACTCCACGCCCGTGATGGGGTGAGCATGGATGCCGCAGTTGACGACACTCGACAGCACCCGGCCGTCGCTCTGCACGGTGCTGACCACCGCCAAACCGTGCTCGTCTGCGAGCAGGGATCGGACGTCGGCGAGATCGGGCATCGATCGATTCTCGCGCGTGAGGCCGGGCTCAGTCGGTGTCGAGCAGGCGCACCAACGACTTGGGCGCCACGAGGCGATAGGCATCGTGGACGATGCCGTCGATCTCGCCCCAGTCGGCGTCTCGGTCGAGCCGTACCCCGATCCATCCGCGAACACCGACGTACGGCGGCCGGTAGAACCGGTCGGGTTCGTCCTCGACCAGCTGTTCCTGCACACCCGGGGGAGCGGGTGCCCAGATCGACATGCCGTGCTCGCCGTGGTGCTGATCCGGGTGAAAGCTGCACAGCACCTTTTTGTCCCTGATGAAGAACGAGGGCGAGCCGTGGCTGATCCGCTCGCTCACCTCGGGAAGCGCGAAGCAGATCGCCCGAAGTCGTTCGAGTGCTCGTTCAGCCTTGATTGCCATCGATCGAGTCTTGCACCTGTCAGAGCAGCAGTGCGTCGGCGACGATCTCGACCAGCGCCGTCCCGGGGTGAGCGAGCGCTTCGCCGATCGCCGCGTCGAGCTGATCGAGTGACGTGACCCTGATGCCCTTGGCACCGCACAGTTCGGCGAACGCTGCGAAGTCGGGGTTGTGCAGCGAGGTCTGCCACACATCCCAATGGGCGGCTCGCTGCTCTTTGGAGATCTTGCCGAGCTCGCCATTGTTGAGCAGCACGTGGGTGATGTTCATGCCGTATTTCACAGCGGTCGTGAGCTCCATTGCGTACTGGCCGAATCCACCGTCGCCACTGAGGCTGACGACCTGGCGTGTGTCGCCGACGGCGGCCCAGGCGCCCATCGCTGCCGGTAGGCCGAATCCGATCGAGCCGAGATAGCCGGACATCAACACGTCCTGGTGTCCGCTGGCCTCGAAGTAGCGTCCGAACGAGTAGGTGTTGTTGCCGACGTCGACTGCGATCACAGCGTCGGGGTCGATCAGGCGCGACAGGCTGTCCATCACGGCTGCCGATCCGATCCCGTGGCCGGCGTCGTCGTCGGCGCGGCGGGTCTTTTCGGCCAGCCAGATCGAGCGCCGCTCGGCGACCTCGTCGCGAATGGTCGTCGAGCGCGGGGTAGCGCCGAGGCCGTCGGCCAGCAACCGCGCCGTGACCTGAACGTTGCCCTGGAGCGGAACGTCGACGGCGTGGAACTTGCCCAGCGACATCGGGTCGTCGTCGACCTGGATGATCGGTTTGTAGTCGGCGATGCCGGTGTGGTTGGAAAAGCTGGCGCCGAACACGAGCAGGGCGTCGCTCTCGTTCATGAACCAGCTGGCGACCGGTGTGCCCGAGCGTCCCATCACGCCGCACGCCAGCGGGTGGTCGTCGGCGATCAGCCCCTTGGCTTTGAAGGTGGTGGCGACCGGCGCATCGATCAGTTCGGCGAGCGAGATGATCGCCTCCATCTGGTGGCGGGCGCCATGCCCGACCACGATCATCGGGCGCTCGGCACCGGCCAGCAGGTCGACCGCGCGCTGCACCTCGGAGGGCGGGGGAGCGATGTCGCGTGAACCCATCCGACCGTCGGGCCCGCCCGCCGTTGCCGAGTCGGCCGCCGGGAGGTGTTGCACCTCGTCGGGCAGGATCAGGTGGGCGACGTTGCGCCCGACGATCGCCGTCTTCATCGCCAGCGTGGCGAGCTCGGCGTGGTCGGAGCCGGCCTGCACGGTCTCGCTGAACTCGGCGACGTCGCTGAAGGCGGCCTCGAGATCGGTGTCCTGGAACGCCCCACGGCCGCGCACCTTGGACGGCACCTGACCGGAGATCGCCAGCACCGGGGCGCGGTCTTCTTTGGCGTCGTACAACCCGGTCAACAGGTTGGTCGAGCCGGGCCCGGCGATCCCGAAACAACCGGCGACCTTGCCGGTCAGCTTGCCGTAGGCCGAAGCTGCAAACGCAGCCGCCCCCTCGTGGCGGATGCCGATGTACGTGAGTTCGCCGCGCGCCTCGGCCTTGCGCATCGCGTCGGCGAACCCGAGGTTCGAGTGGCCGACCATGCCGAACACGTGGGTCAGACCCCAGTTGGTGAGGGTCTCGACGATCACGTCGCTGACGGTGCGAACTGATTCGGGCTCGGGTGGAAGGGCGACGTAGACACCGTCGTCACGCACTTCGGTCTGGAAGCACGCCGGTGCGTCGCTGAATCCGCCGGGAGGTTCGCCGGTGGTCGGGGAGTAGTCGTATCCGTGCCATGGGCAGCGCAGCCAACCGTTTTCGATCGAGCCCTCGCCGAGCGGACCGCCCTGGTGCGGGCAGGCGTTGTCGAGGCAGCCGTACTCACCTTCGTGTTTGGTGACGGCGAACGAGCGGATGCCGACCGACACCGTGGTCACACGGCCCTCGTCGAGCTGGTCGGGTTCGAGGATCTTGTGCCAGTCGGTCTCGGTCGGGCCGTTGCCGGATTCGCTGCTGTCGGTCATGGGGTCAGCCCTCCGTAGGGGACGCCGGCGAGATGGTGCATCTCGCGGTCGAATGTCGTCAGGTCGTCGGGGCACAGCTGACTGAGGTGGGTGTGCCCGCACGCCCTGGCGAGCACTGTCATCAGTTCGACCGAGGCCTGGAAGAAGCGGGTCAGGCGCTGGGCAGCTTCGTCGATCACGAGTCGCTGCCGCAGCCCCGACTTCTGAGTGGCGATGCCGACCGGGCAGTTGTCGGTGTTGCAGGCCCGCATGCCGAGGCATCCGATCGCCTGCATGGCGGCGTTCGACACGGCGATCGCGTCGGCGCCGAGCGCCAGCGCCTTGACGAAGTCGGCGTGGGTGCGCAACCCGCCGGTGATCACCAGCGTCACGTCCGAATCGCAGTTGTCGAGGTGGCGTCGGGCCCTGGCGAGCGCCGGAATCGTCGGTACCGAGATGTTGTCGCGGAAGATCTTGGGCGCCGCACCGGTTCCGCCGCCTCGGCCGTCGAGGATCACGTAGTCGACGCCGATCTCCAGTGCTGCGTCGAGGTCGGCCTCGATGTGCTGAGCCGACAGCTTGGCCCCGATCGGAATCCCACCAGATGTTTCACGCACCTCGGCCGCCAGCTCGCGGTAGTCGGCGACGGTGGTGAGATCGGGGAACGTGGCGGGTGACACGGCCGGGGTTCCCTCCGTCAGGCCACGCACCTCGGCGATCCGTCCGACCACCTTGTTGCCGGGGAGGTGTCCGCCGGTGCCGGTCTTGGCGCCCTGCCCGAACTTGAAATGGAACGCCTGGACCCGCTCGACCTTGTCGATCGACCAGCCGAACCTGCCGGACGCCAGCTCGTAGAAGTAGCGCGTGTTCTCCTGCTGTTCCTCGGGCAGCATGCCGCCCTCACCCGAGCAGATGCCGGTGCCGGCACCCTCGGCCCCGCGGGCGAGTGCCGTCTTGGCCTCTTGCGACAGATGCACCGAAGCTCATGTCGGAGACGAACAGCGGAATGTCGAGGTGCAACGGCTTGTCCGCCGAGCCGCCGATCGTCACGTCGGTGGCGACCGCGGTGTCGTCCAGCAACGGGCGGTGAGCCAGCTGGGCGGTGACGATCTGGATCGAGTCCCAACTCGGGAGCTGGTCGTGGGGGACGCCCATCGAGGTCACGGGGCCGTGATGGCCGACCTTCGACAGACCGTTGTGCGGCCAGCTCGCGGATCCCGGCGACGTGCGGCTCCTCGGGTGTGCCGTGCGGGTCTTGATAGGCGCCTTGATAGGTATCGCGAATCCACGGTTGCGGGTGTTCGTGTTCCCAGGCCGTGATCTCGTCGAGGTCGACCATCACCTGGCCGTCTTCGACCCACGACGTGAACTTCTGCAGCCATTCGTCGTTGTTGTAGGCGCTGATACCGGTGCGATAGCCGTAGTCCCAGCCGTGCAGCCCGCACACGAGGTCGTCGCCGACGATCGAACCGTCGGCCAACAACGCTCCCCGGTGCTGGCAGCGCCCGTGCAGCACCGAGTGGTCGTCGTCGTAGCGAACGACCACGAGATCGACGTTGCCGATCAGCGCACCGACCGGTTCACGGTCGGCGACATTGTCCCAGCGTGCGATGGCGAATGGCTGCATCCATGACCTCCTCAGTCGTCGCACACCGTAGTGGCCTGCACGAAACCCTCTGGTCAGGGGATGTGTTCCCGGTTGGCCTACCGTCTCGAGGATGCAACATCGCACGATCGACCGCCGGCTGGCGTCGCGTTGATGTCCCGGCTGTCGACGTTGCAGTACCAGCAACAGGTGCTGGCGATCTATGTGCTGGCGATCTTCATGACCATCATCGACGGCACGATGGTGAACGTCGCCCTGCCCACGATGGCCGACGACTTCGGGGTCGAGGCGAGCGAGGTCGAGTGGATCGCGGTCGGGTATCTGCTGGCGGTCGCCACCGTGATCCCGGCGGCCGGCTGGCTCGGCGATCGGTTCGGCACGAAACGGATCTTCCTGTGGTCGCTCGGGGCGTTCACGGTCGTGTCGGCGTTGTGTGGCGCAGCCCAGACTCTGGACCAACTCGTGATTCTGCGCGTGCTGCAGGGGCTGGGTGGCGGCCTGATGGCACCGATCGGAGGCGCCATGCTGTACCGCGCCTATCCGATGAGTCAACGTGCGTCGGCAGCTACCGCAGTGCTGAGCGTGGCGGTGATCGCCCCTGCACTCGGACCGTTGATCGGCGGCATCCTGGTCGACCAGGCATCGTGGCGTTGGATCTTCCTGATCAACATCCCGATCGGTCTGGTCGGCGTATTGGTGGCAGGTCGAGCTCTGCGAGAAGAGGTGCACGACGATGCCGGGCGACTCGACCTGCTGGGTCTGGTACTCAGCGGTGGCTCGATCGGGATCTTGCTGTACACGCTGTCGATCGGGCCTGAGCAGGGCTGGTCATCGACCACCGTGATCGTGTTGGGGCTCGTCGGAATGGTCGCCCTGATCGCTGCGGTCGCTCACTGAGCTGCGGGTCGAACAGCCTGCCCTGATGCTGCGATTGTTCCGCGATCGTCTGTTCCGCAACGTCAACGTCGCCGCCGCATTGATCTATGCCGGGTTCTTCGGGCAGATCTTCCTGCTGCCGATCTACCTCCAGTCGCTGCGCGATTTCTCGGCCTTCCAGAGCGGGCTCGTTCAGGCGCCGCAGGCGTTCGGCGTGTTCCTGGTGTCGAACCTGTTCGCCAAACGTGCGTACCGGGTGATCGGTCCGCGGAGGCTGATGGTGGTGGGGACAGCGGTCGCAGCGGCCATCACATGTTCCTTTGCGCTGGTCGACCTCGACACACCGTTGACCACGATCGGGGCGTTGTCGTTCGCCCGCGGCCTGGCGATGGGTCTGGTGTTCGTGTCGATCCAGACTGCGGTGTATGCGACGACGTCGCTGGCCGATACGGGCAGGGCGACATCGCTGTTCGGCACCCAGCGCCAGATCTCGTACGCCGTCGGTGTGGCGATCGCCGCCACCGTGTTGGCCACCAGCCTGAACGGGCTCGGAGCCGACGACCCGGCGATCGACCGTCTGGCGGCCCACCAGCACGCCTTCTTGGCGGTCGGCTTGGTGATGCTGCCAGGCATCTTCGTCTCGTGGCTCGTGCGCGACGATGATGTCGCAGAGACCCGCGGGCTGACGCCGGTTCCGGCTCGCTCGGGTACCTGAAAGAGGATCACGATGGACTTCACCCCAAACGAAGATCACGAGGCCATCGTCGAGGCCGTGGATCGGGTGTGCTCGCAGTTCGACGATGCCTATTGGTCGGCGTGCGACACCGAGCATCGGTTCCCGTGGGAGTTCTACGACGAGATGGCCAAGGGTGGCTGGGTCGGCATCGCGATTCCCGAGCGGTACGGCGGCGGCGGGATGGGGATCACCGAGGCGGCGTTGGTGCTGAACCGGGTGGCGGCCTCCGGGGCGGCGATGAACGGATCGACCGCCGTGCACCTCACGATGTTCGGGCTGAATCCGGTCGTCAAGTTCGGCAACGACCAGCTCAAGGACACGTTCTTGCCGCGTGCGGCCGCCGGTGACCTGCACGTCGCGTTCGGCGTCACCGAGCCCGACGCCGGTACCGACACCAGCCGGATCGCGACGCGGGCCGTCGATGACGGCATGGGTGGTTTCGTGGTGTCGGGCCGCAAGATCTGGACCTCGAAGGCGCTCGAGTCGGAGGTGTGCCTGCTGTTGGCACGCACCGACGAGCCCGGCGACGACCGCTTCGGCGGGCTGAGCCTGTTGCTGGTCGATCTCGATCCGGATCATGTCGAGATCGCCCCGATCCCGAAGACCGGACGCAACGCGGTCGCCTCCTGCGAGGTCGCCTACGACGAGCTGCCGGTCGAGGGATGGCGGCTGGTGGGTGAGCGGGGGCGAGGGTTCGAGCAGATCCTGCACGGGCTCAACCCCGAGCGGGTGTTGCTGGCCGCCATGTCGTGCGGGATCGGCGAGGCGGCGTTGCGTCGGGCCGTGGGCTACGCCAACGAGCGGATCGTGTTCGACCGTCCGATCGGCGCCAACCAGGCGATCGCCCACCCGCTCGCACAAGCCCACATGCAGTTGCAGGGTGCGTACGCCGTGATGATGCAGGCTGCCTGGCGCTACGACCACGATCTGCCGTGCGGCGAGCAGGCCAACACCGCCAAGTACCTCGCCGCCGAGGCGTGCTGGTTCGCCGCCGACGCTGCGGTGCAGACGCACGGTGGTCTCGGTTACGCCACCGAGTACCACGTCGAGCGGTACTGGCGCGAAGCTCGACTGCAGCGTCTGGCGCCCGTCAGCCAGGAGATGACGTGCAACTTCATCGCCCACAACGTGTTGGATCTGCCGCGCAGCTACTGACGATGCCATGATTGAGGAAAGCTTGATGCCACTCGCTGTAACAGTTCGACCACACTGGACGATGTCTACCTGAGACGGGCGTCCACCATCGAGGAGCACCAATGATCCCCACCTTCACGACACTGCTGAAGACCATGGCCGGCAAGACCATCCTTGGCGTGGTGGTGGTGTCGATGGGTGTCGGTGCGGCAGCTGCGGCCGACGCCGAGTTCCGGGACTCGAGCCCCGCCGAAGCGCAAGACGATGAGCTCGACGAACTCGAGCTCGATGACGAAGACGGCGAAGACGGCGATGACCAGGGTGAAGACGGGGGGACGAGGCGACGAGGGTGACGACCGGGAAGAGGCCACCGAAGAAGCTGCGAAGAGCCGCCGAGGCCGCCGAAGAGGCCGCCGAAAAAGCTGCGGAAGACGGCGAAGAAGCCGACGGCGAGGAAGCCGACGGCGACGACCCCGACGGCGAAGAGGACGCTGCCGACGACGTGAGCTCGGCGGAGGTGCCGGAGTGGAAGATCGTCAAGACCGAGGGACGCGACGACTGGCACGATCTGCGCGACGAGAAGCAGGCCGAGTGGCTCGAGGCCAAGGCTGCGTTCAACGAGCTGTGTGGCGATGATGACGACGACGACTCCGTCGAGCCTGATGCGTCCGGCGAGGGCGAGGCCGATGCGGAACCCGATGTCGAGATGACCGATGAGTGCAAGCTGTTCAAGGCCGAGCTCAAGCAGCTGCACGAGGACGGCAAGTCCGAATGGAAGGCTGCTCGCGACGAGGCCAAGGCGGAATGGAAGGCCCTCAAGGACGACGCCAAGGCCGACGCAAAGTCGGACCGTGACGACGCCAAGGCCGAGCGCGATGCCGCCAAGGCCGAGCGCGATGCCGCCAAGGCCGACGCGAAGTCGGACCGTGATCAGGCCAAGGCCGACCGTTCCGCTGCCAAGGCCGAGCGCAAGTCTTCCAAGGGCGGCAAGTAGCCGCCCTCAGGCGGCGCCGCTCAGCGTCGTTGCTGGCGGGTCTCCGACCAGGTCATGCCCGACTCGACGTTGATGTCGCGCGGCAGGCCGAGCACCTGTTCGGCGATGATGTTGCGCTGCACGGCGAACGTACCGCCCCCGACCGTGAGGGCCGGCGAGAACAGGTAGCCGTAGTGCCAGATCGGGTCGACGGTGGGGTACGGGCCCGTGCCGCGTGGGAAGTTGACCTCGGTGGCGCCGCTCTGGGCCCCTGGCGGCAGTGGGCCGGCCGGGCCTGACCCGGCGATCATGCCATCGGCGCCGGCGACGTGCTTGGCGAGCGCCATGACGTGCTGGCCGTGCTCGTCGCCCATGATCTTCTGGATCGAGGCCTCGACGCCGGGCGTCTTGCCCTTCAGGCGGGCGCTCAACGTGCGCAGCCGACCGAGCCGCAGCACCTCCGACTCGATGTGCAGCTGGGCGAAGCGCTGCCGATCGATCGGGTCGCTGACGCCACCGTTGGAGCGCACCAGGTCGAGCAGGTGGCTGGCCGACGGGCCGGTTCCCCACATCGAACCGGCCGCCGAGAGCGAGACCCGCTCGTTGGCGAGCGTGACCTTGGCCAGGCGCCAACCCTCGCCCTCCTGGCCGACCAGGTACTTGGCCGGCAGACGCACGTTGTCGAAGAAGGTCTCGTTGAACGAGTAGGCGGTGGTCATGTCGACGATCGGGCTGAGCGTGATGCCGGGCAGGTCCATCGGCAGGATGAAGTACGAGATGCCCTTGTGCTTCGACACGTCGGGATCGGTGCGGGCGATCAGGATCCCGAACTGCGAGTGGTGCGCCCCGCTCGACCAGATCTTCGATCCGTTGATGACGTACTCGTCGCCGTCGCGCACGGCGCGGGTGCCGAGGCTGGCGAGGTCGGAACCCGAGTCGGGCTCGCTGAACAGCTGGCACCAGACCTCTTCGCCGCGGAAGATCGGCTCGAGGAAGCGTTCCTTCTGCCACTCGCTGCCTGCCATGAAGATCGTCGGTGCCGCCCAGCCGACACCGATCGCATTGGTGGCGACAGCGGTCTTGGAGACGCCGGCCGCCTTGAGTTCCTCGTCGATGATCAGCTGCTGCATCGGGTCGGCGTCGAGCCCGTACGGCTGCTGGCCAGTGCGGCACGATGTAGCCGCCCGAGTGCAGGTCGGCATTGGTCGGGTCGGGGTGCTCGGCGAGCCATTCGCGTACGGCGACGCGACGCGGATCGTCGCTCGGCCGGCATGTCGAAATCCATCAGTGCTCTCCCTGGTTCGTGCGTGGGGCGGGGCCATCGGTGGCTCCGCCGGCGAAGGCCTGAGCCTTGGTCATCCAGTCACGGGCGACGTCGCCAATGACCGTGAGGTCGGTGTCGTCGACGTGGCGACGCTGGGTGACGACGAGGCAGAAGTCGTCGGCGGCGCCGGTGACGCTGGCAGGAGCATCTTCCGGGCCCCACGCCCAGAGCTCGCCCGACGGGGCGGTCAGCTCGACCCGGATCTCGCCCTCGGGTGCAAGCTCGCCGCGCACGATGTAGCTCCAGCCGCGGGTGATCACGCCGAGCTGGGCGATGTGGCGGATGCGGTCGCTCGATTGGCGAGTGGCGCCGACGGTGTCGCAGATGTCCTGCCCGTGCGCCCAGACCTCCATCAGGCGCGCCGTCAGGAAGGACTTCGACCCCATCGACGGGCCGTACCACTCGACCCGTGTGTCGTTGGTGAGCGTGCCGCCCGGCGGCCTCGAGCTCGTCACGGTGCGCTCGCCAGGCTGCCAGCTGATCGGCGGCCGACAGCTGGCGAAAGGCCCCGAGCGTGAACTCGTCGGCCGCCAGCTCGTCGGTGAGTCGGCTGACCAACTCGTTGCGGTGAGCGACGAACGCTTTCGGGGTCGTTGATCGCCAGCGCGGCCGTGGTGTCGAAAAACGTGAGGTGGCCGATCTGGTCGGCCACGGTCCAGCGTGGGCTCGGTGTCGCCAACGCCCACTGGTCGTCGGAGAGGCCGGCGACGATCGTGTCGAGCGCTCGTTGCTCGGCGACGAGATCGTCGAGTACTTGATTGACGTCCATCTACCCTCCGACAGTAGTGCGGTACCGGTTCGCCCTAAACGGTACCATCTGGCGTCGAAACACGAACCACCCGGAACTCGTGGTGCACGTGATGCTCTGGCCATGGAACACTGTTCACATGTCGTTGTTCGGGACGTTACGAACGATCGGCGAGGCGCTCGGATGGAAGCGTCACGTTGCCCCGGTCGGTTGCACGATGGGGCGCGTCGTGTACCGGGAGACCAGGCGGTCGGCGCAGGTCGCCAACGCCCTACGTCCTCGCCAACAGCTGCGGCCGGCGACGCGTACGATGTTGAGCGAATTGTTCCCCGACCTCGACGTCGACCGGATCAGGGTGCGCACACGATCGAGGTTGCCATCGAATCGTTTCAACCGCACGGGTCGGATCTACGGCATGACGTTCGGGTACACGATCTACTGGCGTGGCGAGCTCGACGAGGACGATCCGAACGATCTGGTCAAGCTCGTCCACGAGACGGTGCATGTCGATCAGGTCCGCCGTTTCGGTGGCGAGGACGCGTTCGCCTGCGAGTACGGGAAGGGGTACGTGGCGGGCGGCGGCGAGGTGCCTGCCCACATCGACCATCAGAATGCGTACCACCGCAATCCACTCGAGGCCGAGGCCTACGCATTCGACTCACGGTTCCGCGACACAAACGGTCGGGTCGTCGCCGATCGGCTACCGAACAGGTAACGGCCGAGGACGCCAACAGCAGGGGAACCCGAGGAGATCTGCGAGCGTCCAACCTGCATGCGATTGATTCACGTCAGCCTCGCCGGTCTGCTGCTGCTGGCGGCATGCGGCGATCCAGGTGCTGCTCCAGGCGACACGGTCCCGGCCGACCCCGCTGTTGCGGCGACCATCGTGCCCGGCGCACCGGGGGTCGATATTGCCGCCGTGTACGAGCGGGTCGAGTACTACGGGGCCTGTGGCAACGAGACGGTCACGGTCGAGGGTGTCACCTACTACCCGGTGCTTGGCGAGGATCTGCCGGAGATCGAGGTCGGACGCTCCCCGCTGGTCGGTGCGATGCTCGGCATCGTCGGTCGGCTCGGTGCTGCACCGCAGGTTGCGCCGCCCGGCCCGGGCGACGACATCGGCGACATGATCGTGTATACCGACGGCATCGCCAGGTTCGAGTCCGACAGCGGTTGGGTGATCTGGCTGACCGACCAGGAACAGACGTACACGCTGGGAGTGCTGACCGATCCGAGTGGCGACCGAGCGGGCCGCCATGCCATGGGCCGGCGACGCCTTCGTCGATGCTGCCCGCTCGATCGCCCGGATCGTCGTTCGTCGGCGAGCGTGCGGACACCGCGTCGACTCGATCGAGGCTACGGCCCTGATCGTGCACGGTGATCAGGACCGGCTCGTCGACGTGGCGTCGGCCCGGTGGCTGCACCGCCACCGGCCCGATTGGCAACTGGAGGTCATGAAGGGGATCGGCCACGTGCCCCAACTCGAGGCACCTGGCCAATTCCTCTCGATCGTGAGTCCCTGGCTCGCCGGCTGAGTCAGATCATCGCCGGGGGAGGACCGAGCACCGATATCCCGTGGGCGTCGCAGGCCTCGGCGACCTGGCCAGGATCGATGTCCATCGAGGCTGGGATCTCGGTTGACGTCGTGGTCTGGCCCAATGCGGCGACCATCTCGTCGAAGTTCGGTGCGGTGCTCGCCGTGGTCGACGCCGTGATGCTCACCATGCCGCGCCTCGTTCGACAACACCTGGAACGTGTGCGGCACGCCGTGCGGAAGAAACGCGGTGGCCCCCGCTGTGGCGATCGTCTCGGTATCGCCGCTCCGAAAGGCGACCTCGCCCTCGAGCACGATCACGATCTCGTCCTCGTCGCGGTGTTCGTGCAGCGGCGGGCCGAACGTGTGCGGCGCCAGGAACTCGACGACGCTCATGGTGCCCGAGTCGGCCCCGCTGACCTTGGTGGTTGCCAGGTTGTTCAGGAAGTGATGCCGGATGCCCTCGTCACGTGCGAGCACATAGGCCGAGTCGGTTGATGGGATCGTGGATGGGATGGTCGTCGTGTCAGTCATGTGCTGATCGTCGACGACCACCCTTCAGGAAACCTTTCGACACCCTGACACCAGGTGCCTGCGCAGACACCTTGTGTAACGCTCAGGTTCGCCTCACGCTCTGTCGTTCATGCGTTGCACGACCGACTGACGCTTGATCGAAGGCAGCAACGCCGACACCACGATCACGGCCATCACGATCGCCGCCAGCACCGCGAAGCCGCGTTCGATGCCCAGTGACACCTCGCCGAGCGTCGGCTGGAACACCACGACGAGCGCTGCCACCCCGCCGATGATGGCGACGAACATGCTCGCGTTGCGTTCCTGGGCAAGAGCAGTCAGCAAGAGCAACAACCCGAACCCGATCTCGATCAGGCCGAGTATTGCGGTTGCGGTGTAACCGGCCACGGAGACGATCGGCACGTCGAGGCTGCCGTCGAGCCCGGCCCGGGCGAGCGTGATGCCACCGAGCAGGAGCAGCCCCACGGCGACGACCCCGGAGACGATCGCCGCAGGAGCGAATGCGGTCGTACGAGATGTGACGACGGTCTCGGCTCCGACCTGGGGAACGCTCGACGTGCGATCACGCCGGTCGATGCTCGCTGCTCGGTCTGATTCGATCTCCATGTTGTCTCCTGGCTTGCGGAATGCGGCGCTCTCCGGCTGAACGGAACTGTACCGGCCCTGCGGGCCGACGTTCGCTCGTGCCGTGTGGGTACCGATCGGGCAGAGGGCCGTTCGGGCGTTGAGGCACCATTTACGGTACCATTTGACACTGATTGGTACCGCAACCTAGGTTGCTGATCGTGGGAACGGTGTTGCGATCCAAGCTCGACACGCGCAGTGACGACTTTCGACAGAACCTCGCTGAGATGGAAGCGCTGTGGTCCGAGGTCGAAACCCTCATGGCGTCGGTGCCGTCGATCGGTGGGCAGCGCTACGTCGACCGTCATCGCAAGCGCGGCAAGATGCTGCCGCGCGAGCGGATCGAACAGCTCGTCGATCCGGACACACCGTTCCTCGAGCTGAGCGCGCTCGCCGGCTGGGGCACCGAGTTCCCGATCGGTGCCGGCTCGGTCGTGGGGATCGGCATCGTCGAAGGTGTCGAGTGCGCGATCGGCGCTTCCGACATGACCTACCGAGGTGGCTCGATGAACCCACGCTCGGTCGACAAGGGCATGCGCTTCCACGAGATCATCCGTCAGAACCGGCTGCCGTGGATCAACCTCAACGAGTCGGCCGGCGCCGACCTCCCGCACCAGGCCGACATCTTCATCCGCGGCGGCGAAGGCTTCCGCAACCAGACCCAGGTCTCCAAGCTCGGGATCCCCACCATCACGGCCGTGTTCGGTCCCAACACCGCCGGTGGCGCCTACACGCCCGGCATGAGCGACTACACGATCTTCGTCAAAGATCGCGGCACCGCCTATCTCGGCGGTCCCCCGCTCGTGAAGATGGCGATCGACGAGGTCGTCGACGAAGAGACGCTCGGTGGCGCCGAGATGCACAGTCGCACGAGCGGTCTCAGCGACTACCTGGCGGCCGACGAGATGGACGCCCTGCGGATGATCCGCGACATCGTCCGACACCTGCGCTGGAACAAGCTCGGCCCGGGCCCCAGCGAGCCGGCCGACGAACCGGTCCACGACGTGAACGATTTGATCGGGTGTGCGTCGGCCGACGTGCGGATCCCGTTCGACATCCGCGAGATCTACGCCCGGGTGCTCGACGGCAGCCGGTTCGAGGAGTTCAAGCCGCTGTACGGCGACAAACTGGTGTGTGGATGGGGCTCGATCCACGGCTTCCCGGTCGGCCTGCTGGGCAACAACGGGATCCTCTTCTCCGAGGAGGCGAAGAAGGGCGCCCAGTTCATCCAGCTGTGCAACAAGACCGACACGCCGTTGGTCTTCATGCACAACATCACCGGCTTCATGGTCGGCTCGAAGGCCGAGCAGGGCGGCATCATCCGCAACGGCGCCAAGCTGATCAACGCCGTGTCCAACAGCGAGGTGCCGCACCTGTGCCTGATGGTCGGTGCCTCCTACGGCGCCGGCAACTACGGCATGGCCGGCAAGGCCTACAACCCGCGCTTCATCTTCTCCTGGCCGAACCACAAGATCGCCGTGATGGGTCCCAAGCCAGCTGGCCGGGGTGATGGACATCGTCGCCCGCAACGCGGCCGCCGATCGGGGCATCGAGATCGACGAGGACGCCCTGACGCAGCAGAAGCAGGCGCTCGAGGACCAGATCGAGAGCGAGTCGACGGCGCTCTACTCCACCGGCCGGGTGTGGGACGACGGCATCATCCACCCCAACGACAGCCGTGACGTGCTCGGCATGGCGCTGTCGGCGATCCACAACAACGTGGTGCAGGGCACCACCGAGTACGGGATCTGGAGGCACTGATGCGGCTTGCTGATCGCCAACCGCGGCGAGATCGCCTGCCGCATCGCCCGCACCGCCCACCGGATGGGCATCTCGACCGTCGGCGTGTACTCCGAGCCCGACCGCAACGCCCTCCATGTCGACAGCGTCGACATCGCCGTGGCGCTGGGCGGATCGACGCCGGCCGAGTCGTACCTGCGCGGCGACGCCATCATCCAGGCCGCGCTCGACAGCGGCGCCACGGCGATCCATCCCGGCTACGGGTTCCTCGCCGAGAATGCCGACTTCGCCCAGGCGGTGATCGACGCCGGGCTGCAGTGGGTCGGACCGACCCCCGACCAGATCCGACTGCTCGGCGACAAGGTCGCCGCCAAACGGGCCGCCATCGAGGCGGGCGTGCCGACGACCGAGATCATCGAGGTGTCGCCCGGCTCGGTGCCGACCGACCTCGCGATGCCGGTGCTGGTGAAGGCGGCGGCCGGTGGCGGTGGTCGTGGCATGCGGGTGGTGCACGACCAGGCCGAGCTGGCCGGCGGCGTCGAGGCCGCTTCCCGCGAGGCGGCGTCCGCGTTCGGTGACGGCACCGTGTTCATCGAGCCGTACATCGAGCGCGGCCGCCACGTCGAGGTGCAGATCCTCGGCGACGCCCACGGCAACGTCGTGCACCTCGGCGAGCGCGAGTGCTCGATCCAGCGCCGCAACCAGAAGGTCGTCGAAGAGGCGCCGTCGCCCGGGCATCACCGACGAAGTCCGGGTCCGTCTGCACGACGGAGCGCTCGCGCTGGCCCGCCACGTCGGCTACCTCGGCGCCGGCACGGTCGAGTTCATGGTCGGTGAGGCCGGCGATGGCGCGCCGATCATCACGTTCCTCGAGGTCAACACCCGGCTCCAGGTCGAGCACCCGGTCACCGAGGCGATCACCGGCATCGACCTCGTCGAGATGCAGATCGGCGTCGCCAACGGGCACGCCCTCCCGTTCGCGCAGGACGACGATCACGTTCACCGGCCACGCGATCGAGGTTCGGCTCGTCGCCGAGGATCCGGCCACCGGCTGGTTGCCGTCGACCGGCACGGTCACCGAGTTCGAGATCCCTGGCGACGTGCGGGTCGACACCGGGTTCCGCGCCGGCAGCGAGGTCTCGTCCGACTACGACTCGCTGCTCGCCAAGGTGATCGCCCATCACACCGACCGCGGTGTCGCTGCGCTCCGGATCGCCAGGGCCCTGCGCAGCGCACGCATCACAGGCGTCCGCACCAACGCCGCTGCGCTGGCGGCGATCATGGACGAGCCCGACTACCGGGCGGGCTCGAACGCTCACCTCGTACCTCGACCAGCATCCCGAGGTGTTGATCGCCAGCGGGTTCGCCCCCGACGACCGGCTCGCCCACTTCCTCGCTGCAGTGTTCGCGATCGAGCGCGCCAATCGGCGCTCCGATCACATCTTGGCGGCTTCGCACCGTCCGGCTGGCGCAATCTGCGCACCCGAGGCCAGCGTCGAACGCTGGTCTGCGACGGTGCCGGCGAACCGGGACCCGACGGGTTCGCGGCTGGCACCCATCGCGGTGTGCCGATGTATGCCGAGTACACGTTCCGGCGCTCGGGTTACGGCGGTGAGCGAATCGCCGACGTGCTGATCGGTGGCCACCCGAGGCCGACGAGTCGGGAGCCCTGACACCCGACAAGCGGCGTGCTCGTGTCGTGCGCCTGCTGTCGGCCGACGATGACGTCCAGGTCGTCGAGATCGACGGTGTTCGTCGTCGCATCGCCGTGCGACGCTCGACGGCGATCGGGTCTCCACGGCCGACCCGTCCGGGTCGCTCGACTGGGAGCAGCCGCCGCGGTTCGTCGACCACGACGCCGACGAGGCCGGCAGCGGTCCGGTCTGCCCGCTTGCCCGGCACGGTGATCGCTGTCCATGTCGAAGTCGGTCGAGACAGTCGTCGACGGGCAGCTCCTGATGGTGGTCGAGGCGATGAAGATGGAACACAAGATCACCGCCCACGGCGACCACGTCGTGGCGGCGGTGCACTTCGCCGTCGGCGACCGTGTCGACACCGGCGATCTGCTGGTCGGTCTGGCCGCCGCCCACTCACCCCCATCAACTGGTCCGGGTTCGGCTCGCCCTGACATGCCAAACCCAGACCAGAACGGAGCGGGTTGAGATGACCGACCCGATCCGGATCGCCAACTGTTCGGGCTTCTTCGGCGACCGGCTGTCGGGCGCCCGCGAGATGGTCGAGGGCGGTCCGATCGACGTGCTCACCGGTGACTGGCTGGCCGAGTTGACGATGCTGATCCTCAGCCGGATCCGCGCCAAGAAGCCCGGTGGTGGGTTCGCCTCGACGTTCGTCAGGCAGATGGACGACGTGATGGGCACCTGCCTCGATCGCGGCATCAAGGTCGTGTCGAACGCCGGCGGCCTCGACCCGGCCGGCTGTGCCGAGGCCGTGCAGGAGGTCGCCGACCGGCTCGGCCTGTCGCCGACGATCGCCTACGTCGACGGCGACGACCTGCTGCCGCGCATCGACGAGCTGGCCGCAGCCGACGCCCTGCAACCGTTCGACCGAGGGCGGCGAACTCGGAGACCTCAGCAGGTACCTCACCGCCAACGCCTACCTCGGCTGCTGGGGCATCGTCGAGGCGTTGCGAGCGCGGCGCCGACATCGTCATCACCGGTCGCGTCACCGACGCCGCCGTCGTGTGCGGGCCGGCTGCATGGCATCACGGCTGGGCTCGCGACGACTGGGATCAACTGGCCGGGGCCGTCGTCGCCGGTCACCTGATCGAGTGCTCGGCCCAGGTCACCGGCGGCAACTACTCGTTCTTCACCGAGGTGCCAGGCATCGAACGGCTCGGGTTCCCGTGGGCCGAGGTCGCCTCCGACGGCTCGTGCGTGATCGGCAAACACGACGGCACCGGCGGCCAGGTGTCGGTCGGCACGGTCACCTCGCAGCTGCTGTACGAGATCGGTGGCCCGCGCTACCTCGGCCCCGACGTGACCGCCCGGTTCGACACGATCCAGCTCGACCAGGTCGCCACCGACCGCGTGCGCGTCTCCGGCACGGTCGGCGAGCCTCCTCCGCCGACACTCAAGGTCGCCATGAACGAACTCGGTGGCTACCGCAACACGATCGCCGTGGCGCTGACCGGGCTCGATATCGAGGCCAAGGCCGAGGCTGCGGCCGCGGCGTTCTGGACGGCCTGCCCGCTACGGCCCCGACGACTTCGCCGCGGTCGACGAGCGTGTGATCCGAACCGACCACATCGACCCCGACTCGAACGAGGCGGCGACGGCGCAGTGGCGGGTCACGGTCAAGGACCCCGACGAACGCAAGGTCGGCCGGGCGTTCTCGAACGCCTTCATCGAGACCGCCCTGGCCAGCATCCCCGGCTTCTACGGACTCACCGGTGGCCCGTCCGCGGCCTCGCCGTTCGGCGTGTATCGGCCGGCGATCGTGCCGGCAGATCTGGTGCCCAGCCTACGTCGCACGTCGGCGGCACCACCGTGCAGGTCGAGTCGACGGCGCCGGTCGATCGAGCACGACGACCACCGTCCGAGGCGTCCAACGACCACGTTGTGCCAGACACAACGTGGTCGGGTCGTACCGAACGGGCGCCCACTCGGGCGAGTCGTCGGCGCTCGCTCGGGCGACAAGGGTGGCAACGCCAACCTCGGTGTGTTCACCCGCAGCGCCGAGGCGTACGACTGGTTGTCGGGTCAGCTCACGGTCGATCGTCTCAGGGAGCTGCTGCCCGAGACCGCACGACCTGCACGATCGAACGGTACGACCTTCCGAACCTGTGGTCGCTCAACTTCGTCATCCACGACCTGCTCGAGGAGGGCGTCGCCGCCTCGACCCGCATCGACGGCCAGGCCAAGAGCCTCGGCGAGTGGCTGCGGGCCCGGGTCGTCGACGTGCCGGCCGACGCTGCTCTGACCGACGGCGTGCGCTGGCTGATCGACGGCAACAACGTCTACGGCTCCCGTCCCGACGGTTGGTGGAACGATCGTGCCGCTGCGTCGCGGCCGTTTCGCCCAGCGGTCGCCGAGTGGTGCCGCACCCACGCCGACGAGGTGATGATCGTGTTCGACGCCCCGGTGCCCGAGTCGACCCTGATGCTCGCCGGCGGCAACCTGATGATCGAACAGGCACCACACCGAGGGCGAAACGCAGCCGACGACCACATCGTCGAACTCGTCGACCAAGCATCGGATGAGGAGGAGCTGACCGTCGTCACCTCCGACAAGGGTCTTCGACAGCGGCTCCCGGTCGCTGTCCGTGTCATCGGCTCGGGACGGTTTCGCGAACTGATCGGCTACTGAGTCACAGCCGCTGATCAGCGGCTCAACTCCTTGCTCAGTGGCGATGGGAATCGGATCGTGAACCTTGTGTCGCCGACGAACGATCGCAGGCGTTCGATCTCGTCGTTCAGCAGGCTCTCGTGTGTCGGGCGACAGCGGTTCGAGCAACCGATGGGCGATCTCACCCGAGCGGGTCTGGGCCCAGCCGCCGACCACTCGACCGTCCGCCCAGACCGTTGGCCCGGCATTTCCGTTCCTGTCGAACAGTGCGGACGTGTGCTCGTCGGAGCAGGTACCACTGGCGCTGTTTCCAACCCATCACGGTCGGGTCGAGACTCGGCAGGAGACGCAACCCATGGCTCGGGCTCCGGATCATGCGCTGCGTCGCCCTGCGCCAGCCCAGAGTTCACCGTCGTCACCGTTGACGGCCTCACCGCTCGGCTGCCTCGATCGCGCTTCACCGTGACACGCTTGCTCCAACCCGTCCACCAGCAGATGTCGACCATCGACGCCGGCCCGAAGGCCCGCAGGTACCGGTCGACGATCGTCGCTGCGGCGGTTGTCGAATCGTCCTGCGGTATCGGACCGCCGGGCCAACGATCGGCGAGCGTCCAGCGGTACTGGCCGCTGGCCCACGTGCCGACCGGGCGTGCTCTGACGGCGATTCCCATGAATCCCATCAGGTTCAGGACACGTGTATGGGCGGCGATCGTGGCACCAGAGGGATTGTCCGGTGGCACCGCCAGCCGCGTCCGCAGATCCGGCAACGCTTCACCGATCTGGAGTGCCGTCGCCTGGCCCAGATCGGCGAGCGTGTCGGCGATCATCGCCACAGCCTGATCGAGCCATCGATCGGGATCGTCGGTGATGCCGTTGGCGATCAGCAGCCTGCACAGCGAGCGGCGCATCGGGCCAACCAGCGCCACGGTCGAGGAGGCGTGTGCGGCTCGTGCCACCTCCGGTGTGAAGACCCACAGCGTTCGTCGCATCGCGTGCTGTCGCACGACCTCGCGGCGACCGTAGAGGGCGTCGTCGATCAGTCCGATGGAGGGATCGTCCAGTCGCACAGCTGCACTGAGGTACACAGTGACCGGATCGCTCGAGTGCAGGCCGACGAGGGCATCACACACAGCGGCGACACGTTCGACGCGTGCGCTCGGTAGCAACAGGTGGCGGCGGGCCAGGCGCGAGCGACGGTCGGCGTCCGAGAAGTGAGGACGTGTCACGTCGCCGTACGGATCACACGAACGTGGCCCACTGATCGAGCGGCATACGTTCGCTGACCAGCGAGTTCACCGGCGCGTCCGCGTCGGCATGACCGATCGCCATGCCGCAGAACAGCATCTCGTTGTCGGGCGCCCCGACGAACTCGGTGACGGCACCGTGGCGGACCGACCAGTACTCCTGCGGACACGTGTCGAGGCCGGCCTCCTGGGCGAGCAGCATGAACGTCTGCAGGAACATGCCGAGGTCGCTCCACTGCGGAGGGCCCATGCCGCGATCGATGTAGCAGAACAGCGCCGCCGGGGCGCCGAAGAAGTCGCCGTTCTTGGCGAACTGCTCGAAGCGGCCGGCCTTGTCGTCGCGGCCGATGCCGAGCGTGGCGTACATCTGCTCGCCGAGCGCGAAGCGGTTGGTTCGATACGGCTCCCACAGGTTGGCGGGGTAGATGTCGTACTCGCCTGCCTCGATCGGGCGATCGGCGACGAACTCGCGGAATCGGGTCATGCCGTCGCCGTTGATCACGTAGATCCGCCATGGCTGCACGTTGCCGCCGCTCGGCGCTCGCGCCGCCAACTCCAGTAGATCACGGAGCATGTCGTCGCCCACCGGATCGGGCAGGAACTGTCGGGTCGACTTGCGTCGGGCCACGGCCTCGGAGACATTCATGGGCGAGAGTCTGGCCGCCGGCCCCGGCGTGTGGCGAACCGGTCAGCGAAACCGGGCGCGCAGGTGGCGGCCGACCTCGATCAACACCGTCATGGCGAGTGCGGCACTGAATGCCACCACAAATGCCAGCGTGTGGTTGTCCTCGAACGCCTTGCCACCGATGTAGCCGAGCAGTGCGGCGTAGGTTGCCCAGATCGCCACCGCGATCGAGATCCAACCGACGAACCAGCGCCGGGGCTGGCGGGTCACTCCTGACGACACGGTGAGCGCGGTGCGTCCGCCGGGGATGAACCGGGCGGTGATCAGCAGAAGTCCGCCTCTGACGCGGATCTGCTCGCCGGCCCACTCGAGGCGCGTGTGCCACTTGGGTCGTCGATCGGCATGGCGTTGGATGAAGCCGCTCATGCGGTCGCCCAGCACGTAGGCGGTGTTGTCGCCGAGGAAGGCACCGAGCGCTCCGACCGCGATCACGGCCAACAGCATTTGGTCGCCTTGGCCAGCGGCGACGCCACCGATGATCACCATCGTCTCACTCGGCACGATCGGCACGACCGAGTCGAGGAAGGCGATCGCCGCGATGATGCCCAGGAACCACCAGTTGGCGGAGAAATCACTCAACCAGTCGGTCAGGTCGGTGAAGGCGTTGGCGAACAGCACCGGGCTCATCGGGGTGGCACCCTAGTGCCGCAGCTGGGCGACGAGTACGGCGCGACGAGGGCAGCGCAGGGAGTGTCAGGTGTTGGTCAGAGTTGCCGGGCTTGCTCGACCGCCGGGTTCAGCGAGGCGATCGTGCAGCGGATGCCGTTCTCGAAGACCTTCGTCCAGGACACGTGCTCGCGGCCGACCCCGTCGAGTTCGAGGCTGACCAGACCGTGGCACGTCGCCCACAACCACGCTGCAATGTCGGTGCTCGTACAGTTCTGGTGGGTCACGATCGTGTTGTTCGCTTGGCCGGCCTCGACGCGCTCGACGAACGACGCCAGCCCGCTGAGACCGACCGCGGAGGATGCTTCGGAGGGGTGGAACCCGTGCACACTGGACCGGAACATGACGCCGTAGTAGGTCGGGTTGTCGATCGCGAACGTGTGGTATGCCTCGGCGATCCTCACGATGTCGGACGCAATGTCGTCGGTGTTCGGGACGGATTCGATCGCTGCCAACAATCGCCGGTAGCCATCGGCGTACAACTCGTCGATCACGCCGTCTTTGCCGCCGAAGCGCGAGTACACGTTCATCGTGCTCATGCCGGCCTCGGTTGCAATACGACGTACGGTGAGCGAGTCGGGGCCAGACTCGGCGAGCAGCCGGTGGGCTGCTTCGAGGAGCGCCTCGCTGGTTTCGTCTTGGGATCGGTTCATATCTCGTCTTCCGCCAGGATCCTGAGGATGTTCCATTTGTCGAGCCAATTCGGGCGAAACCGCCCGTCTCGGTCTCCAACGTAGTCCGGTTCGATTTTCGAAGTACTGCGGTAACACTGATATTGACAAACAATCTCACTCAGTATGCTGGACTTGCTACTCTCGGTGGTCTGACTTCGTTATATCTGACAGAGCGGGTTCGCCTTAGCCGCGCGATCCAGGCCGTTGATGCGCACTCGCGTCCGATACGCCGTGCGACCGCTCGACTGTCTACGCTGCTGTCATGCGAGTCGAGGTGAATGCGGATCTCTGTCAGGGCCACAACCGGTGCTACACGTTGGCGCCCGAGTTGTTCGACGTCGACGACTACGGCACCGCAGTGGTCATCGGTGACGGATCCGTGGCATCGGACCTGGAGGACAAGGCCCGCCTCGCCGTTGCCAACTGTCCTGAGTATGCGATCGTCATCAGCGACGAAGCATGACATTCGGTACGGCCCGGTCTCCGACCGGGCGACCGACCTCGACCACGCTGACCTCGACCACGCTGACTTCGACGCCAACCCCAACGCCCACGCGATCTGGGCCGAGCTGGGCGACGATGGCTGTCCGGTCGCCCACTCCGATCGGTACGCCGGCTGCCGATCCGGGTCCTCGCCACTGCGTGAGTGAGGTGTCGGATCCTGGCGCCACCCCGGCGGCCGAGCGTTGGGCACAGCTGCTCCAGGGGTGGGATGTGCCGCAGCAGATCCTCGAGCAGGCGGCTGAGTCACCGTGGAGCCACGACAGCGCCCGGTTCGCCGTCGACGACACGCTCGACCGAAACGAGACCTCGGCGAGGTGGGCGCGTGAGGTGCTGCCCCCGCTCGGTGGCACGGTGCTCGACGTCGGATGTGGCGGCGGTCGAGCCTCGCTGCCCCTGGTGCCACCCGCCACCGAGTTGATCGGCGTCGACGCCAGCGGCACGATGCTCGACGACTACCTGGCGGCGGCCGCCCGGGTGGGGGTCGCCCGCCGCACGATTCACGGGCTCTGGCCCGACGTTGCCGTTCACACCCCGGCGGCGGACGTGGTGGTGTGCCATCACGTGGCCTACAACGTCGTCGACATCGTGCCGTTCCTCTGGGCGCTGACCGATCATGCACGACTGGCGGTGGTGCTGGAGATTCCGACCGTGCACCCGATGTCGGCGTGGGCCCCGGGTTGGCAACACTTCTGGGGCGTCGAACGCCCCGATGGCCCCACCTCCGACGACCTGCTCGCTGTGGTGCGCGAGCTGGGGCTCGATCCCGAGACCAGCCACCAGCCCGCGTGGTCGCGCGTCGGGCTACGAGTCCGATCCGGCGACGCTCGTGCCGGTAGCTCGCCGACGTCTGTGTCTTCCCATCGAACGGGATGGGGAGCTTGCCGAGTGGCTCGCTGCTCACCCACCATCGTGGGCCGACACGATGGCGACGTTCAGATGGCCGGGGGCCGCCGAACTGTCGTACTGACCGGGGCGACGCCCCGGCTCAACCGATCGCGTGGCCGAGTGTCGCGGCCAGCAGCCCCAGCACCAGGGTCGCCGAGATGATCGAGATCCGCCGCCGCGGCGCGCCCTCGGTCGCTTCCAGGGCGAACATGCTGAACGTCGTCAAGGATCCGAGGTACCCGGTGCCGATCACCGTGCGCACCGTGTCGGACGGGTCCCCGGCGAGCAACCATCCGAGCGCCAACGAGCCAACCACGTTGACCACCAATGTGCTGATCCACGTCCATCCGTACTGATTGATCCGCAGTCGGGTGGCGGCGCCCAAACCGGATGCAACGACGAACAGCAGGGCGGTCATGAACGTGTCCAATCACCGCGAGCGACCTCGGTCGACGCCAACCCGGCCCCGATCGACACGGCGATGTACAGCATCGCCTGTCCGCGTGTCCGGCGTCGAGCAGCTGACGGGTCTCGATGGCGAACGCCGAATAGGTCGTGAGGCCGCCGAGCAGGCCGGTCACCCCGATCTGCCAGCGATCGGACCCGCGCACGAGCGACCGGGCTGCGAATCCGATCAGGACGCAGCCGACCACATTGACGAGCAGCGTCGCGTACGGAAACGATCCAGGCGGACGGTTGATCGATTCACTGACGCCCCACCGTACGGAGGCGCCGATCGCGCCGCCGCTGGCGACGAGGAGGTACGAGCGCATTTCGACATTCTCACCCAACACTCACCTTGTTCTGGTGTACTCAAGGGGTGCAGGTGCTGTTGGCAGAGGACGATCGGGCGGTTCGCGAGTCCGTGGCGCGGGCGCTGACCCTCGAGGGCTACGACGTGATCGCTGTGACCAATGGGGCGCAGGCGCTCGACTCGTTGCGCGAGCACGGCCCCGATCTGGTGCTGCTCGACGTGTCGATGCCGCATGTCGACGGTCTCACGGTGTGCCGCGTATTGCGGTCCGAGCACAACCAGGTGCCGGTGCTGATGTTGACGGCGCGGACCGAAACCAGCGATCGCGTCGCCGGGCTCGACGCCGGGGCCGACGACTACCTGCCCAAGCCTTTCGACCTCGACGAGCTGTTCGCCCGGATGCGGGCGCTGCTGCGGCGAACCCAGGTGCTCGGAGCAGGCCCCGGCGCAGCCGATCAATCGACCGGGCTGCTGACGCTGGGTGATCTGCGGCTGGATCCAGCCGGCCGGACCGCATCGCGGGGCGGTAGAGAACTCGAACTCAGCAAGACCGAGTTCGATCTGCTCGAACTGATGGTGCGCAATGCCGGGATCGTGCTCGACCACACCACGATCTACGAGCGGATCTGGCACTACGACTTCGGTCCCGACTCGAAGAACCTGGCGGTCTACATCGGTTACCTCCGGCGCAAGACCGAGGACGGTGGGGCAGCGCGGTTGATCCACACGGTGCGCGGCGTCGGCTACGTCGCCCGCACGGAGTCGGCGTGAGTCTGCGGTGGAAGATCGCTCTGGCGATGGCGCTGATGGTGTCGATCACCACGGTGGTCGTCGGCGCGATCAGCTACCGATCGACGCGTGAACGCCTGTACGCCGAGGTCGATCGATCACTGCTCGACCTGGACTCGCGCATCAGCGAGCGTCGCCTCGGCGTCGACACCCAGTTGCCCGATCAGGGGCCATTGTCCGAGCTGGTCGGGCAGATCGTGCTGCCGGACGGGACCGTCGCGCAGTCGACGTTTCCGCAGCCGATTGCGTTGAACGAGCGCGAGTTGGCCGTTGTGGGCACCAATCGGCGCAGCGTGTTCTCGACCGTGGAGACGCCGAACGGCGAGTACCGGGTGCGAACGATCGGTTTCCCGCGGGGGGCGGTCCAGGTCGGCCGTTCGCTGGCGGAGACCGAGCGTCTGCTGCAGACCCTGCGCACTCGCACCCTGTTGCTGGTCGTGCTGGTGGCGGCGGCGGCGATCGCCGCCGGGCTCTGGATCGCCGGAAGGGTCACCGCGTCGCTGCGTCGACTCACCAGTGCAGCCGAGCACGTCGAGGCCACCGGGCAACTGGAGGTCAAGACATTCGAGGTGGGTCACGACGAGGTCGGGCGACTGAGCGTTGCGTTCGACCGGATGCTGGGCGCGCTGGCGCGCTCGAAAGACGAACAGCGCCGGCTGGTGCAGGACGCCGGCCACGAACTGCGCACGCCGTTGACCAGCCTGCGCACCAATCTCGACACGTTGCAGCGGTATCCCGATCTCGCCGATAGCGACCGCGCTGCGGTCCTTGCCGACCTGCACGCCGAGACCGAAGAGCTGACCGAACTCGTCAATGAGGTGATCGCCGTCGCCAGCGGCGTGTCGTCGGAGGAACCGCGCGAGACATTCGACCTGGCGATGGTTGCGACCGATGTGGCGGCGCGCTACGAGCGCCGCACGGGGCGTCGAATCGAGCTCGACGTCACCACTTCGACGGTGACCGCCCAGCGCTCGAGCGTGCAACGCGCGATCTCGTGCCTGCTCGACAACGCCCGCAAGTTCGACGAGACGGGCGGTCCGATCGAAGTCGTGGTGGGCGATGGCACCGTCACGGTCTCCGATCGCGGTGTCGGCATCCCCGAGCACGACCTGTCCCATGTGTTCGATCGTTTCTATCGCGCCGATGAGGCGCGCACGATGTCGGGTTCGGGGCTGGGGCTCTCGATCGTTGCCGAGGTCGCCGTGCGTCACGGCGGCGAATTCTGGGCCGTCAATCGAGATGGTGGCGGTGCCACCGTGGGATTCAGCCTCGCCGTCGACGCCGACTGACCACAGCCCGGTTTCGGGCCGTGATTCTTACCCTGCTCTCAACTTGCTCCGGTTTGCTTCTCAATCAGGACGTTCATCGTGATGTGTGTCAGGAAGAACCCCTCGAAAGGAAACGACATGAACAACGAAGCCACCCGCAATCAGGGCCCCGACCACGGCAAGCGCAACACTGCGCTGGGCGTGACCGCCGGCTTGCTCGGCGGCGGAGCGATCGGCCTGATCATGGCCGTCCCTTCGTTCACGAGCGCCGCAACCGACGACACCTCCTCGGTGGCGACTCCGGTTGTGGCGCTGCAGGATGACACGGACGCCCCCGAGACCGACCGACCCGAACCGGGCCAGCAGTTGCGGGGCCTGCTGCAGCAACTGGTCGACGACGGCACGATCGATGCAACTCAGGCCGATGCCGTCACCGAGCTGCTGATGGAGAACCGCCCCGAGCGCGGTGATCGGCGCCCGGGCCATCACCAACGCGGCCCTGGCTTCGACGGCGAGGTCGTAGCGGGTCTGCTGAGCATCGATGTCGACACGCTGCGTACCGAACTGCGGGCCGGCAACTCGATCGCCGATATCGCCGAGTCCAACGACGTCGATCCGCAGACGGTGATCGACGCCCTCGTCACCGAGGCCGATGGCCACATCGACCTGATGGTCGAAGACGGTCGGTTGACTCTGGACGAGGGCGATGCGATGAAGGACAATGTCGTCGCTCGGATCACGGCCCGCGTGAACGGCGAACGCCCCGGTCGCGGCTGACATCCGGGTCGCCGCAGGCCCCTCCAGACCTCCCAGCTGGGCCGTTCGGCCCTGGTGCGCCCGGCTCGTCCGGGTGCACCATCGCGTTGGAGGCACAGTAGAAGGAGGGCCCCGTGGATGCGACCCGGAACACATTCGTGGTGGGCGTCGATGCCAGCCCAGAATCAAATGACGCGCTCGACTGGGCTCGCTATCTTGCTGCACCAGAGGACCGCATCATCGTCGTGCACGCCTGGGAAGTGCCCTTGGTGACGGGCTACGACATGGTCGTCACGATCGACCCGGGCGAGATCGAACAGCTGTCGATGCAGGGTCTGTCGGAACTGCTGGCGCGCGTGCGATGACGACCGGCTCGAACCGGTCACCCACCAGGGGCACGCCGGCCGTGCCGTGGTCTCGCAGGCCGACGACCACGATGCGGCGGCGATCATCGTCGGCCATCGGGGTAACAGCCGCGTGTCGATGATGCTCGGCTCGACCGCCAACTATGTGCTGCATCACACCGAGCGCCCCGTGGTGATCGTGCGCGGTGACCACGCCGATGTGCCGCGGCTCGTGGTCGTCGGTGTCGACGACCACGATCTCGACGATGAACAGGGTGTCGAGAACGAATCGACACGCGCTGTCAGGTGGGCCTACGGCCTTCCCGGCGTCGAAGAGGTACGCGTCGTGCACGCCTGGTTCCTTCCGGCACTGGCGGTCGGCATGTTTGCCACCGTCGCTGCCGAGCTCGACACGATGGACGCCGCCGCACAAGGCGTTGTCGATCGAGTGCTCGAGAGCGCCGGGCCGGCCCCCGACCAGGTCAAGGTGACCGGTGAGGCAGTTCGCGGCACCCCGGGGTTTGCGCTGATCGAGGCATCACGCGATGTCGATCTGGTCGTGGTCGGTTCGCGTGGTCGGGGTGGATTCAAGGGGCTGCTGCTCGGTTCGACCAGCGCTGAGGTTGCCTCGCACAGCCATGCTCCGGTTGCGGTGATCCGCTGACCTGTTGATCATTGCTCCGGCCTGCCGCCGCCCTTCTGGGTGGTCGGGCGGCGGCAGGCCCCTTCGAGAGACTGCGGGCGTATCGTGACGGCGTGATCTGCGTCGACCTCGCCCGCGTGGGTATCGCTCAGCCCGACAAGGTGCTGTTCGACGAGCTGTCCGTCACGGTGTCGACGGGCGATCGGGTGGCGATCGTCGGGGTCAATGGTTCGGGCAAATCGACCTTGATGCGCCTGATGGCCGGTATCCAGTCACCCGACCAGGGTGACGTGCGGCTCGGGCGCGGCGTCAGGATCGCGATCCTCGACCAGGATCCGCAACTACCGCCCGGAACCGTTGCCGAGTATCTCGGCGACTCGTGGGAGGTCGCCGCCGTGGCGACCTCGCTGGGCGTACAGCCATTGCTCGAGCGCGCTACGGACGAGCTGTCGGGCGGGCAGGCCAAGCGTGTCGCCCTGGCGGGCGCGCTGGTTGGCGAGTTCGACATGATCGTGCTCGACGAACCGACCAATCACCTCGATCTCGAAGCCATCGAGTGGCTCGAACAGCGGTTGGCAGCGACCAAGGCGGCGCTCGTGGTGATCACCCACGACCGTCATCTGATGGACCGGCTGACGACCGCTCGCGGTGAGGGTCGAATCGTCGAGATCGAGCGCGGCAAGGGGTACGTGCATCGGGCCGCGCCCGGTGCCAGTGCGTACGCCACGTACCTGGAAGGGCGCGCTGCCCGCCACGAACAGGCGGCCAGCGAGGAGGCGACCAGAAGGATTCTCGCCCGCCGTGAACTCGAGTGGTTGCAGCGCGGTGCCCCGGCGCGTTCGACCAAGCCGAAGGCGCGTCTGCGTTCGGCCAACGAGATCGTTGCCGGCGGGCCCGAAGCGGTGGGGGTGCGTGGCGGAGACCTGCTGCTCGACGCCGGGTCCACGCGTCCTCGGCAATCAGGTCATCGAGCTGCTCGACGTCTCGCAGGCCTACGACGCTCACGTCGTCTTCCACCACATCGACCTGCTGATCGAGCCGGGGGCGCGGCTCGGCGTCGTGGGCCCGAACGGTTCGGGCAAGTCGACGCTGCTCGACATCGTGGCCGGCCGGCGCCAACCGGCGACCGGTGAGGTCAAGTGGGGATCGACCGTGGTGGCCGGGTACGCCGACCAGCAGACGTCGCTGCTCGACCCGGACGCGATCGTTCGAGAGATCGTCGCGGGACCGCTGCGTCAACCGGACTGGGAAGATCGCGTGTTGCTCGAACGTTTCTGGTTCGACTCGACTGCCCAGTACGCACCCGTGAAGATGTTGTCCGGAGGTGAACGTCGACGGCTGCAACTCGTCATGGTGCTGGCTACCAAGCCCAATCTGCTCGTGCTCGACGAGCCCACCAACGACCTCGACCTCGACACGTTGCGGGCGCTCGAGGGCTTTCTCGACGAGTGGCCGGGTGCGCTGGTGGTCGCCAGCCACGACCGAACGTTCCTCGATCGCACGGTCGATCATGTGCTGGCGATCGATCCCGATGGTTCGATGCGGCGAGTCGCCGGCGGCGTGCAGGGTTGGCTGGCCGAGCGAACCGCCAAAGCGAACGCGCCGGTGAGCAAGAAGTCGGCGCCGGGCAATCGGCACACCTCCCCGCAGCCGAAGCCTCGGGCAGCGAGCCAGTACACGTTGGGTCGCCAGCTGCGCGAGGCTGAACAGGCGATGGCCAAGCTGCAACGTCAGGTCGATCAACTCCACGAACAACTGCTGGCGACCGCCGACCACGCCCTGATGGCGTCGCTCGGAGCGGAACTGGCGACCGCGCAAGCCGAGCTGTCAGCGATCGAGGAGAAATGGCTCGAACTCGCCGAGCGCCAGTCGGGCTGAAGATGTCAGGATCGTCACATGAGCGAGGCTGACCCCGCCGACGGCGCAGGTGCGGGTGGCCCACCGAGGTTGCGCACAGATCGACGCGTCGCAGGCATCTTGATGATCGTGGTCTCGGCGTGCGGCGTGCTGTTCTTCTCGCTGCTGGCGTTGCTCGCTGCCAATCCGTGTGGGGCGTTCGGCGACGCATGCGACGAGGTCGGCGGCGTCGGTGACGGGTTCGGCTGGTTGGCGCTGTTGGTCGTTGCGTGCCTGATCGGCATCGTGGTCGGGATCGCGATGCTCGCGTCGACGCGCTCGGACTGACCCCGACGCGTCAGCCGAGGACGCGACTCGCGATCTCGCCGAGCAGTTCGATCCGCTCGGGGATGTGGCCACACGCCGGCAGGTTGATCGTCATGCCGTCCAGCCCCGTCGCCATGGCCGCTTCGAGCTGCTCGCCGATCGTGTCGGGATCGCCGAACATCAACACACCTTTGGCCATCTCGACGACCTCGTCGTTCCATCCCTTGGCAGCGGCGGTTGCCCTGAGGTCTGCATCGGCCTGCTCGGTCGTGGGTGCCACGTGACACATCAACAGCTTGGTGACCTTGATCTCCGAACGGTCGCGGCCGAGCCGCTCGCAGTGTTCGGCCAGCACGTCGAGCTTGTGCGGGATCTCGCTGATCGGACCGCCCGCCAGGTTCGATTCGTCGGCGTACTGGGCGACCATCCGGAGCGTCTTCTTCTCGCCGGTGCCGCCGATCATGACCGGGATCTTCGAGATCGGTGCCGGCGAGTTGATCGCATCCGAGACCTGGTAGTGCTTGCCCGACAAGGTCACCGTTTCACCGCGGAGCATCGGGAGGATGATCTGCAACGCTTCCTCGAGCTTCTCGAACCGGTCGGTGAACGTGCCGAACTCGTAGCCCAGCGAGTTGTGCTCGAGCTCGAACCAGCCGGCGCCGATGCCGAGTGTCGCTCGGCCACCCGAGACATGGTCGAGCGCCGTGATCGATTTCGCCAGGAGTGTCGGATGGCGGTACGTGTTGCCGGTCACCAACGCCGACAGCCGCACCGTCTCGGTGTGCTGAGCGAGCGCCGAGAGCATCGTGTAGCACTCGAGCATCGGCTCGGTGTGGGCCCCCAGTCCGGGAAGTTGGTAGAAGTGGTCCATCAGCAGCACCCGGTCGAACCCTGCCGCCTCGGCGGCCTGCGCCTGAGCCACGACCTTGCCGAAGATCTGATCGGGAGCGGTGTCCGGGTAGGTGAAGTTCGGGATCTGATAGCCGAGACGGGTCATCCGGTCATCCTGACACGCTCGCCCAGCGAGTCGCTCGTCGGGCCCTTCGACTCTGCATCCCGCTGCTGAAGTCGGCGCACGCTGCAGGTATGAGGTCGCCGGCTCGGGCACTTCTCGCCTGTGTGGTCCTTGCGTCGTGCGCCGGCTCGGAGGCGGCCGATCGACCAGACGTGCGTGGGACGGTGCCGGTCACCTCGGCGGTCGCGACCCCCGACGCTGGTGGCCAAACATCGGTGCGGCTGTTGTTCGTCGGCGACGTGATGCTGGGCCGCAGTGTGGCCCCCGTCGTCGCCGCAGATCCGTTGTCGGTGTTCGAACAGCTGCGCCCGGCGGTCGCCGACGCCGACCTGGCGTTCGCCAACCTCGAATCGCCGCTCACCCGTCGAGCTCATCTCACCGGCGAGTTCGCCCTTGAAGCCGATCCGACCAGTGCCGCTCTGCTGGCCGGGGCCGGGTTCGACGTGATCGACGTGGCCAACAACCATGCCACGGACGCCGGACCCGAGACCGTGCTCGACACCGTCGACGCGCTCGAGTCGGTCGGCCTGCTCGCCGTGGGCGGCGGCGCGACCAGCGCCGAGGCAGCGGCACCGCTGATCGTCGAGCTCGACGGGATTCGGGTCGGCACGATCGCTTTCGACCTGGCGGGCGGGCAGCCGGCGACCGCCGTGGACCCTGGCGTCAACACCTGGGACGCCGATCGGCGCGTGCGACGATCACCGAGCTACGAGCGTCGGTCGACGTCGTGATCGTCGGCCTCCACGGCGGTGTCGAGTACCTGCCCCGTCCGGACCCGGCGCTCGACCGCATCGCCGAACTGGCGGCCGACTGGGGCGCCGACGTCGTGTGGGGCCACGGGGCACACGTGTCGTACCCGGTCGAGGTCAGACCCGGGCCACTCGGAACGGCAGTCGTTGCGCCCGGCCTCGGCAATGCGCTGTTCGACCAGCACCTGGCCGGGACCGAGGAAGGTGCTGCGCTGGAGGTGGTCGCCGATCGGGACGGCGTCGTCGCTCTGCGAACGGGGCAGGTTCCGATCGACGCCGGGAGATCATCGTTCGACGGGTGGGATCTGCCCACCGGCGACGCGGCGGCGCTCGACGGCGAGTGGTGGACGCCGGTTCGGCCGTGGAACGACGAAGCACCTGACGTGACCGTGGCCGCAACGAGTCTCTCGCTGCCGATCGACCACGTCGAGGTCGCTCGCGCCTCGGGCGACGTCACGGGAACCCGACAGACCGACACCGTCGTGGCGTACCGCCGACCGTTGAGCGAGCATCCGATCCACGACCTGTACGCCGAGCGGGCGTGGGCAGACCAGCAAGGTCGCAGCGCCCACGTCGCCGTGTACACCGACAGCGGGCGGATGCGGTGGGGCTCGGCGGTGATGTTCGAACCGGTCGGCGCGATCGCAGTCTGCAACGGCGCGATCGCCCTCGGATTCAACACACTCGACGATGCGGCGATCACGTCAGGCGGCGCCTGGACGTGGGACGGCTTCGGTTTTCGCACCGCCCTTGCGTTACCCGGACCGGCGCTCGTCGGTTGTGCCGACATCGACCACGACGGCCGCTCCGACCCTGTTCTCACCGGACGATCGATGTCCGGCGATCCGACCGATTGAGAGGAATCATCATGCCCAACAGCCTCCGACCCCACCCAACGGTGGCCGTGCTGGTCGTGCTGGCGTTCGCCGCCGCAGCATGCTCGGGCGGCGACGAATCGGCCACGACGAGCACCTCGGCGTCGACAGAGTCGCCGACCAGCACGGTTGCGCCCGGCACGGTCGCGCCCACGACCTCGACGACGCCAACGACCGCTCCGGCCACGACCACCAGCGAACCGGCGACGCCCGTCGGACCGCTCTCGCCGATGGGGTTGCGGTCGACCGATCCCTTCGCGGCGTACCGATGGGTGCCGCCGCTCGACGACGCCGACGTCTACGGAGGTCCGATGACTCCGACCTCGTTCGACGACGTGCTGTTGGTCCCGACCCAGCAGTGGTACTGGGACAACGCCCAACTCTCGTCTGCGCAAGGGATGCTGGAGGGCAACGGCTTCGCCGTGCTCGAGAGCGGGTACCGGTTCTTCCACGACGGATACAAGAGCAGCTCGTACTGGTACGAGCCGTTGTTCGTCACGACCGACGCTCTCTACCACTCGTGGCATCTCGCGTTCGACAAGGTGTTGCGCGACACCGAGCAGCGACGCCTGCTCCCGATCCTCGAGCGGTTGCTCGGTGACGCCGTCGATCTCGCTCGCCAGCAGGAGCAGTCCCTGGCAGGGACCGACCTCGCCGACGACGCCCATCGGGTGACGGCGTACTACGAGGCCGCCGCCTCGATGCTCGAACTCGACATCGGGCCGGTCAACGACCTGGCCGTCGAGGAGATCGTTGCGATCGACGCCGGGGCAGGGATGCAGACCTCCCCGATCACCGGGTTGATCGAATGCCAGGCGCCGGAGCGGTTTGTCGGATGTGTCGACTTCAGCCTGTTCCGCCCGCGTGGCCACTACAGCCGCACCCCCGAGCTGCAGCGCTACTTCAAGGCGATGTCGGTGCTGGGCCAGGAGGGGTTCGCGCTCGATCAGGGGATCGGCGTCGTGCCGGGACTGCTGATGTCGCGGATCATCACCACCGACCCGGCGCTGCTGGCCGGTTGGACGGCGATCTACGAACCGACCTCGTTCCTGGTCGGACTCGCCGACGACATCAGCCCGCTCGAGATCGTCGTCGCCGCCGATCGGGAGGTGCCGGGTTGGACGGACGACCCGACACTCCTGGTCGGAGCCGACGTGTCTGCGATCGCCGATGCCGTGCTCGGCACCCACCCGGTGGCGATCGACCCCGAGCGCGCCAGCGTGCGATCGATGGGTGCCCGGTTCACACTCGACTCGTTGATCCTCGATCAGCTCGCCTTCCCCAACGTCGGCCGCGATGCGCCGGACGAACGACGCCTGTTGGTGTCGGGCATCGACGTCGCCGCTTCGTTCGGATCACAACTGGCTCGCGATCTACAACTGGAGACCGAGTCCGTGTACCACCGGTACGAGGAACAACTCGATGCGATGACGGAGCTGGTGGCATCGCGCTCGCCCGACGACTGGGCGGGCACCGTGTACGACGCCTGGTTGATCGCACTCGAACCGCAGTTCAACGAACGCGGTGCGGCGTATCCCGACTTCATGCAGAATCAGGCTTGGACCGCCAAGGGGATCCAGACCGGCCTGGCGTCGTACACCGAACTCAAGCACGACACCGTGCTGTACACCAAGCAGGGCTCGGCGGGCGAGGGCGAGGGGCCAGAGCCGCCGAGCTTCGAGCCGCGGCAACTGGGTCGAGCCCGACCCGGTCGCGTTCGGGCGGATCTCTGCCGCCGCCGAACTGCTCCGCGACGGATTCGCCGAGCGCGACCTGCTGACCCCCGAGACCGACGACCTGTTGTCGACGTTGATCGAGCTGTCGGACTGGCTGGGAGGGATCGCCCAGCGCGAACTCGCAGGCGCCGTGGCCAACGACAGCGAGAACGACCGGCTCGGCCGGATCGGGTCCGAGCTCGAGTACCTGTGGTACGCATCGAGTGACCTCGCACTCGACACGACGGGCCAGACGATCCTCGCACCGGACGTCCAAGCTGCGCTCGTGACCGACATCTTCACGACGTCGTTCGAGTATCTCCAGCTCGCAACGGGTCGGATCGACACGATCCACGTCGTCGTCCCGATCGGCGACGGCCGGTTCGAGCTCGCCACCGGATACGTGCCCTCGTACTACGAGTTCTGGAGGCCGTCGACCGAACCAAGACTGACCAACGAGGAATGGCGATCGATCGTGAACGACCGGGAGACCGAGCGGACCCCGCTGCGCCCACGTTGGTCCAGTTCGTTCCTGATCAGCGATCGGATCGCCGACGAGCCGATCGTACGGATGTGAGCCCCCCATTCCCCGGACAGCCGGTGTGCACTAGCGCGATCGAACGAATGTGCGTACACTCGGACAGATGTTGCTGATGTGGTTCGCACTCACGGCCTCGGTGGCCGTGTTGACTGCCGCTGCAGCACGTTCGCCACGGGCGATTCCGATCAGGGTTCGCAATCGGCGCACGGTTCGCGTCGTTCGCCGCGACTGAGCCCGTCAAGCGCCCAATGTCGCCAGTTCTGCTGTGATATTCGCCCGCGCCCGCCGTTCCCAGCTGCTCAGTTCGAGCGCCGGTGCGAACAGGTGTGGGCGATCGAGCAGGCCCCGCAACACGGCCGAGCGTCCCACTCGCCATTGGTCGTCGTCGACGTGGGCGTACTCTCGGCGCACAGCGGTGACGTAGTTGCTGTAGCGGGCTGGTTCGGTCGCCAGGATGGCGAGGTCGGCAGCCAGCAGCACCTGTGTATCGATCTCGGCTTCGTCGACGTCGTGGTCGATCGTGGCCATGATCATGGACGAGACATGTTGGCGCCGCTTCGGTGCCCAGCCGAGCTCGAGCAGCGCCCGATCCGCAAGCCGCGCGCTGCCGGTCTCGTTGTCGGTGCCGCGTCGCGTCGTACACCGCATCGTGGAAGAAGGCGGCTGCGACGACCGACGCCAGGTCGCTGGTGGCAGGCGCCAGCGTGGTCGCATGTCGCACCACCCAACAGACGTGGCGGACACCGTGGTAGTGGCGGCCGGCCTGGCGGTAGCAGCCGAGCACCGATTCGAACCACACGATCGACTCCGGTGACCGGCCGAGGTGCTGCTCCCAGGCGATGCGCAGTTCGAGGTCGTCGGCGGACATCGCTCCAGTGTGCCAGTCTCGGCGCTGTGACGATCCTGATCGACGAGGCCCGGTGGTGGCACCGAGGGCGGCGCTGGTGTCATCTGGTGAGTGACGCGTCGCTCGATGAGCTGCACGAGTTCGCAGATGCCAACGACATTCCACGGCGGGGATTCCACGGAGACCATTACGACATCCCCGAGGAGTATCGCGACGGTCTGATCGCCGCCGGAGCATCAGCAGTCGACAGTCGCGAGGTGATTCGACGACTCAAGGCGGTCGGCCTGCGACTGACGCCGGCCCAGCGCCGTGACGTCACCAGCGCGGTGGCTCGCCGAGCTGGTCACGAGGGCAGTTGACGTCGTCGGAGATCACGAACCACTCCAGCAGTTCGATGCAGCGCTGCTCGGCGAGGTCGCTCATCTCGAGCCATCGATCGATGTCGTGCGGGTCTGGGCCGTCGCCGGGGCGCACGCTGGCGACGATCAGGGCGCCGATTCGTGCACTGTCGACGAGTGGCTCGAGCAGGCACTCGACGACGTCGATCACGGCGTCGTGTCGGTCGGTGCCGCTGACGGCGACGATGCTGACGCCGCAACGATCGTCGTCGAGCAGGGCGACGATGGTTTCGTGCCGGAGCGGCCGGTGGACTGCCATCGAGATCGTGACGAATGCGGTGTCGGCGTCACCGATCGGGTCGATACCGGCGCGTGGTAGCCGGCTGTGGACTGGGACGAGATGCATGGAATCCCCTTGCTGGGAGGCACACCCGAAGGTGGCGTGAGCGAAGGGAAGTCGGTACCGATCACGTTACCGACGGGGTGTCGCAGTCGATAAGTTGAGTGGATGGCCCAGGTGACGATCTACCACAACCCCCATTGAAACTCCTCCAGCAATGCCGTGAGCATTGCCGAGCAGCTGGGTGCCGATATCGATCTCGTGATCTACCGCAAGGATCCCCCGGACGCGGCCACCTTGCGTGAGATCATCGCCAAGCTCGAAGACCCCGCCACCGACCTGGTGCGGCGCGACAGCCTGTTCAAGAAGCTCGAGCTGACCGACGCCGATGTCGCCACCGTCGACCAGATCGTCGACGTGATCGTGAACAACAAGATGATCATGCAGCGCCCGCTGTTGGTCACCGCCGACAAGGCGATCATCGGCCGCCCCAAAGACCGGGTCCACGATCTGTTGGCCTGAGCGTCGGTCGCAACCGGTCGGCGTTCGGGGAAGGCCCGCGGATACCCTGAGCCAAGCGTGACTGACGGGGGAGAGGCGATACCAACACGGACCGGGTGGGACAAGTGGCGCCCACTGGTGGCGCTGTTGCGACGCCAATGGAAGGGTCTCGCGCTCGGCGTCTTGATCGGGCTGTGCTGGACCGCCGGCAAGGTCGCGGTGCCACAACTGACCCGGCTCGCCATCGACCGGGCGATCCAAGGCGCCGGCAGCGCATGGGGGTGGGCGTTGCTGATCGCCTGCGCCGGCCTGGTGACCGGCACGTTCACAGCGCTCCGCCGATACGTGGCGTTCAGCCAGAGCCGGCTGACCGAGATGCGCCTGCGCGAGCAGTTACTCCAGCACATCCTCGGCTTGCACATCGGCTACCACGACCGGGCCCAGACGGGTCAGTTGATGAGCCGGGCATCGAGCGACCTCAACCAGGTGCAGGCGTTCGTGGTGATGATCCCCTTGACGATGTCGAACTTCGCCTTGATCGGTGTGGTGGTCGGCATCTTGTTCAGCACCGATCCCACGTTGGCGCTGTTCGCCCTGGCACCGCTGCCGCTCGTCAACTTCACGGCTCGCCGTTTCTCGAGCCGCATCCACCCGGCAGTACTCGAGGTGCAGCAGGAACAGGCGCAGCTGGCGTCCGTGGTCGAAGAGACGGTCTCGGGTGTGCGTGTGATCAAAGGCTTCGGCGCCGAACAGGTGCAGGCCGACAAGCTCGAGGTCGAGGCCGACGAGATTCGGGCTGCATCGCTGCGGGCTGCTCGGATCCGGGCGATCTACCTGCCGTTCATCGATCTACTGCCCGCCGCCGGGTCTGATCGCCGTGCTGGGGATCGGCGGCCACCGGGTGCTCAACGGGGACCTGACGATCGGTGAGCTGGTGGCGTTCAACTTCTACGTGCAGCTGCTGGTCTGGCCGCTGCGCACGATCGGCATGATGGTGGCGTTCGGGCAGCGCGCGGCTGCTGCGCTCGAGCGGATCGATCACGTGCTCGGCACCACTCCCCAGGTCGTCGACCCCGATTCGCCGGTCGCCGACCGCGCCGCAGGTCGGGCAGCCCACCGGGCGGGTCGATCCGTTTCGAGGATGTGCGCTTCGGATACGACCCCGCCGAACCGGTGCTCGACGGCTTCACGCTCGACATCGAGGCCGGCTCGTCGGTCGCCCTGGTCGGTGCCACCGGGTCCGGCAAGTCGACCGTGGCGAGGTTGCTGGTGCGCTTCTACGACCCACAGTCCGGGTCGGTCAAGCTCGACGGGGTCGACATCAGGGATCGCCTGGTGCACGACGTGCGCAGGTCGGTCGGTCTGGTGTTCGAGGACACGCTGCTGTTCCACGACACGGTGGCGGCCAACATCGCCTTCGCCGACCCCGAGGCCGATTTCGAGACCGTGTGTCGCGCCGCCGAGCTGGCCGGTGCCGCCGATTTCGTCGACGAACTGCCGGATCGCTATTCGACCGTGCTGGGTGAACGCGGCTTCTCGCTGTCGGGGGGCCAGCGTCAGCGGATTGCGATCGCCAGGGCGCTCGTCAGCGACCCGAGCGTGCTGGTGCTCGACGACGCCACCAGCGCCGTCGACCCGTCGAAGGAACACGAGATCCGCGCTGCGATGGAGACGGTGATGCACGGTCGCACCACGATCGTGATCGCCCATCGGCCGGGCACGATCGCGATGGCCGACAGCGTCGTGTTGATCGATGAGGGCCGCGTCGCAGCGGTCGGCACCCACGACGAGCTGCTGGCTACCAACGATCGGTACCGCGATGTGCTGGCCGCTGCCCAGGCGCCGGCCCCGTCGGGCGGAGGGGGCGACTGACATGTGGGCGTCGCATGCCGTCAGCGAGGAGGACCGTCTCGACCGTGACCAGGCCAAGCAGGTGCTGCGACGAGCGGCACGTCTCGCCCTGCCGTTTCGGCGCCCGGCGTTGAAGGCGCTCGTGTTCATCGCCATGTCGACCAGTTCGGCGGTGATCGGACCGCTGCTGCTGCGCTACGGCATCGACCGTGGCATCGGTGAGGACGATCCCGGGGCGCTCAACCTGGCGATCGGCCTGTATGTCGTGGTGGCGATCGTCGCCTATCTCGGCAGCCGCCAGCAATACGTCCACGTCAACGTCGCCGGCGAAGGATTCCTGCGGGCGCTGCGGTTGCGTCTGTTCGGGCACATCCAGCGCCAGTCGCTGGCCTTCTTCGACCGCAACAAGGCCGGCGTGCTGGTGTCGCGCATGACGGCCGACATCGAATCGATGAGCGAGCTCGTGCAGTGGGGCCTGCTGCAGTTCATCTCGGCTGGACTGTTGGTCACGTTGGCGTTGGCGGTGTTGCTGATCATGTCGTGGCAGCTCACGCTGCTGGCGCTGCTCGTGTTGCCGTTCATAGCGATTGCCTCGATTCGATTCCAGCGTGAGTCGAACAAGGCCTACCTGGCCGTCCGCGAGCGGATCGGTGACAATCTGTCGGCGCTGCAGGAGAACATCACCGGGGTGCGGGTGATCCAGGCCTACGCCCGCGAACCCGAGCAGAACCGCCGCTTCCGGCGCTCCAACCGGGCGCTGTACGACGCCCACCTGCGGAGCGTCAAAGTCTCGACCTGGTACTTCGGCGTGGTCGAGTTCTGCGGTGTGCTCGCCACGGCGATCGCGATCGGCGCAGGAGGCTGGTTGGCGAAGAACGGGCAGGTGTCGGTCGGCACCGTGATCGCCGTCGTGTTGTTGCTGTCGAGCCTGTTCGAGCCGGTGCAGCAACTGTCGCAGCTCTACAACACGGTCCAGTCGGCCACGGCCTCGCTCAACAAGATGTTCCAGATCCTCGACACCGAGCCAGAGGTCGATGAGCGACGCCGACGCGGTCGATCTACCCCGCGACGGCGTGCTCGACGTCGACGACATCACGTTTTCGTATCCCGGCACCGAGGCGCCGGTGCTGAAGCACGTGTCACTGCGGGTGGCGGCGGGCGAGCGCTTGGCGCTGGTCGGCCCCACCGGAGCCGGCAAGTCGTCGTTGGCCAAGCTGATGGCGCGCCTGTACGACCCCGATCAGGGCGCGGTGTCGTTCGCCGGCATCGACCTGCGCGATGCGTCGCTGCGACTCGCTCCGCAATCGGGTCGCCGTCGTGCCGCAAGAGGGTTTCCTGTTCGACGGCACGATCGCCGACAATCTGCGGCTGGCCAGGATCGGGGCCAGCGACGACGACATCCGTGCAGCACTCGGGGCGATCGATGCGCTCGACCGATTCGAAGCATTTCCGGAGGGGCTCGCCACCGAAGTGCGCGAGCGCGGGTCGCGGCTGTCGGCCGGCGAACGCCAGCTGGTGTCGCTCGGCCGGGCGGCACTGGTCGACCCCGCCGTGCTGGTGCTCGACGAGGCCACGAGCAGTCTCGACCCCGGCACCGAAGCGCTGGTCGAGCACGCCCTCGACCGGCTGATGCAGGGCCGCACCACGATCGTGGTTGCGCACCGCCTCTCGACCGTGCAGCGCGCCGACCGGATCGCCGTCGTCGACCACGGCGACCTCGTCGAGCTCGGTACCCATGCCGAGCTGATCGGTGCCGGTGGCCGGTACGCCGCGCTGGCCGAGGCGTGGGCCCGCAGCCAGCCGGTGTGATCGGCTGATCGGGACGGGTGGTCGAGGTCAGGCGGGTTCGAACACCAGCACGAACTCGAGCAGTCCGTTGTCTTCGGTCGTGATGCCACCGAACGACGGATTGGCGATGCCGTAGTCGGCGAACACGACCGGGATGTTGCCGAGCACACCGATCTTGCCGTTTTCGAGCTTGGCGGTCAGCTCGAAGGTGACGGGGTTGGTGACCCCGCGCAGGGTCAGCTCGCCGGTCGCAGTGGTGGCGACATCGACGCCCTCCGCCGGTTCGGTGCCGAGTTCGATCGGTTCGGTCAGCGTGAACACCGCGGTCGGGGAACTCGTCGGTCGACATGATGCGATCACGGAACTGGCCGTCGCGTCTGCTCTCGTCGCTGGTGATCGAGGCGACATCGACGACGAACTCGGCGTCGGTCACCGCCGTGTCGACGATCGTCAGGCGCGCCGGTGATCTGGTTCGTGCGTCCGACCGCTTCGGTGTCGACGCCGAACAGCACCTCCTTGACCCGGTAGCCGAGCTCGGACGCATCGGTGATCGTCCACACCGAGCCACCGTCGGCTGCCGGTGCCTGCGATGCCGGTGGGGCCTCCTCGACGGCAGCGGTGTCGGCCGGAGCAGCGGTGTCAACAGCAGCTGCGGTGTCGGCCGGAGCAGCGGTCGTCAGACGGAACAGTGGTGTCGGTGGCGGCCTCACCGGGTTCGTCGATCGCCAGAGCGGCATCGAGATCAGCCTGGTCGAGCTCGTCGGGGCTGTCGTTGATCACCTTGGCGTACAGGAAGATCAACCCGTAGCCGACCACCAGGATCGCCAGCGCCCCGAGCAGCCCCCACTTCAGCCAGCGCGGGAAACCCGAACCGGTGGGGGTGCGATCGTCGTCGATGGGTGAGTCGCTCATGAGTCCGAACGACGATACGCGTTCGAACGCCCGATCGGTCGGCGGCCCGGTCGGGCCAGGTGTCGATCTCAGAGGATCTGGCTGAGGAACAGCTTGGTGCGCTCCTCCTGCGGATTCGTGAAGAAGTGCTCGGGCGGTGCCGACCTCGACGATCTGCGCCGTCGGCCATGAACACGACACGGTCGGCGACCTCACGGGCGAAGCCCATCTCGTGGGTCACGACGATCATCGTCATGCCCTCGGTGGCGAGGTCCTTCATGGTGTCGAGCACCTCTTTGATCATCTCGGGGTCGAGCGCCGAGGTCGGCTCGTCGAACAGCATCACCTTCGGCTTCATCGCCAGCGCTCGGGCGATGGCGACACGCTGCTGCTGGCCGCCCGACAGCTGGCCGGGGAACTTGTGGGCCTGCTCGGGGATCTTGACCCGCTCGAGCAGCTCCATCGCCGCGGCCTCGGCCTCGGCCTTGGGCATGCTTGCGCACCTGGCGCGGGGCGAGCGTGATGTTGTCGAGCACCGTGAGGTGCGGGAACAGGTTGAACGACTGGAACACCATGCCGGTCTCGCGGCGGATCTCCTGGATGTTGCGGACGTCGTCGGACAGCTCGACGCCGTCGACGACGATCGGCCCGCGATCGTGCTCTCGAGCCGGTTGATGCAGCGGATCAGCGTCGACTTGCCGGAACCGGACGGCCCGATCACGACGACGACCTCCTGCTTGCCGACCTTCATGTTGATGTCGTCGAGGGCCTGGAAGTCGCCGAAGAACTTGTCGACGTCCGTCAGCTCGATCATCGACCTCGCCGGTACCACCCAGAATCTGGGTGGCGTCGGCGTTCACCGAGACGTTGCTCATTGCGGTGTGCTCCTCGTGAGAATCGTTGTACGAGAGAGTGGAACGGTTGGTGCTGTCGGTGGCGTGACTCATCGTGTGCCCACTCCGAGCTTGGCGCTCGAGCCGGCGGCTCTCCTTCGACATCGTGTAGGCGAACGCCCAGTAGCCGATCGCCACGAACACGTAGCGTGACATCGGCGAGCCCCTTGCCGAGGAACTGCGGTCTGGTTGTTGGCGACCGAGCGCGACGTCGAGGAACTCGAGGACGCCGATGACGACCAGCAGGCTGGTGTCCTTGAACAGGGAGATGAACTGGCCGACCATCGCCGGGATGACGGCCCGCAGCGCCTGCGGCAGCACGATCAGGCGCTGCATCGTGCCCGGCGACAGCCCGAGCGCCTGGGCGGCCTCGGTCTGGCCCTTCGGAACGGCTTGCAGGCCGCCACGCACGATCTCGGCGATGTAGGCGGCGCTGAACCCCATGATCACGATCATCGCCAGCGTGAGATCGGCCGGTCGCTCGAAGTCGATCGGCAGGAAGAACGGCAGCATCAGGCTCGAGAACAGCAGCAGCGAGATCAGCGGCACGCCGCGGACGAACTCGATGAACAGCACCGACGCGGTCTTGATCACCGGCAGCTCGGACTGTCGTCCGAGTGCGAGCAGGATGCCGAACGGCATGCCGAGCGCGATACCGACGACGGCCGTGAACAGCGTGATGTGGAGCCCGCCCCAGTCCTCCCACCCGAACCCGTCGAACGGGATGACGACGACGAGCACGTACACGGCGATCGCCACCGCCAACGGAATCGCCCACTTCACCAGCCGGCCGGCCGCAGTGGTCGGGGCGTCGCGGTGACCCATCTCGCTGATTGCCCAGACGAAGGCGACCAACCCGAGCGTGATGCCGCCGAGCTTGGAGGTGCCGGCCAGCACCAGCATCGACGTGATCGCCAGCACCGAGCCGATGAATACGGCCCGCCGGCGAATCGCGCCAGGCATACGCCAACCGAGCTCACGACTGGCGATCACGAGCACGAACGCCGCAGCGATGCCGATGTAGGGGAGTGCGGTGCGTGCGAAGCTGACGAAGAACACGATCACCGCGAGCAGCGCCCAGAACCTGCGAGCCAGGCCGACGAGTGACTCCTTGTCGGCAGGCACACCCTGCTCGGTCGCCACTTCGTGGGCGTTGTGGGCGAGTGCCCCCGACACGAGGCCGATCGCCCCGAGGATCATGTAGCCCGAAACCCACAGTCGCCACAGCTCGTCTTTCGGGAACTGGCCGACCATGAACAGCCGCAGGTTGGCGCGGATGATGTTGAAATCGGCGTCGAGGATCCAGGTCAACCCGAACAGGCCGACTGCGACGGCGATCGCACCGAACACCACGGTGATCACCGAGTTGGTGATCGAATCGAACAGGTTCTCCTTCGCCCAGGCGGCCGGTGAGAGCTTGGGCGGACGATGATCGGGGCGCGGGTCGATCACGATCGGCACACCGTCGGCGTCGAGGTGGATCTCGGTACTCATGTCAGCGCCCCACGATCTGGAGTCGGCGGTTGATCAAGTTGCCGATCGCGGAGAGGACCAGCGAGATCACGAGATACAGCAGCATCAGGATCAGGATCAGCTGTGGAACCGGTTGCGACTGGCCGACCAGGTTGTTGATGACCGAGGTCGTCTCGGCGAACCCGATCAGCAGCGCCAACGATGAGTTCTTCGAGAAGTTGAGGAACTGGTTGATCAAGGGCGGAAAGGCGATCCGCATCGCCTGCGGCAGGATCACGAACCGGTAGCGCTGGAAGCCGCTGAGAGCGAGCGCTTCGGACGCTTCGACCTGACCCTTGCTGACGGCCTGGATACTGCCGCGCACGATTTCGGCGATGTGGGTTGCGGTGTACAGCACGAGCGCCGTGGTGAGCGCCGCATACGGCATCTGCATCCGGATCCCGCCTTCGTAGACCCGGCCGGCCTCGTCGAGCATCGGCTTCGACATCGCCACCGGGCCGGCCAACACGGCGAACCCGACCAGGCTGATCCCGACCACGGTGCCCGTGCCCCACAGCACCCGGTGGTGGGGATGGCCGGTGGCATTGAACACCCGTGTCCGCCAGATCGCGACGGCGATCGAGGCGATCACGGCGAACAACACGATCAACCGGAAGGCGGCGAAGTTGTCCTGGCCTTCGATCGACGGGAAGGCGAATCGTGAGTTGTTGAAGATGAACCAGCCGCGGACCGGTCGCCACGCCTCCTGGGCGGATGGAAAGCCGTTGAGGTACACCGCCGACCACACGAACACGATCACGACCAGCGGTGGGATGTTGCGAAAGAACTCGACGTATCCGGTCGCCAGCTTGCTGAGCAACCAGTTCGACGAGAGACGTGCGATACCGATCAACGTGCCGAGGATCAGCGCCAGCGGGATCCCGATGATGATGACCCGGATCGTGTTGCCGAAGGCGGCTGCGATCGCCTCGGCGACGGTGTCGGCGGGTGTGATCGGGTTGTCGGCGATGCTGATGCCGGCGGGTTGGTCGAGGAAATCGAAGTTGAGTTTGAGGCCGATCGCGGTCGTGCGGTCGATGAAGTTCGACCACAGGTACCAGAAGATCGCTGCCATGACGACCACGAAGACCACCTGTGCGGCGATCGCGATCACCTTGGTGTCTCGCCACAGCGGGGCGAGCTGGTCGTTCGACTTGTCGTAACGGCGCTGCTTGACGACGCGATACACGTCGTACAGCAATCGTCCGAAGACGAACAGCAGCGTCGCGACGACGCTGATCGTCAGAATCCACAGTAGAGCGATGATCATGCGGGCACCCCCAGAGGCCTCGTCGTTGATCGGAGGGGCGACGCGCCGGGCGCCGCCCCTCCAGTATTCATGAACTCATCGGGAGTTCGTGTCGATCAACGGAACGGCGGTGTGTACTGCAGACCACCGTTGGTCCACAGGTCGTTCGGGCTGCCGGGCAGCGTGAGGCCGAGCGGGCCGAGGTTGCGCTCGAAGATCTCCTCGTAGTTGCCGACCTGCTTGATCACCTGGTAGGCGAAGTCGGCAGGCATGCCGAGACCGAGATCCTTGACGGCGGTGTTGCCGTCGTCGTCGGTTTGACGGCTGACCGAGGAAGGTCAGGATGCCGGAGTCCTCGCTGGTCAGGAAGGTGTCGACGTTGTCCTGGGTGATACCCAGTTCCCACGCCTGAACGGTGGCCATGGTGGCCCAGTCGACGATCTGCGCCCACTGGCTGTCGCCATCGGCAACGGCGGGTCCGAGCGGCTCCTTCGAGATGATCTCGGGCAGGATCGCCGTTTCGACTTCCATGCCGGCTGCAAACGAAGCGAGCTGCGATGCGTCGGACGTCCACACCTCGCACTGGCCGGCCTGGAACGCCGGGTTGAGTTCTTCGTTGGAGGCGAACTCGACCGGCGTGAACGGAATCCCCATGTCGCCGAGCACGGCGTTCAGGTTGGTGAGCGTCGTGGTGCCGGTCTGCACACAGATCGTCGCGTTGGCGACGTCGTCGAGCGAGGCAATGCCACTGTCGGCCTTCACCATGAAGCCCTGGCCGTCGTAGAACGTCGTGTGCAGGAACGTCGCCTGCTCGGCGCCGTCACGGCTGGCGGTGCGGGTGGTGTTGCGGATCAACACGTCGATCGCGCCCGACTGGAGGGTCGGGAAGCGCTCGGCCGCCTCGAGCGGCTTGATGTCGACCTTGGTGGCGTCACCGAGCACGGCGGCGGCCACGGCGCGGCAGAAGTCGATGTCGAAGCCGGTGAAGTCGCCTTCGGCATCGATGCTGCCGAAACCGGCGAGGCCGTTGTTGCCACCGCAGTTGAGCACGTCGCGGCCGATCACGGCGTCGAGTACGCCGCCACCCTGAGCGACATCGACGGTGTCGTCGGTGGCTGGTTCGTCGGTGGCTGGTTCGTCGGTGGCTGGTTCGTCGGTGGCTGGTTCGTCGGCCGAGTCGTCGTCACCACTGCACGCTCCGGCGACGAGTGCCAATACTGCGACGGCGCCTGCGGCACGCTGCCAACGCTTGATGCTGCCCTTGCGGGTCATATGTCCTCCTGAGATGTGTCGGGTGCCGACCGTTCGGTCGGGTCCGGGTTTGTTCACGCTGTGTGCCAACCGGTGGCTGGTTCGAGCGATCCGCGACCCTAACAAAGATCACCTCGAAGGTGACAAACGTCACCGTATCGGGGTTGTGCCCGGCGATGCCGGGTGGCAGCCGATGCGTCGCGCGCCAGACTGTCGAAATGCCAGAGCTCGCTCCGTCCGTATCCGTCGCCCGATCCGCCCCGCCCGCTGCCGATGCGATCGGGCTCGCGGTCGGAACGGCCGGGCCGGTTGCGCGGCAACTGGGACTGAATCGGGCGGCGCTCGAGTCGCACGGATTCACCGGCGCCGTCGGCCAGACCTTGGCCGTGCCCAGTCGTGAGGGGCCGATGTTCGTGGCGGTGGGTGTGGGCGACGACCCATCGGCAAACCAGTTGCGAGACGCTGCCGCGGCATTCGCCAGGGCGGCCGCCAAGCGTCGCGCGCTGGCGACCAATCTGGCCGACGGTTCCTCGCTCGATGCGACGGTCGCCGCCCAGGTGGTGACGGAAGGTATCTTGCTGGCCCGGCATCGTTACGTCGGGTTGAAGACCGACCCGACGAATGGCGTCGAGCTCGATTCGGTCGTTCTGGTGGTGTCCGGCAAGCACGACAAGGCTGCCGGCAAGGGTGCCGGGCGCGGCGTGACCACGGCTCGGGCGGCGCAGCTCGCCCGGGATCTGGCCAACACGCCACCGAGCCACCTGACGGCAAAGGGAATCGCTGCCAAGGCGCGAGAGCTGGCCGCTTCGTCGGGTCTGGCGATCGAGGTGTTCGACAAGGACCAGTTGGCGGTGCTCGGCATGGGCGGCTTGCTCGGTGTCAACGCCGGCTCGAGCGAGCCGCCCCGCATGATCAAGCTCAGCTACACCCCGCGCAACCCCAAGGCTCACCTGGCGCTGGTCGGCAAAGGCGTCATGTACGACTCGGGGGGCATCAGCCTCAAGCCCAGCAACCCGATGCATGCCCTGATGAAGATGGACATGTCGGGGGCTGCCGCCGTCTTGGCCACGATGGGATCGCTCAAGGCGCTGGGTTGCCGTAATCAGGTCACGGCGTGGCTGATGTGCACCGACAACATGCCATCGGGGTCGGCGATGAAGCTGGGCGACGTGCTGACGATCCGCAACGGCAAGACGGTCGAGATCCACAACACCGACGCAGAGGGTCGTCTGATCCTCGCCGACGGTCTGTCGCTGGCAGCTGAGTCGCAGCCCGATGCGATCATCGACATCGCCACCCTCACGGGTGCCGCCATGGCAGCGCTCGGCAGCGACTTCGCCGCCGTGATCGGGTCCGACGACGCCTTGATCGAGCAGGTCAAGGCCTCCGCCGAGGCAACCGACGAGCCGGTCTGGCAGCTTCCGCTCGCCAAGGATCGCTATCGCAAGCTGCTCGACTCCGTGGTCGCCGACATGAAGAACATCGGTGGGCCGTACGCCGGTGCGACCACGGCGGCGATCTTCCTGTCCGAGTTCGTCGGCGACGTGCCGTGGGCGCATCTCGACATCGCCGGCACGATGAACGTCGACAGCGACGCGGGGTGGAAGTCCAAGGGTGCCACCGGTTTCGGCACCCGGTTGTTGATCGATCTCGCCACCAACTTCGCCTCTGCGTCCTAGGCGCTGCGGCCGATGCCCGGCGCCTGGATGTCCGACTGCGACAGGCGGATTGCCCGCCGCGCCCATTCCTCGTGGGTCGACTGCAAGTCGATCGGCAGGCGCTTGAGGTGGCGTTGAGCGACGGACGGAAAACGTCGTCGAACTGCGAAGCCGTCGCTGAGCGGCCGGGCCAATCCGAACATCACGCAGCGGTGGAGTGCCTTGCCGAACGGTGAGTTGTGGCCCTTCGAGAACGAGAGCCCCATCGTCGAAGCGGTGTGTTCGAGGTCGAGCGAGAAGCCGGCCGGCTCGGCATCGAACCCGGCCGCGAGGCGCCGCATGATCCAGGTGGCGGTCGGGCCGATCACACCCAGCCAGTAGCGCTCGACGTAGGCGCTGCGCGGGTCGTGGCCGCGCTCATCGACGATCGGGTCGATCCATGGGCGGATCATGGCGGGGGACGGAATCAGGGTCGTGGGGTCCAACGTGTTCTCCGGTTTGCTCGAACGGCAGGGAGGGAAGTCGGTCGAACGGAGTGTGGGCTGCAAGGTGTTCGAAACGGAATGTGACCGCGCAGTTCAGCCCGCCGGTGAAGCCGGCGTCGAAGCCGACCGTTGTCTCGGCGGGCAGAGTCAATGGGCCCTTCGTTGGCGCAGGCTGAAGTTCCCTCGGCACGCCCAGCGTCCGCTTCCGACACAGCGGCCAGATGTGATAACCTTTCGTGTCCGGCTGGAGCAGACTTGATGTGACTCCCGCGGGCCACGCGACCAGATGCCTACGACGGAAATCGCCACCTGGATAGGGATCGCATTCTGCCTCAGCCAGTCGGCGATGTTCTCCGGCCTCAATCTGGCATTCTTCTCCGTCAGCCGCTTGCGGCTCGAGGCTGAAGCCGAGCAGGACAACGCCGCCGCCTTGCGCATCCTCAAGCTGCGCGGCGACGCCAACTTCCTGCTGTGCACGATCCTGTGGGGGAATGTCAGTGTCAACGTGCTGCTGGCGCTACTGAGCGAGTCCGTGCTCGCCGGCGTCGGCGGCTTCGTGTTCTCCACCGTCGGCATCACGATCTTCGGCGAAATCGGGCCACAGGCGTACTTCTCGCGCCACGCGACACGAATGGGTTCGCTGCTTGCGCCGATCATCAGGATCTACCAGGTCCTGTTGTTCCCCGTCGCCAAACCGAGCTCGCTGATACTCGACGGCTGGGTCGGACCGGAAGGCCCGAACTTCATGCGCGAGCGCGATGTCGAGATCATTCTGCAGAAACACATCATCGAGGCCGACTCGGAGATCGGCGCCGCCGAGGGGCGCGGTGCGCTGAACTTCCTCGATCTCGATGACCGCCTTGTCTCGCGCGAGGGGGGCCCACTCGACCCGGAGACAATCTTCCAGCTGCCGTCGAAGCTCGACCTCCCGCTGATCCCGGACTTGGAGACCGCGGAGGGTGCTGCGTTCATCGAGCGCCTGAAGGGGATCAACAAGAAGTGGATCGTGCTCACCGACGAGAACGGCGATCCGTTGCTGGTGCTCGATGCCGAGGCGTTCGTCTTCAAACTCTTCGCCGACCGCGCTGACCTGGACGTGTACGACTTCGCGCACCGGCCGATCATCGTCGCCGACCCGGATGACACAATCGAGAACGTGCTCGACCAGTTCGTCGTCGACGCCGAACACCGCAACGATCGCGTGATCGATCACGACGTCATCCTGTTCTGGGCGCCGGACAGCAAGCGGATCATCACCGGTGCGGACATCCTCGGGCGCCTGCTGCAGGGGATCGTCCGACGCATCGAGCCGGAGGAAGCGGACGGTTAGACGAGCCGCCGTCTTGCGGGCGGAACGGTTGTGGCAACCTTCTGGAAGGGAATCGAGATGTTCGCCCATTCGGGCGCGGCCGACTCCGATGCGCAACAATCGGTTCATGGATCGTGTTCCCGTCGGTGTCGTGGCTGCTGCAGAGAGCGTCGCCGTGGCCGAACGGATCGTTGTGCTGACCGGTGCCGGCATCTCGACCGACTCCGGCATCCCTGACTTCCGCGGCCCGAAGGGCATCTGGACCCGCAATCCCGGTGCCGAGAAGTCGGCCAACATCCAGAACTATCTTGCCGACCCGGAGGTTCGCAAGGCTGCCTGGCTGAGTCGGCTCGACACGCCGGTCTGGACTGCCGAGCCCAACCGAGGCCACACCTGCATCGTCGAACTCGAACGCAGAGGTCGTCTGCATGCCGTGGTCACCCAGAATGTCGACGGGTTGCATCAGGAAGCCGGCCACGACCCTGAGAAGGTGATCGAGGTACACGGAACGGTGCGGTGGACGCGTTGTTGGGACTGTTCGGACCGGCGCCCGATGCGCGAGACGCTCGACCGGGTTCGTTCCGGCGAGGCCGACCCACCCTGCCTGGTGTGCGGGGGGATCCTCAAGAGCGACACGATCAGCTTCGGCCAGTCGCTGATTCCCGAGGTGATCGACAGAGCGATGCGAGTCAGCGAGGAGTGCGACGTGCTGTTGGCCGTCGGCTCGACACTCAGCGTCTATCCGGCCGCCAACTGCGTCCCGATCGCCAAACGCAATGGTGCGGTGATCGTCATCGTGAACGGTCAGCCGACCGAGATGGATCGCCACGCCGACCATCTGCTGACCGGTCAGATCGGCAGCATCCTGCCGCAACTCGTCGGGTGCGATCGCTGATCGCGGTCGCTCGGATCAGCTCAACGAGGTACCGACGACGGGTGCCGGCAGCTCCGGCGGTGCCGGATCGGTCGGTGCCGGATCGAGTGATGCCGGATCGAGTGATGCCGGATCGACGATGTCTCCGGGATCTCTTTGGCGTGATCGATGATCACACGGTCACGACCCTGATCCTTGGCTTCGTTGAGCGCCCGATCCGCCGATCGAAGCAGTGACAACAGGTCGTTGCTCCAGGTCGAGTCGACGAGACCGATGCTCACCGTGAACGGCGGCACCTGAGCGGAACCGATCGACTCCTTGAGCATCGAGCGGATGCGGTGCAGGACGGGCGCTGCCGAGGCCACGTCGGCGCCGGGCAGCACGATCACGAATTCCTCGCCGCCGTGCCTGGAGACGATGTCGGAATCGCGCACCGCGTTGCTCATGATCCTGGAGAACAGGCGCAGGGCCCGGTCGCCCGTGTCGTGGCCGAACGTGTCGTTCAATTGCTTGAAGTGATCGAGATCGGCCATCGCCAACGCGAAGCTGGCACCATCGGAGCGAAGCTGGCGGATCTTGTTCTCCATCGCCCGTCGGTTGAGCAGTCCCGTCAGCGGATCGGTGTCCGCCTGCAACTGGGACTGCGCCATCGCGCGCAGCATGCCGAGCCGTGTGCCGAAGCTGATGCTGATGCCTTCGAGGTGGGCGGTTTTCTCGCGCAGTGCCTGTTCGTTGTCAGTCTGCTCGTAGACCGAGTGCATGACGGCGGTCGGGGCGCCGAGAATGTTGATCGGGACGCACGTCGCAACAGTGCCGACCGGCAACTCACGCTCGCGGAGCCGTGGACAGGAGGCGAACCCGTTCGGGTCGTCGAAACTCAACGTCTGGCCGCTGCGAACTGCCGGGCAGCTCCCTGGCGTCGTGACGCCGCAGCCGGGCGCGTCCCGGCCGGTCGCGACGACCGAGCGATGGACGTGTGCGCGGCTGGCGTCGGCGAGCAGGATCTCAGCGTGGACGTCGTCGACTTTCGACAACGCACCGGAGGCGACGAAATACAGCTCCGATTCATGTTCTGCCATCTCGAACACGTTGTGCACGTCGCGGTGGAAGCTCTGCGTCCGACTCTGCTCGCGCAACATGCGTTCGTTCTCGTCGACAACGTCTGCGATCCGCGCCAGGGCTCTCCGGATCGGGATGACGTTCGAGATCGTGAGGGCAATCGAGGCGACCAGCAGGAAGACGATCACCTCGGCGATGAGCCGGTTCACGTCGACCGGGCGGATGTCGAACATGACGTCCGTGATGCGACGTGCAGCGAGGTACGACACCCCGAGACCGGTGATCGCGCGGAACAGCTGGACGAGGCTGTTTCGCAGCCCACGCTGTTCGGCAAGCAGCTCCTGGCCGCTCATGTCGGTCCCTGCCATGTCATGTAATCGGCTGAATTCGTATGCAACTTGAGACAGACGGGCGTCGAATAACATCGATGCGCAATGGGTTCGAGCACGACCAACGATCGGCGCAAGCAGCAGACCCGTGCGCCCGCAAGGGGGCGACCCTGATGGCTCAACCGGATACGCCGACTACGTCTCGATCTTCGACGACACCGGCACGATCACCGTCGATGTGCCGACCGAGTGGGCGATCGACGTGCTCGGAACGTCGTGGAACGAGGGTGCGGGGACCGGCGATCTCGGCGACGCCGGATCGCGTTGCGTGGAGCGAGGGCTGGACAGCACCTGGCATCTTCATCGGGGTGTCACGGACGGCGCTCGACGTCTACGAAACGACGGAGGCCTATCTCGACTCGTTCGAGACGGAGTTCCTGGAGGACTGCACCTCGTCTGAACGCCTGCCGTACGACGACGGACTGTACGTCGGCGAGACCGACCACTACGAAGGCTGCGGGGGCCCGGGGGCCACGTACGTGAGGCTGGTGGCGGTGTCGATCGAAGCCGTTGACCAGGTGATTCTGCTCGAGTTCCAGGCGGTGACGGATGCTGACCTCGAGGCGCTCGTCGTTGCCGCCGACACGTTCATCTCGAGCGGCGAGTTCTGACGCACACCGACCCTTCGGCGCGACCCTCGGAATTGCCCGTCCGACGTCGTCAGGGAATACCTGACCGTGTTGGTAGGTTTTAGCGCCTATGCCAACGTTTCGTGATCTGCTGTCGGCCGCCAGGGCCGAGGTCCTCGAGGTCTCCACCGCAACCGCTGCCGACCACATCGCCGCTGGGTATGTCGTGCTCGACGTCCGCGAACCCGACGAGTACCAAGAGGGCGCCCTCGACGGCGCGATCCACATTCCGCGCGGCCATCTCGAGTCTCAGATCGAGGCCCGCATCATCGACAAGACGGCGCCGGTGGTCATCTACTGCGCCGCTGGGGTGCGGTCGGTGTTCGCAGCCAAGACCATGACCGAGCTCGGCTACGACACGGTCGAGTCGATGGAAGGCGGCTTCGGGCGATGGAAGGACGAGGGCCGTCTGTGGAAGCAGCCTGTCTCGCTGACTCCCGAGCAGATGCATCGGTACAAGCGCCACTTGTTGTTGCCCGAGGTCGGGATCGAGGGCCAGAAGCGGTTGCTCGACGCCAAGGTCTTGATGCTCGGTGCCGGTGGGCTCGGCTCGCCGGCCGCCCTGTATCTCGCCGCCGCCGGCGTCGGCACGATCGGCATCGTCGACATGGACGACGTCGACGCCTCCAACCTGCAGCGCCAGATCTTGCACAACATCGACCGGATCGGTGATCGCAAGGTCGACTCGGCCAAGAAGACGCTGACGATGCTCAACCCCGACGTCGATGTCGTCACCTACGACACCCGGCTCGACGCCTCCAACATCATGGACATCATCGCCGGGTACGACGTGATCGTCGACGGCGCCGACAACTTCCCCAGCCGCTACCTGCTCAACGATGCCAGCGTCAAGCTCGGCATTCCGGTCGTGCACGGATCGATCTTCCGGTTCGAGGGCATGGTGTCGGTGTTCCACCCGACCGAGGGCCCGACCTACCGCGACATGGTGCCCGAGCCGCCGCCCGCCGAGCTCGCCCCGAGCTGCGCCGAGGCCGGCGTGCTCGGTGTACTGCCGGGCATCATCGGATCGATCCAGGCGCTCGAGACGATCAAGGTGATCCTCGGGCTCGGAGAGCCGTTGATCGGCCGGATCCTCAGCGTCGACACGACCGAGATGGAGTTCCGGGTGTTCAACCTGCGCCCCGACCCCGCCAACGAGGTCACGTACGACAACCGCGACAAGATCGTCGTGCAAGACCTCGAAGGCCTCTGCGCCCCCGTGACGACGGCCAGCTGACGACCTCGCTGCGTTGCTGAACTCGCTCGTTGCCCATTTGGCAACAACGCTCGTCAGCGCCTCAGCGTCGCCACCTGACTCGCCGTCACGAAGAGATCAGTAGTTCTGCTTCGACTTCGACGGGGATCTGGAACGGGAGGTCGGCCATGCCGACCGCGCTGCGGCTGTGGGCGCCGATCTCCGGACCGAACACGTCGAGGATCAGGTCGGAGAAGCCGTTGATCACGTTCGGCTGACGGCTGAACCCTGGAACGGCATTGACCATGCCGAACACGCGGGTCCACGCTGTGATGCGATCGAGACTGCCCAGCGCCCGTTGCAGGCTGCCCAACATCGACAGGGCCGTCAGCTGAGCCGCTTCGTAGGCCTGTTGCTCGGTGACGATGCCGCCGACCTTGCCGAGCGGGTGAGCGATCGACCCGTCGGGTGCCTGTGGGCCGTGGCCCGCCGCCCACGCCCGATCGCCGACGATCCGTACGAACCGAAACGGCAGCACGATCCCCGGCGGTGGGATCAACGGTGGCGGCAGGATGTGCCCAAGCTCGTCGAGGCGGCGGTCGATGGTCCCCATCGGCGCGAACGTAGCCGCCGCAGTACGTTCGTACCATGGGCATCCAGGTGGAACCGTCGGGGCAGGTGTGCGGGGCGACGATCACGGGGGTCGACCTGGCAGCGCCGCTCGACACCGAGACCGTTGCCGAGATCCGGGCGGCCTGGCTCCGGCATCACGTCGTCGCCTTCCCTGGTCAGGCGATGACCGATGACGACCTCGAGCGCTTCACGCTGTGTCTCGGAACGTTCGGTGACGACCCGTTCATCGCCCCCATCGAGGGTCGCCAACATGTGATCGCGATCAGCCGTCGTGCCGACGAGACGGCGCCCTTGTTCGCCCAGACCTTCCACAGCGACTGGAGCTTCCAGGCCTGCCCGCCCTCGGGTACGTGTCTGTATGGCATCACGATCCCGCCGACCGGCGGCGACACGCTGTTCGCCGATCAGCACGCCGCCCTCGACGCGATGCCAGGCGCCCTACGGTCGCGACTGGAGGGCCGGATGGCCGTGCACTCAGCACGTGAGGCCTATGCCCCGACCGGTTCGTACGGTGAGGCTGATCAGCAGACCGACCGCAGCATGGATATCCGGCCCTCTGACACAGCCTCGGCGACGCATCTCCACCCGGTCATCCGCGAGCACCCCGAGACCGGCCGGCTCGGTCTGTTCAGCTGCCTCGGCTACATCATCGGCATCGAGGGCATGCCCGATGAGGAGTCGCGGGACCTGCTGATCGAGTTGTACCAGTGGCAGACCAGGGACGAGTTCGTGTACCGGCACCGCTGGCAGCCCGAGATGCTGGTGATGTGGGACAACCGCTCGGTGCTGCACTGCGCCACCGGCGGCTACGACGGCCACGACCGGCTGTTGCACCGCACCACGATCGGCGCCGTCTGACGGCAGCGGGTCAGAGCGAGTCGCCGGGCCGCACGAGCCCGGTTCGATATGCCAGCACGACCAGCTGGGCACGGTCCCGAACGCCCAGTTTCATCATCGCCCGGTTGAGATGGGTCTTGACGGTGAGTGGGGACAGGAACGCCCGCTCGGCGATCTCGTCGTTCGAGAGGCCGTGCGCCGCCAGCGCCGTCATCTCCCGTTCGCGCTCGGTGAGCGCCTCGAGTGCGCCTGTGTCGAGGCCGACCATGGCGGTGTCGGCAAACCGGGCGAGCAGCGCCCGTGTCGCCTTCGGCGAGAGCAGCGCGTCGCCTGCTGCGACTGCACGGATCGCGTCGAGCAGTTCGACCGGTTCGACACCCTTCCCGAGGAACCCGCTCGCACCGGCCTGCACGGCTTGGACGACGTATTCGTCGAGTTCGAACGTGGTGAGCACGATCACCTTGACACCGGCCAGGTCGTCGTCGGCGCAGATCTCTCGGGTCGCCGCCAGTCCGTCCAGCCCCGGCATCCGGATGTCCATCAATACGACATCGGCCCGCTCGGCTCGCAGCAGGTCGATCGCGGCCTGGCCGTCTGCGGCCTCTCCGACGACGGTGAGGTCGGGGGCGCTGTCGATCAGGGCTCGGAAGCCGGCGCGAATCAGCGCCTGATCATCGGCGAGCACGACGCGGATCACACCGTGGCTGGTTCCGTTGTCGGCTGCGGTCATGTCGACGCTGACTCCTTGGTCGGAAGCATGGCTTCGAGGCGGAACTCAGGACCAGGCCCGTCGGCATCGATCACGAGTGACCCTCCAACGGCCTCGACCCGTTCGCGCATGCCCACCAGGCCGAAGCCGTTGCCAGAGGTGGCATGGCTGCCGACCCGATTGGTGATTCGCACCCGCAGCCAGGCCGGTTCGAACGCGAGCGAGACGGTGGCCCTGCCGTCGCCGTACTTGTGGGCGTTGGTCAGGCCCTCCTGCACCACGCGGTAGGCGGCGAGTTCTGCCGATGGGGTGAGCCGGCGCGCGGTGCCGGACGTCTCGTGTTCGACGACCAGCCCACTGGTAGCGAACGAAGAGATCAGGTCGGCGATCGCTTCCAGGTCGGGAGTCGGAGCCGTGGGTTCGCCGGCATCGTCGCGTGTTCGCAGCACCCCCAGCAGCTCACCCAGTTCGTCGACGACGGTCGCGGCGGCACCACGGACGACGTCGAGTGCGTCCGACGCCGCAGCGGGGTCGGACGTGAGGAGATGACCGGCCACGCCCGATTGCACGTTGATGACGGCGATGTGGTGGGCGACCAGATCGTGTACGTCGCGGGCGATCCGCAGCCGTTCCTCGACGACCTGGCGGCGAGCTTCGAGTTGGCGAGATTGTTCGGCGCGAAGAGCACGCTCCCGAGCTGCTGCGATGTTCTCGCGTGTGGTGCGAATCGCGGCACCCGCGGCGATCGCGAAGCCGGGCCAGGCGATTGCGGCGAGGCCTGCGCCACCGATGTCGCCGTTTTGCAGCAGGGCGATCACGAGCACGGCGAACGCGATGGTGGTGACAACGCCTGCGGTGACCGCGACACGTCGTTCGTGGTCGAGTCCGACGGTGAACAACAGCACCACTGTCACCGGCATCAGCAGGTTCGGGCGATCGGCAACTGTGGACAGCACCGCCATGGCGATCACTGCGACCGCCAGAGATGGCAGTGCGAACCGGCGTCGCGAGAGCAGCAGCACGATGCCGATCGCTACTTCGACCCACTCAGAGGTGTCGAACCCGCCCCCGCCATCGTGGAAGGACCGCCGGAGGAATCCGATCACGATCAGTCCGATCAGGGCGGCATCGATCAGCCAACTCGGAACCCGCCACGGCGACAGCCGCACCCCGTCGGGATGCGGCTGGTCGTCCATCCGGTCGACGGTAGCGCCGACGTTGCTCGGTTCAGGCGTCACGGCGGCGCAGGGACACGGCGGCGGCACCGACGATCGCGAGCACCCAGCCGATCAGCACGACGAACCCCCACCCGGCAGACAGCAGCTCGGTGGTGGATTCGACGCCGGTCATCGCGGTGCCTGCGTTGCTCGGCAGGATCTTGCCGAGCGGGTCGCCGATCGAGCTGGGGAGCAGGCTGACGAGCAGCGGGGCGATCATCAGGGTGCCGACGACGGCGCCTGCGCCGGCAGCGGTGCTGCGCAGCAGGAAGCCGAGACCGACTCCGATCACGCCGATGCTGGCGGCGTAGAACGCGGTGCCGATCAGCGCTTGGAGGACTCCGTCGTCGGTGATCGCAAGCGCCGTCCACGAGGCGGGGAGCAGGGCCTGTCCGGCGAAGAAGGCTGCGAACGCAGCGACGAGCATCGCCGCGAATGTGGCGCTGCCGAACACGCCGACCTTGGCGATCAGTACTCGGAGCCGGTCGGGGGCGGCGCCGAACCAGGTACGGATCAGGCCGGTCTGGTACTCGCCGGCCACGATCGCGACGCCGAGGATGGCGATGATCAGCTGGCTGACCTGGAATCCGGCCAGCGTCAGTGACAAGGCGTTGTCGGCAAGACGCCTCGGCCCTTCATCGGTGCCGGCGAGCGACGAGAAGAGAGCGCCGAATCCGACCGCCGCAACGACGGCCGAGGCGAGCGCGATCGTGTTCGATCGGACGGTACGGAACTTCAACCACTCCGACGACACCACCCGTCCGAGCGTTACTCGGTATGCGCTGGAATCGTCGGTGCCAGAGGTCGGGTCGGTCGTGGTTTCTGTCTGGAACGCGTCGGTCGGGGCGATTGCGGTGGTGATGCTCATGGTGGTTGCCTTCTGGTCGAGGAGCGGGGATTGCGGGCTGTTGCGGAGGTCGACGGTGATGGACATCACGCTGCCGCCGAGACACTGTGGGCGCTGTACTCGACTGAGCCTGCCGTGAGGTCCATGAACGTCTGTTCGAGGGTGCTGCGACGGTTGGTCAGCTCGGACAGTGCAATGCCGGCGTCGGCGGCGATGCGACCGATCTCCGTGCTGTCCATCCCGGTCACCGAGAGTGCATCGTCAGCCTCGCCTGCGACCGTGACGTTCGTCCCGTGTGAGGAGCGAGCGCATCCGGTGGCTGTCGTCGGACCGAACGAACACGCTCGCCCGGCGGCCCATTGTGTCGAGCTCGGAGGAGGTGACGTCGGCGATCATCTCGCCGCGACCGATGATCACGAAGTGTTCGGCGGTGAGTGCCATCTCGCTCATCAGGTGTGACGAGACCAGAACCGTGCGGCCGTCGGCGGCGAGGTCCTGCAGCAGGTGCCTGATCCACAGCACACCCTCTGGGTCGAGCCCGTTGACCGGTTCGTCGAACATCACGGTCGATGGGTCGCCGAGCAGCGCCGACGCGATACCGAGCCGCTGGCTCATCCCGAGCGAGAAGTCACCGGCCGCACGACGGGCGACGTCGCTGAGCCCGACGATGTCGAGCACCTCGTCGACGCGACGATCGGAGATCCCGGTCGAGGCAGCCAGTGCACGAAGATGGTTGCGGGCACTTCGCTTGGGGTGCACCGCCTTGGCCTCCAGCAGGGCGCCGAGTTCGGTGAGTGGAGCCGGCCGTTGATCGAGCCGGCGGCCGTTGACCGTTGCGGTTCCGCTGGTCGGCCGGTCGAGCCCGAGGATCATCCGCATCGTGGTCGACTTCCCGGCGCCGTTCGGCCCGAGGAAGCCGGTGACGATCCCGGGTTGAACCGTGAAAGAGAGATTGCTGACGGCGGTGGTGGGGCCGTAGCGCTTGGTGAGGTTGGTGACTTCGATCATGCAGCCATCGTCTCCCGCAGCAGTGTGATCGCACATCGTCCTGGCGCAGGCTCGTGATGTACTGCATTCGCAGTAGTCGGCGTGGTCGTCGTCAGCCGGGTTCGGGGAGGCCGACGATCTCGTCTCGTTCCTGGATCGCCACGCCGACCAGCACGAGAGCGATGCCTGCCAAGTCGAGAGTCCCTGGTTGCTGGCCGAGCGTCAGCCAACCGATGAACACGGCCGTCACCGGCAGCGTGGCGAGTAGCACGCTGAAGCGCCGGATCGGGATACGGCGCATCACGAACTGGTCGATGCCGTAGCCGATCGCGTTCGAGAACACGCCCGTCGCGCAACACAGCAGCAGCAACACGGGTGATACCCACACCGGTCCACTCCACGGAGCGCCGATCGGGGCGATGAACAGCGACCCGATCGCCAGACCGACGCCCAACCCGGCGACACCGGAGCGCACGTTCGCAACCCTCGATCCGACCACGATGTAGGCGGCCCACAAGGCGGACGAGGCGAGGATGAAGGCGACACCGAGCGCGTTGTCGCCGATCTCGACGCCACCCAACGTGACGACACCGACCACCGCCAGGGCCAGAGCGGCACCGTTGCGCAAGCTGCGGGTGGTGAAGGCGGCGACCACGATCGGCCCGATGAACTCGATCGCCACGCTCTTGCCGAGATCGACCCGATCGATCGCCAGATAGAAGAAGACATTCATCGACACTGTGGCGATGCCGAAGATGGCGGCGCCGGTGAGGTCCTTGCGGGTCCATCCACGGTGGAATCCGGGCGACACCGCCAGCAGCGCGATTGCGGCCCCGATCGTGCGGAACCAGGCGACCGTCTGTGGCTCGACATCGTCGAACAGCGATACGGCGATCGCTGCTCCGATGTATTGCGACACCGCAGACAGCACAAACAGTGCCTCGGGCGGAGCGGTCGTCAGGGTGCTGGTCGCTCGGCTGCGCCCGGACGGCATGGGTGGATTCTGGTCGGTCGCGTATCTGTTACGCAACAACGTACTTAATGACTACGTAGATGCGTAGCAATGTTGTACCCCGATGCGTAAAATGTGGCGGTGGACAACTCACCGTTTCCGTTTCAAGGGCCCCTCGCCCCGGACGAACTGCAAGGTCGCGATGATCTGGTCGACGACCTGATCGAGCGCGTCTCGTCTCGGAGAGTGACGGCGCTGCTGGGTCCGCGCCGGTATGGCAAGACCAGCGTGCTCCGCCGTGTCGCCGCTGTTCTCGGTGACGTCGAGGTCACGATCGTGCATGTCGACCTCTACGAGGTGTCGTCGATGGCCGACATCGCCGTTCGACTCGACCAAGCACTCGACCAGGCGCGCGGCCCCGGGCTCGAGCGACTCCGCATCCTGGTGTCCGGTGAGATCAGCCTCGGTGTCGTCAAGTTGCTGTTCGCCAAGCGTCCGGCCGATCGTCCTGACCCCGTTGCCGTGCTCCACGTATTGCTCGACTCGCTCGTCGAGGCGGCATCACGGCACCCGATGCTCGTGGTCTTCGACGAGTTCGCCGGCATCGATCGCGTCGATGGCGCGGCGGGCTTGTTGCGCACCAAGCTGCAAGGCCACGTTCGTGAGTTGGGTCTCATATTCGCCGGGTCACAACCGTCGTTGATGCGATCGATGTTCACCGATGTGGCGCGTCCGTTCTACGGACAGGCCGACCTGGTCGAGATCGGACCGCTCACGGCGCGGGCATTGCAGGAGATCGTCGGAGGCGGCTTCGCCGACACGGGGCGCGAGGCCGGCAACCTCGCCGCTCACATTCACGAGTTCACAGGCGGACATCCACAGCGATCGATGCAGCTCGCCGACGCTGCCTGGCGGTCGGCAGCGCAGGGCGAGCCGCACGATCCGGCCATGTGGGGGCGTGCGCTCGACGACGTTCGCCGCCAGACCGAGCTCGGCAACGAATCGATGTTCTCGCGAAGTCAAGGCAACGACCAGAAGCTGCTGCGCCTGGTCGCCAACGGTCAGCCGCTGTTCGGCACTGGTGCCGGTCTGCTCGAACTGTCGCCAGGCTCGGGTCAGTCGAGTCGCGACCGATTGGTCGACCTCGGCGAGATCATGCGGGCCGGTTCGGGATGGAGACTGGTCGACCCGGTCTACGCCGACTGGATTCGTCGTCGATTCCCGATGTGATCCGCTCCGCTCTGAACGCCTCGAGGTGACGCCGAACCTCGGCGATCGTCGAAGTTCGCACTCAGACGATCCTTGCACGCCGAACTGCTGAAACCGAGTCGTCATCGGCTGAGGTGGCCTGTGAGCATGGGACCGTGTCGACGTCCATGTCGCAGCCTTCGCGCACCCTTGCCCGGTTACTCCGGTCTGACTCCCGGCGGTGGGGCGCGCTCGCGATCCTGGTCGGTCTGAGCTCGGCGCTGTTGCTGTCCGGGCCGCTGGTCGTCCGGCGCGTCGTGGACCGGGCGGCGTCTGGCGCCGATGTCTCCGAGCTGCGAAACCTTGCGCTGGCCTTCTTGGCGATCGTGATCGTGGGGCAGATCACCGAGGTCGTCGTGGCGAGGTCGGCGACGATCAGCGCCTGGCGCACCACCAATCGACTGCGGCTCGACATCACCCGTCATGTGCTCGGGCTCGACCACGAGTTCCATCGCCGTCACACTCCCGGAGAGCTGATTCAGCGCGTCGATGGCGACGTGACGTCGGTCTCCGAATTGCTGGGGCGTGTGGTGCCGCGGGCACTCGGCGCGACGCTGCTGATCGGTGGGATGATCGCGGTCGTCTCGGTGATCGATTGGCGGATCGGAGCCGGCATGCTGTTGTACGTCGGGGTTGCGGTCGCCCTGGTGCTGTTGCTCCGCCACCGAGCCGTCGCCGAATCGTCAGACGAGCTGGGGGCCTACGCACGTCTGTACGGCGGCATCGAAGAACGGTTGAACGCCTCCGAAGACCTTCGTTCCAACGGCGCCGGCGACCACGCCATGTGGCGCTTCGTCGAGGACAGCGCCGACACGCTCGGTAGCTCGGTGCGACGCGAGTCTGCGTTCCTCGGAATGTGGTGGGGTGTTCAGGGCGCGGTGGTGGCCGGCACGGTGATCTCACTCGTCACGAGCACGCTGCTGGTGTCGCGCGGAGCGATGAGCATCGGCACCGCGTTCCTGCTGTTCCAGTACGTGCTGTTGATCGAACGCCCGCTCGAGGACATCGTGCACGAGCTCGAGACCGTGCAGAAGGCCACCGGGGCGATGCGACGGGTCACCTCGCTGCTGGAGATCGAACCGTCGATCGTCGATCGCGGAGAGACATCGCCACCTGGCGGAGCGCTCGATGTGTGTTTTGTCGGCGTCGGATTCGACTACGGCGACGACCAGCCGGTGCTGACCGACATCACTCTGGACCTCGGTGCCGGTCGATCGGTCGGGATCGTCGGTCGCACCGGCAGTGGCAAGACGACGTTCTCCCGACTGGTGATGCGACTCGTCGAGGCGACCAACGGCACGATCGCTCTGGGCGGCGTTCCGATCGATCAGATCCCGCTCGCCGAACTGCGCCGTCGAATCGCCATGGTTCCCCAAGAAGTCGAGTTGTTCGCGGGAACGATCCGTCAGAACGTGACGTTGTTCGACCCGGTACCGACCGATGAAGAGATCGCCGATGCGCTGGGTGCGGTGGGCCTCGGCGCCCTAGCCGAAGGCGGCATCGACCGTCAGCTCGGCGCCGGCGGTGCCGGCCTCTCGGCAGGCGAGGCACAGCTCCTGGCGATGGCGCGAGTCTGGCTGCGGCATGCCGATGTCGTGGTGCTCGACGAGGCGACGGCGCGGATCGATCCGGTCACCGAGGCGCGCCTCGAGTCGGCAGTGCAGAAACTGATGCGGGGCCGAACGACGTTGATCATCGCTCATCGCCTGTCGACCTTGCGCGAGGTCGACGACATCGTGGTGTTCGACGGCGGTCGGGTCGTGGAATTCGGAGAACGCGACACGCTGGCCGGCGATCCGTCGAGCACGTTCCATCGGCTGCTGGCGTTGGCGCTCGAAGACGACGAGCACACCGGTTCCGCAGATCGGGAGTTGTTGCGATGAATGTCTGGCGATTGTCGTGGAAGGTGAGCCAGCACGAGGCCAAGACGTTCTGGATCGGATGGATCCTGTTCCTGGTGTTCTTCATCGTGCCGGTCGGGATCGGGTGGACCCTCAGCCGTGCCTTCAACGCTCTGTCGAACGGTGATTCCGGCCTGGTGTACCGCTGGGTCGCAGTGCTCGTCGTGCTCGAGGTTGCTCGGATGGCCTCGATTCACGCGGCTGCGCTGGTGTGGACGCGCGTGTGGGTGCAGATGCAGACCTTTCTGCGCGCCAACATGCTTGCGGCGCAGGTCGCCAGCGGGGGCCCCGAGGCCGGACAACCCGTTGGTTCGGCCGGCGAGGCGGTCACCCACTTTCGTGACGATGCCGAAGATGTCGCCAAGTTCGTCGACGGCCTGGTCGACGTCTCCGCCGGGCTGGTGTTCACGATCCTGGCGGCGTTCGTGTTGGGCTCGACCAACCTGGCCGCCGCCGCAGTGCTGATCATTCCGTTGGCGATCGTGGCCATTGCGACCAAAACGCTCGACTCGCGCATCAAGCTGTACCGCGCTGCCGACCGCGAAGCGACCGGGCGCGGTCACCGGTCTCGTCGGCGATGCGATGGCCGCCGCGACCACGGTGAAGGTCAACGACGCGACCAAGCCGCTGTTGGCACGGTTGCGGGTACTGGTCGATCGACGGCGAGAGACCGCTGTGCGCGACCGGGTGCTCGAGGAGGGGGTCGAGGCGTTCAGCCGGGGGGCCGCCGACGTCGGGTTGGGCCTCGTACTGTTCGTCGGTGCCGGCGCACTGGCGTCGGGTCAGTTCGACGTGGGCGAGCTGGCGTTGTTCGTGGCCTATCTCGGATGGTTGAGCTTCCTGCCCCGCATGGTCGGGCGCGCCCTCGCCCGCCACAAGCAGGCGGGCGTGGCGTTCGACCGCATGCGGGCGTTGGTCGCTGACGCCGACCGGCGAAATACCGTGACCGACCGATCGCTGCCGATCGACACGGGCCAGACCCGGATTCGGCCATCGATCGTGCGTCCGGATCGTGTGCCACTCGATCGACTCGACGTGGTCGAGCTGTCGGCCCACTACGAGTCCGGCGCCGGCGTCAGCGATGTGTCGTTCACGATTCGGCGCGGCGATTTCGTCGTCATCACCGGTCCGGTCGGTGCCGGAAAGAGCACGCTGCTACGGGCCGTGCTCGGGCTCGCCTGGCAGGCCGACGTGACCGGAGACATCTTGTGGAACGGTGTCGCCGATCGACGACCGTGCGGCTTTCCTGGTGCCACCCAACGCAGCGTTCCTCCCGCAGGTACCCCAGCTGATCTCCGACTCGGTCGCCGACAACATCGGCTTCGGTGAGGCCGATCCATCGCAACTGGAACGGGCGATCGAGCTGGCAGCGATGGGCCCCGATGTGGCCGAGATGCCCGCTGGTTTCGACACGGTGATCGGTCCGCGCGGGTCTGCGTCTGTCGGGTGGCCAGCGGCAACGCCTCGCACGGCGCTCGCGCGGTGGTGCACGATCCCGAATTGGTCGTGCTGGACGACCTGTCGAGTGCGCTGGATGTCGAGACCGAGGTCCGGCTGTGGCGCAACCTCGCAGAGGCGGGGATGACGGTGCTGGCCGTTTCGCACCGAGCCGTCGCGTTCGATCGCGCCGATCTCGTGCTTCGGCTCGAGGCGGGCCGCCTCGTTCGACCGTGACAGCTGCCGCAGATCAGTCGAACAGTTCGGGATCGGTTCGGGTGATCTCCTGCCAGAGCGGCTGGAACGACAGCCAGCCGGCGAAGCTGCTGCCGGCGGTTTCGAACGTGTGCTTGGCGTACTCGTGGCGGACCTCGATCGGGTCGCCGGCGGCCATCGCCATCAGCTGGGCCTGGCACGAGCGCTCCATCGTGACGAACCAGAACGCCGCCTCGTCGACCGACTGGCCGACGGTGAACAATCCGTGGTTCTGGTGGATGGCGGCTTTGCCCTCGGGGAACAGGCGGGCGAAGTCGCGGCCGGCCTCGATGTCGTTGACGACGGCGCCACCGTGCTCGGAGATCAACGTGTGGTCCTGGTAGAAGATGCAGGCGTCCTGGGTGAGGGGCGCCAGTGGGATCCCCAGCGAACTGAACGACTTGCCGTACGGCGAGTGCGAGTGGGCGGCTGCGATCACGTCGGGGCGTGCCTCGTGGATCGCCGAGTGCAGCACGAACGCCGCCTGGTTGACGTGGCTGCTGCCGTAGACGACGTTGCCGTCGTGGTCGAGCAGGATCAGGTCGCTCGACGTGATGTGTCGAAAGCTCATGCCGAACGGGTTGACCCAGAACAGTTCGGGGAACTCGGGGTCGCGGACGGTGATGTGTCCGGCGACGCCCTCACCGAAACCGAACTTGCCGAACACGCGCAGGGCACCGGCCAGTTTGGCCTTGCGGTGGGCGCGCTCCTCCTCGACGGTGTCGAAGGTTTCGGGCATCGGGATGTACAGATCGGTCTTCGGCGTCAGCGGCACGCCATCGATCGTTCGGGTCTCGGTCGTGGAGTCCTGCTCGGTCATCGCCATCGGGCAATGGTAACCGTCGTTCGGAGCGCAGATTCGGTCGTAGCGACACCACCGACACCTGGCCATCAGGGTTCGTGGTTGACAATCGGCGTCCCCATCGCGATCGTGGTGATGCGGGGCGACTCAATCGAGGAGGAATCATGGCAATTTCCCGAGTTCTCACCGTGTTCGCAGCGGCCACGCTGGTCTCAGCGTGTGGTGCTGCCGACGGTGGTTCTGGTGAACAGTCACGGGCGGTCGCGGGCGGCGAGGTCGTGCCGTCGGCGGAACCTCGGGTTCAGGCCGTCGATCCGCCACCACAACGTGTTCCGGCAACGAGAGCCGTTGGCGCGCCCGCCCCGGCTCAGGAGCCGACGAACGCGATCAGCGCCCGACTGCAGGAGCTCGAGCAGCCGGCGATCTGGCCGGCCGCCGACGTGGTGTTTGCCACCCCCGAGGAGGCAGCCACGGACTTCGTGCGTGAAGTGCTCATCTCCGACGGCGAGCCCGAGCTCGGCGAGTTCCAGCAGGGGGATGCCCGCAGCGGCGAGATCACCGTGTTCTTCCCCGGTGAGACCGAGGGTTCGGAACGCTTCGAGCGCGGCTTCCTAGCGTTGCGTCAGCTCGGTCCTGACAACGGCTGGTTCGTGATCGCGGCTGCAAGCGACGGGGCCAACATCGTGTCGCCGGAGGCCCTCGCCGAGGTCACCGCCGGGCCGCTCACCGTGGAAGGCGAAGCGCGGGGTTTCGAGAGCACTGTCGTGGTGTCGGCGTTCCCGGCCGGCGACATCGACACGTTGCTCGATCAAGAGATTGCCAGCGGCGGAGCATTCGGAGACGTCGAGCCCTATAGCGCAGTTCTCGATCTCTCGAACGCTGCCCCGGGGGAAGTCGTCACATTGCTCGTGCAAGGCGACACCGGCCTCGGGAACGACCCCAGCACCTTCGCCGCGATTCCGATCGTGGTCGAGAACGTCGTTCCCCCGACCCGCTGAGCGTTCACGTCACAGCGGTTCGGACAGGCCGATCTTGCTGCAGATGTCGGCGAACACGGCGTCCTTGGGCTGGGTGGCGTCGATCGTCACGACGAACTCCTTACGTTCGAACAACTCGATCACCGGCGCAGTCTTGGCGTGGTAGTCGGCGAGCCGCTGTGCCAGCGCTTCCGGGTTGTCGTCAGGACGGGCGACCAACTTGCCGCCGCACACGTCGCATGTGTCTTGGATCTCGGGTCGGTGGGCCATCAGGTTGTAGTCGAGGCCGCACACCGAGCACAACCGCCGGGCGAGCACGCGGCGGTGTACTTCCTCGTCGGGCATCACGAGGTTGATCACGCCGTCGATGTCGTACCGCTCGAGGAAGAACGCAGCCTGGGGGGCGTTGCGCGGGAATCCGTCGACGATGAAGCCGTAGTTCCAGTCGTGTTGCTCGAGCCGGTCGCGCACGACCTCTCCGACGAGGTCGTCGCCGACCAGTTCGCCGCTGTCGATCACTCGTTTGACCTGGGCGCCGAGCTTGGTGTGGTGCTGGACGTTCCACCGGAAGATGTCGCCGACACTGATGTGTTCGAGCTGGTACTCGGCCGCCAGGCGGGTGGCCTGAGTGCCTTTGCCGCTGCCCTGCACTCCCATGATCATGTATTTCCTCACGAGGCCATCGTGGCAGGTGCGACCCTGTTGGCGTGAACCGTCACGAACCGTGGTCACGGACTGCAGGGACGGCAGGTCCGCTCTTTGTCGGTCACCGGTCCAGGGCAGATCGGGCGTCCCGTCTGAGCGACGCCCGACAGGTGTGGTTGATCAGGTCGTCGTCATGTACTCGTGACGTGCGATCAGCAGGGTGCCGTCGTTGTCGACGACGGTGATCACGGAGATCCCGTCCTCGCCGTCGGCACCGAAGTCGTTCCCGGTGATGTGATTCGCAACCGCGACGAGCCACGGTCCGTCCCCGACCATGATCGGATCACCGGAGTGCGTGGCGTGCCAGTTGGTCGTCTCGAGATAGGTCGAGATGTTGATGGCTTCCTCGACGGCGTCGCTGTTGCCGTATGGACTCGCGAAGCCGTAGCTCTCGGTGACCAGGGCGGTGAAGGCGACGCCGTCGTAGTCGTTCCAAGCGGCGGTGTAGTCATCGATCAGCTGCTGGATATCGGCGGTGACGGCGGTCTCGGAGGTCGACGAACGGTCGACGATCGTCCACGCCCCGAGTCCGATCAACACCAGCGCAAGCACTGCGATGGTGATGAAGAGGAAACGATTCCCCGGCCGGTGCTGGTCGACGTGCGGGTCGATCGGTTCGTGCGGTCGGGTGGATGTGCGTTCCTCAGGTCGAGTGAGGGTTGCCTGACCACTCCCTTCGCTTGCCCCGCCCAGCGTGGAAGCTGGAGCATGTCCTTCGCACGATCGTCGCGTGCGTGCGTCGTGACTAGGGCGAGCGTCTCCGGTCGAGCCTGGGAGGTGGACCGGCTCTGCTGCTGCTGATGACATCGAGGCGCCTCGACGTGAGTTGGTTGGGAGCGGTTGAGCGGTCACGCTCTACGCTTGCCTCATGGCTGACGACGTACGGACGACGGATTCCGGGATCGAGATCAAACCGCTGTACACGGCGGACGACCTCGCGGATTGGAACGCGGCCGAGCAACTCGGATTGCCCGGCGAACCGCCGTTCACCCGCGGTGTGTACCCCACGATGTACCGCGGCCGGTTGTGGACGATGCGCCAGTACTCGGGGTTCGGCGATGCCGCATCGACGAACCAGCGATTCCACTTCCTGCTGAATGCAGGCCAGACCGGTCTGTCGTGCGCGTTCGACCTGCCGACCCAGATGGGGTACGACTCCGATCATCCCCGCGCCGAGGGCGAGGTCGGCAAGGTCGGTGTGGCGATCGACTCGCTCGACGACATGCGGGCGCTGCTGAAGGGCCTACCGCTCGACAAGGTCACGACGTCGATGACGATCAACTCGACGGCGGCGATCCTGCTGTTGATGTACGAGTTGGTGGCCGAGGAGCAGGGCGTCGACCCGTCGAAGATCATCGGGCACGATCCAGAACGATCTGCTCAAGGAGTACATCGCTCGCGGCACCTACGTCTACCCGCCGCGGCCGTCGATGCGGATCATCACCGACATCTTCGCCTACTGCTCGAAGCACATCCCGCGCTGGAACACGATCTCGATCTCCGGATATCACATCCGCGAAGCGGGTTCGACGGCCGCCCAAGAGATCGCCTTCACGCTCGCCAATGCGATCGCCTACGTGCAGGCCGCGATCGACGCCGGGCTCGACGTCGACGACTTCGGGCCGCGCATCAGTTTCTTCTGGAACGGCCACAACCACTTCTTCGAAGAGGTCGCCAAGTTCCGGGCAAGCCGTCGGATGTGGCACAAGATCATGACCGAACGGTTCGGTGCCAAGGACCCGAAGTCGGCGATGCTGCGATTCCACACCCAGACCGGCGGCTCCACGCTGACTGCACAGCAACCCGTCAACAATGTCGTTCGGGTGGCGCTCCAGGCGTTGGCGGCGGTGATGGGTGGCACCCAGTCGTTGCACACCAATGGCTTCGACGAGGCGCTCTCGCTACCGACCGAAGAGGCGGCACGGCTCGCCCTGCGCACGCAGCAGATCATCGGCTACGAGGCCGGTGTCACCGACACCCCGGATCCGCTCGCCGGTTCGTACCTCGTCGAGTCGATGACCGACGAGGTCGAGCGGCTTGCCTGGGAGTACATCGACAAGATCGACGAGATGGGCGGCGCCGTGTCGGCGATCGAGGCCGGTTACCAGATGGACGAGATCGAGCAGGCCGCCTACGACTACACCAGGTCGATCGACGACGACCAGCGGGTGATCGTCGGACTCAACAAGTTCCAGATCGACAACGAGCCCGAGCCGAGCGTGTTTCCGATCGACCCGACCCTCGAAGGCGCTCAGCAGACCCGGCTGGCGGCCTACAAGGCCGACCGTGACGCAGCAGACGGTGACAACCCGGCTGGAAGTGTTGCGCGAGACCGCTCGCGGTACGGAAAACCTGCTGTATCCGATGAAGGAAGCCTTGCGGGCCGGAGCGACACTCGGAGAGGTGAGCGACGCGCTGCGGGACGTCTTCGGTCTGTACCAACCGTGATCCCGGGTCGTCGATGGGCTGGCTTCATCGAACATGCCGATCTCGAGTGCTGTGACATCGTCACGACCGGTCGACTGACCGGGCAGGCCGCACGAGATCGAGATCTGGTTCGGTGTGATGGACGACGCGATGTACCTGATCTCCGGCAACGGACCGATGCGCCGATTGGTACCTCAACATGCTCGCCGATCCGAACGTGACCGTGAAGCTCGGCGGCGAAACTCGCCGCGGGCGGGCCACCGATGTGACGGATTCGGACGAACGTCGGCGGTGTGGCGACCTGATGGGCACCAAGTACGTGTGGGACGGCGACCCCGATATCGGTCTGACGTACGACGCCTGGTGCTACGACGTGCCGGCGATCGCGATCGAGTTCGAGAATTAGGGTCGCACCGATTCGGGACCGATTGCTCTTGGACAAGCGTGGCGATCTGCGGCAGAGTCGGGGGTATGACGATGTTGTCCGATCTGTATCGACTCCAGGGCCCGTTCGCTTCGGTGATCGTTCGCACGCCGAGTTCGGTGTCCGACGCCGCCCACCGACTGGAGATCAGATGGAAGAATGCCCGCCGCGATCTCGAGGCCGCTGGGGCGCCTGAGCAGCTGCTGACGCGATTCGACGGACTGGCGGCCCAGATCGACCACGGTCATCGGGGCGGCGGCATCGCTGCCGTCATCGCAGCCGACGCCGAGCCGCTCGTCGAGTTCCTCGCTGCCGAACCGAGCAGCAACACGACCCGGTTGGCGGCGATCCCGACGGTGACACCGTTGCTCGCTTCGCGGCAGGCGGCGCTGCCTCATGTGGTGGCGTTCGTCGATCGCGCCGGAGCCGATCTGGCCGCTGTCTCGGCCGGCTCGATCGAGGACTACGTCATCGTCGAGGGCGAGCTGACCCACATCCATCGCGGCCAGCAAGGCGGGCTGGTCGCAACGCCGCTATCAGCAGCGCGCCGAGAACCGTTGGGAGAGCAACGCCAACGAGGTCGCCGATGCGCTCGGCAACCTGGCGCGCAAGGTGGGTGCCCGCCTGGTGTGCGTGTCCGGCGACGTGCGCGCCGTCGGTTTCCTGTACGACCACCTTCCGGCCGACCTCAAGCCGCTCGTGGTCATCGTGCAGGAGGGCGATTCGGAGGCGGTCTGGTCTGCTGCCGATCGTGCCGTGGCCGACCTCGTGCAGCAGGATTCGGATGCGCTCGTCAGTGCCGTCGCCGACCGCCGTCCACACCGCACGGCCGCCACGAACACCGGCGATGTGTTGCGTGCACTCAGCGAGGGTCGGGTGCAGACGCTGCTCGTTCACGATGACGGATCGGACGAATTCGACGCCTGGTCGGGTTCGATGCTCGATCCGACGGCTTCGCGCCATCACAGCCGTGAGGATCTGGTGCGCGGCAGGCTCGTCGATGTCGCCGCCCGCAGCGCCTTGCTGACCCAAGCCGAGGTGCGGGTGGTGTCGGCGCCGCCCTCCGAGGACGGTCCGGTCGCCGCCCTGTTGCGCTGGTAGCCGCACAGTCGGCCGGCCGCTCGCCGCTCGGCCGTCTCGTGTCTACGATCGGGCGATGATCACTTCGATCCATGCCCTGATCTACTCCGACGACGCACCGGCGACGCGCGCGTTCCTGCGCGATGTGCTCGGTTGGCCGTTCGTCGAGGACGTCGGTACCGAGACCGGCTGGTTGATCTTCGGGTCGGGACCGAGTGAGGTGGGCGTACATCCGACCCGCAGCGTGTGGGACGGCCGGGAGTATGTCCATCCCCGGCAACATCAGATCTCGCTGATGTGCGACGACCTCGAAGCGACTCGGGCCGAACTCGAAGCGAAGGGTGCCACATTCGCCTCGGCGATCGTCGACGAGGGATACGGGTTGGTCTCGATGCTCGAACGTTCCCGGCGCCGACCCGATCCAGCTCTACGAGCCCAGGCACGCCACCGCCTACGACGCCTGACCGAGTGCGGTCAGTCGGTGATGTGGTGGATGTAGGGGGCGGGGCGCGGGAGGGCGGATGTAGGGCCGGGCTCGGCGCCTCGACCGACCCGGTCGGCCAACCGAGATGGACGATCGCGACGATCCGGTCGTCGGGTTCGAAGCCGCACAGTTCCAGTGCTCGACCGGAGTCGAGCAGCGGTGCCGTGGCCCAGAACGAGGCCAGGCCGAGTGCCGTCGCCCCGAGCAGGATGTTCTGGATTGCGGCCGAGACGGCATCGCGGTTTTCGTCGTGAAAGGTGGGGTGTTCGTGCGCCGCGCACCCCACGACGAGCGATGCCGGCGTGCGGGCGTACTTGGTCAGCGTCTTGAGGCGCTTGCCCTGATCACCGACGCCGCGTTCGGTCATGTCGTCGACGAACGCCTCGCCGAGGCGAAGCCGGGCATCACCGGTGATCGCCGCGAACTTCCACGGCCAGGTCTTCTTGTGGTTCGGTGCCCACGTGCCCAGCTCGCACAACTGATCGATCAGGTCGGTGGGGACCTCGCGCTCTCGATCGACGAGCAGGTGTGTGCGACGCGACCGGACCAGGTCGGCAAAGTCGTCGAACGAGAGCGTCACGGCGACCAGGATGTCAGGCGGTTGCCCAGATCAACACCTCGGCACCATCCGATCCTGCGGTGAACCCGAGGCCGTCGGCCTCGACGAGGCGAGCGGCATCGCCGGTGGACAGGACGCCGCCCGGATCGAGCTCGCCCGAGCCACGTGCGACGAACACGTGAACGTGGCGGTCGTCGGGGACGTGGATTCGCTTGCCGGCGGCGAGCTGGGCGCCCCACAGGACGGCGTCGCGTTGGTGGATCGTGATCGCCGATTCGTGCTGCTTGCCCGAGGCGATCGGCACCAGTTCGCCCGACTTGATCTCGGCCGCGATGTCGAGCTGCTCGTAGCCGGGCCGGATGCCCGTCGTGTCGGGTGGCACCCACATCTGCAGGAAGTGCACGTCGGTCGTGGCGTTCGGATTGTGCTCGCTGTGGCGAATCCCGGCGCCGGCCGACATGCGCTGGGCGAGCCCCGGATAGATGACGCCGTGGTTGCCTTCGGAGTCCTTGTGCTCGAGCTCGCCCGACAGCACCCAGGTCACGATCTCCATGTCCCGGTGGGCGTGCATGCCGAAACCCGTGCCGGCTCGGACGACGTCGTCGTTGTTCACCAGCAGCAATCCGTGGCCGGTGTTGGCCGGGTCGTAGTGCGGGCCGAAGCTGAACGAGTGCTTCGAATCGAGCCAATCGATCTTGGTCGTGAAGCGTTCGTCAGCACGACGGATGTCGATCTTCGTCATGATTGGTAAAACGCTTGCGGTCGCAATGATATTCCGATGCGCGCACGGTGGGAGCCGCCTGCCAGACTCGCAACCCGTGCCGATCCGACCGACGCCGATCACCGCCACGTTGGCGATCGTCGGTGCCGCCGTGCTGTTCGGCTCGACGGGCACAGCGCAGGAACTGGGCCCCGACGGGGCGACCCCGTTCGGTGTCGGATCAATCCGGATCCTGATCGGCGCGGTCGTGTTGTGGGTGATCGCTCGGCGGCGACCGCGCTGGCTCGTGTTGCGAACCCACGCACGGTTGATCGTCCCAGG
>CAVRNX010000017.1:0-19648 GCA_963722635.1 uncultured Acidimicrobiaceae bacterium
GCCAAGGGCTCGGGATCGAGGTCACGCAGCCCGCCAAGGTCGAGTTGGCAACGATCGGGTACGACCCGCAGCTGGGGGCACGTCCGCTACGTCGTGCGATCCAGCGCCAGATCGAAGACGTCTTGTCCGAGAAGATCTTGTACAAGACGTTCTCTGCCGGCGAGATCATCGTCGTCGATGTCGAACCCGATCCCGACAACGAGGGCAAGCAACGCTTCACCTTCGAGGCCGTCGAGGGGTTCGTGCCGCCGGCAGCGGTCGAGTTGGCCACGACAGCCACCAACGACGAGCAGACCGAGCCGCCCGTCCCCGAACCCTGACCCAGTCGGCACTGGCGCCAACAGGGCGCACCGATCGGCGAACTGTGACCGATCGTTGCTGCGACCGATCGTTGCGGTCGATTCGTGCTGGATGCACTGAGCGCGGAGCGACCGATCTGCTACTTCCCGACACCGAACTCGTCGTCGATTGCCGAGTGAGTCGGTCCGTTTCCTGCGATGATGGGCGGCCGTGACACGCCGACTCGCACTGATCCTCGTCAGCCTGATCGCGCTCAGCGCGTGCCGGCTCGACGTGACCGTGTCAGTCGAAATGGAGCCCGACGGCACGGGCGTCGTCACGATGGTGGCGACCGCCGACGACGAGTTGATTCAGCAGGTTCCCGATCTCGTCGACGACCTCCGGCTGGACGATGCAATCGCCAATGGTTGGGTGATCGACGGGCCGACAGTGGCGGACGGCGGGGGCCTCACGATCACCCTCACCCACGAGTTCCACTCCGCCGAGGAGTTGGCGAATGTCCTGACCAGCATCGGGCCTCCGCTCACTCAGATGAAGGCGGCGCGTACCGTGGTCGACGAGCAGACCACCAACGCCATCAACGGTGAATTGGTGCTGTCGAACGGGTTCGAAACATTTGCCGATGCGGATCTCGTGCAAGCGGTCGGCGGCCTCCCGTTCGCCGAGGAGTTCACCAGCAGCGGCCTCACCGCCTCCGAAGCGATGTCGTTCACGCTGCGCGTTGCGCTGCCCGGCGAGCTGATCTCGGCCGAGACCGGCACCGAGGTCGACGACGGCGTGATCGAGTGGCGGGCACCGCTCGACGGCACCTCCGTCAATCTGTATACGGCGACCGTGCAACGTCCGGCCAGCGAGGCATCGAACTGGGCCGGGCCGCTGTCGACGGGCGCGCTGATCGCTTTGGTCGTCTGGGTGGTCGTCGCCACCGCGTTCATCGTGTTCGTGGTGGTCGCCCGGGGTGCCAAACGCCGGCGTCGATCACGGGCGCTGCGCCACCTGGCCGAACGCTGACCCAGCTGGGTTCCCGACTCAGGTCAGGGCCATGCTCGGTTCGCCGTGGCCGTTGAGCCCGCCGGTGCTGGTGCAGGTGCCGCCGCGTACGGTGCCGCCGTTGTAGGCCTGGCGCAGGCAGTTGCGCATCGCCAGCTGGCCCCAGTAGCTGGAGTGGATGCCTTCCTGCAGTTGATACGGCCCGAAGATCGTGGTCAGCGTTCGGATCTGGCTGACCCACTCGGTGCTGTCGGCGGCACCCGGCTGGTCCAGTCCGAGAGGCCGTCCTCTTCGAGCAATCCGACACCTTGCTCACAGAGCCGATGGCCGTTGAGCGACTGCGACATGTCGAGGATCTCGTAGTTGCTGACGCCGCTGCGGACGACCCCGTCGGTGAGCGCCTGGTTCATCTTGGTGACGGCCACGTCGTTGGCCCAGTCGGCATCCCGGTTCCAGACTCCGCATCCACCCGTGTCCTGCCGCGTGTAACCGCTCTCCGAGTATCGGATCTGGTTGCCGCGCGGCAGCGGCGACCAGTAGGTCTGGATGATCAACGTGTAGTCACGCGTTGCATAGCCGGCGTTCTTCATCGCCTGCGCGACGTTCGAGATCGCTCCGGCGACCTCGTTGGTGCGGGCGTCGACGGCACTGGTGGTGAACCGGCTGGTGACCGACGAATCGTCGGAGCAGTAGTTCTTCCACCACGTCGGCGACAGCAGCCAGTTCTGCACGCACTGCTGCACGATGTCGGCGAAACCGAAGTTGTTGGCGCCGATCAGGATCGTGATCGCGTCGACGTTGTTCGCCTTCGCGAAGGCCTCGAGTTGCACGACCTGACTCTTGCCGGAGCTGCCGTCGTACCAGTCGAATCCAGGCTTGAAGTCGCCCCCGGTCTGCGTGTACGTGCGAGCACCCGAACAGGCGAGGTTGAGCGAGAGGACAACCGCGATGTGTGCCTCGGCAGACTTCGAACGATGGCACCCGGGCGTCGTCTCGGCGGTGTTGGCGGTGTTGTCGTTGTAGGCGTCGGCCCCGGTGTCGTGGCGCCACGACGAGAGGTTGGTGTTACCGGCCCACCGACCAGCTTCGCCCGAGATCGCCGAGTCCCCCATGGTCACGATCCACTCCGGGCCGCTGGGTGGGCCCTTGGGCGGCTTCCCGCCGCCACCGCCGCCCTTGCCGCCACCCTTGCCGGCGTCGACCGGTGCCGAGACGAGCGCCACGGCGACCAGTGCGGCGGCCCCGATCAGTGCGATACCTCGCGAACGTGCGATCCCCATGCTGCAACCCCCAGAAGTTGTGGCCGAGCGCTCGGGTCATCGAGCGCTCGGGACCGAGTCTGTCCGACCCACGCCACTCGGCGCAAGCCAAATCGGACACAGAGCGATCGAGGGTGAAGGCCGCGGTTCAGTTGCGGGCGTTGTACTCGGCGATCAGTGCGTTGGCCTGGGTCGCAGCCTCCGTGAGCGCCGTCTGCACGTCGCCGCCATCGAGGATCTCGGCAACGGCTCGCGCCGTGACCGACTCGCACCTCACGCTGCGGGCCGAGGATCGGCCCCTGGAGAGCAGGCTCGTCGGGCGACCCGACCAGCTGGTCGTAGGCAACCCGGAAACGGGGGTCGTCGACGTAGATCGACGGCGACCGGCTCGACGTCGAGGGCGTCGGTGCGCACCGGCACGTAGCCGGTCTGGACGGCCCACTCGGACTGCGACTCGGGTGACACCAGGAACGTGATGAAGTCCCACGCCGCGGCCGCCGTCTCGTCGCCGTGGTCGGCGACGATGTACAGCGCCGCGCCACCGACCAGCGCGGTCGGAACCCCGGACGGGCCGGGCAACGGACCGACACCGATGTCGTCGCCGGTGATGCCCTGGATCAGGCCACCGTCGATGACGTCGATGATCGTGCCGAGCGCGGCCGACGATGCCGATCGTCATGGCCGCCGGCTCGCCGCGTCGGCGAGCTTCAGGAAGTTGTCCTGGCCGCTGGCGTTGCCACCGACGTAGAACGCCAGCCCGTCCTGCACCATGTCCTGCACGAAGGTGAGCAGCTCGACGCCGGTCGGGCCGTCGTACGAGCACCCGTGTCGCCGGCGCGACACGACCGTTGCCGTTGTCGGCATACAGTTCGCCGGCGTTCGCGAACCACTGCTCGATGAACCAGCCGCCGCCCGAGTCGGTGCCGCTGTCGAGGGCGACGCCGTACGACGCCGCGCCGGAGTCGACGATCGCCTGCGAGTACTCACGCAGCTCGTCGAGCGACTGGGGCGGATCGTCGGGGTCGAGACCGGCCTCCCGGAACATCGCCCGGTTGTAGTACAGCACCGGGTTCGACACGTTGAACGGCATCGCCCACTGCACGCCGGCGCGTCGAGTAGGCCGCGAGCGTCGCCGGCTGGAACGTGCTCAGGTCGAAGCCGGCGCGTCGATGCAGGCGCCGATCGGGATCACCGAGTCGGAGTCGATCGTCTGCTGCACCACGTACTCGGGGAACATCACGAGATCGGGCCGGCTGCCCTGGCTCGACTGGATGTACTTGTCGATCGTCGAGTCGTAGCTGCCCTGTGGCTCGAGCTTGACCCTGACACGGTCCTGGCTGGCGTTGTAGCGCTCGGCGAGGAACTCGATGCCGTCGTTGGTGGCGCCGGTGAGACCGTGCCACATCAGCACGTCGACCGGACCGTCGGCATCGGCGAGGGCATCGACCGGGCACGGTCGGAGCGTGTCGAGCGGGGTGGTCGTCGTGGTCGGCAGCGACGCTGGTCGTCGGGGCGACGGTGGACCGGCGCAGCGTCGGTCGCCATCGGGGTCATCGTCGGTGGACGTCGATCGGACCGTGGTCGCCGCGGCGACCGTCGTGGTGGCGCTCGTTGCCCGACTCGAGGATCGAGTCGCCGCCGCCGCTGCAGGCCGCGATCAACGAGGCGGCACTAGCGACGATCGGGATCAGGCGCCGGTTCATCCCTTCACCGCCCCTGCGGTGAGGCCGCGCACGAGCTGGCGCTGGAACACCAGCAGAGCGGCAGAAGATCGGCACGGCGGCGATCACCGTGCCGGCCATCAGCAGGTTCGGCTTGTCGAGGGTCGAGTAGCGCAGGAGGCGCAGACCCGATTGCACCGTGTTCATGTCGGACTCCGTCGTGATGAGGTTCGGCCATAGATATTGATTCCAGCTGGAGAGGAATCCGAACAGGGCCAAAGCTCCCACCGTCGGCCGAATCACCGGCAACGCGACGTTCCACAGGAACCGGACGTGCCCGGCGCCGTCGATCCGGGCGGCGTCGCGCAGGTCGGTCGGGGAAACCCGAGGAACACCTGACGCAGCAGGAACGTGCCGAAGGCGGTCGCCAGGAACGGCGCCGCCAATCCCTGGTACGAGTTCAGCCAGCCGAGCGAGTCGATCGTGCGGCGGTTCACGACGAGCGTCGCCTCGAGCGGCACGAGCAGCGTGGCGAGGAACACCACGAACAGGACGCCCCGTCCGGGGAAGTCGAGCATCGCGAAGGCGTACGCCGACATCACCGACGTCGCGACCTGGAACACGCGTGACGACGATCGCCACGACGAGCGAGTTGACGATGAAGCGTCCGAGTCGGCCCTCCGTCCATGCCTCGCGCAAGATGTCGAGCGTGAACGCATCGGGCACGAGCGGGTTCTGGAGCACACGATCGCCCGGCTTGAGGGCGGCGATGACCGTCGTGTACACGGGGAACAGCACGATGAACGTGACGATCCCGAGCAACGTGTACCGGCCGGCCAGCCGATGCCCCGAGGCGACTGGAACGCCGTACCCTGCGATCGCTGCGTCCGCCCCGTCGGTGTCTTGGTGACGGGCGTGGCGTCGACTGCGGGTCGACGTGCTCACTGATCGCCATAGTGCACCCGCTTTCCGATCCCGCGCAGCTGCAGCAGCGACAGCCCCAGCAGCACGACGAACAGCAGCACCGCCGTCGCCGCCTGCAGCCCGACGTTGCCGCGGATGATCGAGTCCTGCCCGTAGGTGAGGTACGTCAGCGTCGTCGTCGAGTCCTGCGGCTTCGGCCCGCCGGAGGTGAGCAGGTCGATCTCGCCGTAGGTCTGGAACGCCCTGCGTCGTGAGCACGATCAGCACGAACAGCAGCGTCGGGCCGAGCATCGGCATGGTGACGTGCCGGAACCGACGGGTGCCGTCGGCGCCGTCGATCGCTGCGGCCTCGTAGAGCTCGGCCGGGATGCCCTGCAGCCCGGCCGTGACGAGGATGAACGTGAAGCCGAGGCTCGACCAGACGCTCGACAACGCGACCGAGGTGAGCGCCGTGCCCGGATCGCGCAGCAGCCCGGGGCTCTTGATCACCGGGAACAGATCGCTCAGCCAGCCGACGTTCGACAGCGCCCCGACCTCGGGTTGCAGCAGGAACAGCCACATCAGGCTCGACACGGCGACCGATGTGGCGACGGTCGACGAGAAGACCGCCCGGAACACGCCGATCCCACGCAGGTGCTTGTCGGCCGAGCACGGCCAGGCCGACGCCGAACACGAGCCCGAGCGGCACCGTGATCAAGGCGAACTTGGCCGTGACCCACAGCGCGTGCTGGAACTCGGGCGACAGGAAGGTGTCGATGTACTGGTCCCAGCCGTTGGACACGCAGTCGACGCCCTGCACGTCGCAGCGTTGCTGCCCGAGCACGATCGCCCTCCCGAGCGGATACAGGACGAACGCGACGAGGATCACCAGGGACGGGGCGAGCAGGGCCAGCGCCGCCGGCAGCTGCTTCCACCGCTGCCGTCGGCCCGGGCGCGTCGCCATGTCGCACACGTTACGCCTCGGCGCTCGCGTCCGGCTAGCGTCAACGGTGTGAACCACAGCCCCGAGCAGACGGCCGCCATCGCTTCAGCCCCGCAGGCTGCCGGCGAGCACGGCGACGCTGCGCTGCGACCCGCGTCAGCCGACCTCGACCGCATCGAACACGATCTCGCAGGGGTCGAAGCCGCGCTCGAGCGACTCGATGCCGGCACCTACTGGACCGACGAGGTCAGTGGCGAACCGATCCCCGACGACGTGCTGATCGCCGACCCGGTCGCCCGCCGCACCGCTGACCGGCCCATGAAGGATCGACGGGGACATGAACAAGACTCTCAGGTCGCCTCGCTCGCCACCGCGATCGCCGTCGCTGCCGGGCTCGGCACTGCCGCAGCGAAGACCCGCCAGGCGGCCGCCGCGTCACCGATCACCAACCGTTTCAGCCGCTCGGCCAAGGTCTGGAAGCTGTCGGCTGCGCAACTCGGCACGGTTCGCGGTCTCGCAAGGTCCGCGGGCTCGGCTCGCCGGCCGAGCGGCGGGCCGAGCTCGACGCCCAGTTCGCGATCCGCACCGCCGAGGACGTCGCCAAGGAACTGGGCGAGATGAAGGGCGTGCTGATGAAGGCCGGCCAGCTCGTCAGCTTCATCTTCGAAGCGCTGCCCGACGACGCCCAGGCCGCCTTGGCCACGCTGCAGGCCGACGCTGCGCCGATGGCACCGACGCTGGCGGCGGGCGTGGTGGAGAGCGAGCTGGGTCGGCCGCCCGAGCGGGTGTTCCTCGACTGGACCGACCTGCCGGTCGCCGCCGCCAGCATCGGACAGGTCCACCGCGCCGTCACCCACGACGGCCACGACGTGGCCGTCAAGGTGCAGTACCCGGGCGTGCACGAGGCGATCGAGAGCGACCTCGACGCGGCCGAGGTGATGTACGGCATGTTCTCGGCGATGATGCTGAAGGGTCTCGACGCCAAGGGCCTGGTCGACGAGCTGCGCGAGCGGATGCGGGAAGAGCTCGACTATCGGCTCGAGGCCGACAACTTCGTCGAGTTCTCGCAGTTGTTCGCCGGCCACCCGTGGGTCCGCATCCCCAACCTGGTCCCCGAGCTGTCGACCGAGAAGCTGCTCACCACCGAGTGGGTCGACGGCCTGTCGTTCGACGAGTTCCGCACCACGGCCAGCGAGGCCACCAGACAGCGCGCCGCCGAGGTCGTCTGGCGGTTCGCGCAGCACGCCGTGAATCGACATGGGGCCTTCAACGGCGACCCGCATCCCGGCAACTACAAGTTCCACCACGACGGCAGCGTCACGTTTCTCGATTTCGGGCTCGTCAAACGCTGGTCACCCGGCGAGTGGGACTCGTTGCGGCCCACGCTCGACGCCGTGATCGTGCATCGCGACCCTGAACTGCTGGTGAGGGCGATGGAGCAGAGCGGCTTTCTGCGCGCCGGTCACGGCCTGGCTGCCGCTCACGTGTTCGACTACGTCAGCAGCCCGTACGTGCCCTATCTGACCGACGAGTTCACGTTCACGCGGCAGTGGATGATCGACACGATCGCCAAGATCTTCGACGTGCAGGGCCCGCATGCCGACGTGATCGAGTCGCTCAACATGCCACCCAGCTTCGTGATCCTCGATCGTGTGGTGTGGGGTGTGAACGCGATCCTCGGCAAGCTCGAAGCACACGGGCCGTTCAGGGCGATGCTGCTCGAGTACGTCGCCGACGGCGAGCCGGCCACCGACCTGGGCGCCGCCGAGGCAGCGTGGCGAGCCGGAGCTCGACAGTGACCGCCGACAACGCCTCCGCCGACGACACCTCCGGCGGCAGCTACCTCGGGATCATCGAACTCGGGGCGATCTGTGCCGAGATGCGGGCCCGCAATCTGGTGCTGTTCGAGCAGCTCGGTGTGTGGGTGGTCGACACCGCCGACCCGGTGCTGCAACGCTTGTTCGGCGAGGCCTCGCACCTGCACGCCTGGCACGCCGAGTTGTGGGCCCAACGGGCGCCGGTGATTCCGCCTGTCGAGCTCGACAACTCGGTCGCCGCACCGGGTGGCCCGAGCGTGGCCCGTGACCGACGAGCAGCGATCTACGGTGATGCGCTCGACCGGCTGCTGGGCGATCTGCGAGCGCTCAGATCTCGGATCGATGTATTGCTCGACCCCAGCACCGTGCGCACGATCGAATTGGTGATGGCCGACGACACGGGCATTCGGCGTCGACTCGCCGTGTAGAGCTCGACGATCTCGGTAGCAGCCCGCCTGTCGGCACACGCTGCGGCACGCCTCGACGACTCAGCGGAAGCTGGCGAAGCTGCGAACGGCGGGGCGCTTCCAGCCGAGCCGATCGACCTTGCCGCTCGGGGGCCAATGATCGTCCCGACTGTATGCCCACCACTCGAACGGGTTCAGGTAGTAGGCGCACGACTCGACCACTTTCCACAGCGATTGGTCGCGTCGCGTGGTCGCCCACACCAGCGCCCCGGCTGCTCCCCCACCCAGCATCCATCCGACGTACAGCACGGGATAGGCCGGGCCGAAGGTTCGGGCCTGCCAGACGTGGACGTCTTCATGATCGGTGACGAGCTTGGCTCGGCGCGCACGCGTGAGGTCACCGGCGCCGTTGACGACATTGCCCAACGTGATGGCAAACCCCGCCCGTGGCTGGAATCCGCGTGCGTAGACGTGGCGGTTGCGGCGCTCGCTGAGTTGCGACGAGTAGCCGGAGTCACCCCGCAAGCCGGCAACCGCGTGGGCCACGAGCCCGGCCGCCGTCGTCGTCAGCGACCAGGTCGAATCGAGGGCGAACGCTGCGACACCTTTGGCAGAACCCCAGTCGTAGATGCGGCGATGACCCGAGATGGCTCCGTTGAGACCGCCGACGACGGCGGCCGGCACGGTGACACCGAGCAGGGAGCCGACCGCGCCGGCTGCAATCGCACCGGCGGTCGCGGTGGCAATCGCTTCGGCGAGCGGGCTGTCGCTCATCGCTGGCGGAGTTTGGAGAGCAGACGCAGCAGTTCGAGATACAGCCAGATGATGGTGACGAGCAGCCCGAAGGCGGCGTACCACTCGAACTTCTTGTCGAGGCCCTGCTTGGCGCCGCGCTCGATGAAATCGAAGTCGAGCGCCAGATTGAACGCCGCCAGACCGGCTACGAACACGCTGAACGCAATGCCGAGCGGGCTCGGGCTGGACAGGAAACTGACCGAGTCGGCGCCGGCGAACATGCGGATCAACAAGCACACGCCGTAGAACGCCATGATCCCGATCGTGGCCGACACGACGATCTTGCGGAACCGTTTGGTGACCTTGATGACACCGGTTCGGTAGAGCACCAGCATCACGCCGAACACGGCGATCGTGGCACCTGCCGCCTGCACGACGATGCCGTCGTAGTAGGTCTCGTACATGCGCGAAATGGCGCCGACGAAGAAACCCTCGGCGAGCGCATAGACGGGCGCGATGAACCGGGCCAGGTGAGGCTTGAACATCAAGAGGAATGTGAGCCCGATGCCGAGGATCATGCCGCCCCAGGCGAGTGGCGGGATGGCGTAGTTGTACCCGATCGATCCGTCGGAGAACAGCACCTGCTCGGGCTCGCCGGTGGCGATCCATCCGACGGCGGCGCTGGCCAGCAACAGCACGAACAGCGTGGCGGTGGCCGAGATCACTCCGTTGACGGTCATCACCTGTGGCCGCCAGGAACTCACGGGCCCGTCGGTGATCGGGGGGAAGTGATCGGTGCTCGGCTCGGGCGGCGCCCACGTAGCGCTCGCCGCCTGCATCCTTCGCTCGTTCAACACCGGGTTCGACATGGGTGGCTCCTTGGAGATCGACACCCGATGCTGATCGGGTATCTGTCGGGGGAATCCTATCGGCGGGGTGTTCGAGCGCTGACGCGGCAATCTGCCCGAACGGTCGACGCCCATCTGTCAAAGAGATGGGGAACCCGTCGTCATGCTGAACTCAGCTAGCACCTTGTGAAACTGCTCACGCTGGTTGGTGGGCCGGACAGCGTCGGTATCGTTACCACAACCCTTCGGGCGAGTGGTGGATCTCACGGCCGGTATCACCTGGTTCTCTCCAGGTCATGAGCAGTCCATTGCAGACGCACGGGGGCGCCAGGATCGCCTTCGGGCGTGACCCAGATTCCCGGACCTTGAGGAGCCAATGTGGCCAAAGATCGCGTCGACCGTGACGACGAAGACCTCGTTCGCTTGTATCTGACCGATATCGGTCAGTACACGCTGCTCACCAAGGACGACGAGGTACGTCTGGCGAAAGCGATCGAGGCGGGCAAGGAAGCGATCGAGGCCCTCGACGCCGGCGGCAAGGCGGTCACCCCCGCCAAGAAACGCGAGTTGCGACGCAGCGCCCGCAAGGGCGAAGAGGCCGAACGCCAGTTCGTCCAGTCCAACCTGCGACTCGTCGTGTCGATCGCCAAGAAGTACCAGGCCTCCGGGCTTCCGCTGCTCGACCTGATCCAGGAGGGCAACCTCGGGCTGATGCACGCCGTCGAGAAGTTCGACTGGCGCAAGGGCTTCAAGTTCTCCACCTACGCGACGTGGTGGATTCGCCAAGCGATCACCCGCGGCATCGCCAACACCGGGCGCACGATCCGCCTCCCGGTGCACGCCGGCGACACGCTGGCCCGCCTCCAGAAGGCACGTTCTCGGCTCGAGCTCAAGTTCGGCCGACCCGCCACGCTGTCCGAGCTGGCCAAAGAGGTCGAGATGCCCGAGGACAAGGTCACCGAGGCGCTGCGCTTCGCGGCCGAGCCCTTGTCGTTGTCCGAGCCGCTGCGCGAAGACGGCGATGCCGAACTCGGCGACGTCGTCGAGGATCGCTCGGCCGAATCACCGTTCGAGGTCGCCGCGACGGCGCTGCTTCCCGACGAGATCGCCCGCCTGTTGGCACCGCTCGACGAGCGCGAACGCGAGATCCTCAAGCTTCGCTTCGGTCTCGATCGCGGTGAGCCTCGCACTCTCGAAGAGGTCGGCGAGCATTTCAATCTGACCCGCGAGCGGATCCGTCAGATCGAGGCTCGCGCCATGTCGAAGCTGCGGCACCCGTCCAGCGACACCGGCGCTCGCGACCTACTCGCCGTCTGATTCTCGTTGCCGACCGTCCAGGTCACCGCGCCCGACGGCACCATCTGGACCGTGCGCCGACGGTGGATACCGCACCGCGAGGGTAGGGGCATCTCGCAGCGCCTCCGGAACCGTCGCCACAAACGCGACCTCGATGGTCTCGATGATCTGGCGAACCAGTACCGGCATGGACACCATCCAGCACCGCCCCAGCACTCTCAGATGCCACACTCAGCGTCATGACGTTCGAAATTCGGGCAGCGACGCGAGCGGACGCCGACGGCATCACCGATGTCCAGGTTGCATCGTGGCGGGCCGGATACGCCCACGTGTTCCCGCAGTCCGTGCTGTACGCCGGCGACTTCGACTCGACCCGCCGCGACTTCTGGACCGCATGGCGATTTGCACCAGGGCACCGGTTGGCGGTGACCGTGCGAACTGCGAAAGATGACGAAGCGGATCAGGTGGTCGGCTTCTCGTCATACGGGCCCGAACGCGAGCGTGCCCGAGGATTCACCGGACGCGGCGAGGTGTGGGCGTTCTACCTGCACCCTGATCTGTGGGGAAGCGGGCTCGCCACCGAGTTGATGAACCACACCGAGACACGATTGTGCGCCGAGGGGTTCGAGACCGCCGTGCTGTGGGTGCTCGAGGACAACCCGCGCGGGCGCCACTTCTACGAGAAACATGGCTGGGAACTGACCGGGATCGGCGCCGAGTTCGATGACTACTGCGAGGTCTCGGTGCCCGAGGTCGAGTACCGGAAGGAACTGGCGTGACGATCGAGATCCGACCGACCACGCCCGACGAGTACCGGGCGGCAGCCACGGCGTTCGTGATCCCGTTGATGGAGGCTCCACCGAACGACGAGGCGTGGGAACGATCGCTGCCGACCTGGGACATCATGCCGTCGTACTCGGCATGGGACGCCGAACACTGCGTGGGTCACGCCGGCCAGTTCCTCGTCGACACGACGGTGCCGGGCGGCGCCCGGCTGCCAACCGGGGCGGTCACCCGCGTCGGCGTGCTGCCGACGTATCGGCGAAGAGGCATCGCCTCCGGCCTCATGCAGGCCCTGCTCGACGACGCCGTCGAGCGCGACCTGGCGTTGTTGAGCTTGCGCGCCAGCGAGACCGTGATCTACGGCCGCTACGGGTACGGCGTGGCGGGAGACTTCTGCGAGGCGGCGATCGACGCTCGCCGCGCAGCTCCGCTGCGGCGCGTCCAGACGACCGGGTCGATCCGGTTGCTGCAACCCGCCGAACTGCTCGACGTGGTCCCGGCGCTGTATGAACGGGTCGCACATCGGCGGCCTGGCATCATCACCCGTCCATCCGCCTGGTGGCCACGAACGCTCCGAGAGGCGATCGAACAGACCAAGGCGTCGTTCGTCGCCGTCCATGTCGATGTCGATGGTGAACCCGACGGGTTCGTCCACTACGAGACCCGGTGGAACGACGAAGCGTTCGCCGAATCCAGCGGTGAGGGCAAGATCCACGACCTGTTCGGCGCCGACGACGCTGTCGAGCTCGCCCTGTGGCAGTTCCTGTTCGAACTCGACCTGGTCAGGCGGTGGACGACGAGCCAGCGGCCGGTCGACGACGTCGTCCGCCTCGCCTGCCACGATCGCCGCGCCTACCGCCAGACATCGATCGGCGACGAACAGTGGCTGCGCGTGATCGACGTCGACCGTGCGCTCGGCGCCCGCGCGTACAACCCAGCGTCCGGCTCGGTCACGATCAGCGTCGACGATCCGGTGCTGACCCGCAACTGCGGCACGTGGCGTATCGGTTCCGGAGGTGTCGAACGCATCGACGACGCCGCCGATCTGTCCGTTGCGATCGAGACGTTGTCGGCGGCCTACCTGGGTGGGCCCAGCTGGGCGGCACTCGCCGCGACCGGAGCCGTCGAGGTACTGAACCCCGACGCGATCGCGCTCGCCGACACCTTGTTCGCCAGCCGTCCCGCTCCCGTTCTGTGGCAGCTTCTTCTGAGTCGGGCGAGCGGCCGTGACGATCACCATTCAGCGTCCTGCCGGGCGGAGCCGACATCGCCCGCAGCGGACCGACCAGAATGACGCACGATGACGAGCGGTGATGTGCTGTCGATCGTGCTCAGCGGGTTGGCCCTGGTGGTGGCGGCAGCAGTGGCGATGTCGATCTACCTCTCGCCGCGTGGCAGGGCTCGCTTCGGGCGCGGTGTGCGTCCGGCGAGCGGGCCCGTCGTGGTCCGGCTGGTGCCGAGTGCCGGGACGGGACTCGGCTACTGGTGGCGCTTCCAGACGCCCGACGATGCACCGCCGACCTCGGTCGTCATCTTCAGCTACAGGAACCACTCGTCGGATGAAACGGTCCCCTGGCAGCATGAACTCTGGAATCACCGTTGGCACTCGAGCCGGCACGGCCCGAACACCTGAGGGGGCCGGCGCTGGCGACGGCAAAGACCTCGTATGACATCAGTGTCGGGTGGACCGTCCACCGACCCGACGCAGACAGCCACGGTTCCACGTTCGCCACCGTCACACCCGAACCGTACCGCTGAGACGACGACGACCGCCCCGGGGCACACCGCCCTCGTCGTCGCAATCGGGTGGCGGCGAGCTGCCCGCTGTCGCAATCGAGGCCCCGAACCGGCCCGACCACCGGCACCACGTCCGTACCCGCCGGTCACTCGGGCTCGGCGTGACCTGCCGCCGTCCGATCGACGGGTACGCTCGACATCGGCAGACTCGAGAGGGGTGCAACGTGTGGCGAGAACCATCATCCGACTCGATGCACTGCATTACTGCCCCCACCACCACGCCCGGTTGCGCTCGGTCATCCCGCACGGAGCTACATCTGCGACGGGGCCGACGGCTGGCCGTGGCAACCGTGCTGCTGCTCGTCGCTTCGTGCGGTGACAATGACGGGCGTCCGTCCGACCGCGCCTGGCAGTCGACCTGGGAGAGCCGACGCCAATTGGTGCCCGACGCGGCGACATTCGTCGATCAAGGGCGAGAGGTCTGCGACAACCTGCTCGGCGAGTTCAGGGTGCAGTTGCCCGAGCTGCTACCGACGCCGACGGAGGCACTCGACGACGCGGTGCACGCGTGGATCGACCACGCCGAGAGCTTGGTGTTCGAATGCCCGGACGACCGGATGGCGCTCAACGACCGGATCGACGTGCTCGACGTGCTCGCCGCCGAGATCGATGCCGGCCTACAGGCCGACCCCTCCGACTGATCGCAGTTCGAGAGCAACCCGAAAGTCAGGGCGCAGCCTTCAACGACCTGACGCCGACTCGCTCGTACCGGCTCGGCCGTCGATGCGCTCGTGGTGGCCATGGCCAAGCCGGGTGGAGACTCTGCCGTCGCCCGCTGGACGAGGGTGGATCAGTCGCCGGAACTGGCGTACGATTCAAACGCTCATGGCGGAGCTCGAGATCCGGGTGCTTGGCCGACCGCACGTGCTGCTCCATGGCGACGTGCTACCTCTTCGCGGCCGTCCACTGACCCTCGCCGTACGGCTCGCCGTCAGCCGTTCGCCCGTGACCGCCGCTCACCTCCGGCGCGACCTGTGGCCCGACGGAACCGGAAGCGACGGTGCACTTCGTGTGCTGCTCAGCCGGACTCGGACGATGCTTGGTTCCGAACACCTTGTTCGACGGGACGCCGGCTATGTACTCGGAAGCGGCGTGCACGTCGACTCTCACCGGTTCGAAGCACTCGTTGCCGTCGGCCGTGATCGGGAGAGGGACCTCGGCCAGCGAATTGGAGCTCTCTACGAGGCGCTCGATCTCTGGACAGGAACGGCGTTCGATTCGGTCGACGACATCACGTGGCTCAGAAGCGAAGCCGACCGCCTGAACGAACTTCGCGATCAGGCGGTCGATCTTCAATTCGAGCTCCGAATGCTCGTCGATGCTCCCGATTGCCTGGTTGTCGACCTCAGGACGGCTGCCGGCGACGCTCCAACCCGAGAGCGTCGCACCGAGCTGCTCGCCATCGCTCTCTACCGTGCCGACCGACAGGTCGAGGCGCTCCGTACTATCGACCACCTTCGGACCAATCTGCGCGACCTCGGCTTGTCGCCCGGTCCCTCGTTGTCGGCGACCGAGGTCAGGATCCTCCACCACGACCAGACCTTGCGCCGATCGGATGACGAGCTCCAGGGCGGCGCCGGCCACGCCGACCTCGAAGCGCGACTTCGCTCGGCGATCGCACTGACGAAACTCGGTGTCTCCGACCATCCGCGGCGAATCCTCGACGAGGTCGGCGCAGAAGCCGCTGCGCTCGGCGATCGCCGCATCCAGGCCCACACGCTGCTGGCTCGCGCCCAGTCAGCCGCTCGAGGCGGTGATGGCGATCCGCATTCGTTCATCGACGAAGCGCGTGCCATCGGTCGGCGATTGCGGGACGGACCACTTCTCGCAAAGTGCGCGCTGGCCCGGTTCGGCAGTGGCGTACCGGAGACCCTTCCCGACTCGATCGTCGAACTCACGGAGCCGTTGGAACTGCTTCCCGACAATGCCCCCGAGCGGCTCGAGTTGCTGTGCGTCGCCGCCGTGTTCGTCAGCTTCACGGATGCATCGGTCGCGGCCGATCAGCTGCTCGAGGCGGCGAGGACCGCGTTTGAACGACTCGGCACCGAGCGGGCCAAGGCGGTCTACCTCAGCGCCCGGAGCATCGTGTGCGCAGTCCGAGGCGTCGCCATCGACGACGTCTCGCATTGGGCGGAGACGGCACACGAGATCGCCGCCGAGCTCGACGACGCCATGCTCCGGGTCGCGACGAGCCAAGCTGTGGTGCGCACCCGCTATCTGCGCGGGCATCTGGCCGCCGTCGACGAGGCGCTCGATTCGCTCGAACGTGACGCAGCCGCAGCCGGCCTCGGGTTCGGCATCGTCCGCGTTTCGTTGTGTAGAACCACGAACGCATTGGCGCGGGGGCACCTCGATCGTGTGCCGGCACTCATTGCCTTCAGCCGGAGCGAGGGGGCACGGTTGCACACGTTTGCGGCGCACCCGGCAACCTTGAGCCAACAACTCGTTCTCATGCTCGAACTAGGCGAGTTCGAGGAGATCGTGGCAATGGCGAAGCCTGCGGCAGATCGCGGTCCGAGCATGTGGCACGCTGTGCTCGCGCGGTGCGGCGAGCGCGATCGGCCGCCCTCCATGCCGTGATCGATGAGGTGCCCACCGCCGACGATACCTTTCCGCTCTTCGTTGCCCTTGCCGCAGAGGTGGCCGCAAGAGACGGTCACCCAGAGCTGGGAGCGTGGTGTGCCGACCGGCTGGACGAGATGGGCGATCTCACCGTCACGATCGGGCTGGGCACCATCGTCATGGGCTTCGCAGCGCACTTCGCCGGGTTCGCCCACGCAGCCACCGGCAACGTCAAAGAGGCGGTCGCTCGGTTCGACCGCGCTCGATCGCTGGCCCTCGATTCGGGGGCCGACCTCGGGCCGCCCATTCGTCCATCGAGCTCGCCGCGCTGCTCGCACCGTCGCGAGACGAGGCCGTCATGGCACGCGTCGACGGGCTGGTCGTCGAGGTGGCCCTGATGGTCGCGATTTCGGTTCGGATCGCCTCGCCCGCCGCTACAACTCGGTTCGTGAAGGCTGAGGCGGCCGCTCGACGAGGAGCCCCGGATCGGTCGTCAAGCGTGTCGAGGTTGATCTTGCAGGCAAGGGCAGCCAATGTTGATTTCGTTTCTTCCCTGCCTTCATCGGTCGCGAAGAGTTAGCCCGCACCAACACGCTGAGCGAACGGGTGGTCAGCGCACGACGATGTTCCCTCCCTTGAGGTCACCTCCCACACTGAAAACCACGTTGCCCGCTTCGTCACGTATCGTCACCGAGAAGGTGTCGCGGCCTGAGGCGACGTCGAGCCCCGGCGTCGAAGACTGTCACCGAGTAGCTGTAGCCGTCAACACCGTCGTACCGCCCGTTGCCGGTCCAGGTCGCGGTCGTGCCGTTGGACACCAGACCCCGGGCATCAGTTCCGTGGAAGCGATGCTGATCGGGCAGGCGCACCTGGACTGTCCAGCGCTGACTCCTCGCTCAGTGGTGGCCACCAGGCCGAAGTTGAGGCGTTCGGATCCCAACGTGAACCATCCGCCACCTGTCACCTTGGCAGGCTTGGCCGCAACGAGCAGGCCGATCGCGTCGGTCCCGAGCGCTGTCGTCGTCGGTTGCCGTGACGACGATGGTCGGTGCCGATACGGAGCTGTAGACGTGTGTGCCGTTCAGACGGAGGCAGCCACGGTGCCGATGCTGTTCGACCCGTCGCCCCAGTCGATACCGCACGTGTGCGTGTCGTTCGAGCCGGGGTCGCTGATCGAGGCCGCGAGCGTCACCGTGGACCCCGGGGCGTAGGCCGACAGATCGGCTGGCCTCGTGAAGACCACGGTCGGGGCCACGTTGCCGATCGTGAGCTGCCGAGTTGCCGTGGCCGATTCACCGCTCGTGTCGGTCACCTTCACCGACAATTTGATACGTGCCGTCGTCGTTGCAGGAGACGGTCACCGATGCCGTCGATCCGGTGATGGTGCACCCTGAACCCGCATCGTTGCCCAGGTCGCCGGTGACCGACCACTCGACGACGAGGGCGTCACCGTCGGGGTCGGATGCGGTGGCTGTTGCACCGAAATTGGTTCCCTCGGACTTGGAACTCTGCTCGGGAAGGGTCACCGTCGGCGGACGATTCAGTCTCGTCACCGTGATACTCACCGTGGCCGTGGCCGCCGCACCCGAGGGATCGGTCACCGAATAGGTGAACGAATCAGGCCCCGAATACCCCGCCGTAGGCGTATATGTCACCGACCCGTCCACATTCACCACCGCCACACCATGCGACGGGTTCGTCACCACCGCCACCACCAACACATCACCATCAGGATCGGCATCATTGCCGAGCACCCCGACCGACACCGACGACCCCTCAACCACCTGAAGCCGAATCATCACCAGCCGTCGGCGGACGATTCTCGCTCACGCTGTCGGCCCACCGGATGGTGGCAACCGCCTGAGTGCCGCCCACCGGCGGAACCGACCTCGTCGACGCCGAGCGCGATACCCTGTCGACACAAGGTCACGACGCCTTGGCTGTCGGTGAAGGTGAACGACTGTTGGGGATGAGTGCCGGCGACGACAATGTCGACCCGGAACCGTCACCGGGCCTCCATTCCCGTCCGTCACCGTGGCATCGAGGCACGCCTCGACCCCGAGGATCTGCTCCTGCGCTGGAGGGCTGGCCACGATGCGAGTCACGGTTGCGATCGCCGCCTGGCCGAATCCACCCGGGTAGCCGTAGGAGTCGTCGGCGTCGAATCCATAGACGGTTATCCCGAACGGAGCACCGTCTCGCAGAGAGTGCGAGCCGAGCTCCACCGGCAGCTGGGCGCCCCAGAATCCCGACCCGGGGATCTCCGTGAAGCTGCTCGCCGGGACAACCGAACCATCGAGGGTCAGCCGTCCGACCGATGCCTCGGACGCGACGACGTTCACGAAGTTGGCCCTGAATCCGCTGGCAGGTGTGCTCACGGTGTAGTCGCCGCGGAACTGCTCGTACGGGGGCACGAGCGACATGAATGGATCGGAGATGGTGCCATCGAAGCTGCTGCCGTTCGAGAACTGCACCACCAGAAGTGGTGCGGTCGATGTGACACGAGACGGACTGGCGATGAGTGTCTGGTGAACCTCGCCGACACCCAAGTTCGCCACCACGACGCCGTCGACCCGCACCTCGTTACCATCGCTGGCCGAGAGGAACCGGAAGGTGTCGCCCCCAGATCTCGTGGCAAGCGGTATCGTCACGAACGCCTGACCCCAGGTGCTCACCGGAGGCAGCTGCTCGACAATGTGGTCGCAGTAGTCGACGCCGGTGGGAACGTTGGCACACTCGTTGCCGGCGAACACACCAACGGGCTTCGTTGCTGTGGATGCGCGTGCCGCTGATGTCGCCTGTTCCACTGAGCTGGTAAGTCTCGCCCACGTCGAGCGCGACAACGACCGGCAGGTTTCCCCCGGTCAGGTCGACGGTCACCACCGTGTCGTTCTCGGAGGCGACGATGCCGATCTGTGGGAGATAACCCGGGTACGTCAACACGCGATAGTCGCGGCCGAGCGTGTCGGTCGGGAGTCCAAGGAATGCGTCGGTCGTGAACTGAGCACGATTCAACCCGTACACGGTCACCTCGGCATCTGCTACCACATGGATGCCGGCTTGAGCTGGCGAATCGTAGGTGCTCGTCTGTGCGGCAAGCGGCAGCTCGACCGACGTCACCTGCCCGGGTGTCACCTCGAACGAGGCGACGAAGCCGATCCCGGGAACCTCGACGATTCCACTCGTTTCCGAAGCGCCCGTGATGAAGAGGGTCAGCGTCGGATCGAGAAGGTTTTTGTCGAACATGAGCCAGAAGTCGCGGCCGGCGGTGTCGGTGCCAACTGCGGGCGCCGCTGTGCCGACAACGATCTGACGTTCGATCTGCTCGGTGCCTCCGTCGCCATCGT
>CAVRNX010000018.1:0-69844 GCA_963722635.1 uncultured Acidimicrobiaceae bacterium
TGGAACGAGGCTGCACGGCGATCATCGACCACCACGAATCACCGAACGCGATCGAGGGTTCGCTGTCGCTGATCGCGCAGGCGTGTGCCGAGGTCGGCGTGCGCGTCAACTGCGCCTACGGGGTCACCGACCGGCACGGCCCCGAGGGCGCCCTGCACGGTCTCGCCGAGAACGACAGGTTCCTCGCGCGAAGGCGGTCATGGGATGGTCGGCGTGCACGCCGCCTTCACCTGCACCGACGACACCCTCGACGCAGCAGCAGAGCTCGCCGCCCGACATGGGGTCGGTGTGCACGTCCATGTCGCCGAGGGGCCGGGCGACGCCGGCGCAGCCGACCGCATCCGCCACCTCACCACGCCCGACTGGATGATCATCCACGGGGTACACCTCGCCGATGATCACGGCCTGCAGGGCACGATCATCCACAACCCGCGCTCCAACATGAACAACGCCGTCGGCTACGCCAGACCGACCCGCTTCACCAACCCCGTCGGGCTCGGCAGCGACGGTATCGGGGCCGACATGCTCGACGAGTTCAGGGTCGCCTACGTGCGGCTGCGTGAGCACGACGTCACCGAGACGCCCGACACGGTGTGGTCGATGCTGCACACCAACTACGACCTGTTTCCGGAGGCGCTCGACGATCGCGTCACGTGGTCGTACGAACCGATCGATCCATGGCGGCTGGCGTTCACGACGGGTGTCAACCCGACCAGGGTCGACGTCGACGGTGAGACGATGTGGGCCGACGGCCGGCCGACGCGTGTCGACGCCGACGAGATCCGCGCCAAAGCGGCCGAGGCGGCAACTCGGCTGTTCACCAAGATCGAAGCGCTCTGACTCAACCGCACCACCCCGCAACTCATCAGGAGGAATCACATGACACGGCTGGCGATCTATCTGCAGGACGCACACTCCATCCCGGACGCGATCTCACACACTCAATACGCCGAGTCGAAAGGGTTCGAGGCGGTCTGGCAGGCTGACTCGCGCCTCGTCCGCGAAGCCGGGGTGCCGATGGCCGCCTTCGCCGCCACCACCAGTTCGATCAAGATCGGCTCGGGCGTGATCGACATCTGGACCCGCAACCCGGCCCGCCTGGCATCGATGTTCTCGACCCTCGACGACCTGGCCCCCGGCCGCATCGTCTGCGGGCTCGGGGCATGGTGGGAGCCGTTGGCCACCAAGGTCGGCGTCGATCGCCGCCGACCGTTGCTGGCGATGCGCGAGGTGGTCACCGCGGTGCGCGCCCTGCTCAACAACGAGACCGTCACCATGGACGGCGAGTTCGTCCACCTCGACGGGGTCGAGCTCGACTACGTGCACCAGGAACGGCGCTCGAAGGACGTGCCGATCTACGTCGGGGCGACCGGCATGCAGATGATGGAGCTGACCGGTGAGATCGCCGACGGTGTCGTGCTCAACTACCTCGTGTCGCCCGACTACAACAGCCGGGCGATGGAGCACCTCCAGATCGGTGCCGAGCGGGCCGGTCGCTCGGTCGACGATCTCGATCGTCCACAACTCGTGGTGTGCTCGGTCGACGAAGACCGTCAGGCCGCGCTCGACGGCGCCCGGCTGCTCGTCACGCAGTACCTCGGTCAGCAACCGCACATCATGAAGGCCAGCGGCGTGCCGCAGTCGCTGCTCGACGACGTGGCCAAAGTGCTCACGTGGCCCGCCACCCACGAGCAAGTGGTCGAGGCATCCAAACTGGTGCCCGACGACATCGTGCAGATGATCTGCGCCGCCGGCACGCCCGATGAGGTTCGCGCCAAGGTCGCCCAATACATGGCCAATGGCTGCACCTGTCCGATTCTGTACCCGCTCGGTCCCGATGTGCGCTACATGATCGACACGTTTGCCGACTGGCAACCGTGATGGCCACGATCACGACCGCTTCGATCACTCGCAACCCACTCCGCTCGGCGATCGAGGTTGCACCGATCGACCCGAAGGTGACCGCCTTCCATGCTCGGATGCCGGCCTACTCACCGACGATGCTGTTCGACGTGCCCGAGCTGGCCACCCAACTGGGCGTCGGCCGGTTGCTGGTGAAGGCCGAGACGCGCCGGATGGGACTGCCGTCGTTCAAGATCCTCGGCGCCTCGTGGGCCACCTATCGAGCGATCTGCGAGCACATCGGGTACGAACCCGAGCCGTGGCGCAACATCAACGAGCTGGCGGCCAACCTCGCCCACCTCAAGCCGTTCCAGCTCGCCACGGCGACCGACGGCAACCACGGGCGAGCCGTGGCCTTCATGGCGCGGCTGCTCGGCTTCTCGTGTCACGTCTTCGTGCCGAGGGGGATGGTCGAGGCGCGGATCCAGGCGATCCGCAGCGAGGGGGCGTTCGTCACGGTCGTCGACGGCACCTACGACGAAGCGGTCGCCCGATCGGCGCTGGAGGCATCCGATCGATGCCTGATCGTCAGCGACACGTCGTGGGAGGGCTATGAGACCACCCCGGCACACGTGATCGAGGGGTACTCGACGATCTTCCACGAGATCGACGACGCGATCGACGCCAGCGGCCTGCAACGCCCGGAGATCGTCGTGATCCCGATGGGCGTCGGCGCCTTCATGGCGGCCGGCGTCAGCCACTATCGCTCAAACGGTGGTGAGGCCCTGATCGTCGGGGTCGAGCCGCTCGACGCCAACTGTGTGCAGGCGTCAGCCATGGCGGGCGAGATCACGCCCGTCCCCGGGCCACATCATTCGATCATGGTCGGCCTCAACTGCGGCATGCCCTCGCTCACGGCGTGGCCTCGACTGTCGAAGGGCATCGACTGGTTCACGTCGGTCGATGACGAAGCTGCGTGTCAGGCGATGCGCGACCTGGCGTCGGTCGGCATCGTCGCCGGCGAGACCGGGGCAGCCGGGCTGGCCGGATTCGAGGCCTTGATCCGACACGAAGCATTCCGGTCCAGCACCGATCTCGCCAACTCCACGGTGCTCGTCGTCGTCACGGAGGGGGCGACCGACCCCGAGCACTATGAGCAGGTGGTGGGGCGCGGGCACGAGACCATCGGGCGCGTCATCACGGCGGTCCGTGGCTGAGCAATTGTGTGTGATCCGGGGCGGCGGTGATCTCGCTACCGGGGTCGCATGGAGGCTCACCCGCGCCGGCATCGCGGTCGTGGTCACCGAACTCGCAGCACCGCTCACCGTGCGTCGCACCGTGGCAGTGTCGACGGCCGTCACCGACGGCCAGATCGTGATCGAGGGCATGGTCGCCCGCCTGGCGGCGACGGCCCGAGAAGCAGCCGGGTTGGCCGGCAGCGGCGACATCGTGGGTGTCGTGGTCTCCCCGGCGTTGCCCGACCTCGCCGTCGACATCGTGGTCGATGCGCGGCTGGCCAAGCGCAATATCGATACATCGATCGATGACGCTCCGCTGGTGATCGGCCTCGGACCCGGTTTCACCGCCGGAGACGACTGCCACGCGGTTGTCGAGACGATGCGCGGGCCACATCTCGGCCGTGCGCTGTGGGCGGGCTCGGCCCAACCCGACAGCGGTACGCCCGGGCTGGTGGGTGGTCGCGGCGCCGAACGCGTCGTGAGGGCCCAGAACGACGGCCGGGTGCGGTGGGTCCACGCGATCGGCGACATCGTCGACGCTCAACAGGTGCTCGGAACCGTGGGCGACGTGCCGGTGCTGGCACCGTTCGCCGGCGTGGTTCGAGGGTTGATCCTCGACGGCAGCGAAGTGCCGGCGGGTCTCAAGATCGGCGATGTCGATCCGCGACTCGACGTCTCGGCCTGCCACGAGATCTCTGACAAGGCGCTGGCGATCGGCGGCGGCGTGCTCGAGGCGGTGCTGTGGTGGTCGCGCCGATCCCGCTGACCCCGGTTCCGCTGGCTCACGTTGCCGATGCGTTCGGTATCGGCGCCCGCTCGCACATCGCTCTGGTCGGGGGCGGTGGCAAATCAACGCTGATGCACGCCATCGCCGGACAGGTCCGCGGTTCGGTCGTGCTCACCTGCACCACCAAGATGGGCGCCGACCAACACATGGGCCGGCGTGTGCTCGTGGCACCGACCGACGACGAGGTCGTGATCGCCGCCACCGCAGCCGGCACGCCCGTGATGGTGTGGTCGAACATCGATGGCCAGAAGGCGATCGGCGTCGATCCGGCCAGGTGCGACGCCTGGTTCGAGCGGGTCGACCACGTGATCATCGAAGCCGACGGATCTCGGCGCCGACCGTTCAAGGCACCCGCCGACTACGAGCCGATCGTCCCCTCGACGGCGACATTGGTGATCAGTGTGATCGGTGCCGACGCATTGGGTCGGGTGATCTCCGATCAGTGTCACCGGCCGCTGCGGCTGGCGGCGCTGGTCGGCTGCCGGGCAGATGTGCGTCTGGAGCCATGGATGGCCGCCACCGTGATACTCCACGAACGGGGGGCTGCCAAGGCCGTGCCTCAGGGCGCCGACTTCGCGGTGGCGATCAACAAGGTCGACCACACCAACGCCGAACTCGTCAACCGGCTGGTCGCCGAGCTCCGCCAACGGCGGCCCGGGTTGCGGATCGTGATGATCGCCGCCCGGTGATCGGGGAGGCCGCGTTGGGGACGGGTTCGATGACGTCGCCGCCGACCGGTGACGGCCACACTGGTGCCCTGATGGAAGTACGGCGGGGGCTCGCGGAGTCGAGGGCGTGACGAACTCGACGAGTTCACAGCAGCAGGCGACGCCGGCTGTGGTGTTGGGTGCCGTGGTGCTGGTGGCGATGCTGATCGGCGGCAACTTCACCGCCCTCAAGTTCGCCCTCGACCACACCGGGCCACTGCTGCTGGCGGCGATGCGCACCGTGTTGGGCGGTACGTTCCTGCTGACGCTGGCGCTGTTGCGAGGTGAACGTCTGCCGACGGACCGCACGATCCTCGGCCGGATCTTCGTGGTCAGCCTCAGCATCACGACGATGTCGAGCGCGCTGTTGGTGTTCGGTGTCAGCCGGGTACCCGCCGGCTTCGCATCCTTGATGTCCAGCACGATGCCGTTGTTCACCGCCTGCTTGTCGGTGTTCCTGCTGCGCACCACGATCAGTCGGCTCGGCGCGCTCGGCCTCGTGGTGGGCTTCGTCGGAACGGGGGTCCTGGCCTCACCGGCGCTCGAGGGCGACGCCCGTCTGGTCGGCGTGTTCGCACTTCTGGTCTCAGCGCTGGCCTGGGCGTTCGGCACCGTGTTCATGAAGTGGAAGGACTTCGAGCGCGGTGACACCGATCATGCTGGTCGGTGTGCAACTGCTGATGTCGGCAGCGATGTTGCTGCCGTTCGCACTGATCGTGGAGGGCACCGGCGACACGGACTGGTCGCTCGGGTTGTTCGTGCCGCTCGTGTACGCCGGGATTCCCGCCAACGCCGTCACGTTCACGCTGATCGCGACCGTGGTGCGCCGGGCGACGCCCACCCAGGCGGCCTCGACGGCATACATGATCCCGCTGTTCGGCGTGTTCTTCGGATGGCTGATCCGCGACGAAGTGCTCGGGCTGGTCGAGGTACTCGGCGGTGCCTTGATCATCGTCGGCGTCAGCATCGTCGTCACCGCCGGCACCTCGGGCCGTCGAGCCACACGGGTACCGGCCGGCGCTGACTGAGACGCCGAGTCGCATGATCGCTACGTTGACCGCATGTCGAAGATCTCGCTGATTGCCAAGTTGACCGCCGCTGACGGAAAGTCGAGCGAGCTCGAGGCCGCGTTGGCCAACGTGATCGCCGCAGCTGAGGAGGAAGAGGGGCTCGAGGTGTACAGCGCCCACGCCGCCAACGACGAGCCTGGCGTCTATTACTTCTTCGAGCTCTACCGCGACGAGGAGGCCATGGCGGTGCACGGCAAAGGCGACGCAATGCAGGCTGCGATGGGGGCCTTCGGCGGCCTGCTCGCAGCCCGCCCGGAAATCATCACCATGACCCCGGTCGCCGCCAAAGGCCTCACCATCTGACCACCCCCCCACCGTTACACCAGGTGCCTGCGCAGGCACCTGAGGTAACTCCGGGGGTAACTCCGGGGAACGGGCGTCAGGTGATGACGCCTCGCAGTTGCAGCGCGTCGATGATCTCGTCGGCTGCCTCCTCGGCGGTCATCGAGGTGGTGTCGACATGCACCTCGGGCGCTTCCGGGGGCTCGTAGGGCGAGTCGATGCCGGTGAAGTTCGCCAGCTCGCCGGCGCGGGCCTTCGCGTAGAGGCCCTTCGGGTCGCGCGCTTCGGCGACGTCGAGCGGCGTGTCGACGAAGACCTCGATGAACTCGCCGTCCTCGACCGCGTCGCGCGCCAGCCGACGCTCGGCCCGGAACGGCGAGATGAACGACACCAGCACGACAGCCCGGCATCGACCATCAGCCGCGACACCTCGGCGATCCGGCGGATGTTCTCGACCCGGTCGGCGTCGGTGAAGCCGAGGTCGCGGTTGAGGCCGTGGCGCACGTTGTCGCCGTCGAGCAGGTAGGTGCGCACACCGAGCGTGTGCAGCTTCGACTCGACGATGTTGGCGATCGTCGACTTGCCCGAACCGGACAGGCCGGTGAACCAGACGACACGCCGGGCGATGGTTGTTCAGCTCGGCGCGCGCCTCCTTGTCGACCTGGACGTCCTGCCAGTGGATGTTGTGCGACCGGCGCAGCGCGAAGTGCAGCAGGCCGGCGCCGACCGTGTTCTGGGTGAGCTTGTCGATCAGGATGAACCCGCCGGTGTCGCGGTTGCTCGGTCGTACGGGTCGAACGGGATCGGCCGGTCGAGGCTGAGGTTGCAGACGCCGATCTCGTTCAGCTCGAGCGTGTTCGCCGCGAGATGCTCGAGGTTGTTGACGTCGACCCGGTACTTCGGGTGGCCGAGTCGTCGCGCCGACCGTGCGGGCGCCGATCTTCATCAGGTACGGGCGGCCCGGCAGCATCTCGTCCTCGTGCATCCAGACGACGTGCGCCTCGAACTGGTCGGCCACCTCGGCCGGAGCGTCGGCGGCGCAGATCACGTCGCCGCGGCTGGCATCGATCTCGTCGGTCGAGCGTGATCGTCACCGACTGGCCGGCGACCGCCTCGTCGAGGTCGCCGTCCATCGTGACGATCCGCTCGACCGTGCTCGTCGTGCCGGCCGGCAGCACCCGGATCGGGTCACCCGGGCGGACCGCGCCACCGACGATGCGGCCGGAGAAGCCGCGGAAGTCGAGGTTCGGGCGATTGACCCACTGCACCGGCATCCGGAAGGGCTGCTCGGCCAGGTCGTCGTCGACCGGCACGGTCTCGAGGAAGCCCATCAGCGTCGGGCCGTGGTACCAGTGCGTGTGCGCGCTCGGCTCGACGATGTTGTCGCCCTTCAGCGCCGACAGCGGGATGAACGTGATGTCGTCGAGGCCGATCCGCGCTGGCGAAGTCGCGGTACTCGGCCTCGATCGCCGAGTAGATCTCGTGCGAGTAGTCGACCAGGTCCATCTTGTTGATCGCCACGACGACGCGCTTGATGCCGAGCAGCGACACGAGGAAGCTGTGGCGGCGGGTCTGGGTGAGCACGCCCTTGCGGGCGTCGACCAGGATCACGGCGACGTCGGCCGTCGAGGCGCCGGTGACCATGTTGCGGGTGTACTGCTCGTGGCCCGGCGTGTCGGCGACGATGAACTTGCGGCGCTCGGTGGAGAAGAAGCGGTAGGCCACGTCGATCGTGATGCCCTGCTCGCGCTCGGCCGACAGGCCGTCGAGCAGCAGCGCGAAGTCGAGGTCGCCGCCCTGCGTGCCGACCTTGGCCGAGTCGGCCTCGAGCGCGGCGAGGTGGTCTTCGAACACGAGCTGCGATCTCGTACAGCAGGCGCCCGATCAGGGTGCTCTTGCCGTCGTCGACGCTGCCGCAGGTGATGAAGCGCAGCAGGCTCTTGTACTGGTGCGACGTGAGGTAGGCGTCGATGTCGCTCGGCGATCAGGTCCGGATGGCGTGGTCGTGGAGTTCCATCAGAAGTACCCCTCCTGCTTCTTCTTCTCCATCGAAGCGGCGCCGTCGTGGTCGATGACGCGGCCCTGGCGCTCGGACGTGGTGGCCAGCAGCATCTCCTGGATGATCGCCGGGCAGCGTGTCGGCGTCGCTCTCGATCGCGCCCGTCAGCGGGTAGCAGCCGAGCGTGCGGAACCGCACGTTCTTGCATCATCGGGTACCTCGCCGTCGTCGAGCGGCATGCGGTCGTCGTCGACCATGATCAGCGTGCCGTCGCGCTCGACCACCGGGCGCGGCTGCGCGAGAGTAGAGCGGCACGATCGGGATCTGCTCGAGGTGGATGTACTGCCAGACGTCGAGTTCGGTCCAGTTCGAGATCGGGAACACGCGCAGCGTCTCGCCCTTGCTGCGCCGCGCGTTGTAGAGCTGCCACAGCTCGGGGCGCTGGCGCTTCGGGTCCCACTGGTGCTGCGCGGAGCGGACCGAGAACACCCGCTCCTTGGCCCGCGACTTCTCCTCGTCGCGGCGGGCGCCGCCGAAACACAGGTCGAACTTGTGCTCGTCGATGACCTGCTTGAGGCCCTCGGTCTTCCACATGTCGGTGTGCAGTCGCCGAGCCGTGATCGAACGGGTTGATGTTCCTGCTCGATGCACTCGGGGTTCTGATGCACGATCAGCTCCAGCCCGAGCCGCGGCGGCCGTGCTCGTCGCGGAAGGCGTACATCTCGCTGAACTTCCAGGTCGTGTCGACGTGCACCAGCGGGAACGGCGGCAGTCGACGGGTAGAAGGCCTTCATCGCCAGGTGCAGCATGCACCGAGCTGTCCTTGCCGATCGAGTACAGCATCGCCGGGCGCTCGCTCTCGGACGACCGCCTCGCGCATGATGTGGATCGCCTCGGCCTCGAGCCGCTGCAGGTGCGTCAGTCGGCCGGCGGTAGATCTCGGCTGCATCGTGTTCGTCGACGGTGTTCGTCATGTCATCTCGTCCAGAATTCGGGTCCGATGATTCCGGTATTCACCGGAACTCCACGGAGAATACGTGAATTATCGGCCAAAGACGCAGCGAGGCCGTCCACCGATGCTACGGCGGCACGTCGACCAACCGCTCAGTGTCAGCCGAGGACGCGATTGCACGGCGTCGATGACCTCGTCGTGGAACCGGCCATCGGTGGCGACGACACCGCGGTTGTGCTCGAGCCGTGCGACCGTGCGAGAAGTCGAGCGGCGCGCCGTCGACGTCGGTGACCGCGCCCGCCGGCCTGCTCGACGACGAACTTGCCGGCGGCGTGATCCCAGATCTTCTCGCCGTAGTCGGCCCGGGTCGGCAGCCGGAGGTAGATCGACGCGTCGCCGCGGGCGACCGCGCGCGTACTTGCACTGGCTGTCGATGCGGTACGGCTCGGCGGTGATGCCCGAGCGGTCGGCGATCCGCGCCGACTGATCCTGGTTCGAGTGGCCCGACTCGACCGACTCGCAGAACGCGCGCCTCGGCGAGCGCAGCCGGGAGCGGCCACGACGGCCGGCACCGGCAGATCGGACGTGGCGATAGTGCACCTCGCAGCGCGCCCTCGGATCGCGACGAAGATCGCGCCGCGTCGATGCCGTCGGGATTGGGCAGGTTCGGGCAGCCGAGCACGCCCAGCACCACCTCGCCGTGCTCGATCAGGGCCAGCGCGATCGCGTACTGGTCGCCGCGCAGGAAGCCCTTCGTGCCGTCGATCGGGTCGAGCGTCCAGTAGCCGATCGCCGGACCCGTCGGCGTGCCCGACCGAGATCCAGTCGAGCACCGGTCGGCGCTGGCCGCGTTCGCCGCGCTGGCTGCGCACGAGGTCGACCACCCCGTCGCGCAGCAGACGACGCGGCCGCGCGCAGGTCGGTCGAGTCCTCCTCGCCGACCAACTCGATCGCGCCCGAGCTGCTCGGTCAAGGTGGCGCACACCACCGCCTGGGCAGCGAAGTCGGCGACCGTGACCGGGCTGTCGTCGCCCTTGGTCAGGGTGTCGCCGGCCGACAGCCGACCCTGGGCAGCGGCGCACAGACTCGGATGCCACCCGCACCGCCGCGAAGCGCAGCCTGACGTTCACGTGTCGATCGGCCAAAACGGTCCTCCGTTGCAGTCTGGTACTCGGCGGCCAGTTGAGCGACGCTCGGCGGCAGTTCGCCCGACACGAGATCGGCGACCGTCACGGTCTCGAGCACGCGGCGCAGGCTGCCGCGGATCGCCATCCAGACCTGCGGCAGGGCCTCGCGCCGGGGCCGGGTACTCGAGGTCGCGCAGGCTCTCGTCGTGCACGTCGGCGAGCGGACCGTCGACCGCCCGGAACACGTCGGCGAGCGAGATCTCGGTCGGCCGGACGCGACAGGGTGAAGCCACCGTCGGGCCCTCGCTTCGAGCGCACCAGTTCGGCCCGCTTCAGGTCGCGGAGGATGTCGAGCAGGTACTTCAGCGAGATGTCCTGGCTGTGTGGCGATCGCCTCGGCCTTGACCGGCTCGGTACCGCCGACGGCCAGTTCGGCCATCGCCCGCACGGCGTTGTCGACCCGCTCCGAGATCCGCATCGCCGCCGACGCTACCGGTCGCGCCCGGTGGGGAGTCGTGCGTGGCGCGACTGCCCACCCGTCAGCCGGCGAGCTGCTCGACGAAGAACGTGTTGAAGATCTCGTCGGCAGCGGTCAGGTCGGCGTCGGTGAGTGCAACGATCTGGATCGAAGCGATCCACGACTGATCAGCCGGCTCGGCGATCACCTGGAAGAACAGGCTGCCCTCGGGCCCACAGTCGACGTACAGGTCGTAGAGACCCGTGTACACGCCATCGTCGTACTCGTATCTGCCGTCGTAGGCACAGTCATCGGTGAAGTCGAACATGTCGAGCACCTCCTCGACGGTCGAGCTGATCAACGGGGAAGCACCGATGAACACACCGGGGGTACCCCACGTGGAGCGGAAGGCCTCGATATCGGGAGCGGCGCTGAGGGCCGGGCCGATGATCTCCTCGACACCGGTGGCAAGGCTGGAGCTCCAGCCGCGATCGTCGGTGTCGGCCCACTCGAGCGGAACGCTCACCGAGATCAACCCCGATTCGTCGGTGATCGTCTGATAGTCGGTGTACTCGAATCCGGATGGGTCATCGACGATGGCGTCGTCGAACTCGGTCTCGAACGAGGTCACCACCTCCAACGCAGGGCCGTTCAGCTGACCTTCGAGGATCTGGTCGGTTTCCGGCCGGTACACCTCGACCGACAGCGTGTCGGTCGGAAGGTGGCTGCGCAAGATGTCGCAGTAGTCCGACATCGATCCATCGGTCGCCAGCAGCACCGACTCCAGGCTCAACATCAGGTCACCCGCCTCGATGCCGACCAAGTCGGCCGGTGAACCGGACTCGACGGAGTACACCCAGATCCCCGAGACGTCCCCGTCGTTCAGCGCCTCACCATTGATCCCGATCGAGTTCACATCGACGCCGTCCGTGAGCATCTCGACGACCGGACGGGCGACGTCGAGGCCGATCGCGAATGACTGACCGAGCTCGTTGCCCGCGTAGTTGACGGCCACGACAGCGCCCGTCTCGGTCACGATCGGACCGCCGGAGTTGCCGGGGAGCGTGTCGGCGGTGTGCTCGATCACCGCGTCGACCGATGCCCAGGTCGTCTCACCGTTCGCACGTTCCTTGGAGACGACGCCGTCGAGAATGGTGTACTCCTCCGTTCCGAGCGGAAAACCGGCGGCGTAGATCGACATGCCCGCGACGATCTCTCCGTCGTACCACTCCAGGTACGGGTAGCCGTCGCCATCGATGTCGATCACGGCCAGGTCGGAGCACTCCGACACACCGACCACGCGCGCGTTGCGAGGTCGCTCCTCGCCGCCGACGTACACATCGAGCAACGCCGCGCCGGTGACGACGTGGTTGTTGGTGATCGCCAGACCCGACGGATCGACGATGAAGCCGGTGCCGCTGCCCGGCACATTGGCCTGCACGCCGGAATACGGATCGGCGAAGGTGCCAGTGCCGACGATTCGCACGACAGCACCACGAACCTCTTCCAGCGAACCCGCCGCGGTCGGGCCAGACGGCGCCACAGTGGTGGGCGCAGGTAGATCGGTGGCAGGCGGCGCATCGGTCGGGGTCGGCGCGTCCGTAGCCAGCGGATCCGTCACCACCGCCCGGGTCGTCGAAGCGGCATCATCCGATGATCCACCACAACTCGCCATCAAGATCGCCGCTGCCGCCGAGACGACGAGGATCCGCTTCATGACATCCACCCTTCGCTTGTCGCAGCCGGGACACCGCATTCATATCGTCCGTGGCGCTCATCCGCCGTGCCAGGGCCGCAAGGCCCAAAGGCGGTATCGCCACATGGGTCGCTGCGTCCGAGTGTGGTATCGGTCGCTTGCCAAGTCAGCCGGATCGTGTCTTCGCGGAGGTCCGCATCCTCCGGGGCTGCCGCTACTCCGAGGAACATGCCGAAGTCCGCCGGCGTCGGGCCCGTCGTAGCGACCAGCGGTGCCGATCTGAGCCCACCGATCAGGCGATCGACCTGCTCCGGCACCGACCGAACGAAACCTGATCGAACCCGGTCGCCCGAGCGGGCGCCCGCCAGGACGCAGGCACGGTTGAGGCTGCCGTCCTCCGAGCAACTAGAACCGTTCGTATGCCATCGATCGCGACCAACCGCTCCGTCGACCGGGCCGAACTACTCGAGTTCGTTCGGCCCCGCCATCAGGGCGTTCTGCTGACCAACCGACGCGACGGTTGGCCGCAGTCGTCGCTTGTCACGATGGGCGTCGGCGACGACGGATCGATCCTGGTGTCGAGCTACCCCGAGCGGGCGAAGATCCACAACCTGCGGCGAGACCAACGGGCCTCGATCGTCGTGATGTCCGACGCCTTCAACGGCGAGTGGGTCCAGGTCGACGGCGAGGCAACGGTGACGGACATCCCCGACTCGGTCGAGGGCCTGGTCGAGTACTTCCGGGTGATCTCGGGCGAGCACTCCGACTGGGACGAGTACCGGGATGCGATGATCAAACAGGGCAAGAGCCTGATCCGGATCACGATCCAACGATGGGGTCCGATCGCCAAGGGCGGCTTCCCTGCCAGGCTCGTCCCCGACGCCGACCAACAAGACTGAACGGCAGGACCGAGGCGGCGGTGGCGGACGATCGTGTGTTGCGGATCGGTGATTGGTTCCAGGGGCCGACCGGCTCCGGACAGGGCGGCTGGACGGCACACCGATTCACCCAGCAGATCGGCCGGCCCGTCACAACCGCGATCCGGGCACCGGTCCCGCTCGACACGGACCTGCGGATCGAACGCGACCGGGACGGGTGGCTGCTGCTCGACGAATCGCCCGATGGGCCGGTCACCGTCATGGCCGCCCGCGCCTGGGATCCGGCGTTCGCCGACACGCCGCCCGTCGCTGTCACAGAGGCCGAGGCGGCGCGGGCGCGGTTCTCCGACTTCGTCGCCGAGCACCCGGTTCCCTACTGCTTCTCGTGCGGCGTCCAGCACGATTCGATGAACGTCCACGCCGGCCCCCTGCCCGACGGGCGGTTCGCGACCGACTGGCACGCTCCCGACTGGGCGATCTCCAGATCGGGAGAGGTCGACGAGGGCACGTTGTGGGCGGCGCTCGACTGCACGGCTGCCTGGTACGTCGCCTACTCCGACGAGCAACGATCACCCGTCACGGCCCAGTACGCCGTCGAGGTGACGGGATCGATCGAACCGGACACCACATACTCCCTGGTCTCCTGGTCGGGTGGTCACCCGGCTGCATGGGACGGACGCAAGCGACATGCCGCCTCGGCCGCCTTCGCGCCGGACGGCACTTGCGTCGCCAGATCCACCAGCTTCTGGATCGCCCTCGACTGAACTTCCACCTCGGTATCGACCAGGCAGCACTGATCGGTGTGTCACGGGGCGGATTCCATGCGGAATGAAATGGAGCGAAGCGACAGTTCCGCTGAATCCCCTGGCACGTGCTGTAACGGTCGTTGGCGCGAGACTTTCCAGATGGCGAACGACACCTGGGAACACATCCGCTACGAGCAGCCGAGCGACGGCGTGGCGCGCATCGTGTTGGCGCGGGCACAAGCCGCCAACGCCCAGGATTACCAGTTGCTGAGCGAGCTCAACCAGGCCTTCGACCGAGCAGCCCGCGACGACTCGGTGAGGGTGATCATCCTCGCCGCCGACGGCAACCACTTCTCCTCGGGACACGATCTGCGGGCCGGCACCGACATGTCGGAGGTCGATCCGATCGGCACCTGGTGCTGCTTCGACGCAGCCGGCGCCGAGGGGTACATGGCGACCGAGGCCGAGATGTACGTCGGGCTGTGTTGGCGGTGGCGCAACATCCCCAAGCCGACGATCGCCCAGGTGCAGGGCAAGGTGATCGCCGGCGGCCTGATGCTGGTGTGGCCGATGGACCTGGTGGTGTGCTCGGAGGAAGCCACGTTCTCCGACCCGGTGGTGGCCTTCGGTGTCAACGGCCACGAGTACTTCACCCACCCGTACGAGGCCGGCGCCCGGCTCGCCAAGGAGATGCTGTTCACGGGGCGGGCGATCACCGCCCAGGAGGCCTACCAACACGGCATGGTCAACAAGGTCGTTCCAGCGCGACGAGCTCGAGTCAGCCACGCTGGAGATGGCCGAGCACATCGCCAAGCGGCCGATGATCGGACTCACGCTCGCCAAGCAGAGCGTCAACAACTCGCTCGACGCGATGGGTATGTACACGGCGATCCAGTCGGCGTTCGGCCTGCACCACGTGGGTCACAATCACAATTTGCGGCTCTTCGATTCGCTCGTCGATCCAGCTGGTCTCCAGGTGATTCGTGACGAGGCGTGACCCGCCGACGTCCACATTTTCGAGGCTTCCGAGCGGCCGTCGAGCACTGATTCGACCCATTCCTGCAGGTTGCCGGATCGCGATGCGGCGCAGCCACAGAACCAGCAGAACCAGCTCGGGAGGATCAGCGGTGATTCTCCCGTAGAGTTAGAGTTGGGTTGCCACAATGGCTGCCCGAACTGAAAGTAGACAACAATGCAAGGTACCGTGAAGTTTTTCAACAGTGAGAAGGGCTTCGGCTTCATCTCACGCGAGGGTGGAGACGACGTGTTCGTCCACCATTCGAACATCGCCGGCGAGGGCTACAAGTCTCTCGACGAGGGTCAGAAGGTCGAATTCGACATCGGCCAGGGCCGCAAGGGCGACGAAGCCCAGAACGTTCGCGCGGTCTGATCGATCTCGTTCGCTGAACGCCGCCGATCCTCGTGATCGGCGGCGTTTGCCGTTTTCAGGCAGTGCTCGGCGATCCGACCGACGCCACCACATCGGCCGAGCGGGTCTGCACATGGCAGGTGTTCGCCCGAGCCAACCTCGCATCAGCTCACTGTTCGCACGCAGTTCTTCCCGGCCCGCTTGGCTGCATAGACACTGGCGTCAGCTGCCTTGAGCAGATCCTCGTAGCTCTCCATCTCCGGGGCTTGTACGGCAAGCCCGACACTGATGCTGCCGTGCCAACAGCCGCCCCCTTCTGTTGCGACACGAAGCTCGGAAACGGTCTTGCGGAGATGCTCGGCGAGAATCAAGCCACCCTCCTTGTCGGTGTTCGGACACAGGACGAAGAACTCATCACCACCCAGGCGACTCACCACATCATCGGTGCGCACCGCATGCTGCAATGCCTTCGCCAATGCCCGCAGCACCTGGTCCCCGGCATCATGCCCGTAGGAGTCGTTCATCTCTTTGAAGTGATCGGCATCGATCATGATGCAGCTGATCAACTTGTGGCTTCGCGCGGATTCTTTCCATAGGTCATCGAAATCATGCAGAACATGACGACGATTCGGCAACCCGGTGAGCACGTCGGTGTTGGCCATTGTCCGCAGGCGGTCATTCGCATCGGAGAGGGCCTCGGTCCGTTCGGCCACCTTTGCTTCAAGAGATTGATTGAGCTGAACCAACTCCATGTTGCGGGCCGACACTTGTTCGAACAAACCATTCAGCGCCACGAGCAGCGGTTCCGTCGCACTGTCGCGGGCGTGTTCCATGCTGTCGAACGCTGTCGCCGAGTTCATCCCCTGCTCGATCGCCTTGACCTGCTCCGCCATGTCCGCGATCCAAACCGAGTATGTGGTACGCCAGCCAGTGGGTCAGAAAGGACAGCAGATTGCTGGCGACGTTCGGAGTTTCGGGCGACAGAGCCCGCTGCATGCTCGCCACGTCATCGAGAAACCGCTGATGTTCGTCCAGGTGATGGTCGAGATGGCGCTGATCGATGCCGATCGTCTTCATCATCCCTTCCTCTTCGTTGAAGTGGTAGACGGCATAACTCGCCAACTTCGTGAAGAGCTCTTCGAGATCTTGGAACTCGACAACATTTTCAGCCAGTAGGTCACCGAAACTGTTGATGAGTCTGACCAGCTCCTGGTGTTGCTCATCGACCATCCCCAGGCCGGTCATGAAGTTCTGATTCCAGTGAAATGATTCCACGCCAAACACCCTCTGTGACAACAACGAAATTGGACGAACGACATCAGCCGAACTCACGATCGTCCGCCAGTTTCTGACGAACATCGACGTCGTCCTGTCGAAGCATTTCTAGCAGCTACCAGAGCGCTTCCGACGATGCCGGGCCACCCCGTGTCGGCCCACAACGAGGGCTTCCATGCCGGCTCGGGTGGTCAGGCGAGGTCGCCGCAGGCCCGCCGCAGCCCGTGCAGGCCGGCGACGACGGCACCGGCATCTGTTCCGGACAGGTCGAGCCGCGAGAACACGTGATCGTTGAGCAAGGCCGTGCACGACTCCACCAGCGATCGACCGGCAACGGTGATCTCGGCCAGAACGCCTCGACGGTCGGACGGGTTGGTCCGCCGAACAACGAGCCCGGCTTCCTCCAAACGCTGGACTGCGTTGGTCACGCTGGCAGGATGCACCTGGAGCCGCTCGCCGATCTTGCCGACCGGCAGCTCGCCTCGACGGGTGAAGGCCAGCAGCCGCAACACCTCGAACCGGGCAAACGTCAATCCGTGCGGCCTCAACAGCACCTCGATCTGTGCGAGCAACAGCTGTTGGACGCGCATGATCGAGGTCACCATCGCCATGCCGTCGGCCGCATCAGCCCAACCGGCATCGATCCAGTTCCGGCGCGCCAGCTCGATCGGGTCCTGCCGCAACACCGGTACAGATTCCACCACATGGACATTACTTGGACATCAAAGTAATCTGCCACTCATGGCGACCCATCAGCCCAGCAACCGAGAGTTGTGGCAGGAGGCGTTCGACGCCTCGGACCTGCGCGACGCCGACTTCCAGACGATGTCGGGGATCCCGCTCGAGCCGGTCTACGGCCCGGACGACGGCGAGTTCCCCGGCCAGTTCCCGTACACGCGTGGCCCCTACGCCTCGATGTACCGCTCGCGGCTGTGGACGATGCGGATGTTCGCCGGGTTCGGCACCGCCGACGACACCAACTGGCGCTTCAAGGAGATCATCAAGTCCGGCGGTACCGGACTGTCGACGGCATTCGACATGCCCACCCTGCTCGGCCTCGACAGCGACGATCCGATGTCGCTCGGCGAGGTCGGGCGCTGCGGCGTGGCGATCGACACGATCGCCGACATGGAGGATCTCTATCGCGGGATCGACCTCGGCGAGATCACCACGTCGATGACGATCAACTCGCCGGCGGCCGTGATCTTCGCGATGTTCGTCGCCCAGGCAGAGACAGGCCGGCATCCCTCGCGCCCGTCTCGGCGGCACGCTCCAGAACGACATCCTCAAGGAGTACCAGGCCCAGAAGGAGTTCGTGTTCCCGCCCCGCCAGTCGATGCGGCTGGTGCGCGACACGATCGACTTCACCGCCGCCGAGATGCCGCGCTGGCACAGCATCTCGATCTCCGGCTACCACATCCGCGAGGCCGGCTCGACCGCCGTCGAGGAGCTGGCGTTCACGCTGGCGAACGGGTTCGCCTACGTCGAGCTGGCGATCCAGGCCGGACTGCCCGTCGATGCGTTCGCTCCGCGCCTGAGCTTCTTCTTCAATGCCCACATCGACTTCTTCGAAGAGATCGCCAAGTACCGCGCCGCACGCCGGATCTGGGCGCGCTGGATGAAAGAGCGCTACGGCGCCGAGAACGAGCGCTCGATGCAGCTCCGCTTCCACTGTCAGACCGCTGGTGTCTCGCTGACCGCGCAACAACCAGAGGTCAACATCGTGCGCACGGCGATCGAGGCGTTGGCGGGCGTGCTTGGGTGGGGCCCAGTCGTTGCACACCAACTCGATGGACGAGGCGCTCGCGCTGCCGACCGAGAAGGCGGCTCGAATCGCGCTCCGCACGCAGCAGGTGATCGCCAACGAAACGAACGTCGCCCACGTCGCCGACCCGCTCGGCGGTTCGCACTTCGTCGAGGCGCTGACCGACGAGATGGAGGCCCAGGCCGAGCAGTTGTTCGCCTACCTCGACCAACTCGGCGACGGCTCGATGCTGGAAGGCGCGATCAAGGGCATCGAGGAGAACTGGTTCCAGGGCAAGATCGCCGACTCGGCCTACGACCTCGAGCGCCAGCTCAACGCCGGCCGCCGCATCACGGTCGGCGTGAATGCCTACACCGAGGGCAACGACGAGGCCCAGATGGACCTGCTCAAGATCACGACCGAGGACGAGTCGCGCCAACGCAAGCGGCTCGACCAGGTTCGTCTCGACCGCGACCAACACGCCGTCGACTCGGCGCTCGCCCGAATCCGTACCGAGGCCGCCGACAGCAGCGCCAACCTGATGCCTGCCCTGATCGACGCAGTGAAGGTCTATGCCACCCTGGGTGAGATCATGGGCACCATGGAATCCGAGTTCGGTCGTCACGTCGAAGTTCCGGTGATCTGAGATGGCTGGTGGACGGATCCTCATCGCCAAGGTCGGCCTCGACGGACACGATCGCGGCATCAAGGTCGTCGCCCGCATCCTGCGCGACGCCGGCTTCGAGGTGATCTATACCGGGTCTGTTCCAGACCCCCGAAACGGTTGCCGCAGCAGCGGTCGACGAGGACGTCGACGCGATCGGGCTGTCGATGTTGTCGGGCGCCCACATGACGCTCGCTCCGCTGGTCGTCGAGGAGGTCCGCAAGCGCGGCAGCGAGATCCCGGTGATCCTGGGCGGGATCGTGCCCGATCACGACCTCGACGAACTGCGGGCAGCCGGCATCGCCGCCGTGCTGACACCTGGCGCCACCGCCGTCGAGATCGCCAGCGAAGTTCAGGCCGTCCTCGACGCCGCCCACACGTGACCTGCGGTCGAGCGACGAACCCGTCGACGTCGGCCATGGTCGGCGAACGCCGCACCGACCTTCGGCCCTGGTCGGCGCCACCGGGGCGGCGTTCAGTGGAGATCGAAGCTGGTCACCGGACGGCCGGGACCTGACCGATCAACCTGTTCGAACAGCCGGATGGCGTGTCGAACCATCAGTGAGTGCGAGGAACGATGACACGAAAGCGGACACTCATCCTCGGTGCCGGCGGGCGTGATTTCCACGACTTCAACGTCGTCTTCCGTGACGATCCCGACGTCGAGGTCGTCGCGTTCACGGCCGCCCAGATCCCCAACATCGACGATCGCGTCTACCCCCCGGCGCTCAGCGGACCTCACCACCCTGACGGGATTCCGATCCGGCCCCAGCACGAACTGGAACAGCTGGTCGCCGACCATGCGGTCGAGGAAGTCGTCGTGAGCTACTCCGATCTCGCCCATCACGACGTGATGCACCTGGTGTCCCGCGTGCTCGCCACGGGTGCCGACGTTCGCTTCCTCGGTCCGACCAGAACGATGATCACCTCGGACACCCCGGTGATCGCGGTGGTCGCCTCGCGAACCGGAGTCGGCAAGAGCCAGACGAGCCGGCACCTCGGCCGGATGCTGACCGACGCCGGGTTGCGGGTCGCCCTCGTGCGACACCCGATGCCGTACGGCGATCTCGAACCGATGCGCGTCCAGCGCTTCTCGACGCTGGCCGAGATCGACGCCGCCAATCCCACGATCGAAGAACGCGAGGAGTACGAGGAACCCGTTCGGCAAGGCCTGGTGATCTACGCCGGCGTCGACTATGCGGCGATCCTCGAACGGGCTGGAGAGGAAGCCGACGTGGTCATCTGGGACGGGGGCAACAACGACCTGTCGTTCTTCCGGCCCGACGTCACGATCTGCCTTGCCGATGCGCTGCGACCAGGTCACGAACTCGCCTATCACCCGGGCGAGGTCAACCTGCGCATGGCTGACATCGTGGTGATCAACAAGGTCGACTCGGCCGAGCCGCAAGCGGCTGCCGAGATCCGCCGCAACATCACCACCGTCAACCCTGATGCGATCGTCGTCGAAGCCCGTTCACCGGTCACGCTCGACCCGGGACCAGATCTTGCCGGCGCCAGCGTGCTCGTCGTCGAGGACGGCCCCACGGTCACCCACGGCGGCATGCCGTTCGGGGCCGGCGTGGTGGCAGCCCGAGCTGCCGGGGCAGCCGAACTCGTCGATCCGAGACCCTGGGCAGTCGGGCAGATTGCCGAGACGTACCGGAAGTATCCCGAGATCGGTCCGTTGTTGCCGGCGATGGGATACGGCGACGATCAGCTCGCCGACCTCGCCGCCACCATGAGGGCGGTGCCGTGCGACGTGGTGGTGACCGGGACGCCGATCGATCTCAGCCATGTCGTCGATCCGGGTCACCCAGTCCGCCACGCCCGCTACGAATACGCCGATGCCGGCGCACCGACCCTGGCCGAAGCACTTCGACCGTTGCTCGACCGACTGACGTAGGCACAGACCTTCGACCCTGGTCCGGGCGGAGCCGCCAGTGTTTCGTGGACCGTAGAGGTATCCGTCTCGCCACGTCGTCGCGGGCGGACCCGGACATCCGCGAAGGGAGGCCGTCGTGACCGGATCGATCCGCACCCACACCTGCCCGTACTGCGAGCTGGTCTTCAGCTACCACGAGGAGGTCAAGGATCACATCATCCACGACCATCCATCACACGCCGACGTGGTCGCCACCGTCGAGATGCCCGAACTCCCCCACGACTGACGCACACGCCTGACCCACGTGACCGTTACACCAGGTGCCTGGCACGTGGCGTAACTTCTGCGGCGCGTTGCCGGGTCGGGCGCATGGTTAACGTCGTGCCATGACAGCGGACGTCGGCGCGCACGATCAGCATGGCGGTTGGCGACGCTGCACAGGCCAAGAACGGCTTGGCGGTGGCCGCCGCCCTGAATTGCGTGGAGCCCGAAGCGTTGGCCGGGTTCTTCCATGCCAGCCTCGCCGCGGATACCGATGCCGAACCGCTCACGATCGGCTTGCCGGCATCTCCGGGGGCAGCGTCCGGCAAGATCGTGCTGACCTCGCAGGCGGCGATCGCGGCAGGAGAGGCGGACGAGAACGTCATCCTGGTGCGTCGCGAAACCACCCCCGACGACGTGCTCGGCATGCAGGTGTCACGCGGCATCCTCACCACGCGTGGCGGCATGGTCAGCCACGCAGCAGTCGTGGCACACGGCTGGGGGATCTCTGCCGTCGTCGGTGCCGCCGACGTCCACATCGAAGGTGACGAGATCACGATCGGCGACCTCGTGATGCGGGCCGGCGACGAGATCACGATCGACGGCGGCACCGGCCGTATCTATGCCGGTGCGCTGGCGACTTCCGGCGCCACGGCGCCACCCGAACTGGACACGCTGCTGGCCTGGGCCGACACCGTCGCCGCCGGCCACGTGCAGGTTCGCGCCAACGCCGACACCGAGGGCGATGCAACCGTTGGCCGCCGGCTCGGCGCACAAGGCATCGGATTGTGCCGAACCGAGCACATGTTCCTGGCCGCCGATCGGCTGGCGGCGATGCGCCGGTTCATCCTCAGCGACGACCCCGCCGGCGAGAAGACCGCCCTGGCCGAGCTCGAAGCGGCCCAGACCATCGACTTCGAGACCGTGCTCGAGGCGATGGACACTCTGCCTGTCACCGTTCGCCTGCTCGATCCACCACTCCATGAGTTCCTGCCCGACCTACTCGACCTGACCGCCCGCGAGGCGCGCCACGAGCTGGGTCCCGACGAGAAGATCGAACTCGCAGCGGTACGACGCCTCCACGAGTCGAACCCGATGATCGGCACACGCGGCGTGCGGCTCGGCATCGTCCGCGGCGGCGTGTACGAGATGCAGGTCCGCGCTCTGTGCACGGCTGCCGCCAACCTGTTCGAGCGCGGCAAGACCCCCCACGTCGAGGTGATGATTCCGCTCGTCGTCGACGCCGAGGAGCTGCGGCTGGCCCGCAGCTGGGTGACCGGCGTGCTCGACCGGATCGGCCATCCGGAGTTGGCCTCTGACATCGTGACCGTCGGCGCCATGATCGAAACGCCGCGGGCTGCACTCACTGCCGGAGCCTTGGCGGAACACGCCGACTTCTTCTCGTTCGGCACCAACGACCTGACCCAGATGACCTATGCGTTCAGCCGTGATGACGTCGAGTCGCAACTGCTCCCTGCGTATCAGGCACACGGCATCCTGCCCGCCAACCCCTTCGAAGTACTCGACGAGGCCGGGGTCGGCGAACTGCTCCGCATCGCGACGGTCGCCGCCCGGGCCAAGAAGCCCGGGATCAAGCTGGGGGCGTGCGGCGAGCATGCCGGGCACCCCGCCTCGACAGACTTCCTGGTTCGGCTCGGGCTCGACTCGGTCAGCTGTTCACCGTTCCGGGTGCCGCTCGCCCGGCTCGGCGTCGCCCAGGCGCTGCTGGCATGTGGGCGGGTGCACATCAACGATGTCCAGTTCGACTTCGCCGAGCACAGCATCGCTTCGGACGCGGTCGAGATGTCCGGCCGACCCTCCCGAGTCGGCCCTCGCCACGACCGTCGCAACCGAGATCGACGAGGCACTCGTGCTCCACACGCTGCGCATCCGCGGCTTCGTCACGGTCGACGGGTTCGTCGAGAGCCTCGGGCGTCATCCCGAGGCTCTACTCACGTCGCTGGTGGAGAACGGGCAGGTTCGCCACATCGACAAGCGCCAGATGTACGGCCTGCTCCCGGCGGGCAAACAACTCCACGCCACGCTGCTCGACGGCCTCGCCGACGGATCGGCCCGGGCCGGGTTGGCCGAGTGGTACCCGGCCTTCCTCGCCCTCAACGACGAGTTCAAGCAGCTCTGCACGGACTGGCAGGTTCGCGACGACGAGCCGAACGACCACAGCAATGCCGACTACGACCGTCGTTGCATCGATCGGCTGCGGCAGCTCGCTGAGGATGCGAGAGTGATCATCGACGGCTTCAGTGCTGCCGTGGCGCGCATGGCCGGGTACAACACACGGCTGTCGCTCGCCGCCGACTGCATCGCCAGGGGCGAGATCAAGAAGTTCACGGGCGTGATGTGCGAGTCATTCCACGACATCTGGATGGAATTGCACGAAGATCTGATCGTGCTGCAACGCATCGACCGGTCCGAAGAAGGAAGCTTCTGAGAGACGCACCCCACATGCCCCACGATCATCGCGAGTCTGGTGCCCTGCGCCGGCTGAGGGACTTCACCGGCGAACTGCGCCGACCACGGTTGCCACACGGGGCGTACGCCCACCTGCTCCGCGATGACGGACGCCTCGATCGGACCGAGCAACTGCGGATCATGTCGCTGCTGCTGCCCGAACAGAACCGCAAGTCGGTGATCCGTTTCGGGCTGATGCTGACGCTGTCGGTCACGATCGCCGTGATGGGCTTGGCCGCCGACTCGGCCGCCGTCGTGATCGGGGCGATGCTGATCGCCCCGTTGATGACACCGATCATGACGTTCTCGGCGGCGGTCGGGCTGGGGCTCGGACGACGCGCGATCCAGGCGGCCTTCCTGGTCGTCGCCGGATCGTTGTGGTCGGTCCTCTTCGCCGTGGTGCTGGCACGTCTGCTCCCGACCGTGACGATCGGCGCCGAAGTCCTGGCTCGCACCAGACCCGACGTACGCGATCTGATCGTCGCCGTCGCTGCGGGCGCAGCCGGCGCGTATGCGACCGCTCGCGAAGACATGTCCGGAGCACTTCCCGGGGTTGCCGTGGCGGTCGCCCTCGTGCCCCCGCTGGCTGCCACCGGTGTGCTGATCGACGCAGACCGGCGGGTGCTCGCCGAGGGCTCTGGGTTGCTGTTCCTCACCAACCTGTTGGCGATCATCGTGAGCGCCCTGATCGTGCTCCTGGCAACCGGGGTGATCCCGACCATCCGGCTGTGTTTCCAGAGTTCTCGGATCGCCGTGACCACGATCAGCATCTTGCTCGCCACGGCGACGATCGCGGTCCCGTTGACGACCCGATCGCTCGATGCGGCGGCGTCGTCGAAACAGGAGAGCGAGGTGTCGGCGACGATCGGCGAGTGGTTGGGCGACAGTCAACTCGACGTCACGAACGTCGATGTCGAGGCGACTCGGGTCATGGTCGAACTGACCGGGCTCGACGAACCTCCGGACGCCTATTCGTTGGCGCGACGGCTGCGGCCACTCTTGGGTGACGATGCCGAGGCGGTCGTTCGATGGGATCAGCGCGCCCAAGGCGTTGCCCGAGCCGACACGCCACCACCCGACGATCCGGTCGACGTGGCGCGCGGCGTGATCGACGGATGGATCGGCGCGCTCGCAGTCGAAGGGGTGCAGCTCGTCGTGCTCGACCTCGAGTACGACGACGGCGACGTCAACGTCGTGGTCAGCGGCCCAGCCGCGCCACCACCCGATCCCGACCTCTCCGACGACGTCGCCGATGCCCTCGGCGAAACGGTCGCCCTGAGCGTGCGATGGATCCAATCGTTCGACCCCAATCTGACCTCCGAACCTGCCGACGTCCGGCTCGAGCGGGTCGTCGAGGCGTGGATCGGGCCGCGATCGAGTGTGCGTCTGATCGCCGCCGAGATCATCGGTGCCGACGTGTTCATCGACCTCGGTGCAGAGGGGACACCCCTCGGGCTCGACACGCTGCGTCGAATCGGGCTGGACGCGATCGAGGGCGCCGACCGACTCGAGGTGCGATTGCTGCCGCTCGAGGTGGCCGATATCGGGCCCGACGTCTTCGACACCCCGACACTCGACTGAGCGTTCGAGCGATGCGTGGTCAGGGGGTCGGCACGCGAACGTCGAGGGCGAGGTCGAGCCCGTCGCTGCGCAGTCCGCTGAGCCGCAGCTGACCACCCAAACGGCTGGGCGGAAACTCCATCAACAGATTCGCGGCGAGGCCGACCGGGACGGTCTGCGCACCCCAGGCGCCGGTTGCTTCGACGCTGGCGTCGGGAACGCCCGACGTTGCGTCGACCGGCGCGTAGACGGCTGCGAAACCGAACAACTCGACCGCTCCGTCGGTCGTGTTGTCGACCTCGAGCAGGACCAGCAGATCACCCGAAGCCGACACGCTTGCGGACCTGACGCGGGCCACGACGCCTCCACGATCGGCGACCGGACCGCCACCGACGATTCGTCCGGTCAGCGCGACTCCATCGATCGAGAAACCGATGACGCGGCCGGTGGCCGCGTCCGTGGTGACGGCGTCGTAGACGGAGCACACCCCGTCCGTCTCGCAGAGCTCGACGCCTTGATCTCTGGCGATCACCGTTCTCGCCGAACCGAGCCCGAGGATGGCCCGCACGGCTGCCTGGTGTTCGGCGAAGAGCGCCGCTTCGCTACCGGGTAGCGCCGCCGTGACGGCCGACGACTCGGCACCGACGCCCGCAGCGAGCGACTCGAAGTACATCGCGCTCGAGATCGGGTACGGCCGTCTCGACCACTGCAACGGTCGTGGCGGTGGTGACGGTCGGCGGCGGCGCGACGTCGTCACCACCGCTGCATGCCGTGAGGCCGCAGGCGACGAGCACAGGGGCCGCCAGCTTCCTCATCATCGGCGCTGTGTCGCCGGAAGCTGTTCGATCACGGCGTGTGCTCGGAGAGGAACCGTTTGATGGTGGCGTCGATCGCCTCGAGCGGCTCGCCTTCTTTCCACTCCTCGACCAACGTGGCGTTCGGAACGAGCTCGGCCAGCCGGCGCGAGATCGACTGCGGGTGGTACAGGTCGTTGCCCATCGCCACCAGCATCGGCGTCGTGCACGCCGCCGCTTGATCCGGTTCGATCGTCAGCACGAACTCGCCATCCCACATGTTGCTGCGGAACGACTGCCAGTCGGCTCGAGTCATCTCGGTATGGGCATCGCCGACCTGATCGACCCATTGGTCGAACATCTCGTACATCGCCTGCCGGTTGTCGTCGATCCCGACCGGCTGCAACACCACCGCCGAGGCGAACCGTTCGGGAGCCGCCGTGAGCAATCCCATGATGTACGGCCCGCCGATGCACATGCCGACGACATGGCAACGTTCGATCCCGAGGTGATCGAGCAGCGCCAGCTGGTCACCCGTGTAGGTGGCCCATCCGTCGTCGGCGCTGACAGGGCCGGTCGAACGGCCGGCATTGCGCTGATCCATGCCGATCAGCCGGTAGTCACCCGACAGCGCAGCGCGCGGGTTCCAGGGCATGCCGGTCCACAGCTCGTTGGCCGAACGCATGCCGCCCGGGGCGATCATCAGTACCGGAAACCCGTCGCCCTCGACGTCGTAGTGGAGTGACACCGAACCGTTCTCAAAACTCGCCATCCTCACAGTCTGCCCGAGCACGAGCGCGGTCCAGCCAAAACGCTGTGGCGTCCCGACCGCGAGGCAATCACGGTTGCGTAGTTCCGCCAGGACCATCGCCTCTGGCATGCTGGGCTGACCTCGACTCAGATGGAGTCACCAAGGCGGCGCTGATCGCGCAGAAATCGGAGGTCATCATGGATGTTCCGCGGGTCGGCCCTGTGGTCGTCGGGATCGATGGATCGGCGAATGCCCAGCGGGCGATGGTCCTGGCCGGTCGCTATGCCAGCGCCAGCGGTGCACCGCTCCTGGTGGTGCACGCGATCGGTCTGACGGAAGTGATCGATGGCGAGCACGTCCCGACCCACGACCATCAGGCAGAGATCGCCGATCATGTCGACACGTGGTGCGCTGCACTTCGCGAGGACGGACACCATGACTTCGAGGTGCGGTTGGTGCACGGTCCGCCGGTCGACGCCGTGCTGCGAACGGCACACGACGACGGCGCTTCGGTGATCGTGGTGGGACGCCGCGGTGCCGGCAACCGCCCCGAGCTCCGGCTCGGCAGCACGGCCCACCAGATCGTCGAGCACAGCCACTGCCCGGTGCTCGTGATCCCGCCGATCGGTCGGGCAACGGGTGTCGCCGAAGCCTCTGGCTGACCGGCGCACATGGCGTCCACACCGCTCCGCCCCTGGGCGTCGACGATCGCTGATGTCGTCGACAGCGTCGACACCGACCCGACCACGGGCCTGACCTCGGTCGAGGCTGCGCAACGTCTCGACGCCGCCGGGCCGAACAAGATCACCACTGCACCACCGATCCCGTGGTGGCGTCGCCTCGGTCATCAGTTCACCGACCCACTCGTGGTCCTGTTGCTGGTGGCGATCGTGATCTCGCTCGTTGCGTGGTGGAGCGACGGCGCCGACGAGACACCGCTCGAGGCGATCGTGATCGCCGCCATCGTGGTGCTCAATGCCGGGATCGGATTCTGGCAGGAGTCCAAGGCGATCAAGGCCGTCGCCGCTCTCCAGCAGCTGAGCGCAACCCGAACGAGCGTGATTCGCGATGGCGTCGTGGATCGGATCCCGACCGCCGACCTCGTCGTCGGCGACTACGTGCTGCTCGCCGAGGGCGATGCCGTCGGCGCCGACTGTCGCCTGACCTCATCGTCATCGCTCCAGATCGCCGAGGCGCCACTCACCGGCGAGAGCACACCGGTCGAGAAGTCGACCGTGATGATCGACGCCGACGCATTACTCGCGGAACGGGTCAACATGGCGTTCAGCGGCACTGCCGTGGTGCGCGGGCGGGGCGAAGCGATCGTGGTTGCCACCGGCATGAGCAGCCAGATCGGCCGGATCGCCACGATGCTCGATCAGGACGACGGCCAGACGCCGCTCCAGCAACAGATCTCCTGGCTCGGACGATGGCTGGGTATCGCCGTCGTTGCGCTCTCGGCGCTGATCGTCGGCGCCGTGATTCTCACTGCCGAGACGCGCACGTTCGACACCACCGTCGACGCGCTGCTGATCGGCGTGTCATTGGCCGTGGCAGCAGTTCCGGAAGGGCTCCCGGCGATCCTGTCGGTGGTGCTCGCCCTCGGCGTACAGCGAATGGCGCGCGAACGGGCGATCGTCAAGCGCCTCTCGTCGGTCGAGACGCTCGGGTCGGCCTCGGTGATCTGCTCCGACAAGACCGGCACGCTGACCCGCAACGAGATGACCGTCGTCCAGGTCGTCACCGCTTCCGGCGAGTGCGATCTGACCGGCGTCGGGTACGAGCCGGTCGGCGAGTTGGTGATCCGAGGTGCACCTCCGTCGCCCGAACAGGTGCGGGCCGAGGTGGCCGCCGTGTTGAACGCCGGCAGCCTCGCCAACGATGCCTCCCTGCGCGAGCAGGAACCAGGGGCCTGGACGGTTCACGGCGACCCCACCGAGGCAGCCTTCCTGGTGGCGGAACAGAAGATCGGGATCGCACCGATCGACGGCCGGCCCGACCGGGTCGCGGAGATCCCGTTCTCTTCCGAACGCCGCCGGATGACGACGGTGAATCGCGATACCGACGACAACGGCACGGCCGGCACCGTCGACGACACCGAGTTCACGTTGTTCACCAAGGGTGCACCCGACGTGGTGCTCGACCTGTGCACCCACGAGCGAATCGGCGGGCACGTCGTCGCCCTCACCGACGAGCGTCGCCACGCCATCGCCGAACAGGTCGATCGCCTCGCCGTCGAGCGCGTTGCGCACGATCGCCGTGGCCTCACGCCCCTTCGACGGCGACCACCTCGAACCGCCACGGCCCGAGGCTCAGCCGCCGGAGTTCGGCGAAGACCACGAGCGCGACCTGATTCACCTCGGCGTGGTCGGCATCCTCGACCCGCCTCGTCCGGAGGCCGCGGCAGCGATCGCCGAGGCCCAATCGGCAGGAATCCGGATCGTGATGATCACGGGCGACCACCCCACGACAGCGGTGAAGATCGGTGAGTCACTGGGCATCCGCAACACCGTGGGCGAGACGCACGGCGTGTCGGGACGCCAACTGCACGCCGCCGACGAAGCCGAGTTCGATGCCCTCGTGCGATCCAACGACGTGTTCGCCAGGGTCGAACCCGAGGACAAACTACGCATCGTTGAAACCCTCCAGCAGGCGGGCGAGATCGTGGCGATGACCGGCGACGGGGTCAACGACGCACCCGCACTTCGGCGGGCCGACATCGGCGTGGCGATGGGAACCACAGGAACGGAGGTGTCGAAGGAAGCGGCCGACATGATCCTCGCCGACGACAACTTCGCCACGATCCTGAGTGCGGTGCGCGAGGGCCGCGAAATCTTCGCTGACATCCGCAAGGTCGTGCGCTACCTGTTGGCCTCCAACACCGGTGAGGTGTTGGTGATGGTGGTCGGCGTACTGGCGGCTTCGGCGCTCGGGCTGCACGCTGTCGGCGGCGAGGCGGCCGTCCCACTGCTCGCCACCCAGATCCTGTGGATCAATCTGCTCACCGACGGCGCGCTGGCCCTGGCACTCGGTGTCGACCCGGCCGTCGAGAACGTCATGGACCGGCCACCGCGCAAGCTCACCGACCGTGTCGTCGACAGTGAGATGCTGATCACGATCGGCTTGATCGGCATCACCGCCGCTGTTGCCGCCCTGGTCGCCCTCGACCTGCGGCTACCCGGCGGGCTGATCGGTGGTGGCGGTGACATCGCGACCGCTCGCACGATGGCGTTCACCACGCTCGTGCTCGGTCAGATCTTCAACGCCTTCAACGCCCGATCCGATCGCGTCAGCGCGTTCGTGCGCCCGTTCGAGAACCGAGTCCTGTGGCTCGCCGTGGTCGTCACGGTGGCGTTGCAGGTGGCCGTCGTGCACGTGTCGTGGCTGCAACAGGCATTCGACACGGCGCCGCTCGACGCCGCCGAGTGGCTGATCACACTGGCGCTCGCCTCAACGGTGCTCTGGGTCGACGAGCTGCGAAAACTGGTGCACCGCCTCAGGCACGCCCGCTGACCATTCGTTCGATGATCTCGTCGGCGATGTGGCCGGGCACACGATCTTCGGTGTCGACCTGATCGAACCGGGCATATGCGGCGGCCCGGTCAGCGAGCAGTTCGGTGATCCGCTGACGTGCATCGGCGCCCGCCAACAGGGGACGCTCAGCCGGCGATCGGTCGGCGCGCACACGAGCGAGGATCGTGTCGACCGACGCTGTGAGACAGAACACGTGCCCGGCGGCACCCAGCCGCGCGGCGTTGACGGCATCGACCATCAGCCGGCCACCGGTCGAGATCACCAACCGATCGCGTTCGGCCAACTCGGCCGCCACATCGCGCTCCAGACGACGGAACTCGCCCTCACCACGCTCGCTGAAGATGTCCGGGATCGGGCCGTGGCGCTGCTCGATCACCTGGTCGGTGTCGACGAACTCGTAGCCGAGGCGCTCCGCCAGCAGGCGCCCGACGGAGGTCTTGCCGGTGCCCATGAACCCGGTCAGCACCACGTTGCCGCTGGTCGGTTTCGCTGGACCGGTGATGACGCTGTCCTCCATGACGAACGCAACACTACGGCGTCATATGGTGAGCAGGTGAGCGAGATCCCCGAGACCTGGAGCGTCACCGCCCGCAACCTGCCCGAGCATGCCGGCAATGCGATTCACACCGATGCCGGTGCGATCGCTGCCGGGTTCGAGTCGGCACTCGTGGCCGGAGTCACCACCTACGCCTATCTCACCCATCCGCTCGTCGCTGCGTGGGGAGTCGATTGGCTCACCTCGGGCGGCGGTGAAGTGCGGTTCCGGGCCCCGGTGTTCGCGGACCACCGGGTCGACTGCGTCGTCTCCCCGGTCGATGAGAGCGATGACGTGCTCGTCGAGGCGGTGTGTGCATCACAATCGAACAACCCGCGCGTCAGCCTGCGCGCCATGCGCAACGCCGGATCACCGCGACCGATGCGGCCGGGCGACACCCTGGCGTCACGCCGGTTCACGCTGACCGGCGAGTTCGGGGCCGACTACGGATGGCGGGCCGGCGACGACATCCAGATGTACGAGCGCGACGGCATCGTCCACCCAGCGGTGTGGCCGGCGATCGCCAACCGCATCATGTCGACCGACCTCGTCAGGGGCGCATGGATCCACACTCGCAGCATCATCCGGCATCACGCGCCCGGTCCGGCCGGTGCGACCGTCGATGTGCACGCCACCGTGGTCGACCGCTTCGAGCGTCACGGCCAACGCGCCGTGATCGATGTGCTGATCGAACACGAGGGTCGCCCGATCGTGTCGATCGAACACGAAGCGATCGTCGATCTCAGCCCTGCCGGCGCTTGACGACCTCCGCGTCGGCCGCGCTCGGGCGCGACACGTACGGTGCTGGCATGACCGAGCAGATCCGTCCGTTCACGATCGATGTGCCCGAGGCCGAACTCGACGACCTGCGCCGACGCCTGCACGACACCCGTTGGCCCGATGCCGAGGTGGTCGACGATTGGTCACAGGGCGTGCCGCTGGCCTACGTGCGCGAGGTCTGCCGGTACTGGGCCGACGACTACGACTGGCGCACCAGCGAAACCGCGCTCAATCGATTCGATCAGTTCGTGACCGAGATCGACGGGCTCGACATCCACTTCATCCACCACCGCTCGTCGAATCCCGACGCGATCCCGCTGTTGATCACACACGGCTGGCCAGGCTCGGTCGTCGAGTTCCACAAGGTGATCGAGCCGCTCACCGATCCGACCGCCCACGGCGGCGTCGCAACCGACGCGTTCCACGTGATCGCGCCCTCGCTGCCGGGATTCGGCTTCTCCGGCAAGCCGACCCGAACCGGGTGGGGTGTCGAGAAGATCGGCGAAGTGTGGGCCGAGCTGATGGCCCGGCTCGGGTACGACCGCTACGTCGCCCAGGGCGGCGACTGGGGCTCGGCGGTGACCACCGCGATCGGCGCCCAGGACCCCGACCACTGCGTTGCGATCCACCTCACACTGGCGATGGGTGCCCGCCCGGTCGCCACCCCCGAAGCCGCCCGACGAACTGCGCGCCATCGAGCGCTTGCAGTACTACAAGGAGTGGGACTCGGGCTATTCGACCCAGCAGAAGTCACGTCCCCAGACGGTCGGCTACGGGCTGTCCGACTCGCCGGCCGGTCAGGCGGCGTGGATCATCGAGAAGTTCTGGGCCTGGACCGACTGCGACGGCCATCCCGAGAACGCCCTGTCGCGCGACGAGATGCTCGACAACGTGATGCTGTACTGGATCACCGGATCGGCCACGTCGTCGGCTCGGATCTACTGGGAGAGCTTCGGTCGGGGCAAGCGTCAGATCGTCACGATCCCGACCGGATTCACCGTGTACCCCAGGGAGATCGTTCCGACCCGTGCGCAGCTGGGTCGAGCAGCTCTACACCGACGTGCAGTATTGGGCCGAATACGACAAGGGCGGCCACTTCGCCGCGTTCGAGGTGCCCCACACGTTCGTCGCCGACCTGAGGGAGTTCTTCCGCCGCTTCCGCTGACCACGATTCCGATGACCACGTTGGTCGGACGCAGCGTGAAGGTCGACCCGCCGGGGTCGCCCAGGGTAGCGACAGACGGACAAGCCGTACCGACCGTTCGGCGGTACCCAGCGTTCGGGTTGCCGAATCGCGGGTCGCAAGTCGGGCGAGGTCGGGATCTCGATCTGCACCGCCACCGTTTCACCGGCGGCCACGTCGACGCGGCCGAACCCGACGAGTCGACGCGGCGCCTGCGAGTCCGGCAAGCTCGACGTACACCTGCACGACATCGGCACCATCGCGTGCGCCGCTGTTGGTGACGATGCATCGGGCAACGATCTCGCTCCCGATCCGACTCGACGTGGAACGGGCCGAGCTCGAACGTGGTGTACGACAGGCCGAAACCGAACGGGTAGGTCGGGATGTGACCCTCGTGCTCGGCGCGCCACCAGCCGTGCCACCTGTCGTAGACGACGTGATCAGCCTCGCGATCGAAGTCGGGCAGGTGCGATTCATCGGCGGCGACCGTGAACGGCAGACGCGCCGACGGATTGACGTCGCCGAACAGCACATCGGCCAGGCCGTGCCCTGCCTGCTGGCCCCCGTACCACGCCTGCACGATCGCCGGCACCGACTCGTTCCAGTCGGCCATCACCACCGCGCTCCCAGCCTGGATCACCACCACCGTGCGGTAGTTGACCGCGACGACCGCCTCGATCAGGGCCTCGTCGTGCGGGCGCAGACGGATCGACTGGCGGTCGCCGCCCTTCGAAAACCCCAGACCCGGGCGAGCGCGGAGATGATCGGGCTTGACCGTCGGCAGGTTGTGCTGCATCGAGGCTTCGAAGGCCGCCACCACCTCTGGCTCGTCGGCGGCTGGAAAGAGATGACTCAGATCGGTGCCCGTATCACCGATGAACTCGCCCTCGTCATCGGCGGTGTACCCCACCACGACGATCGCCACGTCGGCCTGCGCGGCCGCTTCCACGGCCCTGGCGATCTCCGATCCGTCGTCATGGATCACGTCGTCGCCTCGCAGCCGCGCGGTGATGCCATCGAGCACCGTCGCGTTGTCGAGCGAGTAGACATCGCTCGAGCCACCGTCGCCCAAGTTGGTCTGATCCGACAACTCGCCGATCACGGCGATCAGCTGCCGCGCCGAGGCATCGAGCGGCAGCATCGGACGATCACCGATCGGTTCGTTGCGCAGCAGCACCACCGAGCGGGCGGCGACCTCGCGGGCCAACGCGACATGTTCGGGCGCACCGATGATCGACATGGGCGGCGCCGGCTTCGACAGCACCGCGTCGAACCGCAGCAGGGTGGCGATCACGTTCGTCACGGCCGAGTCGACGTCGTCCCACGAGGCTTCGCCCGAGTCGAGCGCAGCCGGCAGGTTCGGGAAACGGATCATCCTCCAGGGCATCTCGATGTCGAGCCCGGCGTGCAGCGATCGAGCAGCGTCGCGCATGCCGAAGATCCAGTCGCTGATGACGAACCCGTCGAAGCCCCACTCGCCGCGCAGGATGTCGGTCAGCAGCTCGCGGAGTCGCCGCACCACTCACCGTTGACCTGGTTGTAGGCGCTCATCACGCACGCCACGCCCTCGTCGACGATCCGCTTGAAGTGCGGCAGGTACACCTCGTGCGAGGTTGCGTCGTCGACCTCGACGTCGACCCGGAACCGTGCGTTCTCCATCGAGTTGACGGCGAAGTGTTTGACCGTCGCCATCGCGTGGCGCTGGATGCCGCGGGTCAGCGCCGCCCCCATCTCACCGACATGGTGCGGGTCCTCACCGTAGGTCTCCTGCGCCCGGCCCCACGCCGGGTGGCGAAGCAGGTTGACGCACACGCCGCCGTACAGCGTCGCCCCGGAGGCGCGGCAGCTCGCGTCCGATCACGTCGCCCAGCCGCTCCTCCAGGTCCGGATCCCAGGTGGCACCGCGTGCCATCGACACGGGGAAACAGGTGGCGTTGCCGATCACGACGCCACGCGGGCCATCGGAGAACGCAATCCCGGGCATGCCGACCCGGTCGACGACGGCACCGTAGAACGGCGCCTCGTGGTAGCCGCCCTTGCCGAGGAACTCGAGTCCCGCCCACGTGGGCGCGTCTCCATCGAGACACCACAGCTTCTCCTCCGGCGTCATCGCCCCGACGACGGCGAGGGCTGCGACCCGCGGAGATTCGCCGGCTGTCACCGCAGCACGTGCTGCATCGAAGGAGGTCAGAGCGGCGTCGGCATCCATGCCGCCCGACAGTACGAGACCATCAGGTCACATGGCGAGGTCGTCGAGCACCCCGGCCGGGCCGGTTCGGACGTACCACTCGTACCCGTACACGGCGGTGAACGTGTCTTCATCGAGCCGCATCGCTGCCGAATCGACAGGGATCTGGCTGGCGTGGGCCGACATCGCCGCTCGCTTGACCTCGATCACCTCGCCGACGTCGAGCGTCGACGTGATCAGCACCGTCGGCACACCGGTCGGCACCTCCTCGTGCAGCGACAACGCGGCCAGCCCGACCAGATGGGTTTCGACGAAGTGCAGATACTCGCAGTCGACGGTCGCCTCGTAGACGGTCGACAATCCGGCGAACTCGGCAGCTCGCCGGCCGATCCGGTGCACCGCAAGATGATCGGCGTGGCCGTAGATGCCACCCTCGTCGTAGTACACGAGGGCATCGGCGTGTTCATGAACGAGCAATGCCGCCAGCCGGGTCGCCACCTCGTCGACGTCGGCGAGCGCGAACGCCGTCGCAGCCATCGTTCCTCCCGGATCCGACATGCCCGAATCGGCGTAGCCGAGCAGCTCGAGCCGGGCGACCCCGAGTAGCTCACACGCCCGTCGGGTTTCGTCGGCCCGGTGTTCGCCGAGCGTCGACTCGCCGCCGTGGTGGGTGCCGTGCTCGCCGGCGGTTGCGATCACGACGACGACCCGAACACCGCGTGCGCCGCCAACAAGGCGATCGTGCCACCCGTGAAGATCGCCTCGTCGTCGGGGTGGGCATGGAAGAACACGACTGTCGATGAGTCCGTGTCGGGCGCGGCATGCACGCCGGCACGTTATCGACCCACCGTCGGGCCGTGAACCGACGACGTCGAGTGATCCGGCCTGCTGGAGGATGGAGGACGCTCCAGATGTGGGATGCTGATCCCACTTCAACGAGATGCTGTCGGAGGGGAGAATGGGAAGTCGACGGTTCCAAGGAACTCTCGATGGCTACGCGAGCGGCCCCGATGCGCCCATCAAGGCGGCTGCTGCAGCCCTCGCAGACGCAGCGTCTGCTCGGTCGCTCGTGCTGGTCGAAGGGATCAGCGATCAGATCGCACTCGAAACACTCGCCAGCCGTCATGAGCGAGATCTGGGAGCGGAGCGCACCGTGATCATCCCGATCGGCGGCGCCCACGCAGTCGTGCCGTATCTCACTCGGTTCGGCCCGCAAGGGGCTGGCCTTGCGATCGCCGGGATGTGCGACGAGGGCGAAGAAGGGTTCTTTCGACGAGGCCTGGCAGCTGCAGGTCTCGGCTCGCCGAAGACTCGGGTGGACATGGAGCGATTGGGGTTCTTCGTCTGCGTGGCGGACCTGGAGGACGAACTGATCCGGGCATTCGATCGAGAGTCGATCGAGGCACTGCTCGACGCCGAGGGAGACCTCGCTTCGTTTCAGACCCTCCAGAAGCAGCCGGCTTGGCGGCAGGCGAGCTTCGAGGCCCAGATCCACCGCTTCCTGGGTGCTGGTGCGCGTCGCAAGCTCCGATACGCCTGCCTGTTGGTCCGTTCGCTCGATCTCGACCGAGTACCGCGACCGTTGAACAACGTCTTGGGCCGGATCTGAGTCGCTCGGGCAGTACCGCCAGCTGGCCCGAATCGGCTCATCGTGCACGCCGCAAGGGACAGACGTTCCCGGTCGTCACAGCTACTCGTCGGGGAGCACGGTCACCGTTCCAGCGGTGCCGTCGACCTCGACCAACATGCCGTCGGTGAGGCGCGTCGTCGCATCCTCGACCGAGATCACACAGGGGATCTCGAGTTCGCGCGACACGATCACGGCGTGGCTCATCAGCGCCCCGACGTTCACCACGACAGCAGCGGCCGGCATGAACAGCGGGGTCCAGGCGGGGTCGGTGATCGGGGCCACCAGAATCTCGCCCGGCATCAGATCATCGGCTTCCAAGGGGTCGAGCACGACCCGCACGCGACCCCGCGCGACACCCGAGCAACCCGACTTTCCGGTGAGGACATCGCCAGGCACAACGGTCGCCGCGGCGCCGACCAGCTGTTGATCCGCTTCCAGTTCTTCGATCGATGGCACCTCTGACTGTGACGTGATGAAGAAGCGCGGCGTCACCGCAGCGAATCGGGCGTACAACGCCAACCGCTCGGCGAGCACCTCGGTCATCGATCCAGGGTCGGCCAGGTACCGGGGCAACTCGCTGCGGGGAGACAACAAGGCGACAGCAACCGGATCGGGGTTGCCGCCCCGCTCGGCGCCGCGCCGAACCAGCTCGCGGTAGACCTGCTTGACCGGCATCGTGAGGCGGACGGCACGGTCCCGGGTTGCCTCGCGGGCCTGCGACCAGATCGGCGAGGCTGTGATCGCCTTGTCGAAGTTGAGACGGTCGAGCAGCTTCAGCTTGGGGCGTACCTTGGCGATCGCGGCCTCGCGCTTGGCCTGCTCGGCAGCGGCGTCGTGGGTGCGGATCAGATCACCGTCGGCAACGCGCATGCGGTCGATCGCCATCAACGCCAACTCGGGGGTGTTCTCCCACGTGCGCCCCGAGTACTCCCAATCATTGGGTCCGCGGTGACCGTGCTCGTTGATGAAGGCGGCCAACATCGAGCGCAACTGGGCGGCGTCATCGCGACTCGCGAGTCGGTCGTTGAGACCGGTGACACCCTCGTCGAACGCTGCGTTCAGGCCAGGGGTCGCTCGTACGTGCTTGGCGATCTCGTACAGCTCACGCGAGTACTGGGCCGAGCGAACATCGCCGGCGGTTCCCATCAAGTGCGTGACCAAACCGGGCTCGCCGGCGGTGACCGCCGCATCTGCCAGCACGCCTGAGACGATCGACGCCAGGGCGGTCGAGGTCATGTGGTTCTTGAACACCCGCTGAAAGTGATCGGGTACGGAGAACAGATAGGCCAACAACTCCTCATCGGAAGCATCGAGCGCTGGACGTTTGGCGATGAAGGCGTCGGCGGCCTCGAAACTGTCGGCAACGATCTCCGGCAGTTCACCCTGCTTGAGGGCACCCATCACGGTCTTCAGGATCTTCAGCGACGCACGCACGTTGCGGTCGCCCTTCTGCGCAACGTAGGGCGGGGCGTTCGACTCGCCGAACAAGGACAGATCGATCGCCTCGGCCGACGAACCCGGAGCACGAACTCCCATGATCCGCAGGAACGACATGTTGAGGTAGCCGTAGCCGCCGTACAACCCGATGATCAGCGGCTCATCACTGGCGAAGTCGCCAGGCTGGAGCACACCGATCTCGCGATACGAATCGCGCCATGCGCGCTCGGCAGCAACGACTCCGAGTTCGTACGTGAGCGGAGTCAGTACCTCGGGAAAGACCTCTCCGATGTTGCCCCGTGTGTTGACCGGCCACCGCGGGTCGATCTTGCCCTCGACGATCCAATGCGTCCCCATCCGATTCCCCTTTCGACCTGGGCGACACTACGACCTCGACCACCTCGGCCACGGCTCACACGCGCTCACCACCATGCAGACCACGATCGCTGCGCAAGATGCTCATCACGATCGCGTCGTGGAACTGACCTTCCCACAGCAGCGCGTCGCGCAACACACCCTCGCGCCGGAATCCGACCTTGTCGTACACAGCCAGCGCCCGCCGGTTGAAGTCGAACACCTCGAGCGACACGCGGTTCACCGGAGGATCGTCGATCCTGTCGAAGACGTAGTCGACGATCAACCGGGTCGCTTCGGTCCCCAGCCCACGATCGCGACCACCTGGACCAAGAGCGATCCGAAAGCCACACGATCGATTGTCGGCATCCCAGTCGTTGATCACGACCTCACCGGCCCAGTCCCCCGTTGCTCGATCGATGACGGCAAGGTCCAGCCGATCGGTCTGCTCAGCTCGGGTGGCGCACCATCGCTCGATCTGCGGACGTTCGAAGCTGCCGTGTGTTCCGGTCAAGCGGGTCGCCTCGGCGTCGCCCAGGTCGGCCCACACGTCTGCTGCGTCTGCGGCAACCATCGGACGCAGCAACGCACGCGCACCGATCAGGGTCGGCTTGTCGGCAAACGTGGTCACCCTGCCAACATACGAGCCGAGCGATCGCCGGCTCACCAACCCCTCGGTGATACCTGATCACGGACGTTGTGGTCTCTGATCTCCGCACGGGTCGCGCTACGGTCGACACATGTCGCTGATCTCTGTTGCCGACCTCGCAGCTCGACTCGACGAACCCGATCTGGTCGTGTGCGACGTGCGGTTCTTCCTCGCCGATCATGGTCAAGGCCGTCGCGAGTACGACACCGGCCACGTGCCCGGCGCCCGTTTCGTCGACCTCCACACCGAGCTGGCAGGCGGCGAGGGCGGTGGGCGCCACCCGCTGCCCACGGTCACCGAGTTCACCGCATTGTTGGGGCGGCTCGGCGTCGGCCCCGGCACGTTCGTCGTCGCCTACGACAGCGCCAGTGGTGCAACGGCATCGCGGCTGTGGTGGATGCTGCGTTCGATCGGCCACGGCCGCGTCGCCGTGCTCGATGGCGGCTATCCGGCCTGGGTGGCCGCCGGCCACGCCGTGGCCACCGACGTACCGGCAGAGGCAACCGGCTCGTACCCGCCGGCACCCCAGTGGACCGGGGTGGTCGATGCCGATGCTGTCGAGCAAGGCGCCGCATTCGGCGCCACGGTGGTCGATTCGCGTTCCCCCGAGCGGTTTCGTGGTGACATCGAACCGCTCGACTCCAGGGCCGGCCACATTCCCGGAGCTGTCAATCGGTTCCACGCCGACAACGTCGGGCCCGACGGTCTGATGCTCACGGTGCCCGAGTTGGCTGAACGTTTCGCCGGGCTCGGAGCGAACCCGATCGTGTACTGCGGCAGCGGCGTCACTGCGTGTCACACGCTGCTGGCGATGACGTTGGTCAACGTGTTCGGTGGGCGGCTGTACCCGGGCTCGTGGAGCGAATGGTCGGCCGACCCCGACCGCGCGGATCGCGACCGGAGACTGATCACCGCTGCTGAGCCGGCGCCTACGCGGCAGGCGCCTTCTTGGTTGCCGCCTTCTTGGCGGGGGCCTTCTTGGCGGGGGCCTTCTTGGTTGCCGCCTTCTTGGCGGGAGCCTTCTTGGTCGCCGCCTTCTTGGCGGGCGCCTTCTTGGCGGGAGCCTTCGTTGCCGCCTTCTTCGCTGCCGCCTTCTTGGCGGGAGCCTTCTTGACCGTCGGCTTGGCCGTCTTGATCGGCTTCATCGCTCCACGGCGGCGGGCCGCCGGCCCCTGCGGCACCGCCCACTCGGCACCCGACGCCTCGAACAGCTTGGCGACCTCATCGATATGAAGGTCGGCGAGATCCCACAGATCGGGCACCAACTCGCGATCCGAGACGAGACCGAAATCGAGCTTGTCGCCGTACGAGTGGACCGTGATGTTGAGGCCGATCCCGTTGCTGATCGTCGACACGGGGATGTAGTGGTCGAGCCTGGCGCCAGCGAAGTAGAGGTTCTCTCGGGGGCCGGGCACATTCGAGATGACCACGTTGATGGGCATCGTGATGCGATCGGAGAGGCGCGCCATCAGCCGAACGGCGGCGGTGGCGACGACCGGTGAGGTGGCATCGGTGGCTTCCATGATGGCCTCGGCGGGCACGAGGTCGAGCTGTTGTTTGGCGTCGCTCATGGCCTCCCTGCAGCGCGCCACCCGCTCGAGCGGATCGTCGCAGTCGGTCGGTAGCTCGGCGACGATCGAGGACACCCGGTTGGTCCACGGGTCCTCCTCGAGCCCGGTCCGAACCGAGACCGGCACCATCGCCCGCAGCGGCTCGTCCGGCAGAGCGTCGTGGCGCAGCAGGTACTCGCGCAGCGCCCCGGCACAGATCGCCATCACGACGTCGTTGACGGTGCCCCCGGTCGCATCCTTGAGGCGTTTGATGTTGGAGAGCGACTCGGAACGCATGGCAAACCGACGATCGGGGCCGACGCTCTTGTTCCATGGTGTGGGCGGCGCCGAGGAGAGCGGCATCCTGATTCGTCGCACCTGCTCTGAAAGGTTGGCCGCCTGTTCAGACCGGCCGGCCGTCGAGGTGATCGCATCGCGAGACCTGGCTGCGACCTCACCGAGGCTGTTGAGCCCGGCCGATTCTGCGAGGTTGCGCACCATTTTCAGCGACAGCCGAGCAGCCTTGACCGGATTCATCAGCAGGTGATTGACCGTGCGCTTGAGCAGCTCGCTGTCGGTCGGTAGTTGCTCACCCTGCCAGTCGACGGGCTCATACGGCCACTGCGCATCGGCGCTCTCGTCGGTCATCATCTTGAGCATGATCACCCCGGCCGCACCGTCGATCGTGGCGTGATGCGTCTTGGTGAGGATCGCCCAACGGCCATCACCCAGTCCTTCGATCACGTACGCCTCCCACAGCGGGCGGCTGCGATCCATCGGGCGTCCGATGATGCGGGCAACTTGCTCTGCGAGCTGATCGGCGGCCCCGGGTGGCGCCAGACCGATCTGTCGAACATGGAAATCGAGATCGAAATGCGGATCGTCGACCCAGTACGGGTGATCGAGATTGAACGGCACCTCGACCACGCGCCTGCGCAGCGGCTCGAGGTGACCGACCAACGAGCTGAACCGCTCGTACACCGCCTTGTACGGATCGAAGTCGGGTGAAGGGCGTTCGTAGATCGCCAACCCGTTGACGTGCCCGTACGTATTCGCCGTCTCCATGTAGAGGAACGCAGCATCGAGCCCAGAGAGTTGCTTCATGTCGGTGTCCTTCGTTGTCAGCTCGTGTAGAGGGCTTCGATGTCGTCGGCGAAGTGCGACAGGATGCCGCGCCGCTTCAGTTTCGACGTGGGTGTCAACAACTCGGTATCAGGCATCCACTCCTCACCGAGCACCTTGATCTTCTTGACCGACTCGGCATTGTTGAACGTCGACATCGCGGCGGCCAGGCCGACCTCGATCTCGGCGAGCACGTCAGGGTTGCCGGCCATGGCAGCCAGTGTTGCCGCTTCACCCTCGAGGCCGTGCGCAGCCGCCCATGCCTTGGCCGCATCGGGATCGAGCACCACCAACGCCGACACAAAGGGGCGCTTCTCACCGATCGCGCAGGCCTGCCCGACGAGCGGGATGCCCTTGAGGGCAGCCTCGAGATTGGCTGGGCTGATGTTCTTGCCACCGGCGGTGATGATCAGTTCCTTCTTGCGATCGACGATCCGCAGATAGCCGTCCTCGTCGATCTCACCGATGTCGCCGGTGTGCACCCAACCGTCGGGATCCATGGCCTCTGCCGTCTGGTCGGGAGCGTCGAGATAGCCCTCGAACATGTTGCCGCCGCGGGCCAGCACTTCACCGTCCTCACCGAGCTTCATCTCGAGCCCTGGGACTGCCCGCCCGACATGGCCGGGCTTGGCGAGGTGCGACCACGTCAGCACGGCGGTGGTTTCCGACATGCCGTAGCCCTCGCTGAGCGGTACGCCGATCGTGCGGAACCACGACATCACCTCGGCCGGCAGCGGCGCCGCACCGCTGATGCACACCTGGGCCTGGTCGAGTCCGATCATCGCCTTGACGCGCTGGAAGGCGGCCTCGTCGAGGAACGCATAGGTGGCGGCCTCCTCGGCGGTGGCGGTACCGGCTGCGACCTTGTCGGCGATCGGTGCAGCAGCGGCGAGCGCCTGCCCGAAAGCGGCGGCGCCCTCGGGGTTGGCGGCCAGTGCGGCGTTGACGCCGGCGTGCAGCTTCTCCCACACACGGGGCACGCCGATGAAGAAGTGCGGGTGCACCTCGGCCGTCATCTGGGCGACCAGCGCCGTATTGGGACAACAGTTGACCTGGGTCGCGAACTCGACCAGGTAGTAGTGGCCGAGCAGGCGTTCCATGATGTGGGCCAGCGGCAGGTACGAGACGTGCCGGAAACCGGTCATCTCCTCGAGTCCGGTCTGCTCACGCATCGAACCGCTGATCGATTCCAGCGTCCAGCACACGTTGCGGTTGCTCAACATCACGCCCTTCGGCGGGCCGGTCGTGCCGGAGGTGTAGATGATCGTGGCCAGGTCCTCGGGTTGGCCGACGGCAGCGGCAGCAGCCAGGTCGGCCGGCTCGCTGGCGAGCAGGTCGGCATGACGCACCAGCTCGGCCGGGGTCGAATCGGAGGGCTCGATGATCACCGTCGTCTCGAGCGTGCCGAGACGGTCACGGACCGCGTCGAAACGGGCCAGGAACCCATCGTTCTCGACGATCGCCATCTTGGCGCCACAATGGTTGACGAGGTAGTCGATCTGATCGGGAGCCGACGAGTTGTAGATCGAGACCGGGGTCGCGCCGCAGAACAGCACTGCCAGGTCGATCGCGTGGAACTCCGGACGGTTGGCGATCATCAAGACGACACGATCGCCCTTGCCGATGCCGAGCCGCCGCAAACCGGTCGTCAGCCGTGCGACATCGTCGGCAACCTGCGTCAGGGTCTGGCCCTGCCACTCTCCATCGGCGTCCTTCCAGCGCAGCACCTCGACATCGGCATTGCGTTCGAGATTGGCGAGGAATCGGGTTGCGACGGTCTGGCCGGCGATGGCCTGGTCGAGTTCCTGTGCGGTCGTCATATCGTGTGGAATCCTCTGCTGGTCGAACTGATGTGGCTGCGCGGCGCGTTCACGAACGCGCAGCCCAGTCTGGCACGACAATGCCCGACTGGAACATGGCCAACGCTGCTCGCGGCGAAAATCTTCGATCACGGCGCGGCCCGGCGCCACGTCACACCGGTCGTCGTTCAGCACCCACACCAACTTCCGTCGCGATCCTGAGTCGCGATCCAGAGATTCGATCCCGAGTTGTCGCGAGTGGTCCGCCACTCGGAGTTGACCTCGGCCGCTGCACCGGCTTGAGTGTCGGGGATGACTGTCGATGTCACGACGACGACCGTGATCGAGCGTCCGATCGGCGACGTCTCGACCTACTCGGGGGATCCCTCGAACGCGCCCGAGTGGTACCGGCGCATCGCATCGGCCGACTGGCAGACGGAACCTCCGATGACACTCGGCTCACGGATCACGTTTCGAGCTCGCTTCATGGGCAAGGACCTCGTCTACACCTACGAGGTCACCGAATACTCCCCTGGCGAGCAGGTTGCGATGCGCACGACACTCGGGCCGTTCCCGATCAACACCACCTACACATGGCGGCCGGTCGGTGATCGTGTCACGCACATGACGCTTCGAAACCACGGAGAGCCGACCGGGTTGGCGCGCCTCGCAGCTCCACTGATCGACGATCGCCATGAGGCGCTCCATGCGCCAAGACCTCACCGGACTCAAGCAACTGCTCGAATCTCGTTGAACAGATCTGTCGTGGAACCGATCAGGCCCGGTCGGCGACGGGGACACCCTCGTGGACCCACACCGGGGTGTCGAGCGGCATCAGATTCGTTTCCCAGATCCAGTCCATCGCCGGCACGCTGACCCGCACGCATCCGTGGGATGCCGGATAGTCGGGAACGTTGTTCGACCCGTGCACAGCGATGCCGCCGGTGAAGTACTTGGGCCGGTAGATCTCACCGAGATCTCCTTCCCACCAGCCCTCGGGGCGTTCGCGGTACACCTCGTGGAGACCATTGCGGGTCACCGAGTCGCCGGTCTGGCGTTCGCCGGGCGTGTTCTTGTCGGGCTCATCGTAGGAGATCTCACTGCCGCTCGAGACGTTCAGCACCCATTCGGATTTGCCGTCGATCACGAGGAACAACAGCTGCAGCCCCTTGTCGATCTCGACCAGTGTGCCGGCGTCGGTGCGACCGTGGGGACGCTCGGTGACGGCGCTCATCACGGCCGCAGTTTGGTCGCCGAGCACGCCGTCGGTGATCCAGGCCGTAGTACTTCTGGAAGGCCATCACCGCCTGCTTGGTGGTGATGCTCGTAGTCGCCGTCGGTGTCCTGCACCCAGAAGCCGAGCTGAAGCAGGCGCATCTGAACGCGCTGGGTCTCGGGGCCGCCGCTGGTGCCGACACCGACGAGCGGTGGATCCATCGCCGGGACCGCAACGATATTGGCGGGAATCGTGGTGGTCGTCGGGGCAGGCTCGGTCGTCGTGGTGGCCACCGCCTCGGTGGTGGTGGTGGCCTGCAATGTCGTGGTGGGTTCGGGAGCCACAGTGGTCGGGGCGACGGTCACGGTGGTGACCGACACGCCCGCGGCAGGCGCAGGCGTGCTCGCCAACGACGTGCTGGCGCACGCCGACAACAGGAGTGCCGCAACAACGATCAGCCCACTTCTCAGATGCATATCAGCGTCCAGCTTATCGAAACGGCCCCGTGCGGCGGCGTCACTTCGGCCCCGAACGCATCACAATTCCCGCACTTCTCGTACACACCTACGCTAACCCACCCGCAGTGGCGGTTTGTTCCCGACTCCCACGACTCGTCCCGACTGGCCGGCCCGTGACGACCCGACGAGACCGACACCGACGTCGGTCATGGCGCCGATCGTTGCAGGTCAGCGAGGTGCGACGGGGATCTCGGGAGCAGCGACGGATCGAAGCGGGCGACCAATTCGTCGGCCGTCACGATCTCGCCGGGTGCGGCGAGGTGAAGCGAGCGGGCCATCGCCGACAGCACCTCCGCCACGTCGACCCCCTGCTGACGGAGATCGGTGAGGGTCACCGCGCCGTGGCGTTTCGCCAACCGCTGCTGATCGGGGCCGAGCACGAGCGGAACGTGCACGTACTCGGGGGTGCCCACTGCGAGCAGGCGCTGCAGCAAGATCTGACGTGGTGTCGAGGTGAGCAGATCGTCGCCCCGGGTCACCTGCGTGACGCCCTGGTCGGCGTCGTCGACGACGACCGCGAGGTTGTAGGCAGGCACACCGTCGGCGCGCGCCAAGACGACATCGTCGACGGCACCATCCATGTGGCCGTGCACACGGTCATCGAACTCGATCACTTCACCATCGGTGCGCAGCCTCAACGCCGGTCGGCGACCCTCGCCGCGCCGCTGTTCCTGTTCGTCGACGCTGAGATCCCGGCAGGTTCCCGGATAGGCGCCGTCGGGCAGGTGGACGTGTGGCGTGTACGCAGCGGCGTCGATCTCGGCCCTGATCTCGCGACGCGTACAGAAGCACGGGTACACGCGCCGATCGGCCTCGAGTCGTGCGATCTTCATGCGATAGAGGTCGAACCGATCGCTCTGACGCAGTACCTCGCCATCCCATTCGATGCCGAGCGCCGCCAGGTCGGCGAGCTGACGGTGCTCGTGCTGCTCGGACGAGGTGACCCGATCGAGGTCCTCCATTCGCACCACGAAGCCGCGCCCCGAGCTGCGAGCAGCCAGCCAGGCGACGAGCGCCGTGCGCAGGTTGCCGATGTGCAACTCACCCGTGGGTGAAGGTGCGAAACGGCCGACCATCTCTGCATTCTGGCCGACTTCTGGCCTGATCTGCATCTGCCTCGGTCGGCCCGGGCGAGCGCAGCGGATCGGCGCTGCGCGAGGCTTGCTGCGTGCGGGCGGATCGGCAGCTCAATCGACGAGACCGGATGGCGATCATCCTCGAGCGGGATGGCTGCGAGTGCGTGTGGTGCCGACGCCCACTCGAGGTCGGCCTGGTTGCAGCGACCACCGAGCATCTCGTGCCGCGCATCAAGGGGGGTCCGAGCTGGATCGAGAATGAACTCGCTGCGTGCCGACGCTGCAACGGCGAGCGAGGTCACCGCACGCCGGGCGACTGGTTCGACGAGTGCGAACGACGTGGTTGGAATCCGAATCGAGCGACGGTCGTGCGAGCGTTGCGATCACTTCAGCGCACGATCGCCGACCGCGGAGGCCAGCGGCGTGCCCGCCCGTACGTTGTGTCGCAGCTCCGGCGTCTCGATCCAGATCGCGGTGTGACGGCCGGATGACGGCTGGATGTCGACCGCGCAAACGACGACATCGAAAGGTCGAGCCTCGTAGCATGCGACAACATGGTGTGCCATCAGTGCGGGAAAACAGTGCAGCGCGGAGATCGCTTCTGCACCGGCTGCGGTACTTCACTGCACGGCGTCACCGACCCGAACCGGCCGGTCGACCCGGTCGGACCCGATCCGGCTGTCGTCGCCGATGAGCCCACCGAACAGATGCCGAGCGTTGGTGCTCGGCGGTTGCCACCACCGAACACCTCCACCGCGCCGCAATCCGATCCGGAGGACACCGATCACGGCGGCGATGCCGTTCCAGATCCGGCCGAGCCGCCCGGCGAGTCGCCCCTCGAGGGGGCGGGTCAACCGTCGCCGGAGCGGGCTGACACTCCGGCCGGCGAGCGGACCGAGTTGGTGCCCGTGACCGACGGCGATGACGGGTGGGGCGCCGACGACCCGGTCTGGGCTGCCACCGGCGCCGTCCCGGTGCAGGGCGATCCACCCACCGTCGACGACGCACCCAGCGGCGGGTTCACCGCCGACATGCCGGCGACCGAACCGATCACCGAAGTGCGGATGAAGCCGGGCGATACCGCGTTGGGCGACACCGAACCGGACTCCTCCGACGCCACGCCGTACGACTTCGTCGAACGCGAGGTGTCGACCGGGGTCGCGGCCGGCGTCCCGACAGCCACGGCGCAGATGCCGGTCTACGTGCCACCTGACGCGGCTCGGCAGCGGTTCCGGTTCGGGGCCGTCAGCATGATCGCCGTACTGACCGGGCTGGTCAGTCTGTTCACCCTGTTCGCCGACATCATCGAAGTCACGTCCGACACCCGGCTGGCCCCCAGCGACGACACGCCGTTCGGTTTCCGAACGGGTACCTGGATCGCCGACGACCTCGCCGACAACCTCTCGATCGCCGGCCTGCTGGCGATCGTGCTGATGATCGCCGGCGGCGTGGCCGCCGGTTTCCACTGGCGATGGGGCGCCGGTCTGGCGGGCGGTGCCGGGCTGGCGATCGCCGGGGTGGCGGCATTGACGATCGGGTTGGCGCAGGTCCCGATCGACGCCGCATACGAGTTCGCCCGGATCCCCAACGAGCAGCAGTTCACGCTCACGATCACCCGCGACCTGGGGTACTGGTTGATGTTGGCGGCTGCGGCGCTCGGTGTCGTGTTGTTCTTCGCTGCCATCAACGACGCCCCGGGCGACCGCCGCAGCGGTCTCAATCCGTGGATCGGGGCGGTCGGCGCGTTGGCCACCGTCGTGGCGGCTGCCGGTCCGTTGTTGCCGGAGAAGCAGGCGGTCTTCAGCGACAACTGGTACATCATCGACGCGCCGGGTGAGGCACCGGCGATGCTGTTGGCGGGCCGTCTGGTCCAGCTCGGGCTGCTGCTGATGGCGGGAGTGGTCGGGTTCCTGACCGTGCGTCGCTGGGGGCTGGGGCTGGCGATCGGCGGCACGCTGCCGGCCATCTGGCTGGCCACCAGCACCCTGTTCGATCTCACCGACAAGCCGATCGGCCCCGGATTCCGTAACCCCGGAGCGGTCGACATGCACGTGCACGGCGTCACCATCATCGGAGTCAGCGCGATCGCAGCGATGTCGGTCCTGGCAGTCATCGCCGCCTACGACCAGGGCGTCCGCGAACGCCCCTGAGTCGCTGTCGAGCCAGGCACATCTTCCAACTCCGGCTGCGACGCTGGTAGAACGCCAGGGTGAGCACTCTCGAGTTCCGCAGCGACAACGCCGCCGGCGTCGCCCCAGAGATCCTTGCGTCGCTTGCCGCGACCAACGTGGGGACGGCGATCGCGTATGGACACGATGACGTCACCGCCCGGCTCGAGCAGCGCGTGCGGGAGGTGTTCGAACACGAGACCGCTCGGGTCTTTCCGGTCACCAGCGGCACGGCAGCCAACGCCCTGGCGCTGACGGCGCTGTCACCACCGTGGGGTTCGGTGCTGTGCCACGACACCGCCCACATTCTGAACAGTGAGGGTGGCGCCACGTCGATGCTCGGTGGCGGAGCGGTGATGAAGGGCGTTCCGGGCGACGACTTCCGGATGACGGCCGAGGCGGTGCGGGTCGCGCTCGGGTCGGTCACCTGGGGCGACCCGCACCACTCGCAGCCATCGGTACTGTCGTTCACGCAGCCGACCGACATGGGCACGATCTACCCGCTCGGCGAGATCGCCGAGCTCTCGGCGATCGCCCGGGGCAGCGGCTTGAAGGTGCATCTCGATGGTGCCCGGATCGCCAACGCCCTCGTCGCTCTCGATTGTTCGCCGGCCGAGCTGACCTGGCGGGCCGGCGTCGATGTGGTGTCGCTGGGGGCCACGAAGAACGGTGGTCTGTCAGCCGAGGCGATCGTGGTGTTCGACGACGAGGCGGCCGACGAGCTGGTGTATCGCACGAAGCGGTCGGGGCACGTCACGTCGAAGATGCGCTTCCAGTCGACACAGATCCTGGCGTATCTCGCCGACGACCTCTGGCTGCGAATGGCGCGCAACTCGAACGATCGAATGGCGCAGCTGGCAGCCGGATTGGCCGAGCTGCCGGTCGAGTTCGTCAATCGCCCCGACGTGAACATGTTGTTCGTGGAGATGCCCGCCGACGCGATCGAACATCTCGTGCAGGCGGACGTGTTGTTCTATCGGATGGGTCCCGACCGGATCCGCCTCGTGACGAGCTGGCAGACCACCGCAGCCGAGATCACCGAAGCCCTGGCCCGCTTCGAGGCCGCCCTCAGCTGAGCCCGTAGATGTGCCGGAGTGACTCGCGGCGGATCGCTGATGTGCTCAGTGATCTCACCATCCCGAACTGCCGTCGTCACATCCACCGATCCGACGAGATCTCTACGTATGTGCCGGCTCGAGGTCGTGTGCTGCCGATTGCGGAATGGAAACGGATGAAGCTGCTTCGGGAGGCTCGACCACGAGCCGGTCAGGAGCGCTTGAACGCCGAGCGCGAGCAGCCCGGCCGGGCGATGGACCGGGAGTTGGGCCCGGCACGACTGCCAACTGGATGACCGTCGGGGTTCTGTCGGTCAGCAGCACTCCCCGTCCGGGTGGCATCCTCAAGCCGGGCCGGATCGCAAGCTTGACGCCAGTGGTCTGGAGGAACTCGCTCGGGTCGTCCGGCTGCAGGATCAACAAGCGACGCGAGCGGCGCAGGCGCCCGACCAATCCGCTGGCCGTGTAGCCGGTCAGCGAGCGCGATTCGAGGGTCGCCACGACCCGCAACGAGTCGTAGTTGCCGAGCCGGTCGAGGATCGCTGCGAGCATCGGATCCTCGAACGTATCGAGGTCATCGACGACCAACACACGTTGTGCGTCGGCACCGCCGAGAGCAACCTGGTTGGCGAGGCGGTCGAGGAACGGGGCGATCTGATCGGCACCACCGAACGCGGCGTGGTCGAGCCCGAGGGCGGCGAGAGGGCTGGACGCGGGGCCGACCACGAACACTTCGTGACGACGTTGCAGAGCCGTTGCCACGGCGGCGAGCGCCGTCGACCGACCCGACCTCGGTGGTCCGGCAATCGTGAAGTTCGACCATTCGAGATCGACCACGGCAGGTTCACCCGACACGTCGATGATCCCGATCGTGGCGCGGCAGCGAGTGCTCCTGATCGCCAGGTTGGCAGGGCGTCTCCGGGAGCACGAGCCGCTCGGGAAGTGGTGCGCTGGCCAGCACCGGGGTCGGCTCGGCGGCAGCGGCAGCCGACATGGCCACGATCGCTTCGCCCTGCGAGCGGGCCAGCGGATCGGCCGAGACCGAGGCGATCTGGATCACGGTGTCGCCGTGCAACAAACCCCTTCCCGGCGTGAGATCGAGGCCCCGGGCGCGATCGAGCGGGACGCCGTGTTCGGCGTACGAGCCTTCGTCGGCGTGGCGCAGGATCAGTCGATTTGCCACCGCTGCATGCAGCCGGGACGGGACCGCGTTGCGGCGGTCGGCGGTGATCACAGTGTGGATCCCGACTTGACGTCCGTCGATGACCAACCGGTTCACCAGTTCGCTCCACAGCTCACTCGACATGCCGAGCCCTCCGGCCGGCTCGAGCAGCGTGCTGACCAGGCCTCCGAATCCGTCGATCAGCACCACGATCCGGGTCAACGGTGCCTGGTCGCGGTTGTATGCGGTGAGATGCTCTGCCCCGGCGTCGGCAAGCATCCGGCGGCGACGTTCGAGCTCGGCGTCGAGCATCGTGAGGTGTCGAGTGACGGCCTCCAGATCATCACCTGTGGCAACGTCGATGACCCACGGCAACGACCTCAGTCCGACCAACCCACGCGAGGCGAAGTCGAACACGATCGCTGCGACCGGGTCGGTCTGGCCGGCAGGGTCGAGCGACGCCGCGACGGTGCGCAGCAGGGTGGTCTTGCCCGACCCACCGCTGCCGAACACCAGCCAACCACCTCCCTCCTCGAGATCGACGACGCCGGGACGCTGATCCTGCTGTTCCGGCGCATCGATCAGCCCGACCGCGAGGTGGCGACCCAGGTGCGACCAGGGGATCGGAGACCGCCGGGTCAGCCCGGATCTGGTCGAGCGTGACGAGCCCTGGCAACACGTCCCGCCATGGTCGCCGCGGAGCCGGGTGGGCGGCGCGTCGATCCGCATCGACCACGGCGTCGATCACGGCCGAGAGGTGGGTGATCGCAGTCGGCTCACCGGTGCCCGACACGGTCGGCATCGCTCGCGGCGAGTCGTCGCTGCCGACGAACGAACCGACCAGTACGGGTTGCTGCGTTTCACCACTGATCAGCGGTGCGCCGGCGAACGCGCTCTGGAACTCGACCAGCTGACGCGGCCCCAGCCGTGCCAGCCCGCGACCGCGCAGCGGGACGGGGATGTCGGCTGCGTCGGGGCTGTCGATGATCGACGTCGACTCGGTCCGGTCGAGCATCCGCAGCGAGATCCGCAGGTTCGTGTTGGCGAGGATGTTCTCGTTCACCGATCCCGACGGGCGCTGGGTGGCGAGCACCAAATGGATGCCGAGACTGCGCCCGCGCTGGGCGATGTCGATCACGCCCTCGACGAACTCGGGCACCTCCTTCACCAGCGTGGCGAACTCGTCGACGATGATCACCAACGAGGGCGGCGCCTCGTCGGGTGCGACCTCGAGCATCTCGGGCAGGTCTTTGGCGCGCCCCTCCATGATCGCCATACGACGGTTCAGCTCCGCCCGCAGAGAGGTCAGCGCCCGCAACGAGAGCTCGGCGCTGAGGTTGGTGACATACCCGACCGTGTGTGGCAGCCGCTCGAACACCTGCGACGACGCCCCACCCTTGTAGTCGACGAACAGGAAGTTGAGCCGGGTCGGTGGATGGTGCACGGCCAGCGATGCCACCATCGATTGCAGCAGTTCACTCTTGCCCGATCCGGATGTGCCACCGATCAATGTGTGGGGGCCGTCGTGCACCAGGTCGAGCTCGACGTTGCCGGCCGCCCCGAGCCCGACCGGGAAACGAAGGTGGTATCCGGTTGCCTGCTGCCACCGGTGTCCGACCCAGTCGGCGTCCGGCTTGCCGACGCCGAGCACATCGAGCAGCGGTGCAGTTCGTGGGATCGAGGTCGCCAACGACGCGGTGGATGCGTCACGGATCGGTGCGAGGGCCCGCGCCACGCGGTCGGCCAGCCGACGACGCAGGTGCTCGACCTCGAGCTGTTGCTCGGGGACCTCCGGATCGGTCGACCACAGCCGGCCGACCATCGCCGCCCCGGCCGATCTCCGTACGGCGAGCGTGCGCGTCGCGTACCGGGTCACGTCGGCGGCCTGGGCCGCCAACCAGACGACGCTGATACCGGCGCCGGGCGCGGCGTCGAGCAGACGTGAGACCTCGGCCGGGTCGGGCGCCAGCTCGGCATCGAGGAAGAGCAAGATCCGCGGCCAGCGCCGCTCGCCGGCCCGGTCGGCTCCGTCGACGGTGCGAAACGTGGCGACCTCGATCAAGCGATCGACGACGGCATCGGCATCGCTGCTGGTGGTGGCGAGATGTCCACCCGGAAGCGGCGAGGCGACCGATCGCAGATGGGGCAGCCATTTCAACCACTCGAGCGGGCGATCACCGGAGACGGCGGCGACGATGGTGAGGTCTTCGGGGCTGTGCAGGGTGGCCGCCTGGATCGCCAGCGACGACACGATGCCGTCGACGAGCCGACGTTCACCGTGCACCCCGAGCACGGCGTCGGCGCACAGGTCGACACTGACCGGCACGTTGTCGATCTGTTCGATCCCCGACACCGCAGCACTCGCCTCGTCGCGCAGATCGTCGTCGCCCCCGGGTTCGAACTCGATCGGGAACTGCACGTGCGTCGTGCCCAACCCGAGCCGCAGGTTGAGGAAGTCGGGCGCCGTGCGGCCACGCGCCCACAGGTCGATCGTGCGCAGCTCGGCACGGCGGACGAGGTCGGCCAGATCGGGCGCGGCCCGCAACCGATCGAGACGTTCGGCGTGACGCAACGCCTCGAGGCGACCACGATGCACCCCGAGACCTTCGCGAAACGTTGCGAGTTGCTCGGCGAAGTTGCGACGCCCCGAGCGCCGATCCTCGATCGCTGTGGCGACCATCACGACCGGTGAGATCAGCGTGAGCGCCAGGAAGTGGACCTGACGCGTGAAGGCGTACATCGCCAGACCGGCGGCGAGCGGAGCGAGCACGGCGAAGATCTGGAGTCTGCGCGGCTCGGGCCGCGCCGGGATCGGCCCGATCGGATCGGTGGCGCGCTCGATCACGATCGGGGGCCGATACGGAGTGCGGTGGAACTCGATCTGGCCGAGCCGGTCGAGGTGCTCGTGCTCGCTCCGTTCGAACGGACGCAACGCCAGGCGTGTTCCGCCGAGGCCGATGACGTCGTCCCCGCTGACCACGCGTGGCTGGTCGATCTCGACGTCGTTGACGGTGATGCCGTTGGCGGTGTCGGGCATCGGGTGCACGATGACCTGCCAGGTGTGATCGACCTCGACATCGGCGTGGTGCCGCGACACCGACGGGTCGCCGAGGATCAGATCGGCGTCGAGGCCGCGACCGATCGAGAAGCGTCCGGGCAACAACAGTCGTGACCGGCCCGAGTCGGGCCCAGCGATCAGGTCGGCGGTGACCGCTCGTGCCGGGACCCGACGTGCGCCTCCCGGCACGTCGCCCGACCCGACGATCACGGCATCGCCGGACATCAGGTCGCACTCGGCGACCGGCTCGCCGGCTGCGAGCGTGTGGCCGAGTCGAGCGCACGTCAGCGACGCCGAGTCGCTCGTGCTGCCGAGATGGTCACACAGGGCCGCGGTCAGCTCGCCCACGGTGTGAGCCGGGTCGACGATGGCGATGACATCGTCGACCCGGCCGGCCGAGGCGTGAACCCGCAGGATCAGTTCCACGAAGCGTTCCCGAACACCGATCAGCGGTCGGCGGCGACGACGCTCTGGACCTGGCGGGTGATGTATGCCGACAAGGCCTGCTCGGCTTCGTCGCACTTGCTGTGGGCCGAGCTGGTGAAGCCGCCGACCGCATCGATCGCGGCGAGCTTGGCATTGCCCTCCCAGTCGGTGGCCTGGAGGCGCTGGAAGTTGGTCGTGAGGCCTTGGCGCAGCTGGGCGAAACGACGACTGACGACCGGCACCATCGACTCCAGCGCCGCCGTATCGACGTCGACGTAGTCGACGGTCTGCGGGACCGGCGGTGTGATCGGGCGGTTGTCGATCTGGATGTGGATCGGCTGACCACCGAGCGATGCGGCGATGTTCGAGGTCGACTGCCGCACGGCATCGGCCATTGCGCCCATGTCGAGATGGAGGCGATTGGCGAAGTCGGCCGACATGCGCCCGCATTCGGTCTTGAACGCCACCGCATTGGGACCGAAGTAGCGCACGGCAACCACGTCGTTGACGAGTTCGACGAGCGACTGGTGGATCGTTTCGAATGCCGTCTGGGCCTCGCGGCCGTAGCCGCGAACGCTCTCTGGGTTGACTCGGATCAGGGTCATCAGGGTTCCTCCGCTGGGTTCAGCGCCCGTATCTCGGGCATGTGCAACGGTAAGGAACGCCGTCGTTCCCGTGAATGGGGAGCACTCCCCGACTCGGTTGGGTGTTGCGCCTGGATCGTGTGTCGATCGTGCGAACTGCGACCGATCGTCACCTGGAATTCGTGCGGGAGACGCTGAAGCCGACCTCGGCGCCGCCGTCTGCTGCGTTGCCGGCCTTGACGTGACCGCCGTGTTGTTCGGCGATCTGGCGCACGATCGCCAGGCCGAGGCCTGAACCGGGTTGTGCGCGGGCGTCGTCGGCTCGGTAGAAGCGGTCGAACACCCGGTCGAGCTCGGCCGGGGCGATCCCTGGGCCGTGGTCGCGTACGGTGACCCAGCGGTCGGCGAGCGTGACGTCGATCGGCTCGGTGGGCGGGCTGAACTTGTGGGCATTGCCGAGCAGGTTGGTGACGGCCCTGTCGAGCAGCGTGTGGTTGCCCGTCATCACGGTCTGCTCGACCGTGAGGTTGACGCTGCGTTCGCTGCGGCGCCGAAAGCGCTCGACCGCCTCGGTGACGATCTCGGCCAGGTCGACCTCGGTGGCGGGTTCGGCGCGGGTGACGTCGTCGGTGGCGAGCAACATCACCTCGTCGAACAGGTCGCCGAGCTCCTCGATCTCCGAGCGCACTCCGGCCAGCAAGGTGTCGCGTTCGTCGGCGGGCAGGTCGTGGGCACGCTGGAGAAACTCGATGTTGGCGCGCAGGCTGGTGAGCGGGGTTCGTAGCTCGTGGCCGGCGTCCTGCACCAGACGGCGTTGCTGCTCGCGGCTGACCGACAGGGCGACCAACATCTGGTCGAAGCTGTCGGCCAGGCGACCGACCTCGTCGTCACGGTCGAGACGCAACGGGGTCAGATCGCGGGTTGCGGCGACGCGCTCGGTGGCGGCGGTGAGGTCTTCGAGTGGTTGCGTCGTGCGGCGCATCAGCAGCCAACCGGCGGCTGCGGCGATCGCCGCCAGCGCTGCACCGACGGCGATCAGCCGCCATGTCAGGCCCGACAGCACCTTGTCGGTCGACGAGATGTTGCGGGCGACCTGCACGGCACCGCCGTCGGCCCGGTTGTGGACTGTGTACAGGCGGTACGGATCACCGTCGATCTCGATGTCGCGAAAGGTCGCCCGACCACCGGCGGCGATGGCGATGTCCGTGGCGTCGACGGGCAGGACTCCTCCACCGGACGCTGTGATATCGCCCGAGGCGTCGAGCGTTTGTGCGATCGCGTCGGCGTCGAACGAGAGCGCGATCTGCCCGGTGTCGTTGTCGCGTCGGTTGTCGCGATCGCCTTGGCGGGGGGCAGCCCGCGTACCGCCGAGGACCTCGTCGGCGCGTTGGGTCAGCAGGCGATCGGACTCCTTGCCGAGTTCGCCGCGAGCCGAGGCGTAGGCGACGATCGAGGCGAGGCCGATACCGATCACCACCAGGCTGGTGACGATCAGCACGACGCGTGATCGCAGGGTCACGATGTGCCGTTCGGGTCGGCCCGCAGCACGTAGCCGACGCCGTGCACGGTGTGGATCAGACGCGGTTCGCCGCCCTCTTCGAGCTTGCGGCGCACGTAGCGGGTGTGCACGTCGAGCGCCTTTGACGATGTCTCGCCCTCGTACCCCCAGATCTCGGTGTACATCGACATGCGGTCGAGCACGGTGCCCGCATTGCGCAGCAGCATCTCGAGAATCTGGAACTCGGTGCGCGTCAGTTGGATCACTCGCTCGCCGCGCCGTGCGATCCGGCCGGCGACGTCGAGTTCGAGGTCTTCGAAGCGAATTGGTCCGTCGGTGGTGAGTTCGGTACGGCGCAGCAGGGCCCGGAGGCGGGCCAGCAGTTCGTCGAGGGCGAACGGTTTCGGGAGGTAGTCGTCGGCGCCGGCGTCGAGCCCGGCGACCCGGTCGCGCACTTCGTCACGAGCGGTCAGCATCAGCACCGGGGTGCGGTCGCCGCGGGCCCGCAGGCGGCGGCACACGTCGAGCCCATCGACGAGCGGCATCATCACGTCGAGCACGATCACGTCCGGGGTGTGGGTATCGATCGCTTCGAGCGCCGCGGCGCCGTCGTTCACGGTGACGACGCCGTAGCCCTCGAACTTGAGGATCCGCTCCAGCGCCTCGCGCACCTGCCGATCGTCTTCGGCAACCAGAATCGTGGCGTCGCTCATCGACGTCATCATGCCCGACGGCTGCAGTGCGGTCCGAACGTTCATCGGATCAGCCGTTCGGGCGTGGGCGATCACGGCGTGGGCGGTCGGTGTCCCGGTCGCGAACACGGGGCCGCTCTCGGCGGCGATCGACACGATCGTCATCCGGCTCGTCGCCACCATCGGCCAGCTCGGCGATGTCACCCGAGTCGTCGATGTCGTCGATGTCGTCGTCGATGTCGTCGGTCTGGGCAGCCTCGTCGGAGTGTTCGTCGTCGAGCAGGAAGGCGGAGACCGGAAGATCGCTGCGCTCGATCTCGGTGTTGGCGACGATCAGGTCGGCCAGCTCGACTCGGTAGTCGATGCCGTACACCTCGGCGATCGCGTCGAGGGCGGGGTCGTTGCCGTAGAAGAAACGGTCACCGTCGCGGAGCGCCTGGAACTGACGGGACCACATCGCCAGCTGCAGCTCTCCGAACTCGGTGCCTTCCACGTGCGGTTCCGACACCATGCCGGTGAACGCATCGACCGAGTCGACGTCGCCGAACACCGCCTTCAGGCGAGCGGCCGTGGTGCTGCGTCGGATCGCCGTGACCGCGCTGGTCTCGGCCTCGTCGCTGTCGAGAGCGATCTCGGTGCCGTCGGCGTCGGCGAGCAACACGAAGTCCAGGATGTCCGGGTCGTCGATCGGGTTGGCGGCGTCGATCGCCGGGTCGTCGGGGAACAGCTCGGTCGCCTCACCGGTCAGCCCGGCGAAGCTGGCCACTGGGTCGAGCCCGTACGCGACACGCAAGTCGTTGTAGGTCGGCATCCCGTGGTCGTAGCCACGGATCACGTCGAGTGCACCGAGGTCATTGACGACCGTCGTAGCAGCCGGCGATCTCGCTGCCGTCGAGGCAGTCGAGCGGGTTCTCGACGTCGGGTCCGGGGATCTGGAACAGCACGCTGCGGAGCTGGTTGTCGATCTGCTCGTCGTTGGCGTAGGCGGCCTCGCTCGAAAGCCCGGCCAGCAGGTTGCCGAGCCCGATATCGGTGAGTAGTTCGGGGTTCCCGAATGCCACGCCGAGCGGCACCGCGACCTCGGCGACATCGCCGTCGACCTCGACGCTGACACCGTTGCGCTGCAGCGCTGCCACTACCTCGTCGGCTGGTTGCTCGATGGGGATCTCGGCCTCGAACTCACCGTGGATCTGCGAGTGGGCGCGGTACCCGACGGTGGCGAACTCGTTCGAGATCGACGGGTCGACCGTGGGGTCGTACCCGTCGTATCCGTCGAGCTCGACGCCCATTGCCGGCAGGAACTCGGTGTAGGTGATGTATTGCTGCATGGCGGTGACCACGCGGCGAGCGATCTCGAACTTGGTCTGCTCGTCGAGATCGTCGGGCAGCTCGTCGACGATGCGGTTGTGTTCGCGGACGAACAGCGTGTGCACGGCGGTCAGCCCGATGTTCTCGTTGGCGCGTGCGTCTCCGGCGATCACCGCGACGGACGGGTCACCGAACAGGCGCCCCATCAGTTCCATCGACGGGGCATCCTCGCCGGCGCGAGTGGCGGCGGTCGGCAGGTAGCCGTCGGCGGTCAGCAACGTGGCGTCGTTGTTGGTCGGGTCGCCGTCGAGCGAGCCCTCTCGCAACCAGTCGAGCCGCGCGTCGGTGCCGCCGTAGACAGCCCAGGCGTCGATGTACGAGCTGACCGTGTTGACCTGCTGACGGGGTGCGTCGGTGCCGTCGGTGAACGCCGATCGGGTGGTGGCGATCGCACCGAGGTCGTTGGTGAACTCCTCGAGCGGGTCGTCGGGATCGAACGCGATCACAAGGTCTTCCTGGTCAGGATCGTCGGCGGTCGCCCGCAGGCCGATCGTGTGGTCGATGAACTGTCCCCAGACGAAGCTCCAGTGGGTCAGTCCGTTCTCGGAGAACACGTTCTGGTTGCTGTCGTTGAAGATCCGGTTGCTGAGGTAACGCTCGTCGGGACCGGCCTGCGGCTCACCGACCCCGTCGGCGTAGTTGGCGTCGGTCTCACGCGGGTAGATCTCGCCGACCGAGCCGAGCTCGGGGACGTCGAGGTTGTTCCCGGTGCCGTCGAGGCTGCGTGCGTCGGACACGAGAGCGACCACGTCGGCTGCCGTAGCCGCAGTGAGTTGCTCGACAGCCGTCGGGTCGCCGTCTGCGTCTCCGGCAGCTTGGACGCCAGTCGCCGACTCCAGTGGCGAGTCGTCGTCGAGCACGATCAACGTACCGACGCCGGTCAGCAGGACCGGAACGCCGAGGGCGAGCAGGGCTCGTGGGGAAGGACGTCGGGCGGGGTCGGAGAACGGAATGCGGCTCATGGGAGGGCTCCTCGTTGGCGGGGCGGTCGGTGTAACGGGTGAGGGATGGTCGTCTGGGTGGTTTGGGTATGACGAAGCGGCCGGGGGCACCGGCAGGTTGGTGCCACCCGGCCGCTGGTCAGGGGAGAGTGATCAGGCGTCGGCGCCTGCCTCGTCAGCCGGGGCGTCGCCGCCGCGAGATCCGCGTGGCCCGCGCGTTCCACGCTCGCCGTCGCCTTCACCGGGGGCGGTGTTGACCCGCTCGGTCACCCGCTCCTCGGCGTCGGCCAGCTTCTCGTCGGCCTCTTCCTGGGTCAGGTCGCCCTCGGCCACGTGCTCGGCCAAGTGCTCCTCGACATCGTCGACGAGTGCCTGCACGAGGGTGTCGACGTCGACACCCTGGACGGTGGCGACATCGGCCAGGCTCTGGCCGGCCGCACGCGCCTCCTGCAACTCGTCGGCGGTCAGGCCGAGCGTCTCGGTGACCGTCTCGCTGTTGCGGAAACCACGCTGACCGCGAGGTCCACGCTCGCCACCCTCACCGGGGACACGGTTGACCGACTCGGTCACCCGCTCGGCGGCGCCGGCCAGCTTCTCGTCGGCCTCTTCCTGGGTGAGCTCGCCCTCGGCGACCTCTTCGGCCAGGTGCTCCTCGATGTCGCTCAGGATCGCCGCCTCGACGACGGCGATGTCGACGCCCTGGGCAGCCGCCACATCGGCCACGCTCTGGCCGGCCTGACGGGCCTCCTGCAGCTGCTCGGGGGTGATCCCGATCGCTTCGGCGATCGCCTCGGAGTGCTTGGCTCCGTGGCGGCCACGGGGGCCGCGACCTTCGCCTTCCGGCAGATCGCCGGTCTCGTCGTCGGTTGCCGCTTGCAGGCCCTGCGGCACCACATCGTCCGTGGTGTCGTCGGTGGTTTCGGTGGTCGGGTCCTCGCCGCCGTAGCTGGCGCTGGCGAGTGTGCCGACGCCGATCGCTCCGCCACCGGCGAGCGCGATGGCGACGACTGAAGTCTTGAGGGTCTTGTTCATGATCTGGTCCTTTTCGTGTTGCCGCCGGTTTCGGCGGGTCGGGGTTGATGGAGACCACGATCGGACTTGGGGGTAAGTGGGGGCGTGGACGAATCGAAAGAGGTTCGAAAGATGCGGGTTTCGAGGGTCTTTCGATGTCGTTTCGGCCGTTCTCACTTCTGCTCGTGACGCTGACCACCATGTTGTCGACCCCCCGAATCCGCGCCCGCCCTGACGCCCACGATCAGCCGTTCGAACCCACCGACCCACCGGTCCCGAAACGTTCGGTGGCGGCGTTGTTGCTGCCACTCAGGCTGTTCCTGGCGGCCGGCTGGCTACGTGCCGGAGTCGAGAAGGTGATCGAGCCCGACTGGTGGACCGGCGACCTGCTGGCCGATTTCCTGAACGAACAGCGCACCGAGATGCTGCCGTTCTTCCGGGTCTTCGCCGACGCCTTCGTGTCGCCGTTCACGGGCCCGGTCGCCTGGCTGGTGGTCGAGGCCCAGATCGCGATCGGCTTGTGCCTGCTGCTCGGCCGCCACACCAAGCAGGCGCTGTGGGCCGGGGTCGTGTTGAACCTGACGTTCGTGATGTCGGGCCGGGTCAATCCGTCGGCGTTCTACCTGGTGATGGAGATGGTGCTGCTGTTCGCCCTGAGCCGCCCCGTGCCCGTCCATACGGCGGTCCGTCGGGCTGTGTTGTGGTCGATCCCGGCCCTGGCCGTGCTGCCGTTCGCCAGCACGATCGCCCCGGCCGAGGTGATCGACGACCCGGCGCTGATGCTGAGCTTCGTGTCGGGCCTGGCGGCGATCACGACGCTGGCGCTGGTGAGTGGCGAGGCGTCGACACGAACGTCCCGTAGCTCGGTCCGACGAGCGTTGCGGCAGGGGTGATCGGCCGATCGGGCACGGCGGGTTTCAGGCGCAGTCGTTCTCGGATCCGGCAAGAATGGGTCGATCATGAGCGACTCGACCGCGACCGGCGGCCAACTCGAACGACGGATCCTCGGACGGACCGGGATCGAGGTGACGGCGATGGGGTTCGGGGCCGGTGGCTTCAGCCGGGCCGGGCTGGCACAGGGTGTCGACCACACGGCGGCGATCATCGCCGAAGCGCTCGACTCGGGCATCAACCTGATCGACACCGCCGAGGCGTACCTGACCGAACCTGGCGTTGCGCTCGGGATCGAACGCTCGTCCGCTCGTCGTGAGGACGTCGTGATCTCGACCAAGGTGCTGTTCCGCACGCAGGACGGGTGGCGCAGCCCGGTGGAGATCGAAGCGGCCGTGCAGGCCCGACTGGAGGCGCTGAGCACCGACTACCTCGACGTCGTGCACGTCCACGGCGTCCGGCCGAAGGACTACGAGCGGGTGCGTGACGAGGTGTTGCCGGTACTCGAGCGATGCGTCGGCGCCGGGTCTGTGCGCAGCGTCGGGATCACCGAGGCGTTCCGTGTCGACCTCCGCCACGAGATGCTCGCCCGGGCGATCGCCGACGGAGCTTGGGACGTGATCATGGTCGGCTTCAACCTGCTCAACCAGTCGGCGCGTGAGATGGTGCTGCAGCCGGCGATCGACGCCGACATCGGCGTGATCGACATGTTCGCCGTGCGGCAGGCATTGCGCGACATGCAGGTGCTGACCAAGCACCTTCGTGCGGCGTCAGCCGACGGCACGCTCCCGGGCGACGTCGACGTCGATGCCGAGCTGGCCCGTGTGGCGAGCCATGTCGCGGCGAGCGGTTCATCATTGCCCGACCTCGCCTACCGGTTCGTTCGGGAGCAACTTGGGATATCGAGCGTGCTGGTCGGTACGGGGAACCCCGATCACCTGAGGGCCAACATCGAGACGTTCACGAGCGCACCGCTCGATCCCGACGTACTGGACGATCTGACGATGATGCTCGCCGGAGTAGCTGCCCTCAACGGCGAGACCGGCGGTCTGCCTCCGAGTTAGTGGCGGCACCGATGCCGACCGATCCTGTCGGGCTGCCACACTTGTACCGATGAACCGTGTCGTCGCGTTGCTCACCATGACCATGACGGTCGTGGCCGTCGCGTCGTGCGGAGGAGACGACGCGACGGCCACGACCACGTCAAGGCAACGTCGACAACCACGTCGGTGTCCGAACCGGCGCCCTCGGTTGCACAGGGCGACGGCTTGTTCCCGGACGTGCTCGGCGTCTCGGCTCGCCAGGGTGACGACGGCACCTGGACCTTCGATGTGACGATCAGCTCGCCGTACGACTCACCCCAGCGCTACGCAGATGCGTGGCGCGTGCTCGCCCCGGACGGCACCGAGCTCGGCATTCGCGAACTGGCCCACGACCACGCCGGTGAGCAACCGTTCACCCGCTCGTTGGCGGGTGTCGTGATCCCTGACGACGTCACCGAGGTGACCATCGAGGCTCGTGATCAGATCAACGGCTGGGGCGGAGCCGTGGTCAATCAGCCCCTCGACTGAGAGCATCGCCAGCACCATTGGCCGCTGTCGGCGTCTCACCGTGTGGGATCCGTTCCCATCCCGACGTCATCTCGTCGAGACGGTGAAGCGATCTGGCGCAGGTGGTCGCGACTGCGTTCCAGTGCCGATGCCACCACGATGGCGGCGATCCCGATCACGCTGAGCGTGACCCACAGGGCCGGGCCGGTCCAGGTGACCGACTTCGACAACGGGACGCCGATCAGCAGGACGGTGGCGAGCACGACGCTGCCGACACCGAACCCGGCCCGCCAACGGACGCGGGTGGCGAGTCCCCAACCGGCGACGACCACGCCGATCCCGATCGCCAGCACGCCGTTCCAGAGGTGCCCACCGAGCGTTCTCGCCAGAGCCGAGCCGACGAGGAAGCTCATCCCGACCAGGTCGAGCAGGATCACGTCGTACCCGGCCGGATCGCCCCCTCGTCCGCGACGGATCCATCGCAGCAGTCCCACCATCACCAGCACGGTCAGCCCGATCGGCACGGTGAACCAGTTGGCGTCCGCCGCAACCAGGTCACGGGCGTACAGCAGCCAGGCGGCGCAGGCCGGAACGGGCGACGCCAGGAACACCTCCGGCCGACCGCTCAGCACGGCAGCTGCCACCAGCTCGGCCGAGATCGCCAACAGCACGACGATCAGCAGGTCGTCGTCGGGCAACACGGCGAACGCCGCGAGTGACGCTGCGGCCTGGGTGACGCCGCCGTAGAACGCTCCGGGTGCGAGCCAGGCGGCATTCGGCCGCAGACCGTGCAGTGCCAGCGCACCCGCCAGCACGGCCATTGCCACGCCGCTACCGACCAGGGTCGCCACGGTCTCGGACGGCTCGAGCCCCCACGCCGCCGGCACCCACGCCGCCGCCGCCAGCAGCGCGGCCAGCCAACGCATCAGCGGTCCGAACACTGCCGCCGTCGTACCGGCGGCGAGCGCCAGCAGCAGCAGCGAGCCGGCTGCGGTGAGGCCGGCCGGCTGGCGAGCGGCTGCGTCACCGAGCCCCATCGCGCCGAACGCCACGAGCGCCCCGGTGATCGCCCACACCCCCGCCAGCTCGCGCGGCACGATCGCTGTGCGCAGCCCGATCGCCGCCAGCAGGGCGATCGCTGCGGCACCGGGCACGGTGGCGTAGAACACTGTCGACTGGCTGAACGACTGCCACGCAGCCAGGTCGAACCAGGCGCCGACCAGCAACGCTCGCACCGAGCCCGATCAGCACCCAGCGCACCGTCTGCGAGCGCAGCAGCAGCCCGCTCACGGTCAGTGCCAGGCCCTCGATCAACAACACGAGCGCCAGCCAGCCGTGGCCGGCATCGATACCGGCGACCAGCACGAGCGCCGCTGCGGCCGCCGCCCATTCCCATCGACGCAGGACGACGGCGATCGCCAGCGCGACGCCGCCGAACAGGGCGTAGGTCGGCACCAGCGTGTCGTTGTCGACGGCCAACATCAGCGCCAGGCCGGCGACGCCGTGGGCGACCAGAAACGCCGGAAGATCCCAGCGAGCCGGCGTCCACTCGCCCGAACGTCGTGTCGCCAAGGCGACGAGCAGCAAGAGCACCACCAACGGCGCGAACGTCCACGGCCGCTCGCTCGGCTCCCACGGCGCCAGCAGGACGTAGGCGACGGTCGCGAGTGCCTGGGCGATCGCCGCGATGGCACCCAACGGCAGCAGCAGTGCGACCGCCAACACGACCGCCGACATCCCGGCGGCCGTCGCCCCGACCGCCAGGTCACCACCGTCGCCGAGCCCGAGCGATCCACCGACGACGAACGCGGCTGCACCGAGCACGATCGGCGCGGCCAGCAACCGCTCGGTCGTGAACATGCCCGTCGAGTACGGCCCGTTGCGGTGGCGGTGCACGGCCAGCCCACCGAGCAACGCCGCGGCACCCCAGCCGGCGAGTGCTATGTCGGACCAGTCGCGGTCGAGCCCGAGCCGGTCGGCGAGCAGGACGGACAACGCTGCGCCGCCGACCCAGGCCGTCCAGACGAAGCCGAGCGGTCGCGGCGCGGCGGTGACACCGACGGCGGCCAGTCCGAGCGCCAGGCACACGACCGGCGACCAGTTCCCGCGATCGGAGGCGACCGCCACGGTCGCCACCACTGCGGCAATCGTGGCGACGAGCAGGGTCGCCGAGGCGAGCACCACGGGTCGCGCACGTCGCCAGACGACGACTCGAACGATGCCGGCGGCGAGCAGGGCGACGGCGCCCGAGACAGCGGCCGCCCACGGGTCGTCGTGAGCGACCCAGCCGGCGACGTCGAACGTCACGAACACCGTCGCCCACAACCCGACGAGTGAGGTCAACGGTGCAACGTGATCGGCGAACCCGACGATGTCGCGCGGCGTCACGTCAGCGATCTCCGAGCCACGTTCTGCGCCGCTGCGGATCGCCGCCAGGTGGACCGCCTCGCGGCGTTCGTCGACGATCGTCGTCGCCACCCAACCGACTGTGGCAGCGGCGACCACCCAAGCGGCCGCCCATCCGGGCCAGGTCGGTGCCGCGAGAGCGGCGAGACCGGCGACATGACCGATCGTCGCCAGGTGCACGCAAATCGGGCGCGCCGCAGCCAGCGAGCCGAGCACCAGCAGTGCGGCTGCTGTCGCCAGCACGATGGACTGGATGTCACGACTGATCTCGAGCGCTTCGGCGGCGTTGGCCGACGACCACACCACCACGGCAGCGGTCAGCCATGCCCGGGCCGCGATCGGTGCGGCGCTCAGCACGATCGCCAGCGCAGTCATCACCGAAGCGATCGCCACCTCGACCGGCAACTCGCCCCAGGTGAACACCATCGACACGGCGGTGATGACAACCGCCGCCGTGGGCACGAACCACTGCCACAACACGTCGGTCGAGATTCGATGCCACACGCGACCGGCGACGGCGATCACCAGCACCGATCCGGCGGTCGCCAGCAATGCCGGCCCACGCTCGGTGAGGTCCCACAACGCACTCGTGGTGATCACGGCAGCGACCGCCGGGACGACACCGACGGCGTCGGCCCGCGGGAGCCAGGCCGGAGGCGTCACGTGGCGCCACAGACCCCACACGGTCAGCACGCCGAAGGCGACGGCGGCCGGCGCCGATTGGTTCAGGGCGAACAGCAACGCGACACCGGCGACACCGAGACCTGCGCCGGCGACCGCCGGCGACGGGCGCCGCCAACCGAGGTACTCGAGCAGCGCCAGCAGCCCGATTGCAGCACCGGCGGCGACCCATTCCGGCGACCACACGGCCGCCAGGCGTGCCGCAGCAACCGCAACGGTCGCCAGTTGCAGGCCAGACGTGACAGGCCCGGTCAGGCGCCCGCTCAGCAGTTCGACCAGCACGAGCATGGTCACGCCGACGACGATCGTGCTGGCCAGCGGCCAGGATGCGTCACCGGCGAGGATCAGTTCGAGCACGTAGACGACGCCCGCCACCGGCAGGGCGACGGCGCGGGTCGCCCGAGCCAACGCCTCTGGGATACGGCGCCACGCACACAACAGCACCGTCGCCGTCAAGGCGGCGAGGATCACCGAGAGTTGGAGCGAGTCGGGCCGTGCCGTTTCGTACCCGGCCGGAACCGGGTCACGTGTGACGCCGGCGACCAGACCGGCAGCCACCCAGATCATCGGCGCGGCGACGAAGCGCAGCGGACTCGATGGTGACCGGCGTGCGACGAGCGCCATCACGACACCCAGCACGGCGACCGAGATGCCTTGCACGACGGGGAGCGCACGTCCGCTGAGGTCGGGCGGGACCGGGGCGCCGTCGGTCAGCGAGGCGATCACGACGATCGGCAAGATCGCTCCGCCGAGCAGCACCAGGGAGGCAGCCACCACGGCGGCACCGCGACGGTGCAGGTACCACGCCGACACGAACAGAGCGGTCGGCACGAGCACTTCGGCCAGTACCCGGATCGACGGCGCCACGTCGCCGAACGAGAAGGCGATCAAACCGGTCACACCGGCGAACAGCAACAACACGCCGAGATAGGCCAGGCCGTGCAGGGCGAGGTCGCTGACGGATCGCTCCCCTGGCGTCCTGCCACCATGCGGCGAGGCGGCCGGGTTCGACCGGAATCGGCTGGGCGGGCGGCGCAGCAGGTGCCATCGTCGGCGGGGCAACCGAAGGCCCGGCAGGAGTTGGAAGGGCGGCCGATCCCGATGGTGGCGGAAGCGTTTCGGGCCGGTCGGTACGGGCCACGGCGGGCCGGACGACGGGACTGCCGGACGGTGCCGGGCGCCGGGTCTCGGGTGCCTTGATCGGGGGCGCTGTGGCCGGGGCTGCGGTGGTCGGAACCGTGCGTGGTCGGAACCGTGGTGGCGGTCGCCAGACGTTGTTCGACGTCGCGACGGAGGGTGTCGGCGACGAGCGGAGCGATGACATCGCGCCGCGCCGCGTCGGTCAGGTAGTCGGACACGATCTCGATCTCGGCTCGGGAGGCGCTGCGTTCGACCTCCGCTAGCGGGGTCGAGTCGTGAGTGGTCGCACCGCCCCACGACACGAGGTCGGTCCAGCCGCGGCCGTCCCAATAGCGCGCGGCGCCGACCGTTACCGGATCGGCGTACCAACCTGCCGATCGTCGCACCATGACCATCTTCAGCATGTGCCATTGTGAACACCTCCGGTAGGGCCGTCGGTCATGCGGGCAGCTCGGACCCGGCCTGCTCTCGATTCGCGGTGGAGGGCCACCGCGGTCACGACCGTGATGGCGAGGATCACGAGCCAGATCGGCTCGAGCGCCGGGTTGAGGGCGCTCGGGATCGTGGTGTCGACCCAGCCACGCTTGGCGAGCTGCTCGTTCCAGGCGTCCTGGACGAAGTTGACGGCGCCGTAGGCGAACACCAGCGAGAGGTAGAGCCATCGTGGCGGTCCGCAGACGTGGCGACCGGATCCGCACTCGCGACAGCACGGCGGCACTCACGACGAACAAGGCTCCGTCGAAGCCGTGGTGATGGCCGAGGTGGACGGCCGGGTTGACGGCGCCGTCCGACCCGGTGATCGGGCGCTCCATGATGAACACCCATCCGGGGCCGTACACGCCGAGTTCGGCCAGGATCCAGGGCACCGACAGCACCGTCGCCACGGCGGCGAGCCACCAACGCAACGGTCGAGCGGTAGCCGGGCAGTGAAGCCGGATCTACGGCCCGGTTGCCGAGCTGCAACGACGCTCAGCCCGGCGGCGAGGGCGACGCCGATCGCAGGGACGAGGTTGATCCACCGGGCGTCGAGATCCTGGTCGTCGACGACGCCCGGCACCGCCGTGACCGCACACAGCACGATCGCCGGCGCCCCGATCCACCAGGCCCGTGGCGGTAGGGCATCGATCGCCACCAGGACGAGCGCGATCGCGATGATCGCGATCGGGAAGTTGACGGCGACCAGTATCCGCGACAAGCCGCCGGTGATCCCATCGCCGGTGACGTGGTACAGCTCGGCCGGGTCGAGCCGCGTGTAGGTGACGAACATCGTCACGAGCAGGAGACTCCACAGCCCCCACGTGGCGAACGCTTCGCCCTGCGTCGAGTGCTGGACTTGCGAGGTTTGATTCGGGTTCTTCATAGCGAACTGCCTTCCTCGTTGTCCTTTCCGGCGTCCCCTGAGCCGATCACCCCGGCTGGCCGAACTGCTCGGCCAGCCGTTCGGCGGCGAGGTTGATCACGCTCTCCAACCACTGCTCGTCGATCGGGCTGCCGAAGCTCTGCAGCACGATCGTGCTGACGGCACGGCCACTGGCGACGACGGACACGTCCTGCGACACAACGAGGGTGTCACCGCCGCCCGTGGCAATCAGGGTCAGCTCGAACCGCAGCGCGGTCGAGTCGTCGCCGGGATCGAGTGGGCGCGCCTCGGCGGTGTCGACCGAGACGGTGGCACCGGGAAATCCTGCCTGGACCAGCTCGTCGTAGATCGCCAGCACGCAATCCAGCTCTCCTCGCTCTCGGGTGGCGCGAAGGGACTCGTTCGCCTCGTCTGCGTCAGCGAACACCAGCACGGTGTGCTCCAGTTCGCTGCCGTCCTGCTGCGAGACATAGGTCGGGCTCTCGGCGCGGGCGATCGAGTCGGCGGCGATCAGGTCGAACAGTCCACTCAACGCCGCATACTTGGCCCTCGATCCACTCGAGCGACGTGGCACAGACCGGTTCGTCGGCCATCAGACCGGTCATCAGCTCATCGAATGCTTCGTCGTCGTTCGGGATCTTGGGCTGGCTGAGCCACCCATCGCCGAGATCCTGCCCGGTCAGCAGGGCCGCCTGGGCGGCCTCTTCATCGGGGGTGGCCGGCTGATCGTCGGCGTCGGTGTCCACCAACGCCGCTGCGTCGACGAAGGCGGTGGCCAGTTCGGCACGTCCGAGCTCGGTCGGGGCGCCGATGGTGAACGTCCACGGGCTGCCGGCCTTGCCCCACGTCAGGCTGTAGATCGTCTCGATCCCCTCGATCCCCTCGCCACTGCCGGTCGTGATCCAGGTCACCCAGTGCATGGTGCCCTCGACGCCGACGTCCTCGACGTCCCGGTCCGCGCCTTCTGCGAAGGCGGCGACCAGTTGCTCGGCGACCGGCTCAGCGACGAATCCGCCCATCATGCTGGTGCGCAGATCCATCGCCTGGACCCCGGTCTCGCGACATCCGATCGGGCGACACGTAGTCGGCTACGAGATCCCCGGGTGTGCGGGCCGAGATCATCTTTGTCCCACCGATCAGTTCGTCGGGGAGGGCGCTCAGAACTGCCACCACGGCGTCGGCATCAGCAGGCGGCCCGAGCGTCGACAGCCGGTCGAGTGGGAGCGACCCGGTCGTTTGGGAATCGGGCGGGTCCGACGTCTCGTCGGCCGGCAACGAGGTCAGAACCACGGACCCACGAGCCGAATCATCAGCGGCGGGATCGCTGGTCGTGTCACCGCTGGTCGTGTCGTCAGCGGTGGCGCTCGACTGGTCATCGCCCGAGCGGGCGACGAGTTCGTCATCGGCGCCGCCGCAGCCCGCGAAGATCAGCACCGATCGCGACTGCGCTCGGCACGAAGGGTCGTGAGCTCGTCCTCATGGCGTGACCTCCTTGTTCGAGCGCCGATGCCGACACCTCATCACGCCCCGCTGTGTCGCCGGGCGGTGGTCGGGCGAGCGATCCGTCGTGATCCACCTCGGTCATACCTCGATCATGGGCCGATCTGCGGCGTACGGCCATCCGGGGTATCCCCCATTTCCGAGCTAGGGGGTCTGGTGGCGGCGGCACCGGTTGTGTGCCGGGAGTAGGTTGCAGATGTGGGCGCCCGAACGCCAGAAGGAGCGACCCTGA
>CAVRNX010000019.1:0-20066 GCA_963722635.1 uncultured Acidimicrobiaceae bacterium
CACCCGACTGACCGCCGCGGCCGCGCTCGAGTCACACAGCAGCTACCTCGTGCGGGTCGGTTTCGCCCGCGATGGCCAGACCGGTTGCTACACGAAGACGCTCTAGCTCTAGCTGCGATTGGTTGGTGGATCAGTCTCGTGACGACCACGCCTGCCGTAACGAGCGCAGTCCAGATGGTCGTGGCGCCGGCCGGTGTTCGATCGGTCGACTCTGTGAGACGCTGTCATGCCGATTCTGCGAGCTCAGGTTGGAAGCGGAGCGTCATACGACGACCCGTCGGAGGATCTGCTGTTCATGCTGATGGAGGACATCGAGCGCGACGAGGAGCAGTTCGCGATCGTCAAGCGAACCTCGGACGAGTCTGGGCAGACCTACGCCCAGGTGATCAGGAACGGATCCGACGGGTGGACCGTTGAACGCCAGGATGGCGGACCTGACGCTCACTACTCGGTCGACGTCGCCTCCTTACGGCAGGCGCACACGATCCTCACTTGTTGGGCCTTCGAGATCCCCCACGTTCCGACCCCGGATTGGACTCGAGTCGAGTTCTGACAGCGGACTCGCCCTGCCCTCTCCCCGAGGTGTTGTGACAGGGCGCCGTCCATCGAGGTCGCGTTGGGCCTCCCGTCGTAGCTGCCGCTCTGCCCGCCCGCGCTACTCGGCCCACCGGACGGTCATCTGCCCGCGGTTCTCGGGGATCGGCAGCGCGGCGGCTTCTGCGGAGATCCGGTCTCGCATCGTGCGACCGAGATCGCTCCACGCCTGGATCGTCACCTTGTTCTTGGCGCGTCGCCACGTTCCGACGATGTCGCCATCGGCGAGGACCGCGCCCGGCCAGACCCGGGAGGTCCACAACAGCCGGCGTTCGGTCGGAATTCGGGACCAGGAGCCGGCGTTGATCGCCTTGCAGCAGGAAGTACGAGTCGCCGCTGGGCAGGAGTCGGACCGCTGCCTCTGGTTGTGGGGTCGCTCGCAGCGCCTCCACGTCGCTGTCGAGCATCCACGCCGATCCGATCGGAGTCGCCACCGAGACGATCGAGCTGTTGAGCTGATCGAACGCCGCAACGGCGCCAGAAGTTCGGATTCCGGCCCAGACACCGAAGCTCTCTGCCGTTGCCGGGCCGAAGACGTGGAGGTATCGGCGGGCGAGTTCTCGGCGGGCGTCGGCCGGATCGACCTCGGGTGGTGGAACGATTCGGACCGTCGGCTGCCGGGCGCCATCCCATCGCAGCACGATCGAGCCCGTGGTGGTGGCGTACCGGAGTCGGTTCGGGTGTCCGCCGAGTGCACGTCCAGCCTGGTCTGCGGGCATGCTCTCCCCGTCGAGCAGGGTCTCGAGCCGAGACGCAAGGTCGGTCGCCCTGTCTTGCGACTTCGGATCATCCGGGAATCGCCCGAGTGTGAAGACGGCAAGGTCCTGGGCGGCCACGGCGTACACGTTGTACCGAGGGCCCCAGACCTGAACGAGCGCCGGATCTTCCCAGGCGGCTGCCTCGGTTCGTTCGATTCGGGCGTTGATGGACAGCACCGCAGCTCGGGGCATGCTGTCCTGCAGCCCTGCCCACGCAGCCGTTCGGAGTGCGCGCCCGCTGCGCCGACAGCCGAACATCGAGAGCGCCGACGCGACGTCGGTACGCAAGGATCTGTTCTCGCCTCACCACGAGCGTGCCCGAGCTCATCGCTCGCCAACATAGCCCAGGAAACACATGCCGAAAACTTGACATCGGCTTGTCGAACACTTGTTCGTTTCATGGGTGTTGAGCTGGTACGATACGTCTCTCAACCTCGATCAGCCGGGAGGGCCATGATGCGCAACGACGGAGTACTCGACACACTCACTGCGCTGCTGCACGCCGACCCCGATGTGGCCGATCGCGACCAGGTCGGCGAGATGATCCGCCGCAACGCACAGTTGCGCGGCTGGGTCGACGCCGCCGATGTTCGCCTGACACGACGCTTGAAGCAATTGCAGGCCGAAGGCCGCTCCGAAGCAGCCGGGATGGCGTTGACCGACGAAGGCCGCCGCTCCGGCAAAGAAGCCCGCAACACCGAGAACCGTGAACAGATCTGCTGTGAGTTCCCGGCCCTCGAAGACGCGTTGGCGACCGGTGCGGTGTCAGCAGATCATCTCGACGTGCTGTCACGGTTGACCCGCAACCTGAACGACGTCGAACGATCCGATCTGCATTTCGTCGGCGACGACATCATCACCTCAGCCACATCAGATTATGTGTCCGAGTTCGAACGCAAAACCCGCGACATCATCGACCACATCAAGTCGACCCACTCACCCCAAGATGACGCTGCCGAACTCGATCGGCAACGCGCCGAGTCGTCCGTCACGTCATGGGTCGACAAGCCGTCAGGGATGCACAAAACGTTGATCACCTGCGACCCGATCCGCGACGCAGCCGTGCAGACAGCGATCGACGCCCAACTCGCCCGCCTCAAACAGCTCCCCGAGAACACCGACGTCCCGTTCGGGTCGCTCCAGGTCGACGCCCTCGTCGCCGCCGTCTCCAGCAGACCAACCCGGCCACACCCGGATCCCCGAAGTCAGTGTGTTGACCGACCGACACACGGCCTGCCACGGACGCCACGCCGACACGATCTGCGAAACCTCCGCCGGCACCCCACTACCCGTCTCCACCGTGCAACGCATGTGCTGCGACGCCACCATCATCGAGATCACGATCGGCGACCAACGGCGAAGTGTTGAACGTCGGACGCGAGTATCGCACCGCCAACCGGGCCCAACGCCGAGCACTGCGAGCGATGCACCGCACCTGCGCCCACCCACACTGCCACAGTCAGCTTCGACCGCTGCCGAATCCATCACATCATCTGGTGGCTCAACGGCGGAAACACCGACCTCGACAACCTGCTGCCACTGTGCGAGCAACACCACCACCTCGTCCACGAAGGCAACTGGACCCTCACCATGACCCCCCACCGGGTCTGCACCTGGACCAGACCCGACGGAACGATCTGGCACACCGGCCCCACCATCAACCGCACCAAACAACGGCAACCAGACAAACCACCCGGGCCACCGCCACCCGACACCCCACTGACGGAATACCGACAACCCAGCCTCTGCTAGCCAACCGGCCAGCATCGAGACCCCCCACCACCACCACATCAACCGAACGACCGGCACCCGCCCCAGCGCGGGCCGTTGGCGCGCCTCGACCTCGGTTGGGAGATGTGCCAGGGCATGCGAGCCGATGAGCGAACTGCACCCGCAATCAAGAGCAGCGAAGCGACCGATCCGGTGAGATCTCTGGCATCACCGCCAACTCGGTAGGTTCTCGGCGTGATCGAGATCGACGACCTGCAGGCGTGTCGCGACTGGATGGCACTCGGGGCAGACCGGCCGCCCGCTGCGTTCCAATCGCTCGATTTGCGCGACGTGACCGGATTCGAGTCGGGGTCGTTCGCCGGCTGTCTGTTCCTGTCGTGCCGGCTGACACCAGCTCAGGCTGGGTTCCTCACCACGATGGGCGCCACGGTGATCCGCGACCAGCTCGGTCGCCCGTTCACAGCCCACCGGGCGCAGCTGTACGCGCCGGAGGAGCTGTTCGCGGGGTTCGACCCCGACGACCCCGCCGGATACGAGTCGACCTACGACGCCCTCGTGTACCGCCATTGGGTCGAGTCGGGCCGCCAGTACCCATCGATGATCGACGAGAGCCTCGCCCGGCGCCTTCACGATCACTCGATCACCGACGCCCTGTCACGACGAACTGGCCGGGCGTCGGCCGGTCGCCGTGATGGGCGGTCACAGCCTCGAACGTCGCGACCCCCAGTACGCCACCGTCGCTCGTATCTCGCGCGCCCTGACCCGTGCCGGACGGCTGATGCTGTCGGGTGGCGGTCCCGGGGCGATGGAGGCGACCCATCTCGGCGCCTGGATGGCGAACTTTCCCGACACCGAACTCGATCCAGCGATCGAGGTGTTGTCACCGCGCCCCGCCGGCGCCGAACCTGGCAAGGAGTACGCCGACGTCGACTGGCTGCATCGCGCATTCGCAGTACGTCGGCGTTGGTCGCTCGACGAGACACCCGAGCCGGCCCGATACGACTCGATCGGGATTCCGACATGGATGTACGGGCACGAGCCGCCGGCGGCATTCGCCACCAAGATCGCCAAGTACTTCGCCAACAGCATCCGCGAGGAGGGCTTGCTGGCGGTCGCCACACACGGCGTGGTGTTCACACCCGGCAGCGCAGGCACGATCCAGGAGATCTTCCAGGACGCCGCCCAGAACCACTACGAGAGCTTCGGACCGGCGGCGCCGATGGTGTTGGTCGGCGTCGACTATTGGAGCCGGCACCGTCCGGTGTGGCCACTGCTCGAATCGCTCGCCGAGGGCTACCAGTACCGGCACCTGATCACGCTGACCGATGACGAAGACGAGGTCGTCGATCGGATCCTGGCCTATCACCCGAGCGCGTGAGGTGGTGGCAGAGGTGGTGACGCGCTGCGGTCAGCCGATCGCGTCGTCGGCGCGTTGCAGGCGACCGTCGTCCGTCGTCGGCAGCCCGACCAGCAGGGCGACCGAGACCAGGCAGGCGATGAAGCAAGCGACGATCGCCCAGCGGTACGTATCGGTCTGGTCGATCAACCAGCCGGCCGCGGGAGGGCCGATCAGACCACCCAGACCTGGCCCCGTATACAGCATCCCCAGGATCGAGCCGAGCCCGGAGACGCCCATCCGGTCGGAGATCACGATCGGGCCCAGAGCAACGAAGCCGCCGTACCCGACACCCAACACGAACACGAACAGCACCAACGCCAGATACGACGAGCCCGCCACGAACCAGATCACGAAGCTGACAGCGTGGATCGTGTAGCAGGCCCGGTACAGCCGGAATGATCCGAACGACCGAACCAGCGACCCGAACCCGATCCGCGACAACACGCTGGCGCCGCCCAACACACCGACCAACACGGCCGCCTGCACCGAACCGACGTCGCGATCCTTGGCGTACTGCCCGACGAACACGAACGGCACGAACAACGCCAGTCCGAGCGCGAACGACGACAGATGCACACGTCGGAACACCGTGCTGCGCCAGGCATCGCCGAAGCGCGAAGGTTGCCGCACGCCGTGGCTCGGTGGACGGGCGGCGAGCGGGATGCACGCCAACAAGACGGCCGCTCCGCCGAGTCCGAAGATGACATAGGTGTCGCGCCAGCCGTAGCGATCGATCAGCGCCGCCGACAGCGGCGACATCACCATCGTGCCGACACCGATCCCTGCCACCGCCAGCCCGACCGCAACCGCACGGTGGTGAACGAACCAACCGCCGACCATCGCCACCATCGGCACGTAGCCGCACGCCGCCGCGATCCCGACACCCGCCCCGTAGGTGACGTAGCCGACGCCGAGCGAATCGACCCGGCTGGTGAGCAGCAGTCCGGCAGCCATCGCCACCGCCCCGAGCAACAGCACGACCCGCGGGCCGAAACGATCCATCATGCGACCGGTCACCAGGCTCAACCAGAAGAACGAGAACGTGGTGATTCCGAAGATCACCGCCGTCTCGCCGCTCGCCGAACCGAACTCCTCGCTCATCGATTCGAAGAACGCACCGAAGCTGTACGCCGTGCCGAGCGTGACGGCCGACGCCAGAAACGACGCCACCACGGTCAGCCACGCCCGACCCGAGTCGACGGCGTGGGTGTGCTGCGGCATGCCCGGACAGTAGGTGCCGACCGTCGATCGCGTCGGATCAGCCGCCGGGTCGACCGACACCGTTCTGGCGTGCCGCCCCGCGCCCAGCAGGCATACTCGTCGGCGTGGCTGACCAGAACGCGATCGAGACAACCGCACGCCCGGCGACGGCCTCGTCACTCGCTGCCGATCTGAGATCGCTCGGCCTCGATTCCGGGATGACGGTCATGGTGCACTCGTCGCTCTCGAATCTCGGTTACGTCTCGGGCGGCGCACACGCTGTGGTCATGGCGTTGCGCCAGGTGCTGGGCGACACCGGCACGCTCGTGATGCCGACACACTCGAGCGACCTCACGGATCCCGGTTCGTGGTCGAACCCGCCGGTTCCCGAATCGTGGTGGGACGAGATTCGATCGGAGATGCCGGCGTACGACCCGCTGCTCACGCCAACCCGCCTGATGGGCGCAATCGTCGAGTGCTTTCGCCACGTCTCTGGCGTGGTGCGGTCAGAACACCCCACCGTCTCGGCGGCGGCCGTCGGCCCGAACGCCGAGTTCATCGTCTCGAACCACGAGCTGGCGCACGGTCTCGGCGAATCGTCGCCCAGGCCAAGCTCTACGAACTCGACGGGCAGATCCTGCTGCTTGGCGCCACACACGCCAACAACACGTCGCTGCACCTGGCCGAGTACCGGTCTGCAGTGCCTGGGGCCGCGGTACTGGTCCAGTCATCGCCCATGATCGTCGATGGTCGTCGCCAGTGGGTGTCGCATCCGACCCTCGACGACACGAAGCTGCATGACTCGGACAATGTCTTCGAGCGGATCGGCCAGGCCTTCGCTGCGAGCGGCGCTGAACGCAGCGGTCCGGTCGGCACCGGTGTCGGACGCCTGATGCGCTCGCGCGACCTCGTCGACTTCGCCAGCGACTGGATGCGCTCGACACCGAGCGTGAGGAGCGATGGCCGCATACCGCCTCGGTCAGCCGAGGCGGATGCCGGTCGCGTGCTCGAACTCCCGCCGGATTCGCTTCGGGCTGACCGAACCGGCGACACCGACCGGCTGGGCAAACACGCTGATCCGGTACTCCTCGAGCAGCCACGCCACTTGGCGCACCTCGTCGCTGACCCGGTCGAGACCTGCGACAGCAGCCGTCAGATCTCGCTCGAGCGGGCGCACCTCGGCCATCCGACGTTGGTCGCGCGGTACGTCACCGGCGAGGTGATCGAGCCGATACTCGATGCCGCGGACATAGCGATGCAGATCGGGCAGCCGGTCGGCGCCCGCCTGTCGCACGAAACCGGGAGACACCAAGCGTGCGAGGTGGTCCTCGGCATCCCCGACAGTCGGACGCAGCGCCTCGGCGTTCAACGAACGGGTGCGTTTGCGAACCCGTTCGGCGGCGCCGATGATGTCTGCCGCGACCGCCAGCGCATCGGCGGCGATGCCGGGAGTTTCGCTGCGCACCGCTTGTTCGAGTCGACCGAACGCCGATTCATCCCAGGGCAGGTCGTAGCGCGCCATCACCGCCTCGACCGCCGCCTCGATGCAGTCGGTGACGAGCTCGGTCAGCGTGATCGGTCCGGCGGCGATCGCCATCTGACCGCGCTGGTCGAGCGTGCGCTCGATCTTGGTCGGGGTCGGGGCGGCCGCCATCAACAGCAACCGACGAACACCGCCTTGCATCGCCCGTTGCTGCAGCGCCTCGTTGTCGACGACGCGCAGTGCGACGCTGTCGCCGCGGTCGAGCAGCGTGGGATATGAGCGCACCACGTGCCCGTCGTCGACACGATGCTCGACGACACGGTCGAGTCGGCCGATGTCCCAGCGCACGATGTCGCGACGCTCGACGACCGGCGATGCATCGGCCAGCGCAGCCCGCGCCGACCCCGCTTGGCGTCGACGGATCGCTGCCAGATCGTCGCCGGCGTCGACCACGTTGCCGTCATCATCGACGACCACGATGTGCAGACGGAGATGGCTGGGCAGCCGGTCGAGGTCAAAATCGTTCGGATCGACCGGCTGATCGGACACCTCGGTGATCGCTCGCGCCAGCGCATCGACAAGGCGACCCTCGACGGGTCCGAGCCGCTCGGCAGCGGCCGCCGACGTCTCGTTCATCGGGATCAAGTTGCGTCGCACATCCTTCGGGAGCGACCGCACCAGCAGCGACACCAGCTCGGGGCGATACCCGGGGATCAACCAGTCGAACCCCGTGTCGTCGAGTTGATTGAGGGCGGTCAGTGGCACTGTGATCGCTGCCCCGTCGAGTGCAGTGTCGGGCTCGAATCGATAGGTGATGCGGTACTCGGCGCCACCCGGCTGCCCGGGCTCGGGCCGCCACGCGTCGGGATAGTCGGCGAGATCGATTCCGCTCCGGTTCGACAGCACAGCCGGGGTCAGGTCGAGCCGATCCGGCTCGACCTGACGCAGATCGCGCCACCAACGGTCGAAGTGACGTGACGTCGTGACGCCGCGCTCCACGCGCTCGTCGTAGAACTCGAACAGGGCCTCGTCGTCGAGCAGGTCGATCCGGCGCACGCGCGCCTCGAGCAGCCCAACCCGCTCGACGAACCGCTCGTTGCGGGCCACGAACTCGTGCTTGGTGTCCCAATCGCCGAACACGAGCGCATTGCGGATGAACATCTCCCGGGCCAGCCGAGTGTCGACCCGATCGAGACCGACCGTACGGTTGCTGACGATCGGCAGACCGAACAGCGTGACCGTTTCGGCGACCACTGCCCGCCCGGAACGTGCATCCCACCAGGCCTCGCTGTACGAACGCTTCACCAGGTGGTGCGCCAGCGACTCGGCCCACTCGGGTTGGATGCCGACGACCCGCCGCGCCCACAACTGGTTCGTCTCCACCAACTCGGCCGCCATGACCCACCGCGGCGGGCGCCGTGTCAGCACCGATCCGGGTGCGATCACGAATCGAGCATCGCGGGCACCCCTGAACTCCCGGCCGTCGCCGTCGCGCACCCCGATGTGGGACAACAATCCGGCCAGCACTGCCTGGTGGACGTGATCGGGGTGACCGGCATCGATGGTGGGGCGGATCTTCAGCTGCCCGGCCACCTGCCTCAGTTGGCTGTAGAGGTCACGCCATTCACGAACCCGCAGATAGTGCAGGTGTTCGTCGCGGCACATCCGCCGGAATTGGTTGCCGGAGAGCTCCCGCTGGCGGTCGCGCAGGTAGTCCCACAAGGCGACCGTCGAGAGCAGGTCCGACCCCTCGACGTCGAATCGACGGTGTAGCTCGGCAGCCTTCTCGGGCGCCTCCTTCGGGCGTTCGCGGACGTCCTGGATCGACAACGCCGAGGCGATCACCAGCACCTCGCGAACACAGCCCTGGCGCTCGGCCTCGACCACCATCCGACCCAGACGCGGATCGACCGGCAGGCGGGCCAGCTGTCGTCCGATCTTGGTCAGCTCGCGGGGTGATCCGATCGGGCCGGGCTCGAGTGCGCCGAGTTCGTCGAGCAGCAGGTAGCCATCGCGAATTGCGGCCGAGTCGGGCGGCTCGACGAAGGGGAAGCGGTCGACGTCGCCGAGACCGATCGCCGTCATCTGCAGAATGACCGACGCCAGGTTGGTGCGCAAGATCTCTGGCTCGGTGAACTCGGGCCGATCGTCGTAGTCGTCCTCGTGTGTAGAGCCGCACGCAGATGCCTGGCGCGACCCGACCGCAGCGACCGGCGCGCTGGTTGGCCGAGGCCTTCGACACGGCCTCGATCGGCAGCCGCTGCACCTTCAATCGACGGCTGAACCGAGAGATCCGAGCTGTACCCGCGTCGACCACGTAGCGCACGCCCGGCACCGTGATCGACGTTTCTGCAACGTTGGTCGACAACACGATCCGGCGACCTCGGTGCGGTTGAAAGATGCGATGTTGCTCGGCCGATGACAACCGTGCGTAGAGCGGCATCACTTCGGTGTCGCGGCGATCTTCTCTGCGCAACGCGTCGGCGATGTCGTGGATCTCGCGTTCGCCGCTGAGAAACACCAGCACGTCCCCCGGCCCCGCCGCAGCGAGTTCGTCGACAGCGTCGATCACGGCTCGCACTTGATCGCGCCGGTCTCCGGGATCGCTCTCGTTGTCGTCGCCGTACGGGCGGTAGCGCATTTCCACCGGGTAGGTGCGTCCCTCGACCAGGAAGACCGGCGCCGGGTCGCCGTCGGGGCCCGTGAAGTGCTCGGCGAAACGCTCGGTGTCGATCGTGGCGGAGGTGATGATCACCTTGAGGTCGGGCCGCTTCGGCAGCAACTGTTTGAGATAGCCGAGCGTGAAATCGATGTTGAGGCTGCGCTCGTGGGCCTCGTCGATGATCAACGTGTCGTAGCGACGCAGCATGCGATCGCGCTGCAGTTCGTTGAGGAGGATGCCGTCGGTCATCACCCGCACCAACGTGCCCTCGCCGACCCGGTCGTTGAACCGAACCGTGTACCCCACACCGTCGCCGATCGTCGTTCCGACCTCCTCGGCCACCCGCTCGGCCACGGTGCGCGCCGCCACTCGGCGGGGCTGGGTGTGTCCGATCAATCCGTCGATCCCGCGGCCCGCCTCGAGGCACATCTTCGGCAGCTGCGTGCTCTTGCCGGAGCCGGTCTCGCCGGCGACGATCACCACCTGGTGGTCGCGGATCGCCTGCACCAACTCGTCACGACGGTCGGTGATCGGGAGCGACTCGGGATACCCGATCGGGGCAGACGACGTGAGCCGGTCGTAGGTCGCCTGGCGGGCAAGCTGCTGGCGGGCGCGCCGCTGATCGGGTTGATCAGGGTTCGAACGGCGAGCGGAGGAGGACATGACGGTGCCAGGGTCGCAGGTTCGGCGCCTGCATCCCACACGATTTCTACCGGCCAACCGGGCACGATCGGGATTCCGGGGCACACTGGGGCGGTGACAGCCGATCTGCGAGCGGGGCTCATCGACGCTGCACCGACGGAGTTCCACCGGCTCTCCGCAGCGGAACGGGAGCGATTTCTACAGCACGGTGAGCGGCTGATCCGCCGTGCCCACTGGGAAGGTGCCCGCGATGTCGAGGTCACCGACGAGATGGTGTTCACCGTCGCCTCCCATGCAGCGCTGCTGGCAGCCGGGTTCGAGCCGAACACCGAGCCATTCCTGAACGTGAGGTCGATCGTGCTGCATGCCCGCACGATCGTCACTCGCCACGCCCAGCCCGGACCGGTACGGGGCGTGTACACGTCCGGCCCGCAATACCTCGCCGGCCAATCGGGGCACGGTCGCGGACCCGTGCTGCTCGACTGGCGCACCGTGCAGCGCCAGGTCGACGATCCCGGGGTCGGAGTCAACGTCGTGTACCACGAGTTCGCCCACAAGCTCGACCAACTCGACGGCGCAGCCGACGGCATGCCTCCGCTGCCGGATCGAGCGGCCCGCAGTGCGTGGCACCAGACGCTCGGCACCAACTACCGCCGCCTGCGACGGCGCGGCAGCGACGGGCTCGTGCGGGGCTACGGGGCCACGAACCCCGCCGAGTACTTCGCCGTCACCAGCGAGTTGTTCTTCACCCGCCCGACCGACCTCCACGATCGCCTGCCACACGTGTACCAACGACTTGCCGAGTTCTACGTCCAGGACCCTGCACACCGCCGCTGATGGAGCGTCCGATCGTCTCGTCTACCCTGAGTCGGGCTGAAAGGGGACCAGCCATGAGCTACGAGACGGGCGCATCCGAACTGCCGCCGGTGACCGATTGGGTCAACGACTGGGACTGGCTCGACGACCAGTGGGGATCGAACGCGATCGACATCTGGAACGAGGTTCGCGGTCAGTGCCCGGTGGCCACCACCGAACGTTACGGCCGCGCGTTCATGCCGGTCACGATGGAGGGTGTCACCCAGGTCGCTCACGACACCGAGCACTACTCGTCGATCTTCGTCAGCGTCGCTCGCCCCGACGCGCCGCGCCGGCCGGCGCCCCCGATCACATCGGATCCGCCCGATCACCACGGCCATCGTCGTCTGCTGTTGCCGTCGTTCAGCCCCAAGGCGATCGCCCCGATGGAGGACGACCTGCGTGAGTTCTGTCGCGGCCTGATCGCCGAGCTCGACGGTGCCAACCACGCCGATGCCGCCGAGCAGTACTCGCAGCACATCCCGGTCCACGGCATCGCCCAGTTGCTCGGTGTTCCCGAAACCGACGCCGACATGTTCCGCGACTGGATGTTCCGGTCGTTCCAGATCGGCCCGCGGGACAACGCCGTCAAGCTCCAGGTACAGACGGAGATGGACGCCTATCACGAGATGTTGCTGGCGCAGCGCATGGCGCAGCCCCAGGACGATCTGCTGACCCTGATCGCCCACGCCGAGATCGACGGCGAGCCCGTCGACATGGAACTCAAGAAGGGCTACGTCGGCCTGATGATCATCGCCGGCATCGACACCACGTGGAGTGCGATCGGGTCCGGCCTGTGGCACTTCGGCCAACACCCCGAGCAGCGTGCCGCCCTCGTCGCAGCCGACAACGGCGACCTGCTGTGGAACACGGCAACCGAAGAGGTGCTGCGCTACTACGCCCCGGTCACGATGGGTCGCAAGGTGATCGCCGACACCGAGGTGGCGGGCTGCCCGGTGCACGCCGGCGACCAGATGCTGCTCACCTTCCCGGCCGCCAACCACGACCCCGAAGCGTTCGAGGACGCCGACCAGTTCCAGGTCGACCGCGAGAAGAACCGCCACGTCGCGTTCGGGCTCGGCATCCATCGCTGTCTCGGGTCGAACCTGGCGCGGCTCGAGCTCACGGTCGCCCTCCAGGAATGGCTGCGGGCGTTCCCCGACTACGAGCTCGACACGACGCGGGAGACCACCTGGGCCAACGGCCAGATCCGTGGCCCCCGCAACATCCCCGTCCTGCTCAACCGCTGACCCACCCACCGATCACACCGATCCACACCGGAGACACACATGCGCGCTGCCGTCCTCGAAGAATCCCCCGGCGATCTCGTCATCGACGAGCTCAGCCTCACCAGTCCCGAACCCGACGAGGTGATGATCCAGACGGTCGCCTGCGGGCTGTGCCACAGCGACCTGCACATGATCGACGGCCACCTACCGACGCCGGTTCCCGCCGTGCTCGGCCATGAGGCAGCGGGCATCGTGCAGGCGGTCGGCTCGAACGTCACCGAGTTCGCGCCCGGCGACCGGGTCGTGTCGTGCCTGTCGATGTACTGCGGTACCTGCCGCGAGTGCCTGGTCGGCAACACGTGGCTGTGCGAACAGCGCCAGTCGCTCGGCAAGCGCATCGACGGCACGTCGCGGATCCGGCGGGGCGACCAAGAGGTTGCCCAGATGACCGGACTCGGCGCCTTCGCCGAGGAGATGCTGGTGCACCGCAACGCGATCGTGCAGGTGCCCGATGCACTGCCGCTCGAACTCGGCGCCCTGCTCGGCTGCGCCGTCATCACGGGCGTCGGATCGGTCATCAACGGCGCCCGGATCCGCCCGGGTTCGACGGTCGCCGTGATCGGCTGTGGCGGGGTCGGCCTCAACATCGTGCAGGGCGCCGTGATCGCCGGCGCCGGGCGGATCATCGCCGTCGACCTCAACCCCGAGAAACTCGCCCTCGCCACCACGTTCGGCGCCACCGACGTGGTCAACGGCGCCGAGACCGATGCCGTCACGGCCGTGAAGGACCTCACCGGCGGTGGTGTCGACGCCGCCTTCGAGGCGATCGGGCTGCCGGCCACCGCCCAGCAGGCGTTCATGATGCTGCGGCCGGGCCGCACGGCGTACCTGGTCGGCCTCCCCGCCGCCGGCGCCACGATCGAGCTGCCCGGCACGCTGATGCTGCTGCACGGACGCGGCCTGCAGGGCCTGTTCATGGGGTCGAACAACTTCAAGCGCGACATCCCGATCCTGGCCAACCTGTACCTGCAGGGCCGTCTCAAGCTCGACGAGCTGGTCGCCGCCAGGATCGATCTCGAACAGGTCAACGAGGGCTACACCGCGATGCGCAAGGGCACCGAAGCCCGCAGCGTGATCGTGTTCTGACGCTCACCCTGCTCGGAGCAGGGGTCACTCGCCGATGAAGTTGGGCTTGCGCTTCTCGGCGAAGGCTGCGATGCCTTCCTGGCCGTCGTGGCCGCTCATCGCCTGGGCGATCACGGCACCCTCGTACTCGGCGGCGACCGGCAACCCGTGCTCGTAGCCGTGGTACACCACGGTCTTGGCGTGACCAGAAGCCCACGCCGGGCCGTCGGCGAGCTGCTGGGCCAGATCGGCCGTCGCCTGATCGACGTCGTCGTCGGGCACGACACGATTGACGAGCCCCCACGACTCGGCCTCCTCGGCTGTGAGCACACGATTGGTGAGCGTGAGGTCGAGCATCCGACGCAGACCGATGTGACGGGCCACGAAATACGACGACGTGCCATCGGGGGTGACCCCGGCCCGGGTGTAGGCCATCGTGTACTTGGCCGAATCGCTCGACACGACCAGATCGAAGGCGCTCATCAGCGACAACCCGGCACCACCTGCGGCACCGCGCACGCCGGCGACGAACGGCTTGGGGATCGAGTTCATCTTGTAGATCGCGCCGTGGAAATCGACCAACATGTCCGACGCCAGCGACGCCACATCGGCGCCCGCTTCGTAGAACAGCTTCAGGTCACCACCGGCGCAGAACACCTTGCCCTCGGCGGTGACCGAGACCGCCTTCACGGCGGCGTCGAACTCGATCGCCACCATCACCGCCCGCAGATCGGCCGAGAACGCCGGGTTGACGGCGTTGGCGCCCTCCGGGTTGGTGAATCGCACGTGGGCGACGCCGTCACGCACCTCATAGGTCATCGTGGTGAGATCCATCTCCGAACACTATGACGACGCCCGACATGAGTCGCCATCGGCAGGCTCGTGACGTTGGGCTCTGGACGATCCGGGTCGGCGGCGGTACACCTGAGACAGGAACGAGGAGTGCGCATGAAGGTGCCGGGCATGGTGACGTTCGCGACACCTCGGTGCCGCCGCGACCCGACGTCGTGCTGGCCGGTTTCCCCGAGCCGCCCGGGCTGTATCTGCACGTGCCGTTCTGCACCAGCATCTGCCCGTTCTGCCCGTACAACAAGGTCCGCTACGACGCACCGCTGGTCGAGCGCTACTTCGCCGCCCTCGGCCGCGAGGTCGACCTGTACGCGCGCGGCGGCTACCGAACCGTTCGGTTCGGTCTACATCGGCGGCGGCACCCCCACGCTGTGCCTCGATGAGCTGGCAGATCTGTTGACCCGCATCGACACGGTCGGCGAACGTGCGATCGAGGTGTTGCCGAACCACATGACCGAAGCAGCTCGCCGAGCGGCTGGTCGACATGGGCATCACCCACGTCAGCATCGGTGCACAGTCGTTCGACCAGCAGGTGCTGCGCCATCTCCGTCGGCCCAACACCGTTGCGATCAATCGGCGGGCACTCGATGTGGCGATCGGCAGGTTCGAGTGCGTCGATGTCGACCTGATGTTCGACGTCGGATATCAGGAACCGGAGGTGCTGCTCGACGACCTGCGGACGTGCTTCGACGCAGGGGTCGATCAGGTGTCGACCTATCCGGTGATGCGGTTCGGGTACACCCCGTTCGGCAAGGCCGACCACGATCGTCGGGCCGAGCACCAGGCTCTCAGGGCAGCGACCGAGCTGGCGGCCGAACACGGCTTCGAGCGGCGCTCGGTGTGGACCTTCAACCGGATCGGTGGGCCCGTCTATTCGTCGATCACCCGCGAGTTCTACCTGGGCCTCGGAGCCGGGTCGGCCACCTACTCAGGTCGAACGTTCGATCTCAATCACTTCGGGATCGAGGCCTACATCGAGCCGCTCGAGCGGGGCGTGCTGCCGATCGCCCGGGTGGCACGACTGGGACCCTTGCAGAGCGCCGCGTACTACTTGTTCTGGCAGTGCTACACGGGCAGCATCGACCTCGATCGCTTCCGGCTGCTGTTCGGCCGACAACTCGCACTGCGCACGATCGTGCGGGCGCTCGATGCGATCGGGTGGATCGAACAGCGGGGTGGCGAATCGCGGCTGACCGCCTCCGGCTACGACCACTACCACGATCTCGAACGTTGGGTCACGTACCACATGATCGAACCGCTCTGGGCGGAGATGATGGCCGAGCACGATCAGCCGATGCCCGAGCCGCTCGGCGCACCCGGGTGAGCGACCGATCGGTCAGCCGGCGAGCAGCTCGATGCCGCGCAGGAAGAACTCGGCCGCGGTCACGACGGGATCACTCGTCGCCGCGAGGTCGCGATACCCCAGGACCGAGCCGAACGGCGCGTTCCAGAAGCTCGCATCGCCGGGGCGTTCGTCGGTCCACGGTCCGACATAGAGGTATGGGTCGGCGTGGTAGGCGTCACCCGGTGACCCACCGAGGTTGACCCGTTGTCCGGGAGCGGCGGCGAGATCGAGCGCAGCGTCGAAGTGCTCGGGCCAGAGCTGCACGAGCGTCGGCGCCGCGCTGCCGCCCACCGCGGCGACGACGTGATCGAGCGCAGCGTTCGTCTTGGCGAACCAACCCGCCAGCGCCCGGGCCGCGGCTGCGTCGACGTGTAACGGCTCGTCGACGTCGCCGAGCGGTGGCGTGTCGTGCCCGACGTCGAGGTCGGCCGCGAGGTCGACGCCGGCGACGTCGGCGAGTTCGGCAAGCGTTGCGCCGTCGATGCCCCGAGCGACGCTCGTGGCACCGTCGGGGCCACCGCTCTCGCGCAGGATCAGTCCGCCCGAGACGCGCACACGAGTCACATCCGGCCCGAACTCGGGAGTGCCGAACCCTCCCGGCGTCACCCGCAGACCGATCGAGTGGGCGCCTGCTTGGTTGCGCGCACGGGCGACGATGTGCACGGCCACCCGTTGCAGCGCGTCGCGCGTGTCGGCGAAGGTGGTCGGGAGTTCAGCGAGCGATGCCATGCCGTGAACAACCCGCACCGCCGCCGCCGTGCTTCCCGAGAACGCGTTACACCAGGTGCCTGGCACCTGGTGTAACGGCGGGGGTCACTCGCTGGTGGGGCCCTGGAAGTTGGCGGCTCGCTTCTCGCGGTGCGAGGCGACTCCCTCCTGCACGTCGGGGCCGCCGAACCCGTAGAACTCGAGCGCCAGCGAGGCGTCGAACGCCGGGCCCGCGCCGCGGTACCAGTGGTTGAGGGCGTGCTTCGTCCACCGCACGGCCGACGGCGAGACGGCCATCAGTTGGTCGGCGACTTCGAGCGCCTTCGTCGTGCACCTGGTCGTCGTCGACGCAGAGCGACACGAGCCCGATCCGCTCGGCCTCTTCGCCCGGTCAGCGGTCGCAGGTGAGCAGGTAGTACTTCGCCTTCGCCATGCCGCACAGCAGCGGCCAGCACGACCGCGGCGTGGTCGCCGGCGGCGACGCCGAGCCGGGTGTGGCCGTCGATGATGCGCGCGTTGCGACCGACGATCGACACGTCGGCGAGCAGGCCCGCGACCAGCCCCGCACCCACCGCCGGGCCATGGATCGCCGACACGATCGGCTTCGAGCAGTTGATCACGTTCCACACCAGGTCGCGCGCCTCGCGCATCACCTTCGTGCGCGATCGCGTAGTCGCTGATCATGCCGTCGATCAGATCGAAGCTGCCGCCCGCCGAGAAGCCCTTGCCCGCGCCCTGCAGGATCGCGACCTGCACGTCGGGATCCCGGTCGACCGTCAGCCAGATCTCGCCGATCTCGCGATGGGCGTCGATATCGACGGCATTGAGGCCGGGCGCGTCGAAGGTGATCCGCAACACGCCGTCCTTCGGGCGGTCGTACTTGAAGCTCGGGTAGAGGGCGTCGTAGTCGATGCTCATGAGAGGGCTCCCTTGATGATCTCTGCGAGTTCGAGCGGGGCGTCGCCCTGCACGCTGTGGCCGGCGTCGACCTCGATCACGGTGGCGTCCGGGCGCCGCCGCACCAGCTCGGCGACGTCGTCGTCGTCGACCACCGACTGCTGGCGTGTGCCGCGCACCAGGGTGACCGGGGCGTCGAGCCGTTCGAGGTCGTCCCACAGCAGGGTGATGTCGGGGCGCTGCTCGGGGTCGTCGGTGTCGCCCATCGCCGTGTAGTCGTCGCGGCGGTGGCGCCAGACCCAGCTGCCGTCGTCGAGCTGGAGCGCGTTGTGGAGGATGCCGCGCCGCAGCGAGCTCTCGGAGCGGGTCGGGTTGAACTGCATCGTGCGGGCGAGCAGATCGTCGAAGCTCGGGAACGTGGCGGGCCCGCGTACGAAGTCGTGGATCGCCTTGGCCTTCTCGCCGGTGACACCGGGCGTGATGTCGACCAGCAGCAGCCGCCTCACCAGGTCGGGGCGCTCGGCACCGAGCGCGATCGCGGTGAGCCCGCCGAGCGACATCCCGACGACCAGCCCGGCCGCGGGAGCGAGATCGTCGATCACCTCGGCGAGGTCGGCGGCGTTGGCGTCGGGACGGGTGCCGACACCCGGCGCCGGGCTGTCGGAGTGACCGTGGCCGGGCAGGTCGGGCGCCAGCAGCGGGCGATCGAGGGCGAGCGCCACCGTGTCCCAGGTGTGGGCGTTCTGGGCGCCACCGTGGATCAGGACCAGCTCGGCCGGTCGAGTCCCCCACACGAGGCTGCTGATCAACCGGCCGTCGGCGAGTCGTGTCGTCGCCCGTCGAACCGTCGGCGGGCCGTCGAAGGGCAGGCCGTACTCGGCCGCGTTCTCGTGGAACAGCCCGAACTCGTCGTACTCGATGCGCTCGACCATCAGGTGCACCGTAGATTCCGCGGCGGCGGTCGAACACGAGACGCACCGGAACTCGGCCGGCGTGATTGAATCTCGCTCGTGAGTCCCATCTCGACGATCGATGTCACCGATCCGATGGCTCGTCATCGACTGGGCCGACGGCACCACCAGCCGGTACCCGTGGTTGTGGTTCCGCGACCACGCCCACGACGAGGCGACGTTGCACCCCGTCACACGAGCAGCGCCAGCTGTACACCGCCGGCGTCGCCGCGACCTGCGCGGTGTCAACGCCCGCACCGTCGGCGACGACGGACAGTCGAGATCGACGTGGAACGACGACACGCCGCCTCGCTGCTGCCGATCGCGTTCCTGCGACACGTTCCGGACACCGGCGCCGGACCGTGATCGACGTGCCGGCCGAGCGGGTGCTGTGGGACGCCGAGATCGATCGACGAGCACTGGCCGATCGTCGAGCACGAGGCGGTGATGGCCGGCGAGCGAGCGTCGCCGAATGGCTCGATCTCGTCGCCACGCTACGGGTTCGCATGGTGATGGGCACACCGCCCACGGTCGAGGCGACCGAGGCGTTGATCCGCCGGGTCGGCTACGTCCGCGAGACGATCTTCGGCGGCTTCTGGGACTTCCAGGCCGACCTCTCGAAGGCCGACACCGCCTACACGAACCTCGAGCTGCTCCCCCACACCGACGGCACCTACAGCCACGACGCCCCCGGGCTGCAGCTGCTGCACTGCCTGGCGTTCGACGGCAACGGCGGCGAGTCGACGATGGTCGACGGGTTCCGGATCGCCTCCGAGCTGCGGGCCGAGCGATCCCGATCTGTACGAGGTGCTGTCGACCGTCGAGGTGCCCGGCCAGTACATCGGCGACGGCTCGCACCTGATGGCCAGCCGCCCGGTGTTCCGCCACGACCACCGCGGCTCGCTCGTGCAGGTCTCGTTCAACAACGCCGACCGGGCACCGTTCCTGCTGCCGCCCGACGAGATGGACGCTTCTACGAGGCGCTGCGGGCGTTCGAGGCGCTCGCCAACGACCACGCCCTGCAGTGGCGCCGGGTCAACCGACCGGGCACGGCGATGCTGTTCGACAACTGGCGCGTGCTGCACGGCCGCGCCGCCTACACCGGCCACCGCCACCTGTGCGGCGCCTACGTCAACCGCGAGGACTTCGAGAGCCGCCGCCGGCTGCTGGCCGGGGTGCCCAGCCGGCAAGACACCACGCCGTAGTCGACACAACTCACGACTCAGTTGTAGGCGAGGTCGCGGAAGGGGTCTGCACGGTCGGGTGCTGGTTCTGGTCGACGCCGTGCGGGGTCCCTCTGACTCAACACATCGACCGAGTCCGAGTTTCTGCCGCCCATGAGCGGCCACACTCGTACCCAGAACGATGTGAAGCTGACCACTACGCCCAAGGAGGCATCACGTGTACGCAACCGAGATCGCACAGCAGCACCCTGACCGGCCGGCGTTCGTCATGGCGTCGACCGGCCGGCGAGCGTCACGTATCGAGAGCACGAGCAGCGCTGCAACCGGCTCGCCCACCTGCTGCGAGCGCACGGACTGCGCAGGCTCGATCATTACTCGATCTTCATCGAGAACAACGATCGCTACCTCGAAACGTGCGGGGCCGGTGAACGGACGGGGTTGTACTACACGTGCGT
>CAVRNX010000020.1:0-62974 GCA_963722635.1 uncultured Acidimicrobiaceae bacterium
ACGGCAGGCGGCGCTCTGGAACCACCGGCCGTCGCTGCTGCGGTGGCCGGCTCGGTCATGTCGCCCGTACTCCGCAAGCTCGCCGAGGAGCTATCCGTCGACCTCGGCGGAATCAGAGGGACTGGACCAGGCGGACGGATCTCGCGAATCGACGTCGAGACAGCCCGGATCAGCGCCACCCCGCCGGCGAAAAGTCCCGGAGTGCGAGCGATGCCCCGCGTCCGCCGGGCGTCCCGCCAAGCCGGCATCGACCTCTCCACCATCATCGGAACCGGCGCCGAGGGGCCGTCACTAGTTCCGACCTCGCTGCAGCCGTGCAACCGGACCGCACGGCGAGCCCATCGGCCGAGCGCTCGACGCGGACGAGGATGTCACCACTTCGTCGCTCGATGCCGCCAACCTCATCCGTTCGGCACGTGTGTCCCACAGTTCACGGCGTCGACGTTCATCGACGGCGAACCGCTGCTGGCGGCGTGCAGCGCTTGCCGCCGAATGGGCGGGCCGTTTCGAATCGACACGCTCTCATCGCCGCAGTCGTCGGCCATCGCGGGTCGTCCCGACATGAACGCGATGGTGGACGGCGACGACGTGGTCCACCATGCTGCGTCCACATGGGCATGGCAGTCGATGGACCGGAGGACTCATCGTGCCGGTCGTGCGCGACGCCGAACAACTCAGCTTGCGCACCTCAACACCGAGGTGATGCGACTCGCCGAGGCAACTCGTGATCGGGCGATCACCCCAGACGACCTCGCCGGTGCGACCTGCACTGTGAACAACGTCGGCGCGGTCGGCATCAGCCAGGGATCGCCGATTCTTCCGCCCGGCGGGTAGCGCCTCAGCGATCGTCGGCCTCGGTCGAGGACAGCCCCGACTTCGCCTGAGCGGCGGGTCACCGATCGAGTACCGAGAGTTCGCAATCGGGGTCACGTGCGATCACCGACTCATCGATGGCGGTGGTGCCGGACGGTTCCTGACGCGACTCGGCGAACTCCTCAGCAACCCGATCCGACTGGTGGTGTCATGAACGACCTGACCGACAAGGTAGCGATCGTCACCGGGGCCGGCCGTGAGCGCGGCATCGGTCGCACGACCGCGCTCGAACTGCTCGACCGGTGCACACGTCGTGGTCACCGACCTTGCCCGGCCGGGCGTGAGAGTGGCAGGCCTCGCCACGGTTGCCGAGGACACCGACGTGCTCGAGGCGACCACGACCGAGATCCGCTCGATGGGCCGCCGATCGCTGCCATTTCGGTCGACGTGACCAGCGACGATAGGTCAGGGCGTGTGTTGAAACGACGCTCGAAGCCTTCGGGCGGATCGACATCCTCTTCAACAACGCCGGGACGCCGATCGGCGCTCAGCCGTTCGAGTTGCTCGACGAGTCGACCTGGGAGCTGTCCTGGCAGGTGAACGTCATGGGGGCGGTTCGGTTCTGTCGCCACATCGCACCGGTGATGCGTGAGGCTCGGCGCGGCGCGATCGTGGACAACGCATCGCTGGCGGCCCTGCGCCCAGCCCCGCACTTCTCGGCGTACACCGCCACCAGTTCGGCTCCTCGGCTTCACCCAGAGCCTGGCGCTCGACCTCGGGCCTTTCGATGTTCGCGTGAACGCCGTCTGCCCGGGCGACATCGCGACCCAGATGACCGATCTTGGTGTCGATCTCGGCGATGCCGGCGCCGGAGAGCTGAGCGCCAACGAGCAGATCGCACTGAGGCGACGAGGGACACCGGAGGATGTTGCCCGAGTCGTCGCATGGCTGGCGAGCGACGATGCTGGGTACGTAACCGGAGAAGCCATGCGTGTCGACGGTGGTTGGATGTCGGGGTTGTGAACACATCCGAACCCCGATCCACGACAGGCGATGACGGTCAACCGGTCCATCCCCAACCACTCGGCGGCAACGAGATGCCCCGGTTCGGTGGCCCTGCGACATTCATGCGCTTGGGGCCGAACCGACCTGCCGCTCGATGTCGCGATCGTCGGCGTCCCGCTCGACGTCGGGACGTCCAATCGGCCGGGCGCCCGCTTCGGGCCACGGGCGATCCGGGCTGAGTCGTGCCTGTTGCGCCCGTACAACATGGCAACGCGGGCCGCACCGTTCGACAGTCTGGTCGTCGGTGACACGGGGGACGTCGCGCTCAACACCTTCAATCTCGACGCGACGGTACGGATCATCGCCGAGCACTACCACGAACTCCTGAAAGCACCCGTTGTCCCGTTGTCGATCGGTGGCGATCACACGCTCACGTACCCGATCCTGGAAGCGATCGCTGGTGTGCACGGCCCCGTCGGCGTGGTGCACGTCGATGCCCACGCCGACGTCAACGCAGCCATGTACGGCGAGCCGATCACTCACGGAAGCTGGCTGCGGCACGCGATCGATCGCGGCTTCGTCGACCCCCGGCGCAGCGTTCAGATCGGCCTGCGCGGAACTGGGTACACGGCCGAAGATTTCGACTGGATCACGCGGCAGGGAGCCCGCGTCATCCAAGTCGAGGAGTGCTGGAACCGGTCGCTCGCCCCGTTGATGGTCGACGTCCACGAGCAACTCGGCAACGGTGCCGTCTACGTCAGTTTCGATGTCGATGGGCTCGACCCGTCGGTCGCACCCGGAACCGGAACCCCCGAAATCGGTGGACTCACGAGCGCCCAGGGCCTCGAGATCATCCGAGGCTGTCACACACTGAACATCGTCGGCGCAGACGTCGTCGAAGTCGCACCGCAGTACGACCCGTCCGGCAACACAGCGCTCCTCGCGGCGAACCTGCTGTACGAACTGCTCTGCGTGCTCCCCGGAGTCGAGCATCGAGGGCGCGAAGCAGATGAGGTTCTCACTCGAAGGCCGAGTTGCCGTCATCACCGGTGGTGCAGCCGGAATCGGCGCTGCCACGGCGCGCCGTTTCCATGCCGCCGGCGCCGCCGTCGTCATCGCCGACCTCGCCGACGGCTCCGACCTCGCCGACGAGCTCGGCGGGCTCTTCGTGCGCACAGACGTCGCCGACGATGCGCAGGTTCGAGCACTCGCCCAATCCACCTTGGAACGCCTCGACAGGGCTGACATCCTCGTCAACAATGCCGGAATCGCGCTTGGCGTGGGTGACGCCGCAAGCCAGACCGACGACGAGTATCGGCGCCAGTTCGACGTCAACGTCATGGGCGTGGTCCACGGTCTTCGACACTTCGTGCCCGTGCTCACCGACGGCGGATCGATCGTGAACATGGCGTCGATGGCGGGCGTGATCGGCGCAGCCGGTCAGAGCTCCTACGGAGCGTCGAAGTGGAGCGTCATCGGCATCACCAAGACCTTTGCGATCGAACTCGCGCCCCGACGAATCCGTGTCAACGCCGGTCTGTCCCTCCGGCGTCTCCACAGCGATGTACGACAGTAATGACATCCCCGAGGAAGTCGCCTTCATCGAGACGATGCGACCGGCTCGCTCCACGCGCCGCAACCCCCGACGAGGTCGCCGCTGCGGTGCACTTCCTGGCGGCCGACGACTGCCGCGTACATCACCGGCCACGCCCTCCATGTCGACGGAGGACTGTCGGCTCGACCATCTTTGGCCGCCATCGAACTGGCCATCGAACGCCACGGGCAGGCCGTGCACGCGGCGCGACCGGGCTGACGAAGACTCGACCGCGATATTCGTAGCAGCAGCTGGACTCCGAGGTCGCCGATTCGAAGGCGCACCAGACCACAAGTTGCCGCCGAACGATTTCAACACCCCGCTCGACTCGACCCGATCCGGGGTCAGAGCTCCATGACGTCTCGGCCGCAGAGCTGGGCGGAACACCAAGCCGAAATCGTGTGCCCGTTGAGCTGGCGCGTCACTGCTGTGCAGGCTGCAATCTTGCTGGCATCACGGGCCGGTGTCGGGGCGAATGAAGCGCTCTCCCTCGAAAGAAGCGATTCAACGAGCAGTCCTCCGAGACACGTCTGGACACGGGTGCACAGCGCGATTCAGCGCTCGGGGCCCCGGCCGCCCGTCGCCGCGATTTCCGTGCACTGCAATAGGGCCTGATTGATACTCGAAGGGCGTTGCGGCGGTTTTCGGTAGCGTTCGCGCGTCGGTCGGTGGGCTCCATTTTGGGCCCGTCGTCCCTTGGGCTGACCTCAGTGCGCTATGTCCGCTGGCCGGTGTTCTGATCGAGGTGTGGCTCGAAAGAAGCGCGAGCTGAACGAACCAGAATCAGGGAGTGCCCACCTCGGTTCCCCATCACCGAGAGAAAGGCATCATCTGATGACCATCACTCGGTGAACAGCGGCCGCAACGGCTCCCATGACGGTGTGTAGTTCGATCGGAAGACGACGTCTGGGGGTCTTGCACCCGGTCGCTGTCGGGCAAACTCGGTCGCAGAGATCTCCTGCGCCGTGTACTCGGCTGCAACAGCAGAGAGCACCGCCGCGATTTGCATGTTCGCTTCCTCTTGCGGTGTCGTTCTCGAGCGGACCATAGCGAAACCGTGGTTCGGTGCAACGTCGTCGTGGTGGATGCGGCGGAGCTTCGACCGTGCCTCGTCCGAGGATCGGACGCCCGATACGGGCCCAGTCGCACGCGATTTGAAGACGGTGAAGAGAGGAGTCGATATCCGGTGGTCCGACCGTCTCGGCAGCGCCCCGGGGCCGAGGTCTGCGATGAGGCCTCGGGGGCGAGGGTCCATCGGCTCTACCGCAACTCGACCAATGGTGTGGAACGAATGTCGAGTGGTCGGTCGACGCGAACGTTCGGTTGGGGATCCCCAATCGAACACCTCGGATCTCTCGGACTTCCACCCCCTACATCTGGTGACGACATGACCGAAGTCGTCGACGACCTGGCTGACAATCACGAGGCAGAACAGTTCCCGGCGCTGCACGCCTTCGCCACCGAGCACACGATGCAACCCGGCGAGAACCGTGATCTTTTCGTGCGCTTCGCGCCGTCCGAGCGAGCGTCGAGAGTCGCCGATTCGGAGCATTTCCCCTGCTAGTTGTGTGTGCCCGGGACGGGATTCGAACCCGTACTACGTTCGTACAGGGGGGTTTAAGCCCCCCGTGTCTGCCTATTCCACCACCCGGGCCGTGCAATCAAGTTAGCGGGGAACGAACCCGAGCCGAGTTCGAAACGATGCGTGAACTTCGCCGCTGGGCCGACATCCGACCGCCGTTGCACTTCTACGCTGGCTCACATGAAGCTCCTGTTGCTCGTCGCCACGTTGTTGGCGGCGGCGGCTTGCTCGGCGGAACCGAACGCCTCCGATTCCACCGAATCGACCGAGGTCTCGGCGCCGGCCGGCACCGAGCCGGCTCTCACCGTGCCGGAGCAAACGCAGTACCCCGACGCACCGGCCGCTCCGACCGGCCCGAACGACGCCGCCACCGCCGCGTTCGAGGCCATCATCGAGGGCATCCCACTCGGGCTCGTCGACAGCGCCACCCTGCAGGTTCTGATCGATGTCGGCGATTCGCGCCACGCCTGGCTGGTCAGCGATCTGCTGCGGTTCGTCTCTGCCGGCCCTGAGGCCGAGACATTGGTCGCCGGCTTCGGCACGCTGACCGGCGTCGATGTCACCGACGCCCAACAGATCGACCGCTCTCCGTGGAACGTCGTGACCAATCATCTGATCGCCTGGGACACACCCGCGCCTCCCGACTACCGGCGACTGAAGGGGCAGTTGTTCACGATTGCCGAACCGGGGTGGGCACCGTTCTTCGACGACGCCGACTCGGAGATCGACTGGCGGTGGGTCAGCTGGGGTGGCGTGTTCATCGACGACCGACCGCTCGGCGACACCGAACGCTGCGGCGGCCGCGGCTGCATCCCTGCCCTCGACGATCCAGAACTCGTTCCGGCCGCAGAAGGTGACTGGTACCCCGACGACCGGATCGTGTTCGGCGTGACCGAGGGCGCCGAAGCGGTCGCCTTCCCCAAGAACATCATGCAGATCCACGAGATGGTCAACATCACGATCGGTGGGCGCCGGTTCGGGATCCCCTACTGCACGCTGTGCGGATCGGCGCAGGCGTTCTATACCGATCAGGTGCCGAACGGTGTCGAGACGCCGGTGCTGCGCACCTCTGGATTGCTGAATCGTTCGAACAAGGTGATGTACGACCTCACCACCCGGTCGGTGCTCGACACGTTCACCGGCGCCGCCGTCAGCGGGCCGCTGCTCGATGCCGGCGTGGTGCTCGATCAGAACTCGGTCAGCGTGACCACCTGGGGCGAGTGGAAACAGGAACATCCGAACACCACGATCGTGGCCGAGGACGGCGGGATCGGCCGCAGCTACCCGGACGACCCGCTGCGCGGCCGCGACGACAACGGACCGATCTTCCCGATCGGTGATGTCGATCCTCGGCTGCCCGTACAGGAGCCGGTCGTCGGCGTGCTCTTGGACGACGGCACGACACTCGCGTTTCCGGCCGACCAGGTTCGAACCTCGCTGGCGGCAGGCGACGATGTCGAGTTGCGTGATGTGAGGATCATCTCGGACGGTGGCGGACTGATCGCAGAATTCGATGGCGTCGAGGTCGGAACCCATGAGGCGTTCTGGTTCGCGTGGAGCCAGTTCCACCCCGACACGCTGCTGTGGCCGAACGACCGATAGTCGATCAGGCCACACGCCGCACGGCGCCGGTGCTGTCACCCCGACTGGTCGAGTCGACGCCGCACGCCGACCCACAGCTCGGAACGCAGACGATCGGACTGGGGTGGTGACAGATGGTTGGCCACGATGACACCTTCGATCATGTCGGCCAGAACAGCCAACCACGGGCGACCGCGCAGCCGGACGGACACGATCGCCCCCTCGCCGCGGCGCCGGATCGTACGGTCGACCCCGACCAGGCGAGGAGGGCACCGGAAGCTGGGCCCGATCAGACCCGCTCCGGCGCGCCTCGACGAGTGAGCGTTCGTGCCGCAGCGGCAAAGTCGACGGTGGTGGCCGACGTGATCGGTTCCGACATACGTTCACTATGACTGAGGGCTGTGACAACGTGGGCGGGCATGTCCCGCCCGGCTCTCGCACTGCAAGTCGGTAGGGTCGCTGGCGATGGCCGACACCGCGCCGACCCCCGAGCTCTCACCGCTCCAGAACAAGACGCTCGGACTGTTGCGTCGCTCCCCTGACGCCGTGGTGTTCGACCCGGCGTTCATCGCTTCGCTGCGGGCTGACATCGACGAAGCGTTCGACGGCTTTCGCGAGCGCCTCGGCGATCAGTCGATCTTCATCAGCAAGCACCGGCTGACGAGCGTGCTCGGCTGCGAGGTGCAGCATCTCCACGACGACGAGTTCGCATGGTCGCCGGCGGTCGCCGGCGGGCAGGTCGCTCATCGGGCGATCCAGCTGATGGTCAACTGGCGCGGCGACCCTGTACCGGCCGAGGTGATCGACGAGGCGCTCGCCCGGCTCGCCGACGAGGACACCAGCATCGGGGACTGGATCGAGCGGCTCAGCGAGGCCGATCTGGCCGACCTGCGCGGCTTTGCGGTCGACAAGTTGATCAAGTTCCAGGAGTGCTTCCCGCCGCTCGACCAGCGTGCCGCCCCGACGGTCGAGTCGAGTGTGCGCTGGCCGCTCGACGGACCGATCGTGTTGTCGGGCAAGGTCGATCTCACGATCGGCCGCCCGGCCGGCGCCGAGAGCCGCAAGGTCATCATCGACTTGAAGACCGGATGGGTGTCACCCAAGCACCGCGAAGACCTTCGCTTCTACGCTCTCGTGGAAACACTGCGCACCCAGGTTCCGCCGCGCAAGCTGGCATCGTTCTACCTCGATGCCGGTGAACCGGTGGTGGAAGACGTCAACGAGCGGGTCTTGATGACCGCCTCACGGCGCATGCTCGACGGCGTCAACGCCGAGATCGAACTGAAGATCGAGGGCCGGGAGCCGCTCAAGCGCCCGGGCGTGTCGTGCCGGTGGTGTCCGCTGCAGCCCGAGTGCGACGAAGGCACGAGCTATCTGGCCGAACGCGACCGCGACATCTGAGGCTCAATGACGCCGACCCGAACGTGGCGACCCGTCAGGTGCCAGGCGACATGAAGGCCACGGCGACCCCCAGCCCGGCGGCCGCTCTGACCGTCGCGATTCTGCGACCCGGCTGCACAGCGGGCTTCGGCAAGCCGAGCAGGTCCGGCCCCAGCCTGGCCGCTGCCGCATCGATGTCGGCGAGGTTCAGCACCAGCCCGAACAACGCCGGCTGGCGGACACGCTCGTTCTCGACGATCTCGACGATGCAGCCGCGGACACCGCCCTGGTCGGCGAACCGGTGGAAGGCCTGACGCACCGTCTCGGTCTCGCGAAGCCGGCGACGTTCCAGCCCCAACCCGTCGGCAACCGCCTGCGACGTGCGTTCCAGTGAGTCGGTCATGATCACGAGATGATCGAGCTCGAACGCGTCGACCGGGTGTTCGATCGCCGGAACCGGCCGGCCGGCCCGCAGCGGGATGCCCTCGAGATCGGCCGGAAGGTGGTCGATGCCGTCGATCACCAGCCCCACGATGCCCTGGCGATCCGGTACGAACTCGAGTGCGCCATTGGCGAACGGGATGCGGCCGCCGGCGTCGAGTTCGAGCCCGATCGTCTGCCAGGGCGCAGGCTCACCACCGATCTCGACCGCTGCCAGACGAACCGACATCAGGGGTCGATCCCGAGCTGCCACGAGAAGAACGCCAGAACATCGGCCTGTTCGTCGGCGCGCTTGCCGACCGGCTTGCCGGCACCGTGGCCGGCGCGGCCCTCCTGGTGCAACAGCACCGGGCGCTCCTCCTGATCCGTCGCGGCCCACTGCAACATCGCCGCCATCTTGCGTGCATGCATCGGATCGACCCGAGTGTCACCCTCGGCTGTCGTCAGAAGCACAGCCGGATACGACTGGCCCGGTTGTACGTGGTGATACGGCGAGTAGGCGTGCAGCCAGGCGAATTCTTCGGCGACGTCAGGATCGCCGTACTCATCGGTCCACAGTTTGGCGATCAGGAACTTCGGGAACCGGATCATGTCGAGCAATGGCACCGCGCACCACACCGCTCGACACAGATCTGGGCGCTGGGTCAGCGCCGCTCCCACCAGCAGACCTCCGTTGGAACCGCCCGCGATCGCCAGCCGAGCACGTGAGGTTCGACCCGTGGCGACCAACCAGTCGGCGGCCGCGTGGAAGTCGTCGAAGACGTTCTGTTTGTTGGCGCGCTTGCCCGCCGCGTGCCAGTCCTCGCCGTGCTCGAAGCCGCCACGCAGGCCGGCGATCGCGTACAGCCCCCCGGCCGCGCACCAGGCGGCGATAGTCGGTGACCAGATCGGCGTCTCGGTGATCGCAAACCCGCCGTAGCCGTTCAGGATCGTCGCCATGTCGGAGCCGGGTGTGAGGTCTGAGCGGTGCACGAGGAACATGCCGATCCGGGTGCCGTCACTCGACGGGTACTCGACATGGGAGACCGCCAACTCGGGCACAGCATCGTGCGCTATCCGGGGGTGCACCGGCCGCGCCCGCATGCCCTGGCCGGGCACGTCGAGACGCCACATCGCAGTCGGGGCGTCGAACCCGGTGATCAACGCCACGGTCGTGGCGCGCGACGGGTCGGTTGCGAGCTCGGTGACGCAACACACCCCGAGGCCGGGGACCACGGCACCGTGGGAACCATCGCCGGACCAGAATTCGATCTGATCGACACCGGCTCGGCTGACGGGCACGACGAACCCACTGTCGACCGGCTTGGGCACACCGACCACGATGTCGCGCTCGGCAACGATCGTGGTCCACTGGGAATTATGGGCGGGAAGATCATCCAGATCGATCGCCACGATGCGACCCCGCGACGCACCCAGCGTTGTCGATCCGATCAGCCGGTTCTGGCCGGTAAACGTGAAGCTGCTGATCGCATCGACGCCGGACACCAGGGTGTGCCACTCGCCGGTTCGTCGGTCGAGCAGGTGTTGATCGGTGCGGCTCCAGCCCACGATCGCGCTGACCAGCACGAATCTGCCGTCCGGCGAGATCGAGACCTCGGGCCAGGTCTGTGGCGTCGGATGGTCGGCCCACACGACCGGATCGTCGACGGGAGCTGCGCCGAGCGTGTGGTGGTGCACGGTTCGGTGATACTCGTCACCCTCCGGGTAGCGGGTGTAGAGGAATCCTGATCCGTCGGCTTCCCACGCCACACTCGCCGCCCGGCAGTTGGCGATCTCCTCGCCCAACTGCTCGGCATCGGCTGCGCGCACGACGCGGAGCACTGAGTTCTCGGTTCCCCCTTCGCTCGTGCCGACTGCCACCAACGTTCCGTCGGCCGACGGAAAGAACCAGTCGATCGCAGCCGCTGCGTCCTCGGTGCCGAGCGATGGATCGACGAGCACCGTCAGTTCGGACGCCGGATCCTCGAGTGGACGAACGACCAACCGTGCCTGTTGCTCGCCCGCCGAACGCTCGAGGAGGAACAGCCGCTCCCCACGCACCTGCACCGACTGCACCACCGGGAGACTCAGCAACTCGTCCAACCGGTCGTGCCAGATCGTGCGGGCGGGCACGTCGTCGAGGGCGATCCGCGTGAACCGGTTCTGCTCGCTCACCCAGCGCCGCACCTCCGGATCGTCGCCGCACTCCAGCCAGCGGTACGGGTCGGGGACGTCGACACCGTGCAACTTGTCGACAACATCCGCTCGGGGCGTTATAACGCAGTCAGAAAGAGCGGCCATGCTGAGCACCGTAAGCGATGACCAGCACCAGAATCGCGGAACACTCCAGATATTTCGTTGTCAGACCCTCGCGTGCACAGCAAAAAGCCGCCGGCTGACGCCGACGGCAGGGTTGCGTTCTGACTCGCGCAGCAGCGCGATCGATGGAATCGGGGCGTTGGCTCAGCGACCCATGTTCGGGCGTTTGCCGTGATTCGCCTTGCTGCGGCGCATCTTGGCCTTTTTCCTGCTGGTCTTCTTCGACATAGACCGGTCAGTCTACGGGCGCCCGCACCGCTCCCCAACCGGAGGACACGAACGATCAGCCGGCCATCGGTCACGTCCGGCCCCGAACCCAGCCCACCCGCCCACTTGCCACTTGCCACCCGCCGGCCCGGACCACCCGCCCGCCCGGGCTCCAGCTCACCGGCTCTGTGTCACGAGATTTCGTGAGCGCTCACGAAACCTGTGACATAGAACATGGAGCGGGCACCAGAATCGGCACCAACTCGTCGTTCGGTCACGGCGGGTGGTCGGAGGTCCCGACGCCGGTCGGATTCAGGCGGCTCGGTGTTGAGCGAGCGCGGCACGAGTCGTTGCGACAACCTGATCAGGGAGCTCGGTGACTTGCCGATACGTGAACTGGACCGGGAGCAAGCCCTCGAGGATCAATGCGTTCGACCGCTCTGCGTCACGCGCCATCTGGATCTCGGTGCGGTGAAACCGATAGCCCAGCAACTCCACGACGAGCGGTGTCCCCTCGAACCGACAATCGACCCGCACCAGTCGATCGCCGGCACGTGCCAGCACTTGTTGCATCGAGGGAAGCGGTAGCCCCGCCGAGGCAAGCAGCTCGAGATATCGACGTTCGAGCCAGCTGTGACCGCCACGGCGTGCATCGGCACCTGCGATGGCGGCGACCACCTTCGGTACACCGTGCCGACCACGCCCCGCAAGCGCAACCAGGCGTTTGTGCAGCAACGCTTCGGAAGCCCCTCCGTCGCGGATCATCGAGTCGATCGCAATCGTCAGCTGTGCGACCGAAGTCGACTTCGCCAGATCGATGACGGTGCGAGCCGGTGCCAGCACCGCAAGCCCGTCGACGATCGATCGATCGATCAGCGGGAGATCGACGGTGGTGTGCACGTGATGCCCGACTCGTTGGATATTGCGCCCACGCTCGACGGTGATGTGGAAGGGAGGCTTGAGAACGAACTCGTCGAAGCCGTGCAACGCCGCTGCGGTCGGACCGCTCGCCCAGGCTGCACCGATGCCTGCCCCACAATCGAGCAGCAGCGCCGCCAGATCGTCGCGGCGGGAACGCTGCGCATAGGCAGACCGGTAGACGTGGGCACCGGCCTTCTCGATGTAGCCATCGGAACGGGCCCGGCGGCGGCGCCAGTCGTCGACGCCGGCCCGATTCAGTTGGCGCACGGTCGCCAGGCCACGTTGGCGAGCGAGCTGCTTGTCGAATCTGCTGGGTGTCGGCTCGTGCATACCTGCATCCAACCAACAGGGTGTGACACCGCCCGCCCGACAGCCCGCCCGTGAGATCTCGCGCACGCAAGCCCCTCCCCATCCCCCGGTCCGTTTGTGTCACGGTTTTCGTGGACGCTCACGGAATCGGTGACATAGGCGGACCGAGCTCTGTGTTCTGGCTGTGCCATCGACCTCTGTGTCACGGTTTTCGTGGACGCTCACGGAAAACGGTGACAGAGAGAGGGTGGGGGCGGCGGGGGCTTTGCCGGCTGGAGTGCTCGGGTGGTGGGACGGTTTCCGGCTGGTCAGGCGGCGGCCCAGGCGAGCAGGTCGTCGGCCGACATCGTGTTGAGGATGTGGTCGATCGGGATCCCGGTGTCGGCCGCCCGGTTGCATCCGTACGGCTGCCATTCGAGCTGCCCGGTGGCGTGCGCATCCGAGTCGATCGCGAACATGCAGCCGTACTGGATCGCCAGGTCGATCAGCTGACGGGGCGGATCGAGCCGCTCGGGCCGGCAGTTGATCTCGACGGCCGTGTCGAACTGGGCGCAGGCGGCGAACACGTAGTCGGGGTCGAAGGTCGACTCCGGGCGCTTGCCGATCAGGCGCCCGGTGCAGTGGCCGAGGATGTCGACGTTGGGGTTGGCGACGGCCATCACCATCCGCTCGGTCATCTGCTTGCCTTCCATCCGCAGCTTCGAGTGCACGCTTGCCACCACGACGTCGAGCCCGGCCAGCATCTCGTCGCTGAGATCGAGCGAGCCGTCGTCCAGGATGTCGACCTCCATCCCGGTGAGGATCCGGAAGTCGTGACCGGCTGCGGCGATCTCGACGTTGATGCGATCGACCTCGAGCAATTGGTCGGCAAGCCGTTGCTCATTCAGCCCATGGGCGATCGTCAGGCGCGCCGAATGGTCGGTGAGCACGATGTACTCGTGCCCGAGTTCGATCGCCGTGGCCGCCATCGCCTCGATCTCGGCCCCGCCATCGCTCCACGTCGAGTGCAGGTGGCAGTCGCCGCGAAGCGCCGAACGATAGGCCTGGCCGGCGTCGGTCAGGGGTACCGCCGACTCGCTCTCGATTCTCGTGAGGTAGGCGGGAACCAGTCCGGCGAGCGCCTCGGTGATCACCCCGGCGGTGGCGTCGCCGATGCCGTCGAGCTCGGTCAGCCGGTCGTCCCTGGCGCGTTCCGCCAACTCGATCGGATCGAGCGTGCGCACGACATCGAGGGCACGCACGAAGGCCTTCGTCTTGAACGGCGACGCCAACGCACGATCGAGACAGTGGATGACGCGCAGCAGGGCCTGCTCGGGCGTCATCGGCGTGTCGGTGATCACAGGGTGAGAGTACCTTCCGCTCGGCCGACCGACCGACCGGTGACCGTCGACACAGGGGCGCCCGGAATACTCGCCCCGGTCGATGCGTTTCACGATTGGTACGAACAAACAAGGAGCGCAACGTGGCGACCAGCACACTGAACATGTCCAACTTCGAAGAAACAGTCACCGGTGAGGGCATCACGCTCGTCGATTTCTGGGCCGAATGGTGTGGGCCCTGCAAGATGTTCGGTCCGATCTTCGAAGAGACGTCCACCGAGAACCCCGACGTCACGTTCGCCAAGGTCGACACCGAGGCCGAACAGCAGCTCGCTGGTTCGCTCGGCATCATGTCGATTCCGACCCTGATGATCTTCCGTGACGGCATCCAGCTGTTCAGCCAGCCCGGAGCACTGCCGAAGTCGGCCCTCGACGACCTGCTGCGCCAGGTGCGCGAGCTCGACATGGACGAGATCCGCAAGGAGCTCGCCGAGCAGGACGTCTCCGAGGACGCCTGACAAAGCTCTCAACCTGACGGCCTCCCCCCGGGCCGTCAGGTGAAGACCTCCCCAACAGCCGATCGGATCCCCCCACCGATCGGACCCCGAGGCGGGCAGCATCGCTGCCCGCCTCGTGCGGTTTTCACACAACGTTGCGGGCCGGTCAACCGGTCGGACGAATCCTCGGCAGCGCGGCGACCAGCTGACGCACGAGCGAATCGACGTCGGCGACCATCGCCCGATGCTCACCGAGCGGACCACCATACGGGTCATCGAGGTCATCCGCCGGGATGGCGCCATCATGTCTGCAGCCCGACGTCCGGAACCGGCCTCGGAGATCCACCGCCGGGAATCGGTGATCGACAGCGGCACGTCTGCTGCGCGCCGAGCCAACTCTTTGAGGGTGAACGATCGTGGCCAGGCGGAGGGGTCGATCCCCACGACTTCGCGGAGATGTTCGCGAGTCATCGTGATGATCAGATCTGCCGAGTGGAAGCCCCAGCCGCGAAACGACCACAGATCGCAGCGTCGGATCATCCGACTCTGGCGATTCGGAAGGGCTCGAATCGGCGACGGTCAGGCTCATCGATCGCCCAACAAACGCTATGGGGACGCGGGAAGTGACACACGCTCGACCCATCACCACCGCCGGCGAGATCAATCGCACCCAACCATTGACGCGTTCAACCGAGCCGACGACAACCGAACCACGACCAGCTCCGGACGCGCCTGGGGCGTTCCAGCTGATGCCACCCGGTACCCTTCCGGCCGTGGATTCGACTGATTCGTCAAACACCGAGCGCCAAACCGACACCCGAATTGCTGTGATCGGCACGGGTTACGTCGGTCTCACCACCGGGGCATGTCTGGCACACCTCGGCAACTCGGTGATCTGCGTCGACATCGACGAAGTGAAGGTCGAGCGTCTGCGGCGAGGTCTGATTCCGATCGTCGAGGAGGGATTGGACACGGTCGTCGCCGAGGCACAATCCGCCGGCCGACTGTCCTTCACGACCGAACTCGCAGCTGCGGTGCCGTCCGCCGACATCGTGTTCCTGTGTGTGCCGACCCCGCAGGACGAAGACGGCTCCGCCGATCTCAGCTACGTCGAGGGTGCCGCCAGATCGATCGGCCCGCTCCTCCAGCCGAACGCAGTCGTCGTGAACAAGTCGACCGTGCCGGTCGGCTCGTTCCATTTCGTCGGCGAAGCGCTCGGCCGCGACGACGTCGCAGTCGTCTCCAACCCGGAGTTCCTCCGTGAGGGCAGCGCCGTCAACGACTTCTTCCACCCCGATCGCGTCGTGATCGGCGCCGACGACGCTGAGGCAGCTGCCAAGGTGCGAGCCGTGTACGGGTCGATCGAGACCGAGTTCATCCTTACCGACCCAGCCTCTGCCGAAACCGTGAAGTACGCGGCGAACGGCTTCCTGGCGATGAAGATCTCCTTCATCAACAGCGTGGCCGCGATGTGCGAGCAGGTCGGCGCCGACGTCAGCAGCGTGATCAAAGGCATCGGCTCCGATCACAGGATCGGCCCTGCGTACCTCGAACCCGGGCCCGGGTTGGGGTGGCAGCTGCTTCCCCAAGGACTCTCGGGCGCTCGTATCGATCGCTGCGGAGCACGGCTACGACTTCTCACTCATGCGCGGCGTGATCGACATCAACGAACAGCAATACGAGCGCATGGTCGCCAAGATCGTCAACGCCCTCGGCCTGTTCAGCCACGACCGCCTCTCGGGCAAGGTCGTCGGCGCGCTCGGTCTGACGTTCAAGGCGGGCACCGACGACTTGCGTGACTCACCGAGCCTGCGGATTCTCGACGAGCTGCTCTCACGCGGAGCAATCGATCCAGGCCTACGACCCGACAACCGTCGGCGAACTCTCTGAAACCAGGCGGGACCGGCTGGCCGATTACCAGCTGCGAGACACCGCGATGCGACGCCGCAACGGGCGCCGACGTCGTCGTCGTGCTGACCGAGTGGCCGGAGTTCGGCGACCTCGACCTCGCCAAACTGGCCGAGCTGATGCGCGGCGCTGCGGTCGTCGACTGCCGCAACTTGTTCGATCCTGTCGCAGTTCGGTCGATCGGTCTGTCGTACGACGGCGTCGGGCGCGGATGACCACGGGTCGCCACGTCCTCGTTGCAGGCGGGGCGGGCTTTCTCGGTTCGCATCTCTGCGACCGCCTGATCGAGCGCGGCGACCATGTCACGTGCGTCGACGATCTCTCGACGGGTCGAAGGTTCAACCTCGGTCACCTCGTCGGCCACGAGCGCTTTCGATTGATCGAGCACGACGTCGTCGAGCGAACTGTGATCGACGCCACCGCCGACGCGACCTATCACGCCGTGATGCACCTCGCCAGCCCGGCGTCTCCACCCGAGTACCTCCGTCGCCCGATCGACACCCTCGGACGTCGGCAGCACGGGAACCCGGAACCTCCTCGATCTCGCCCGAGCGCACGCCGCCACCTTCTTCCTGGCGTCCACGAGCGAGGTCTACGGCGACCCGCTCGAGCACCCACAGGCCGAGACCTACTGGGGCAACGTCAACCCGATCGGGGAGCGCTCGGTGTACGACGAGGCGAAACGATTCGCCGAATCGCTCACCATGGCGTACCACCGCGAGTACGGCCTCGACATCCGGATCGTGCGCATCTTCAACACCTACGGACCGCGCATGCAGCCCGACGACGGCCGCGTGATCACGAACTTCGTCAGTCAGGCCCTCGCCGGCGATCCGATCACGATCTACGGCGACGGCAACCAGACGCGCAGCTTCTGTTACGTCGACGACGAGGTCGCCGGCTTCCTCGCACTGCTCGACAGCCCGCACATTGGGCCCGGTCAACATCGGCAACCCGAACGAGTTCACGATGAACGAACTCGCCGCGCTCGTCACCGAGTTGATCGACACCGACTCGTCGATCGTGCATCACCCGTTGCCGTCCGACGACCCGCGCCTTCGGCAACCCGACATCACCCTCGCACGCGAGCTGCTCGGGTGGAACCCCACGGTCGAGCTGCGGGAGGGCCTCCAGCCGCACGATCGACTGGTTCCGCGCCGCGGCCGACACCGTCACGACCTGATCGTCGCGGCATCCGCCGGCGGTAGCCTGCTGACCCTCATGGAACGCTTCGGTCTCGTCGGACTTCCCAACGCTGGGAAGTCGTCGCTCTACAACGCCCTCACCGGTGGCGGGGCGCTCGCCGCGCCGTACCCGTTCGCCACCAAGGACCCCAACATCGGGGTGGCCAAGGTGCCCGACGACCGCCTCGATCGGCTGGCGGTCATGTCCAAGTCGAAGAAGGTCATCCACGCCTCGGTCGAGGTCGTCGACATCGGCGGGCTCGTCGAGGGCGCCTCCAAGGGCGAGGGCCTCGGCAACAAGTTCCTCGCCAACATCCGCGAGGTCGACGCCATCGTGTTCGTGCTGCGGGCCTTCGACGACGACGACATCACCGGCCCGTCCGATCCGCTCGAACACCTCCGCGTCGTCGAGCTCGAGCTGGCCCTGGCCGACCTCGAGACCGTCGAGAAGCGCCTCAACCAGGCCGAACGCCAGTCCAAGCTCGACAAGACACTCGGCGACGAGATCGACGCCCTGCAGGTCGCCTACGAGTCGTTGAGCGACGGTCGCCCCGCTCTACCGCGGCCGGCCTCAAGGCCGACGCACAAGCGAGCTGCTGCGCCCCGTACTTCCTGCTCACCAACCGCCGGTGCTGGCCGTCGTCAACGTCGGCGAGGACGACGCTCGACGACATCCCGAGCCGCAACCGCTCTGGTCGAGGCCGAGTTCAACGACGCCGGTGACAACGTCGAGGTGATCGGCATGTGCGTCCAGCTCGAGGCCGAGGCCGCCGCCATCGACCGATCCGGCCGAGCGAGCCGAGATGCTGGAGGGCTTCGGGCTCGGCGAGGGCGCCCTGTTCCGCATGGTCCGCTCGGCCTACCACCTGCTCGGTCTGCGCACGTTCTTCACGACCGGCGAGAAGGAATCGCGGGCCTGGACGTTCTACGAGGGCTCGACCGCCCCGGTGTGCGCCGGACGGATCCACACCGACTTCCAGCGCGGCTTCATCCGGGCCGAGGTCATCCAGTGGGACGAACTGCTCGAGCTCGGCTCGTGGAACGCCGCCAAAGACGTCGGCAAGCTGCGGGTCGAGGGCAAGGACTACATCGGCCAGGACGGCGACGTGATGGAGTTCCGCTTCAACGTCTGAGCGGCGCGATCGCGACCGACACCGTCCTGCTCGGGCCGCCCCGGGCTTGACAGCGTGCGTTCGAAGCAGCGCGCGTGGCACACTTCGAGGGTGCCATGGTTGGTCACTGACGACGCTCGCGTGCTGGCCTCCGCCGAGGTTGCCGACGCCAGGTCCGCCCGCCGTCGCGGGTTGCTCGGCCGCGACCATCTCGAAGGTGCACTCGTGTTGCGGCCGTGTCGGTGGATCCACACGATCGGCATGCGCTTCCCGCTCGACGTCGCCTTCCTCGATGACGACGGCACCGTCGTCAAGACGATGCACATGCACCGCCGCCGGATCGGTGTGCCCGTCTGGCGCGCCGGCACCGTGATCGAAGCCGAAGGCCGGAGCGTTCGCCCGATGGGGTCTCCGTGTCGGCGACATCATCGAGGTTCGAGAGGACGACTCGTGACGACCGTCGAGCGATCAGCGGAGGCACGCTCTGGCTGGTTGCCACGCCGATCGGCAATCTCGGTGACCTGCCGCCCCGCGCCATCGAGGTGCTGGCGAGCGTCGCGCTGGTGTGCTGCGAGGACACCCGCCGCACCGGCCGGCTGCTGCAGCACGCCGGTATTCGGGCGGAGCGGCTCGCGGTCACCAACGATCACACCGAGTTCCACCGCATCGCCGACGTGCTCGACGTGCTCGGCAGTGGCCGCGACGTGGCGGTCGTCTCCGACGCCGGCACACCCGGCGATCTCCGACCCGGGCGAACGGCTGGTGCGGGCGGCGATCGACGCCGGATACGCGGTCGCCGCCGTGCCCGGGGCCGGCGGCGACCGTCACGGCGTTGATCATCAGCGGGCTGCCGACCGATCGCTACGTGTTCGAGGGATTCATCCCGCGAGCGGGCGCGGAACGCCCGACCGGCGCCTGGCCGAGATCGCCGCCGAGCGCCGCACCATCGTGCTTGTACGAGGCGCCGCACCGGATCGCCCGCACGCTCGACGACCTTCGCCACGCGTGCGGCGATGACCGCCAGGTCGCCGTGTGCCGCGAGCTCACCAAGCTGTACGAGGAGGTCGTCCGCGGCACGCTCGCCGACGATCGAGATCGGCGAACCTCGCGGCGAGTACGTCATCGTGCTCGGGCGGCGCGGTCGTCGACGAGGGCCCGGTCGACGACGACACGATTCGCGCTGCACTTCACGAGGAACTGGCGGGCGGCGGCACCAAGAAGGACGCCGTCGCAGCCGTCGCAGCCCGGCTTGCCGTACCGAAGCGGCAGGTCTACGCACTCGCCATCAGCCCAGACGTGTGACCGAGCAGCTCGATCCGACCGGGCGAGCGGAGATAGGGCGGGCGCTGACACCGCCGAGCCGTCGCACATGGGTACCCTCGCCACCATGAGCCAGTACGTGTCGGTGGCCTACAGCGGCCCGAGTGCAGCGTTCTTCGATCTCGACCGCACCCTCATCTCCGGATCGTCGGCGTTCACGCTGGCGACGGCGGCGCGAGCGATGAAGATGGTGCCGACCCACGAGTTGCTGCGCGACGCCGTGTCGGCAGCCACGTTCAAACTGCCGCGGCGACCACGACACCGGCGCAAGCGACGACGCTCGCGATCGGATCCTCGGATTCGTCAAGGGCCAACGCCAGGACGATCTGCTGGCCCTCAACGAGCGCGTGCTCCCGACGTTGCTGGGCAAGATCCGCCCCGAAGCCCGCCGCCTGGTCGACATCCACCGGCATGCCGGGCGCGCCACCTACATCGTGTCGGCGGCCCCACAGGAGATCGTCGAGCCGCTGGCGATCTCACTCGGCATGACCGCCGGGATCGGCACCCGCGGCAAGGTCGTCGACGGCGTCTACACCGGCGAGCTCGACGGCCCGTTCTGTTACGGCCAGGGCAAGGTCGACGCGATCACCAGGCTGGCGCGCTTCGAGGGCCTCGACCTGTCCCAGTGCTACGGCTACAGCGACTCCGCCAGCGACCTCCCGATGCTGAGCGCCGTCGGCCACCCCGTCGCCGTCAATCCCGACTCGAAGCTCGAACGTCATGCCCGCCTCAACGGCTGGCCGATCGTGATCTTCAGCCAGCGCACCAAGACCGTCATCCGGCGCACGTTCGCCGGAGTCGCATCGGCCGGCCTGGCCGCCGGCACCTTCGCCGCCGGCCTCGAACTCGGCACCCGCCGCTCGACCCGCAGCTGGTTCCGCTGACCGACGGGGGTCAGCCGCGGGGGATCAGGGCGAGTTGGCGGGAGTGGGCGACCAGCGTGCCTGTCGAGTCCCAGATCTCGCCCGACTCGTCGAACATCCCGTTCTCGATGAACGTGCTGAAGAAACGACATCTCAGCGGGCCCGGCGCCGGCACGCCCCGGACGTGCACCGTCAGCTCGAGCGTCGGTGACCAACCGACCGGGAACTCGCCCCGGTTGAACACCACCGGCGCGAAGGCATCGGCAGCCATCAGCAGGCCGAACGCGTCGATCGGTTGATCGTCGGGGAGCTCGAACCAGCCCTGCATCTCGGCCGATCCGCTGGGACGACCTTCGCGGAAACCGGCGTCGACGGGCCGAACACTCGCCCGCACACGGTGATGGAATCCCGAGTCGACCGGTGGCGACGCCAGCACACACTCGTCGATCGGCGGCAGCTCGGGCGGCGATCCGACGATCGCCGACGGCCCACCCGGCGTCTGATCGGCAAACGTGCCCAGCAGCGCCAACACCTCGGCATCGGCCGACCTCAGCATCGCTCGCACCGTGGCCGTACGGCGCCCCGACCGCACGACGTCGACGTCGATCCCGACCGGCCCGGGCTTGCCCGGCGACAGATAGTGGGCGGTGATGCTGAGCGGCGGCCGCCCGACGGCGTCGGCCATCGCCCGCGCCGCCAGGGCGATGACGTAGCCACCGTTGGCGTTGCCGCCGATGTCCCACCCCTCGGCGATCTCGGCGTCGTACCGACCGTCGCCACGACGACTCACGGCGGTCGCACGTTCGAAGTCTCCACGCATCGCCGGAACGATACGGGCGCACGGGCGGAATCGAACTCAGCGCTCGATCAGCGGCCCCGGTCGCTAGCGTCATCGAGGTGAGCCGGTTCTACGTCACGACCCCGATCTACTACGTCAACGCCGAGCCCCACCTCGGGCACGCCTACACGACCATCATCGGCGACGCGCTGACGCGCTGGCACCGGCTGCTGGGCAACGACGTCAAGTACCTCACCGGCACCGACGAGCACGGGCTGAAGATCCAACAGGCAGCCGAGGCGGTCGGCAAGTCCGCCGACAGGAGTTCTGCGACGAGATCGCCCCCAAGTTCGTCGACGCCTGGGACCGGCTGAACATCGCCAACGACGACTTCATCCGCACCACCGAGCCGCGCCACAAGGCCGCCGTGGTCGAGTTGCTGCAGCGCTGCTACGACGCCGGCGACATCGAACTCGACGTCTACAGCGGCAAGTACTGCGTCGCCTGCGAGGAGTACTACACCGACGACGAGCTGCTGCCCGGCGACCTGTGCCCGATCCACAAGAAGCTGGTCGACACCTACGAGGAGGAGAACTACTTCTTCCGGCTCAGCCGCTTCGAGGGCCGGCTGCTCGACTGGTACGCCGCTCACCCAGGCGCGATCAAGCCCGACCATCGCGCCAACGAGGCGCTCGGCCTGATCAAGGGCGGTCTACGCGACTTCTCGGTCAGCCGCACCAGCCTCGACTGGGGCATCCCGCTGCCGTGGGACCCCGAACACGTCGCCTACGTCTGGTTCGACGCCCTCACCAACTACCTCTCGGCGACCGGGTTCGGCGACCCCGAGCAGAACTACACCGACTGGTGGCCGGTCGACTACCACCTGATCGGCAAGGACATCATCCGCCACCACTGCGTCTACTGGCCGGCGATGCTGATGTCGGCCGGCGTCGAGCTGCCGCAAGGGCTGGGGCGTCGGCGGCTGGCTGCTGGTCGACGGCGAGAAGATGGCGAAGATCCGGCGGCAACGTCGTCAACCCGCTCGAACTGATCGACACCGTCGGCGTCGACGGATTCCGGTACTACGTGCTGGCCGAGACGCCCGTACGGCAGCGACGGCGACTTCAGCTACGAGGGCCTGGTCGCCAAGTACAACAGCGACCTCGCCAACAACCTCGGCAACCTGGCGGCGCGGGTCGCCACGGTGGTCGCCAAGAAGTGTGACGGCGTCGGCCCAGCGCCCCGCGCCGACAGCCCGCTCGCCGAGGCCGCGGCCGCGGCGTTCGAGGGCGCCCAACGCGGTTGGAACGAGATCGCGCCATCCAAGGCGCTCGACGCCACCTGGTCGCTGATCCGCGCCACGAACGCCTACCTCGAGACGAACGAGCCGTGGAAGACTCGAGCCGGGCGCCGGAGGTCGACGCCGTGATGGGCGACGCCCTCGAAGCGCTGCGGATCGTCACGGTGCTGGCCTTCCCGGCCGTGCCACACACGGCTCAGCTGATCTGGGAACGGATCGGGTTCACGAGCGACATCGCCGAGCAGCGACTGCCCGAGTCGGCCACCTGGGGCGGCTACCCGGGCGGGCTCACCGTCACCAAGGGCGATCCGCTGTTCCCCCGTATCCGCTGACGCCGTGACACCCAAGTTCTTCGACTCGCACTGCCACGTCCACGACGAACGGATGCCCGGCGGCACCCCGGCAGCGATCGATGCCGGCCCGCGCCGAGTTCGTGGCGGGCATGGTGACCGTCGGCTGCGACCGGCCGACCAGCCTGGCCGCGATCGAGGTCGCCGCCGACCTACGACGACGTGTGGGCCACCGTCGGACTGCACCCCCACGACGCGATCCAGGGGGTCGACACGATCGTCGATCTGCTCGACCGACCCGGGCGTCGTCGCCGTCGGCGAGGCAGGACTCGACTACTACTACGAGCACTCGCCCCGCGACGCCCAACGCGACGCCTTCGCCGAGCAGATCCAACTGGCCCACGAGCGACGACCTGCCGCTGATCATCCACAGCCGCGACGCCTGGGACGACACGTTCGACGTGCTCGCCGCCGAGGGCATCCCCGAACGCACCGTCTTCCACTGCTTCACCGGCGGCGCCGACGAAGCGCGCCGGTGCCTCGACCTCGGCGCCTTCGTCAGTTTCTCCGGCATCGTCACGTTCAAGAGCGCCGTCGACGTCCAGGAAGCAGCCGTGCTCGTGCCGCTCGAGCGGATGCTGATCGAGACCGACGCGCCCTACCTGGCACCGGTGCCACACCGGGGCAGACCCAACCAACCGGCGTTCGTCTCGTGGACCGCCCAGTTCATCGCCGACCTGCGCGAGACCCCGATCGGCATGCTGGCGTGGGCCACCACGGCCAATGCCGGCGTCATGTTCCCCGGCGTCACACTGCCACCGGACCACTCCTGGATTCCCGACGAGCCGGTACCCTGACCACGTCTGACCTGTGCACTCCCCCGTCGCCGGGCAGAATGGCCATCAGGCTGCGTGACACACCATGAACCAGGATTTCGCCCAACGCCGTCGAGTCGCAGTGGCGCTCGCGATCACGGTGATCGCCGTGCCGGCTGCATTCCTGTTGAATCGGGGCTCCGACGCCGACAGCAGCCCCACGATCACGGTGATCGGCACCGTCCCTGCCGACGGTGCCACCGCACAACCGGCCCCCGCAACACCACCGGCAGATACACCCTCGGCGACCGACGCCATGGGCACGACCCCGGTCGGATTCCTCGATGGCACCGTGCCGCCCCGCGACTCCGACCCGGCCACGATCGCGATCCCCCGACTGCCGCAGTCGATCAACGGCACCGGGTCGTTCCAGCATCAACTCAACAACGTCGCCGGCTGTATGGCGAAGGGCGTGCCGTTCAACTCGCGTATCACGGTGACCAACCGCGACAACAGCCGCAGCGTGCAATGCATCAACAATGTCGGCGGCGTCGAACCGACCGCCGACGTGGTGCTGCACGCCGACGCGTTCTTGCAGATCGCCGACCTCACCGATGCGCCGATCGCTGTGCAGATCTCCTGGTGACACACTCACGCACGCGCATTCACGAACTGCTCGGCGACAGCGAGTTGGCACCCCGCCGCGATCTCGGACAGAATTTCGTGGCCGACCCCAACACGGTGCGCCGGATCGCCAACCTGGCCGCGGTCGGGCCCGGTGACCACGTGGTCGAGATCGGCGCCGGGTTGGGCTCACTGACGCTGGCGTTGGCCGAAACCGGCGCCGACATCATCGCCATCGAGGTCGATCGCGGCATCGTGCCGGTGCTGCGCTCCGTCGTCGAGGACCTCCCGAACGTCACCGTCGTCGAGGCCGACGCCAACTCGACGGACTGGTCGACGCTGCTCGCTCCCCACGCCGACTGGACCCTGGTCGCCAACCTCCCGTACAACGTCGCCACGCCGCTGGTGTGCGACCTGCTCGACGATGTTCCGGCGGTGACCTCGATGCTGGTGATGGTGCAGAAAGAGGTCGGCGAGCGGTTCGCCGCAGGCCCCGGATCGAAGCAGTACGGCGCGGTCAGCGTGAAGATCGCCTACTGGTCCACGGCCAAAGTCGTGGCCACCGTTCCGGCATCGGTGTTCGTGCCGCGCCCGAACGTCGAGTCGGCGCTGGTGCGGATCGATCGGCACGAGCCACCGGCGACGGATCCCGCTGCACTGTTCGCGCTCGTGAAGCAGGCATTCGGCCAGCGGCGCAAGATGCTGCGGCGCTCGCTGTCGGGCACCGTCACCGCCGAGCAGTTCGAGCAGGCCGGCGTCTCGCCCGAAGATCGGCCCGAACAACTCGGCCTGGCCGAGTGGTGCCGCCTCACCAACGTCACCACAGGTACCAGCTTGCACCTGCGGTAACACTCGTGCGGTAACACTGGGGGACGATGGTTCGACTGTACGCACCGGCCAAGCTCACGCTGTCACTGCGGATCACCGGCGTGCGCGCCGACGGCTTCCACCTGATCGAGGCCGAGATGGTCAGCCTCTCACTGCACGACGTGCTCGACATCGACCCCGCCGGGCACGGCATCGAGGCGACCGGCAGCTTCGCCGACGGGATGCCGACCGATGGCACGAATCTGGTCGCCAAGGCGCTCGAACTGGCGGGGCGCACCGCACACATCACGATCGACAAGCGGATCCCGCACGGCGGCGGATTGGGGGGCGGATCGAGCGACGCTGCGGCCGTGCTGCGTTGGGCCGGGTGGGGCACCCGACGCGACGATCTCGAAGCGGCCGCTCGGCTCGGCGCGGACATCGCGTTCTGCCTCGTCGGATCGACGATCGCGTGTCACGGGGATCGGCGAGATCGTCGAACCACTCCCCGATCGCGAAGAGGTCGTGACCCTCGTGATTCCGCCGCTGCGGGTCAGCACACCGGCGGCCTACCGTGCGTGGGATGCGCTGGGCGGGCCCACCGCCGAAGGCCCGAACGATCTCGAGCCGGCAGCGCTCGTGGTGGAGCCCGAGCTGGCCCGCTGGCGCGACTCGATCGGGGACGCGTGCGGCCAGGCGCCTGTGCTCGCTGGGAGCGGCGCGACCTGGTTCGTGCACGGCGAGCACAACAACGCCCTCGCTGCGCTGGGCAACGAGGGCGCCGAGATCATCGCCGCCCGAACCATCCGATCGTCGAACGATGCAACATCGATCGACGGAGACGGGTCGCCGGCAGCCGGACGAGGTGACTGAAACTATTTGCGACGCTGATGGCGCGTGCGGCGAAGCATCTTCTTGTGCTTCTTCTTCCGCATGCGCTTGCGGCGCTTCTTGACAAGCGATCCCATAAGGCTCGCAACGGTATCGGCAAGTCAGCCAGAGGGAACGCCGGACCACAGCAATCCTTGCGAATTGGCGGCACCTCACCCGGATCGTCACCATCGACTCGTCGGTCGACGCCGATGAGAGCCCGCGACGAGGCCCTGCGGCGCTAGCGTTTCGTGGGCGCAGCCGAGTGATCGGCCGCACGGCCGTCCGGGGTCGTTCAATGGTAGGACAGCGGTTTTTGGTGCCGTCGATGGGGGTTCGAATCCTCTCCCCGGAACGATGAGTTCAGTTGGACATCTCCGATGACCGTCTCTGCGATCGTGTTGGCAGCGGGCGCCGGCACCCGAATGCGCTCCAACCGCCCCAAGCCGTTGCACCGCATCTGCGGACGCCCGATGGTGCTGCACGTCGTGCATGCGCTCGAGAAGCTCCAGCCGGCACACACCGTGTTGGTGGTCGGCCACGGGGCCGAACAGGTCACCGAACGCGTCCAGGACGAAGCCCCGGGTTGGGCCAACGTCACCTTCGCCGAGCAGATCGAGCAGAACGGCACCGGCGACGCCGCTGCGATCGGCATGGCCGGCCTCGCCGGAGACGATTACGACGACGAGGACGCGATCGTCGTGATCATGCCGGGCGACACCCCGCTGCTGACCCCCGACACGCTCGATGAGCTCGTGGCGACCCATGTCGCCAACTCCAACGCGGCCACCATGCTGACCAGCGTGCTGACCGACCCCACCGGGTATGGGCGTGTGATCCGCGGCCTCCGACGGACGCGTGCTGAGAATCGTCGAGCAGCGTGACGCCTCGCCGCAGGAGCTCGACCTGCACGAGGTCTGCACCAGCATCTACGCCTTCAATCGCGACCTGCTCGGCCCGGCGCTCCGCAATCTCACGACCGACAACGCCCAAGGCGAGTTCTACCTGACCGACGTGATCGAAGGGCTCGCCTCGATGGGGCACCGCGTCGGCGCCGTGCAGGCGCCCGAGACCCAGACCCAAGGTGTCAACGACCGCTGGCAGCTGGCCCTCGCCGAACGCGAGTTCCGCAACCGCACCAACCGCCACTGGCTGCTCAACGGCGTGACGATGCTCGATCCCCGCCAGACGTTCATCGACGTCACCGCTCGGCTCGGTCGCGACGTCACGATCTACCCGGGCACCCTGCTGCAGGGGGCGACCGTGATCGGTGACGGATGCGACATCGGTCCAGCCACGCAGCTCGACGGCTGCGTCGTCGGCAACGACAGCATCGTCCGCCACACCGTCGCCACCGACGCCGAGATCGGCGACGGCGCGACCGTCGGGCCATACGCCCATCTCGCACCCGGATCGGCAGTCGTTGCCGGGGCGGTGACCGGAGCGTTCTACACTGCACCTGTCGACCACTGATCGTCGCCGTCGACACCGACCACGCCGTTCAGTCCACTGCCCGGGGAGGGGCGCCCACCATGGAGAAGGTCACCACCAAGAAACTGGCCGTCTATACCGGGCGGACGCACCCGGCGCTCGCCGAAGAGGTGGCGACCCACCTCGGACAAGCGCTCGGCGACCCCAACATCGTCGAGTTCGCCAACGGTGAGATCCGCCCCCGCTTCGCCGAGAGTGTGCGCGGCGCCGACATGTTCATCATGCAGAGCCACTACGGCGTCGACGGTCGTTCGGTCAACGATTCGATCATGGAGCAGTTGACCATGATCGATGCCGCCTACCGGGCGTCGGCCAAGCGCATCACGGCCGTCTGCCCGTTCTACGGCTACGCCCGCCAGGACCGCAAGGCCGAGGGGCGCGAGCCGATCACCGCTCGCCTGATCGCCGACATGTTCAAAGCCGCAGGCGCCAAACGGATGATCTCGCTCGACCTCCACTCCGGCCAGATCCAGGGCTTCTTCGAGGGCCCCGTCGACCATCTCACCGCCGCCCCCGTGCTGGAGGCCTACATCCGAGCCCAGGCGCCCGACTCGCCGGTGATCGTGTCGCCCGACTCTGGGCGGATCAAGGTCGCCGAGCGAATGGCACAGCACCTCAACGACTGCGAAGCCGACATCGCCTTCATCTACAAGCGGCGCCCGAAGGGCCAGGCCAATGTCGTCGAAGCCAAGGAAGTGATCGGCGACGTCAAGGGTCGCCTGTGCATCCTCACCGACGACATGATCGACACCGGCGGCACGATCGTGTCGGCGGCCGAGATCCTGCTCGCCCGCGGGGCGACCGAGGTGTGGGCGATGGCGACCCACGGCGTGCTGTCCGGCCCGGCCATCGACCGGTTGAAGAACGCCCCGCTCAGCAAGCTGGTGCTCACCAACACGCTTCCGCTGCCGCCCGAGAAGCAGCTCCCCAACATCGAGGTGCTGTCCGTGGCGGAGATCATCGCCGAGGCGCTCAGCGCCGTGTTCGACGACAGCAGCGTGAGCGACATCTTCGGCGGCGAAAACCTCGCCTGAGCTCGGCCGGCAGCCCGAAACGGAATCCGCGGCAGGCGCTGACTACGGTTTCGGTCATGGGAGCAACGCCTGAGCACAAGATCCATCTCTCCGAGTCGGAGATGCCGACCACCTGGTACAACGTCATTCCTGATCTGCCGGCGCCGCCTCCGCCGCCGCTGCATCCCGGCACCCACGAACCGATCGGTCCCGACGACCTCGCCCCACTGTTCCCGATGGCGCTGATCGAGCAGGAGGTGTCGACCGACCGCTACATCGACATCCCCGGCGAGGTCATGGACGTGTACCGCGTGTGGCGCCCGAGCCCGCTGTTCCGGGCGACCCGCCTGGAGCAGGCGCTCGGAACGCCGGCCAGGATCTACTACAAGTACGAAGGCGTCAGCCCCGCCGGATCTCACAAACCGAACACCGCGGTGCCGCAGGCGTACTACAACCACGCCGAGGGCATCACCCGGCTCACCACCGAGACGGGCGCCGGCCAGTGGGGCAGCGCCCTCGCCTACGCCACGGCCGCAGTACGGCATGGAGTGCGAGGTGTGGATGGTCGGCGCTTCCTACCGTCAGAAGCCGTACCGGCGCACGATGATGCAGTTGTGGGGCGCCACCGTTCACTCCAGCCCCTCGGACGTGACCGACTTCGGGCGCGCAGCTGCTGGCCGAGAACCCCGACCACTCCGGATCGCTCGGGATCGCGATCTCCGAAGCCGTGTCGGCCTGCGTCGCCGACCCGAATGCCCGCTACGCCCTCGGCTCGGTGCTCAACCATGTCTTGTTGCACCAGACCGTGATCGGCGAGGAAGCGCTGCTCCAGCTCGAGAAGGTCGGCGAGACGCCTGACGTGCTGGTCGGCTGCACCGGTGGTGGCTCGAACTTCGGCGGGCTGGCGTTCCCGTTCCTGCGCGAGAAACTGGCCGGCCGCATGAACCCGACGATCCGATGCGTCGAGCCGGCCGCCTGCCCGACCCTCACGAAAGGCGAGTACCGCTACGACTTCGGCGACTCGGCCGGGATGACGCCGCTGATGAAGATGCACACGCTGGGCCACGGCTTCGTGCCCGAGCCGATCCACGCCGGAGGCCTGCGCTACCACGGTATGAGCCCGCTCGTCAGCCATATCTACGAACTCGGATTGGCGGAGGCGATCGCGCTCCCCCAACGCGAGTGCTTCGCAGGGGCACTCACGTTCGCCCGCACCGAAGGAATCGTGCCGGCGCCCGAGCCGACGCACGCGATCGCGGCAGCGATCCGCGAGGCGTTGGCGTGCAAGGAGAGCGGCGAAGAGAAGGTGATCCTCACGGCACTGTGCGGCCACGGCCATCTCGACCTCGCCGCCTACGAGAAGTACTTGGGCGGCGAGATGGTCGATTACGACCTGCCCCAGGAGACGATCGACGCTGCGATGGCCGAAGTTCCGGTACTGGCCTGACGGTACGAGTTGCGTCGGCCAACCTCCCCGATAGCATGACTCGCTGCTCGTATGACCGCTCGTAGAGGCTGATTGACCCATGTCTGAGACCATTCTCGTTGCCCAATCCGGACGCTCCACCGGGAGCTCCAACACACGCCGTCTGCGCGCCGAGGACTCGATCCCCGCCGTCGTGTACGGCCTGGGCATGGACCCGCTCAGCATCTCCGTGGTCCGCCGCGACCTGCGGGTCGCGCTGTCCGGCACGGCGGGCATGAACACGATCCTCGACCTCTCGATCGACGGCACCGTGTACCCGGCGATCGTCAAGGACGTGCAGCGCCACCCGGTGCGCCGCAACGTGGCCCACGTCGACTTCATCCAGATCGACCTCGATGCCGAGCTCACCGTGGACGTTCCGGTCCGCCTCGTCGGCGAGTCGAAGGAAGTCATGGCCGAGAACGGTCTCGTCGACCTCTCGATGAACGAGATCGAGGTCGTCACCACGCCTCGCAACATCCCCGACGAGATCGTGATCGACGTGACCAACATGACGATGGACACCACGATCACCGTCGCTGAGGTACCGCTGCCCGCCGGCGTCAGGGCCACCGCCGATCCCGAGCTGCCCGTCGTCACGGTGCTCACGATGCGTACGCCGCTGCTCGACGAGGAAGACGCCGCTGCCGCCGCTGCCGCCGAGGCCGAAGGCGAAGAGGGAGAGGGCGCCGAAGGCGCAGCTGCCGAAGGCGATTCCGGCGACGACGCCGGCGAGTGATCGCCGACGCCCGCTCATAGCTCATGGGCCTGTTCGGCCGGCGTGCCGACAAGCGCACCCCGTTCGACTGGCTGGTCGTCGGATTGGGCAACCCAGGTTCGAAGTACGCAAGAACGCGCCACAACGTCGGTGAGGAATGCGTCAGGCTGCTCGCCGAGCGTCACGACGCACCGCTCAAGGCGGGCCGCGACAACTCCCTGATCGGTGAAGCACGATTCGGAACCGGCCTCGACGCCGACCGCGTCGTATTGGCGTTCCCGATCACGTTCATGAACGAGTCGGGCCGTGCCGTTGCGGCACTCGTGCGCCGGTACGGGATCGATGACCCCGAGCACATCATCGTCGTGCACGACGAGCTCGACCTCGAGCCGGGCGTCTTGCGGGTCAAGGCCGGCGGCGGACTGGCCGGGCACAACGGATTGCGCAGCATCACCCAGCACCTGAAGACCCAGGACTACCTGCGGGTTCGGATCGGGGTCGGCAAACCGCCCAACAAGGACCGTGGTGCCAGCCATGTGCTGACCCGCGTCCCGGGCCGCCAGCGCGACCTGCTCGACGGCAAGGTGGCCGAAGCAGCCGACGCCGTCGAAATGATCATCGCCGAGGGTGTCGACGTCGCGATGCGCGAGTTCCATGGCCGCTGACACGCCCGGGCCGCTCGCTGCGTTGCCCTCCCTGCTGCGCGACGAGCCCGGCGTCACCAGGGCGTTGAGCGAACCGCAAGCGCGCCTGGCGATCGTCGAGGTCGCCAGACCGATCTCGATCGCAGCGCTCGCCGGCCTCTCGAACCGGCGGCCGCTCGTCGTCGCCTGCCCGACCGGGGCAATGGCGGGACGGATGTACGACGACCTGTGTCAGTTCCTCGGCACCGACGCCGTCGCCCACTTCCCGGCCTGGGAGACACTGCCGTTCGAACGTGTCAGTCCGGCGGTCGAGACGATGGGACAACGGCTCGAGGTGCTGTGGCGACTGCGCGACAGCGAACGCTGCCCGCAGGTGATCGTCGCCGGGGTGCGGGCACTGCTGCAGAAGCTCGGGCCGGGCGCCGTCGATGTCGAGCCGATCGTGATCAGGCCCAGAATCGATCGTCGATCCCGATCAACTCGCCGCCCAACTCGTCGAGTTCGGATATCGACGCGAAGAGCTGGTCGAGCACCGCGGCGAGTTCGCCCGCCGCGGCGCGATCGTCGACGTCTACCCGTCCACCGCCGACGCCCCGATCCGGATCGATCTGTGGGGTGACGAGGTCGATCGTCTGACCGTGTTCGGCGTCAACGACCAGCGCTCGGTCGACGACCTGGGTCTCGCCACGATCTTCCCGGCTCGCGAACTGACCCCGACCGACGACGTCCGCGATCGAGCCACCCAGCTGGTCTCCTCCGAACCCTGGGGCCGAGAGCAATGGGAGCGACTCGCCGAAGGTGCCCACTTCGAGGGAATGGAATCGTGGGTGCCGTGGCTGGTCGACGACGACCTGTTGATCACCGACGTGCTCCCGACCGACGCCAAAGTGATCTTGATCGAGCCGCGCCGCATGCGCGACCGGGCCGCCGACCTGCTGGCCGAGGAAGACGACCTCGCCAAGGCGCTGGCGTCCACCTGGGCGCGCGATCCGTCGAAGCAGTTCCCACGGCTGCACGCCGACTCCGACCGACTGCTCGCCGACGGGAAGTCGTTCTGGACCATCGACTCGACGCCCGAGTCACCCGAGACCCCGGTCGTCCAGGCGTCGGGATGGGGCCCGGTCGGCGGTGACGGATCGGGGCTGGCGGATCGGCTGACCGATCTCATCCGCCAGGGGTTCACCGTCACCGTGGCTGCCGACGGTGCCGGCTCGGCAGGTCGCCTGCACGAGATCTTGCTCGACCAGGGACTCGACTTCCCCGTCGCCCGAGCCGGCGCGATGGCCCGTGCGGGCGGAGCGATCGTCATCGCTCCCATCCATCGTGGCTGCACCCTGCCGAATGCCAAGGTTGCGGTCGTCGCCGAGAGCGACCTCACCGGCCGGCGGCGCGCCCATCGCAAGGCGCGACCCCGCCGCCGCGAGGGCACGACCACCTTCGAGGACCTCAAGACCGGCAATTACGTCGTCCACCACCAGCATGGGGTCGGCCACTACGAGGGCATGGTCAAGCGCACGATCGGCGGCGTCGAACGCGACTACCTGCTGGTCGCCTACAAGGGCGGCGACAAGCTCTACGTACCGTCCGACCAGATCGACACGCTGCGCCAGTACGTCGGCGGCGAGGCACCCACCTTGCACCGATTGGGCGGAAGCGACTTCGCCAAGGCCAAGGGTCGGGTCAAATCGGCTGTCCGCGAGATCGCCCAGGAGCTGGTCGTGCTGTACCAGACGCGCGTCAACGCCGAAGGCCACGCGTTCGGTTCCGACACGCCGTGGCAACGCGAGATGGAAGATGCCTTCCCGTTCGTCGAAACCCCCGATCAGCGCACCGCGATCGACGACATCAAGGGCGACATGGAGCGCGCCTTCCCGATGGACAGGCTGGTGTGCGGCGATGTCGGGTTCGGCAAGACCGAGGTCGCCATCCGGGCCGCGTTCAAGGCGATCCAGGAGGGCAAGCAGGTCGCCGTGCTGGCACCGACCACGCTGCTGGTGAGCCAGCACGGCAACACGTTCGCCGACCGGTTCGCCGGGTACCCGATTCGGGTCGAGGTGCTGTCGCGCTTCCTCACCGCCGCCCAGGCCAAGAAGGTGCTGGCGGGCCTGCGCGACGGCGACGTCGACTGCGTGATCGGCACCCACCGACTGCTCGCCAACGACATCAAGTTCAAGGATCTCGGGCTGCTCGTGGTCGACGAGGAACAACGGTTCGGGGTACAGCACAAAGAGCTGATCAAGCGGATCAAGACCAACGTCGATGTGCTCACGCTGTCTGCCACACCGATCCCACGCACGCTCGAGATGTCGCTGGTCGGCATCCGCGACCTGTCCCTGCTGCAGACACCCCCGGCCGATCGGCAACCGATCCTGACCTACGTCGGCGAGTACGACGAGCGTGTCGCGGTCGAGGCGATCCGCCGCGAGCTGCTGCGTGAGGGCCAGGTGTTCTGGGTCCACAACCGGGTCAGGTCGATCGACACCGCCGCCGCCCGGCTGCGCCAGCTGGTCCCCGAGGCGCGGATCGCTGTCGCTCACGGACGGATGGACGAGGGGACGCTCGAACAGGTCGTGGTCGACTTCTGGGAGGGTCGTTACGACGTGTTGGTGTGCACCACCATCATCGAGTCCGGGATCGACATGCCGACCGTCAACACGCTCGTGGTCGAGCGCTCCGATCTGCTCGGCCTCGGCCAGATGCACCAACTCCGTGGCCGGGTCGGGCGAAGCGGCAGCCGGGCCTACGCCTACCTGTTCCACCCGCAGGACAAGGTGCTCACCGAGGAGGCCTACGAGCGACTCAAGACGATCGGCGAGGCGACCGATCTCGGGTCGGGTTTCAAGATCGCCATGCGCGACCTCGAGATCCGCGGCGCCGGCAACCTGCTCGGCCAGGCCCAGTCGGGCCACATCGCCGCTGTCGGCTATGACCTGTACTGCCAGATGGTCACCGAAGCGGTCGCCGAGATGAAGGGCGAACCGATCGCCAAGCCGTCGGAGATCAAACTCGACGTGCCGACCGACGCGTTCCTCCCGGTCGACTACGTCTCGAAGGAGGAGTTGCGGCTCGAGGCCTACCGCCGGCTCGCCGATGTCACCAGCCACACGCAGGTCGACGACATCCGCACGGAATGGGAGGACCGCTACGGCCCGCTCCCGGACGCCGCCGAGGCGCTTGCTGATGGTCGGACGGCTGCGCGCCGAGTGCCACCGACTCGGTGTCGTCGACATGCAGATCACCGAACAACAGGCGCGGCTCGCCCCGATCGACCTCCAGCTGTCCGCCGCCACACGGCTCAGGCGCCTGTCGAAGGGTGCCATCCACAAGGAGGACCTGCGTCAGCTCGTGATCCCGATCCCACGTGGCCGCGACGCAGCGACGTTCCTGGTCGAGTTCCTGCAAGAGCTGCTGCCGATCCAAGCTCCCGTCCCGGCTTGACCGGCAGGGCGCTACAGGCGGGCCGCTCCCGGACGGTAGGTTGTCCGTCGTGATTCGACGTACCCCCCTTCGTCTGGCCCTCGCCACCGCAGCCACGGCGGTCGCACTGTCCGGTTGCGCCACATTCACCAACACCGACGTCGTCGCCAGAGTCGACGGTGTCGACGTCACCCTCGCCGAGTTCGAGCCGCTGGCCGAAGAGTTCTTCGCCAACCCGGTCGTGTTCGGCACGACACCGACCGACGACGGGCGCGCCAGCGCTGAGCAGTCACGCTTCCTTCTGGGATTTGTCGTTCGTCAACGGCTCGTCGATCAGTTCCTCGATCGGCACGACATCGATGCCTCCGAGATTCGTCAAGCGTTCAAAGACTCCGTGCTGGCGACGACACCGATCGCCGGGCTGTCGGTCGACATCCAGAATCTGGTCACCGACGTCGATCCCGATCCCGCCTCGCAGGCACTCGCCCTGGTCGAGACGCCCGATATCGACGAGCTGCGGGCGATGTATGCCGACAACCCTGCCACGACCGGCATGATCTGCATCCGCCACATCCTGGTCGACACCGAATCCGCCGCCGAGCGCGTCCTCGACGAGCTCGCCGATGGTGCCGACTTCGCCACACTGGCGGTCGAGCGTTCGATCGACCCGAGCGCCGCCGATGGCGGCGCTCTGACCAGCGGGCCGAATCAGTGCACACCGGTGCGAACCGCGTTCCAGAGCTTCGGCCCCAGCTTCACCCTGGGCACCCTGTTCGCCGCACGCGAAGGCGTACCGTCGGTGCCGTTGGAGAGTCCGTTCGGGTGGCACGTGGTCCTGCACCGGCCCTGGGACGAAGTGGCCGAGTCGGTCGCCCAACTCCATCAGCCCGGCGATTCGGGCGGGTATCTGTTCGACGGGTACGTGGCCACGACCGAGGTCGAGATCGACCCGCGTTTCGGATCGTGGGACCCGCTCTCCAACACCGCTCTGCCGATCGGCTGACGTGCCCGACCTGCCACCCAGCATCGTGGTGGTCGGGCTCGGCCCCGGCGGCATCGATCACATCACGGGCGAGACGCTGGCAGCGATCGAGCGGATCCCTCATCGGTTCCTGCGAACCACCGTTCATCCATCCGCCCACCTGGTGCCCGATGCCGCCTCGTTCGACGAGCTGTACGAGCGGGCCGACCGGTTCGAGGACGTCTACGCCGAGATCGCCGAGCAGCTCGTCGCGGCGGCGACCGAGCACGGCCAGGTGTTGTACGCCGTCCCCGGCTCGCCGCTCGTGCTCGAACGGTCGGTCCGCACGCTGCAGCACGACGATCGCGTCGAGGTCGACCATCGTGCCGGCGATGTCGTTCCTCGACGTCGTGTGGGCTCGGCTGCGGCATCGATCCGGTCGAGGCCGGCGTGCGGCTGGTCGACGGTCACGAGTTCGCCACCGCAGCCGCCGGGCAGACCGGGCCGCTGCTGGTCGCCCACACCCACGCCAACTGGGTGCTGTCCGACATCAAGCTCGTCGCTCGACGACCCGACGGCGACCTCGACGACCGTCCGGTCATCTCTTGCAGGCGCTCGGCACCCCCGACGAGCTGATCGTCGAGACCACGTGGGCCGACCATGGACCACACGATCGAGGCCGACCACCTGACCTCGCTGTTCGTGCCCCGCCTGGCGGTCGGTCCGGGCGAGGGATACGTGCGGTTCCATCGAGCTGGCGCGCACGCTGCGCGAGAAGTGCCCGTGGGACGAGGAGCAGACCCATCAGACACTGGTTCCCTACCTGATCGAGGAGACCTACGAGGTCGTCGACGCGATCCAAGCGCTCGACCCGCACGACCCCGGCAGCGACGAGCACCTGATCGAGGAACTCGGCGATCTGCTGTATCAGATCGAGTTCCACGCCACGATCGCCGAACAGCAGGGCCGTTTCACGATCGCCGACGTCACCGCGGGCATTCACGACAAGCTCGTTCGCAGGCACCCCCACGTGTTCGGTGACGCGGCAGGCAATGTCGTCGACGTCGACGGCACCAGCCAAGTGCTCTCCAACTGGGAGGCCATCAAGCGCGCCGAGAAGAACCGCACCTCGGCGTTCGACGGACTGCCCGGCTCGCTTCCATCGCTGTCCTACGCCCACCAAGTGCAGAAGAAGGCAGCCAGGCTCGGATTCGACTGGCCCGACGTCGATCGGGGCACTGCCGAAGATCGCCGAAGAGGCCGCCGAACTCGTCGAAGCAGCAGCGTCAGGAGATCACACCGGCGTCGCCGACGAACTGGGCGACCTGCTGTTCGCCGTGGTCAACGTGTCCCGCCACCTCGGCGTCGATCCCGAGTCTGCGTTGCGGGCCGCCGCCAACAAGTTCCGCTCGCGCTTCGAACAGGTCGAGTCGCTCGCCGCCGAACGAGGGGTCGATCTCCAGCAGGCGGAGCTGGCGGCACTCGATGCACTTTGGGACGAGGTCAAACGACGGCGGTGACGATCGCTGCCGATCGCTGATCTCGATCGACGCGTCAGGAGCGTTCGGCCTGGGCCAACAGCGACTCACCGAAGCGATGACGCAGCTGGAACCGGCTGTCGGTCGCCGTCTTCGATCGCACGTGCCGCCTCGTTCACCGAGAGCGCACCGAGCACCAGCATCAGCCCACCGATCACCAGATATGCGCCCAGCTTGCCCCACTCGCTGGCGTCACCGGCCTGGTCGATGGTGGACAGTCCACCGAGGAACTGCAGGTGGGCCAGGTACACGACGGCAATCAGGAATGATGCCCGCATCGGCCGATGGCGAGCCTCGGCGACGTGGGCGACCCGTTCGAGCGCGAGCAACGGGATCGCGACGAAGACGGCTTGGAGGACGAATCCGGAACCCTTGCTGACCCAGTCGTCGGATTCGGCGATGATCTGCGACCCGATCAACCAGACTCCGAGCACCGCGATCGGCAGGCTGGCGGCGGCCACCACAGGATTGCGCCGCTTGCCGGTGGCGCGCCGAACGTTGATGGTGGCGAGCGCGATCCAGGCCGTCGCAATGGGGATCAGAGCGAAGGCCACCCAACGTTCGATCTCACGCAGGATGTCGAACAGATCCCACGTGCGATCGATCTGTGTCGACAGCACACCCGACGCCCGATCCTGTTGCCACAGCAGCAGCACCAAGATGGCACCGCTGATCGTGAGTATCCACAGCACCGACGTCAACACGGCGATCACCAACCGCAACACATTCGGGCCCGGATATGGCTGCCGGGCGGCGGTGAGTTCACCGTGTTGCGATTGCCTGAGTCGATCGAACAGCGATTGTTTCGGCGGATTGGCGGGCTGCTCGGCAGGCTTCTGACCGGGCGCAGGGGTCACCGTCGTACGGGTGACCGAACGGCGAGCCTCCTCGGTACGCGGGGTCGACCCGCCGAGATTGGACGCGGACGCCCCAGGAACATCAGTTTCTGTGGCCATCACGGCTCCATTCCCACACGTGGCTATCGTCGCGCATCCGGTCCACCTTGAACGGCTTTTCTGCAACGTGCAACACAACAGGTTGGATCGTGAGTCGTCGACAGATCGGCCTGGCACACTATCCGAATGCGTGTTCAGGTTGCTCGTCCCGCCGAGCATGCGGCCATCGCCGAGCTGCCGTTTCATCGACCGCTCGAGTCGTGGAACGATGCCCAATGTGCATCAGGTACTCGGCCTCCATCGCCACGTCGTGAAGCTGGTCGAGTTCGGCGAAGTCTCCTACGTGGTCAAGGAACTCCCCGAACATCTGGCTTTGCGCGAGTACCGGCTGCTGCGTGAGATCGCCGAGATGGACCTGCCGACGGCGGAGATGGTGGCCGTCGTCACCGGTCGTCCCGGCACCGAAGCGCAACAGCCGGGCGAGGGAATGGTCATCACACGCCATCTCGACTACTCGTTGCCCTACCGCTCGCTGCTGATGGGACGCGGACTCGAGATCCCCTACCTCGGCGACCGGCTGCTCGACGCGCTCGTCGTGTTGTTGGTGCGGATCCACCTCGCCGGGTTCTTCTGGGGCGACTGCTCGCTGTCGAACACGCTGTTCCGGCGCGACGCCGGGGCGCTGCAGGCCTACATCATCGATGTCGAGACGGCCGAGCAGCACGACGTGTTGACCGCCCGGCCAGCGTGAGTTCGACCTGATGATCGCGACCGACAACGTCGCCGGAGGCCTGCTCGATCTGCAGGCGGCCGGGCGACTCAGCGCCGGGATCGACCCGATCGACGTGGCGCTGGCGATCGGCGACCGCTACCAGGCGCTCTGGAACGAGATCACCTTCGAGACGACTGCGACGATCGGAGATGCAGCGCCGATGCAGCAGCGCCTCCGACGCTTGAACGATCTCGGCTTCGACGTCGAGGAGATGGAGATCGTCACCGATCGACGACGATGTCTCGGTCAATTTCATTCCGAAGGTCGTCGAACACGGCCATCACGCCGACCGCCTCGCCAGTCTGACCGGGCCTCGTCGCCGGCGAGAACCAGGCCCGCCGCATGCTCAATGACATCCACGGCTACGGCGCCTGGCTGCAGAACGAATCCGACCGACCGATCCCGTTCAACGTCGCCGCCGTGCGGTGGCTCGACCGCGTGTTCGAGCCGACGATGGCGCTCGATACCGACCGAGCTGCTCGACCGGCTCGAGGCGGCCGAGATCTTCCACCAGCTGCTCGAGCACCGCTGGTACATGGCCGAACGGGCGGGCTCCGAGGTGCCGATTGAGCGACGTCGTCGACGACTACCTCCGCCTGCTCGCCGAAGCGCCGCGCCGAACGGCTCCAACTCGACGACCAGACCGGAGAGCCGATGCCGATCGACGATCGACTCGACGCCGGCTCGACGATGGGCTCAGGACGAAACGACCGTGACGTCACGCCGCGACGCCGCCGGTACCGTGTCTGACATATGACTGAGATCGTTCACATCGCCGGCCGCGAGATCCTCGATTCGCGCGGCAATCCCACCGTCGAGGTCGACGTCGTACTCGCATCGGGTGCGATCGGCCGAGCCGCCGTGCCGAGCGGCGCGTCGACCGGCGAACACGAGGCGGTCGAGCTGCGCGACGGCGGCGACCGCTACTGCGGCAAGGGCGTGCTGACGGCGGTCGGATTCGTCAACGACGAGATCGCCGGCGTGCTCGATCGGCTTCGACGCCCTCGACCAGCGCTGCGATCGACCGCGAACTGCTCGACCTCGACGGCACCGACAACAAGAACCGGATCGGCGCCAACGCAATCCTCGGCACCAGCCTGGCGGTCGCCAAGGCGCCGCCGCCGAGCTCGAGATCCCGCTCTACCGCTACCTCGGCGGCGCGAACGCCCACGTCCTGCCGGTGCCGATGATGAACGTGCTCAACGGCGGCGTGCACGCCGACAACAACGTCGACTTCCAGGAGTTCATGATCATGCCGGTCGGCGCGCCACTCGTTCAGCGAGGCGCTGCGCTGGGGCACCGAGACCTACCACGCGCTCAAGCAGGTGCTGCACGACAAGGGGCTCGCCACGGCCGTCGGCGACGAGGGCGGCTTCGCCCCCGACCTCGACTCGCAACGAGGACGCGATCAAGCTGCTCGTCGAGGCGATCGAGGCGGCCGGCTACACCCCGGGCGACGACATCGCGATCGCCCTCGACCCTGCGGTCAGCGAGATCTATCGCGGACGGCATGTACCACCTCGACGGCGAGGGCAAGGTGCTCTCGGCCGACGAGCTGGTCGCCTACTGGGCCCGCATCGTCGACACCTACCCGATCGTCTCGATCGAGGACGGCATGGACGAGGACGACTGGGACGGGCTGGGCGCAAGCTGACCGACTGCGATCGGCGACCGGTGCCAGCTCGTCGGCGACGACCTGTTCGTCACCAACAGCCGGCTGCTCCAGACGCGGGATCGACGAGTCGGTCGCCAACTCGATCCTGGTCAAGGTCAACCAGATCGGCTCGCTGACCGAGACGCTCGACACCGTCGAGCTGGCGACCCGCAACTCGTACACGGCGGTCATGAGCCACCGCAGCGGCGAGACCGAAGACGCCACGATCGCCGACCTGGCGGTCGCCACCAACTGCGGCCAGATCAAGACCGGCGCACCGGCTCGCTCCGACCGCGTCGCCAAGTACAACCAGCTGCTTCGGATCGAGGCCGAGCTCGGTGAGGCGGCCGCTTTCCGTGGGCGTTCCGCTCTGGCACCCCGCTGACGCGTTCTGAGCAGCGGCGCCTGTCAGACTGGGCAACGTGAACGGCAAGGGCGCATCGACGATCAATCGGCCGAGCACGCCACCGCGCGCCTCCGACCGCGGCCGATCGCGGCTCGGCGACATCACCCGTCCGGTTCAGATCGACCGGCGGATCGCCAAGCAGCGGCGCACCACGTTCCTGCTCACGATCGTCGCGTTGGCAATCGCCGGGGCGCTCGCAGCCGCGCTGTTCCTGTTGCCGATCCAGACCTATTTCGGTCAGGACGATCGGCTCGACCAGCGTCGGGACCAGTTGGCCCAGCTCGAATCCGTCAACGACGACCTGCGCCGAGAGGTCGCTCGGCTCGGCACTCCCGACGGCGTGCGCGAGGCAGCTCGCGAAGAGCTCGGGTTCGTCGAACCCGGTGAGCGTCGTGAGTCGGTGCTCGAACTACCACCGGTGCCGACCGACCTCCCCGATGGTTGGCCCTACAGCCTCGTCAACGACATCACTGCGCTGCGCCGCAACCCCGCACCACCGGTCGCACCACCGGTCGCACCACCTGTCGCACCCGCACAGCCCTGAGCGGCCGGCCGGTACCGGCGGGCCGCCGGCGAGCGAAGACCTCGGGGCAAGGGTCCGGCTTGAGTACGGTGACACGCGTGAGATCGACGATCGGGCGCCTTCGAATGGCGATTGCCATGGTGCTCGCCATCTTCGTGGCCGGCACGATCGGGTACGCGTTGTTCGGTCTCTCGTTTGTCGATTCGATGTACATGACGATCACCACGATCACCACCGTCGGGTACCGCGAGGTCAACGGCCCCGACCTCAGCACCGCAGAGAAGGTGTTCGGGATGGCGATCATCGTCACGGGTGTCAGCACCGTGCTGTACACCTTCACCCTGTCGGTCCAGGTGATCGTCGAAGGTCAGCTCCGTGAGTTCGTCGGGAGGCGCAGGATGGATAGGAAAATCGCCGAGATGCGCGACCACGTGATCGTGTGTGGATGGGGTCGCGTCGGCAGAGCCGCCGCCAGCGACATCCGCCAAGCCGGGCGTGCGGTCGTGGTCGTCGACGTGAGTATCGACCGGGTCGCCGACCTCCCGATGCCAACGATCATCGGCGACGCAACACTCGACACGACGCTGCGGGCAGCGGGCATCGAACATGCTTCGGCTCTGATCGCGGCGCTCGAGGGAGACGCCGAGAACCTGTTCGTCACGCTGTCGAGCAAGGCGATCAATCCGAACTTGTTCATCGTCGCCCGCGCCCGTCAGGAGGAGAGCGTCAACAAGCTCAGCCGGGCCGGCGCCGACCGGGTCGTCAACCCACAGGAGCTCGGTGCGGCCCGCATGGCATCGTTCGTGGTGCAACCCAACGTCGCCGAATTCGTCGACGTCGTGATGCACGAACGGTCGATGGACTTCCGCATGCAAGAGATCGAGATCCTGGAGGGCTCGGCGCTGGCCGGCGTCTCGCTGCGCAACGCCAACCTGCGTCAGCGGGCCGGGGTGCTCGTGCTGGCACTTCGTCTCGACGACGGGGCGTTCAACACGAACCCCGACCCCGACACGATCATCCATCCCAACAACATCATCATCGCCGTGGGCACCGATGACGCCCTGCAACAGCTGGTCGAGGTGTGCGCCTGACGTGGCCGTCACCCGTACGCATGTCCTGCTCGACCTGGACGGCACGCTGAGCGACTCCGAACCCGGGATCCTCCGATCGCTGCAGTGGGCCTGCGAACAGGAGGGATTCCCGATCCCGACCGACGCCGAGGTGCGGTCCGTGATCGGCCCACCGCTCGAGGTCGGGCTGCCGTCGATCGGTATCCCCGACGATGCCCTGGCGCGGGTGATCAACACCTACCGCGACCGGTACACCCGGATCGGCGCCTTCGAGAACACGCTCTACGACGGCGTCATCGAGATGCTCGACCAGATGGCCGAGCTCGGGCTGTCGTTGTCGATCGCCACGGCCAAGCCCGAGCAGACCGCTCACCCGATCCTCGACTACTTCGGGATCAGCGAACGCTTCGACGTACGAGCGGGCGCAACACTCACCTCCGAACGACGCACGAAAGCCCAGGTCATCGACTTCGCGCTGCACCAACTCGAGATCCACGCCGATCCCGACCTCGGCGACCATGTGATCATGGTCGGCGACCGCAATCACGACGTTCAGGGGGCGATGCACCACGGCATCACCTGCATCGGCGTCACATGGGGCTACGGATCGATCCAGGAGTTGTTGACGGCCGGGGCCGTGACGCTCGCCGACTCGCCGGCAGAAGTTGTCGAGCTGGTTCAGCAGGCGTACCGTTTGCACGACCGATGAGCACGCAGCCGATCGATTCCACGACCAGCGGGTCGCCAGAAGAGTTCACCCTGTGCGACCCACCGCCGCTCGGTGCCCCACGGTCGAACGCGGATCGATGGATGCGGCGCCTGCTGCGGCTTCCTGTCGACGGCCCGAAGGCAACCGCTGCCGAGGCCCAGAAGGCCTTCCAGACCTCGATCATGGTCGCCACGGTGCGCTGCCTGTTGATGTACATCGTGTTCCCGTTCGTGCTGCCGGTGATCGGCGTCGCCAGCGGTGTCGGGCCCTGGATCGGTTTGCCGATCAGCCTGATCGCGATCGTCGCGATCGTGATGAGCATCCGCCGGTTCTGGCGGGCCGACCATTCCAAGCGCTGGCACTACACGGTGATCGGTACGACGGTGATCGGTTTCCTGATCTACCTCGTCGTCAACGACCTCGCCGAACTGATCGGCTGACTATCAGCCGTCGAACCCTGATCAGTCGTCGAACGCCAAGAAGCTGACGGTGTCGGCTGCTCCTCCGCGACCACCCTCGGTCCCCGAGGAGGCCGCCTTCCAGAACGCCCGATAGCTCGGGTATTCGATCTGCGGGGTGACCCACCCGCTGGCGACCAGCTCGTCGTGTAATCGTGGCAGGTTGCTCCATGGCACACCCATGTCGACGTGGTGGGCCAGATGCCAACCGGTGTGATACGGCACCATCCAGTAGCGGGCGAACAGCGATTGACCGATGACGTGGGTGGTCTGGCGACGGTCGCTCGAACGGATCATGCCACCGTGTTCGGCAATCGCTCTGAGGCGGTTGGAAACCCTCCAGAGGGTCGACCACGATGCGATCCAGACCACATAGGCGAGCGGACGCATGAACACGATCGACGCTGCGATCATCACCACGTGTACGGCGAGAATCTGGAGCGCCTCCGGCTTGCGTCGCAGCATCGCTCGCACGAGCACCTTGAAGTTCTTGTAGGCGCTGATCCCGATCGCGTCGCGGGTCAGCTTGCGGCGCCAGGAATCAGCAGGGATCGGGTAACCGGCGTACAACGAAGCGTCGGGCTCGTTCGGCCCCATCTCGTCGCGGTGATGGGCGAAGTGGGCTCTGCGGTACGCCAGCATCGCTTGATACGACGGATACGCCATCAGATACCGACCTACCCAGTCGTTCGCACGGCGGTTCGAGAACAACAGGCGGTGCGCCGCCTCGTGGGCGAGGATGTTCAAGCAGACATGGCCACGCGCCATCAGGATGAAGGCAGCCAGGTAGGCCCACCACGTGTCGATCACGGCGGCGGCGATCACCACGCCGAACGACTGCAGCAGCGTCGCAGTCACGGCGATCGTGTTGCGGCCGTTCGGTATCCGGCGCAACACGTCGCGGAGCTCCCGAATCGGCTTGCCTCGTCCGTTCAGACGGGCGGTCGGCAACACGTCGGGCAGGACACCCGCCGGAGGCACCATGTTCGGGCGCGGTGAGAGCGTCGTCGACATGGGCGTGATGTTACAGTAGACGATCATCGTGAGCAAGATCCGTAACTCCCCGGAACACGGCATCCAGTCGTTCAACGCCCGTTCGCTGGCGCTCTCGGTACTGCTCGGCTCGCATCCACCACGACTCCCGGCGCGCGCCCTCGTGGCCTTGGCCGAACTGTTCGAGATCCCCGGCGGCACCATGCGCACCGCCCTGTCACGAATGGTCGCCAGCGGTGAAGTCGTCAGCATCGAGTCGCGCTACGAACTCACCGGCCGGATGCTCGATCGCCAACACGCCCAGGATGCTGGTCGCCACTCCCCCACGGCCGTATGGGATCGCCGGTGGCACACGATCGTGCCCGCTGCCGATCATCGTCAGGTCGCCGAGCGGCGACGATTCCGGTCCGTCATGGCGAACCACCGTTTCGGCGAGCTGCGCCCCGATATCTGGATGCGGCCCACCAACCTCGGTCCGATACCGACCGACGACCAGTGGATCTGCACATCCGGCGCAATCGACGGCATCGATACGCACATCCTGGTGCAGCGGCTGTGGAACCTCGACGCGCTGGCAGCCGAAGCGCGGGCGTTGCTGGAACGTCTCGACACGCTGGCAGCGGGCGCCGACTGGCACGACGAGCGAACGATTCCGGGCGTGTTCACGTTGTCGGCCGCAGTCGTCCGGTTTCTCCGAAGCGACCCGCTCCTGCCGCACCAGCTCACCCCGCCGGGTTGGCCGGTCGACGAGCTACGCGACCGCTACGACCGGTTCGAGCACCGTCACCAGCAGCTGCTTCGGTCGTTTCTGCGTTCGGCTTGAACGCGATCGGGACGCCTGACTGAGCAAGATTTTCGGCTGAGACAGGGCCTCCCGTGGTGCGAAGGTGGTCAGATGAGGCATGATGGTCGTCGGCCGACGACACACGTCGGCCGCGAACACCGTCCACGTCTCAGACCGAGGGGAGTCACAGTGGAGATCAGCGTCACCGTCAATGGGGTCACGCACACCGGCGACGTCGAACCGCGCACGCTGCTCGTGCAGTACATCCGTGAGCACGTCGGTTTGACCGGCACCAACATCGGCTGCGACACGTCATCGTGCGGCGCATGCAGCGTCCACCTCAACGGTGAAGCTGTGAAGAGTTGCACCTTGCTGGCAGTGCAGGCCGACGGGCAACAGCTCACCACGATCGAGGGTCTCGCCGCCGCCGATGGCACCCTGCACCCGATGCAGCAGGCATTCATGGAGAACCACGGCCTCCAGTGCGGTTACTGCACGCCGGGCATGGTGATGGCGGCAACCAGCCTGCTCGAGGAGAATCCGAACCCGAGCGAACACGATGTCCGGATCGGCCTCGAGGGCAATCTGTGCCGCTGCACCGGTTACCACAACATCGTTCAATCCGTCCTCGCTGCCGCCGGAGGTGCCAAGTGATCCCCGCCGCGTTCGACTATGTCCGGGCCGGGTCGGCCGAAGAAGCGATCAGCCTGATCGGCCAGCACGGCGACGAGGCCAAGTTCCTCGCCGGCGGGCACAGCCTGCTCCCGCTCATGAAACTCCGTCTGGCACAGCCGACGGTGCTCGTCGACATCGGTCGGATCACCGACCTGTCGTACATCCGCGACGGCGGCGACCACGTCGCGATCGGGGCGCTCACCCGCCACATGGACGTCGAGAACAGCGAGTTGCTGCGCTCCGACGTGCCGCTCCTCGCTCATGCCGCCGGCCACGTCGGCGATCCGCAGGTGCGCCACCGGGGCACGATCGGCGGCTCGCTCGCCCACGCCGACCCGGCGTCCGATCTGCCCGCCACGACACTCGCACTCGGTGCCACCTACGTGGTGCAGGGGCCCAACGGCACACGCGAGATCGCAGCCGGCGATTTCTACGAGGGGTTCCTCACCTCCGTCCTGGAACCCGACGAGATGTTGACCGAGATCCGCATCCCCAAGATGAACGGCGCCGGCTGGAGCTTCCAGAAGTTCAACCGTCGCGCCCAGGACTGGGCGATCGTCGGGGTCGCGGCCTGGCGACGCAACGGTGATTCGGGTGTCGCGCTCGTCAACATGGGCTCGACACCGGTGCTCGCCGCCAGCGTCTCGTCGGCACTCGCCGGTGGCGCTTCGATCGAGGATGCCGCCGAGCAGGCGACTGCGGAGGCCGAGCCACAGGCCGACCTCAGCGCCAGCATCGAGTACCGCACCCACCTGGCGAAGGTGTTGGTGAAGCGGGCGTTGACCGCAGCTTCCGGCTGACTCGAACGACCTCGACCGACACCTCGGCTGCCGACCTGCCCGCCGAACGACCGGCGACTGGTGGGCGCGAGGGCATGACAACCATCGGCAGCGCTGGACCGTACACTCGGCAGCACACGGCCACAGGTGAGACATGTCCAACGACTCTGACCAGATCGATCAACGTCACCTCGACGCGATCGCCGACGCCGATCAGTACCCGTACTGGTACGAGGGCACCGACGAGCCAGATTCGAACCCGACACTGGTGCGCACCGAGAGCTGCGATCTGTGTGTGATCGGCGGCGGCTACACCGGGCTCTGGACCGCGATCCTCGCCAAGGAGCGCGACCCTTCACGCGACATCGTGCTGATCGATGCCGCCGAATGCGGATCGGCGGCGAGCGGACGCAACGGAGGGTTCATGGATTCCAGCCTCACCCACGGGGTTGGCAACGCGATCGCACGATGGCCCGACGAGGTCGAACTGCTCGAAGAACTCGGCGAGCGCAATCTCGACGAGATCGAGACGTCGATCCGCAGGTACGACATCGACTGTGACTACCAACGCAGTGGGGTGATCTCGGTCGCCAACGCATCCCACCCGCCGTCGTATCTCGAAGAGGTCCACCAGGAATACGAGCTGCTGCAACGGCTGGGCCGCGACGTCGAGTGGCTCGATGCCGAGGCGATGCGGGCCCAGGTCCACTCGCCGATCTTCACCGGCGGCCTGTGGGACAAGCGCGGCAGCGCAATCGTCGACCCTGCCCGCCTGGTCTGGGGGCTCAAGCGCACCGCCGAGTCGCTCGGTGTGCGGATCTACGAAGACTCCAAGGCGACCGACCTGAAACGCGACGGGATCGGCGTGATGGTCACCACCCCCTCGGGCGCGATCCGGGCCGGCAAGGTGGCGCTGTGCACGAACGCCTTCAAACCGATCCTCAAGCGTCTCAGCAACTACATCGCCCCGGTGTACGACTACTGCATGGTGACCGAACCGCTCACCGACGAGCAGATGGCGTCGATCGGATGGAAGCATCGACAGGGCCTGTCCGAGCTCGCCAACCAGTTCCACTACTACCGACTGACCGAGGACAATCGGATCCTGTGGGGCGGCTACGACGCCGTCTACTACTGGGGCGGCAAGGTCACGACCGAACACGAGAGCCGGCCCGAGACGTGGGCCAAGCTCAGCCAGCACTTCTTCGAGACGTTCCCGCAACTCGATGGCATCCGCTTCACCCACATCTGGGGTGGCGTGATCGACACGTCCAGCCGCTTCTCGGTGTTCTGGGGGCGGGCCATGGGCGGGCGTGTCGCCTACGCCCTGGGGTACACGGGGCTGGGTGTCGCTGCGTCACGATTCGGAGCCTCGGTGATGCTCGACCTGCTGCACGGCAGGCGCAGCGTCGCCACCCAGACCGAGTTCGTCAAGTCGCGTCCGCTGCCGTTCCCACCCGAACCGTTCCGCTTCGCCGGCATCCAGGCGACACGTTGGTCGCTCAACCGCGAAGACAAGACCGGCAAACGCAATCTGTGGCTGCGCAGCCTCGACAAGATGGGTCTCGGCTTCGACAGTTGACCGGCGACACTGGCCGCTGCGGACCGGCTGCCCGTTGCGAGATAGCGTCGCCGTCGTGACTCCATCGGATGTGCTCAACGCGCTGACCCACCACGGGTACTTGCCCGACGACGGGTTGACCACCGCCGTCTTCCTGGCGCTCGAGCTGCAGCGCCCGTTGTTGCTGGAGGGCGAGGCCGGGGTCGGCAAGACCGAGCTGGCCAAGGTGTTGGCGACCTGGACCGGCGGCGAGCTGATCCGCCTCCAGTGCTACGAGGGCATCGACGCCTCGCAAGCCGTCTACGACTGGGACTACGCCAGACAGCTGCTGCATCTGCGCGCCGCCGAGGCGACCGGCGAGACCACCGGGCGTTCGTCAGACGCGGTCGAGGCCGAGCTGTACCAGGAGCGGTTCCTGATCAAGCGCGGCATTGCTGCGTGCGATCGGTCATGGCGCCGGCCCGCCGCCGGTGTTGCTGATCGACGAGATCGATCGCGCCGACGACGAGTTCGAGGCGTATCTGCTCGAGGTGCTGTCGGACTTCCAGATCACGGTGCCAGAGCTCGGGGTCTACCGAGCACAGACGCCACCGATCGTGATCCTCACGTCGAACCGCACCCGCGATGTGCACGACGCCCTCAAGCGGCGCTGCCTCTACCACTGGGTCGAGCACCCCGGATTCGAACGCGAGGTGGCGATCGTCCGCCTTCGCGTACCGGCCTGCACGGACCTCCTCGCTCGCCAGGTGGCTGCCGCCGTCGAGTCGATGCGCGACCTCAATCTCTACAAGCCGCCCGGCGTCGCCGAGACGATCGACTGGGCCAACGCGCTCGGACGCCTCGGCGTGACCGAACTCGACGAACGCAGCGTCGCCACCACGCTCGGCACGGTCCTGAAGTACCGCGAGGATCACCACCGCGTCGAACAGCACGGCGTGGCTGGGATCGTGAAACAGGCCGTCGAGCGCACCCAACAGCAGACCCTGAACCTTTCGCGATGACGACGGTCCTGGGCACACGTGACGGGGGCGAGATCGCTGTCGCCTTCAGCCGCGTGTTGCGGGGCGCCGGCATCGATGCTCCGACCAGTTCGACGATCGCCTTCGCCGAGGCACTGGTCGCGACGGGGCTGAACGATCGTCAGACCACCTACTGGGCAGGGCGCGCCACGCTCGTACGGCGACCCGAGGACCACGAGTTGTACGACCGGGCGTTTCGGGTGTTCTGGGACCACGCCTCGGCCACAGTCGAGGTGCAACTCGACGAGCCACTCCACGTCACGCTCGCGATCGACGACGATGCCGATGACGACCGCACCGATCCCGATCGAGCGGAGGCGTCGGACGATCCGGTGATCGAGCTGCGATTCAGCGCCACCGAGGTGTTGCGCCAGAAGGACTTCGCCGACTACACCCCGGAGGAGTTGATCGAGGCGCAACAGCTGATGGGCACCCTGCGCCTGGTCGGTTCGCCGCGCCGCTCGTTGCGGCTCACCGCCGCCGACCGACGCACTGATCGCCCCGATCTGCGGCGCACCGTGCGCGCCGCGATGCGAGCCGGGGGTGAACCGATCCGGCGCCACTACCAACGGCCCGGCACACGCAATCGCAGGCTGGTACTACTGCTCGATGTCAGCGGGTCGATGGAGCCCTATGCGCGAGCGTTGATCAGGTTCGTACATGCTGCCGTCGCCGGCCGCCAGAAGGTCGAGGCGTTCGCGCTCGGCACACGACTGACCCGGCTCACTCGGGAACTCTCCTCACGCGACCCCGACGAGGCGCTGGCACGTGCAGCGTCCCGCGTCAGTGACTACGGGGGCGGCACGCGGCTGGGCGACGGGCTCGAAGTGTTCAACAACGAATGGGGACAGCGCGGCATGGCGCGCGGTGCGATCGTGGTGGTGCTCTCCGACGGCTGGGATCGGGGCGACCCAGAGGTGCTCGCCGAACAGATGCAACGCCTGCAGCGAGCCGCCCACAAGGTGGTGTGGGTGAATCCGCTCAAGGTCACGCCCGGCTACGCACCGTTGGCACGCGGGATGGCGGCGGCACTCCCCTTCGTCGACGCCTTCGTCGAAGGCCACTCGATCGACGCCATCGAGCGACTCGCACAGGTCATCAACGAACCGTGAGCCCCGCGCCACGTTGTGTCTGACACAACGTGGCGCGGCAGAATGGGATCATGAAAGACCTGCTCGATGACATCGACCGGTGGCGCAGCGATGGCCGCCGGGTGGCATTGGCCAGGGTGGTCGACATCGAGGGCTCCGGCCCGCGCGACCCCGGCGCCGCCATGGCGGTCAACGAGGCCGGCGAAGTGGTCGGCAGCGTCAGCGGAGGCTGTGTCGAGGGTGCCGTCGTGACGGAGGCGCTGTCGATCCTGCAGGGCGAACGCGATGCCGGCGTGATCACGTTCGGATACAGCGATGACGAAGCATTCGCCGTCGGGCTCACCTGTGGTGGCACGATCCGCCTGTTCATCGAGGAGCTGAACTGGTGAGTTCGATCTACGACATGCTCGCCGACGACCTTCGGGCCGAGCAGCCGGTCGCCCTGATCACGGTGATCGACGGGCCCCACCTCGGCGACAAGCTGCTCGTGCGGCCCGGTCACGAACCGATCGGCTCACTCGGGCATCCCGAGCTCGATCGAGTTGCCCGCCGTGACGCTCTCGCCGAGCTCGAGGCGGGCCGCTCCGGCATCCGCCACTACGGCCCGGCGGGTGAAACCACGCCCGAGGACCTGCTCGACACCCCGATCGTTCGGGTCTTCGTCGAGAGCTGGGCACCACCACCCCAGATGTGGATCTTCGGCGCCGTCGATTTCACGGCGGCTCTGGCAAAGGTCGCCAAGGTGCTCGGCTACCGCGTCATGGTGTGCGACGCCCGCGAGATCTTCGCCACCCGACGCCGTTTCCCGATGGCTGACGAGGTGCGCGTCACGTGGCCGACCCCGGTGTTCGAGCAGCGCGGCGCCGAACTGCGAACGCGCGATGCAGTCTGCATCCTCACCCACGACCCGAAGTTCGACGTACCGGCCGTGCAAGGCGCCCTGGCGACGAAGGTCGGCTACATCGGCGTGATGGGGAGCCGCACGACTCACGCCAAACGGATGGAGCGTCTCGCCGATGTCGGCGTCACGGACGCTGCCGACGTGGAGCGGCTGATGTCGCCGATCGGACTCGATCTCGGTGCCCGCACCCCGGAGGAGACGGCGATCTCGATCTGTGCCGAGATCATCGCCCGTCGAACCGGCACGATCACCCCGTCACTTCGTGACGGGAGTGGCCCGATCCACCAGGGCGGTGTACACACGCTCGAGGCCTGAGGCCTCGCCGGCGGCGACCGGACCGGCGAGATCACCGAACTGCAGCGACTTGCCGGTCGGCAGTTGAACCGCCTCGACATGGCTGCCTGCGTCTGGCGAGTGGACCATCGCGTCAGCGCCGAGATAGATCGAGACGTGGCCCGGGTAGTACACGAGATCGCCCGCCTGAGCTTCGTCGTACTCGACTTCGTTCGACGCACGGAACTGTTGATTGCTGACGCGGGGAATCCCGAGCCCGGCCTGTTCGAACGCCCAGATCGTCAGACCGGAGCAGTCGAATCCGACGCCCGGCAACGACTTCAGGGAACGATACGGAACACCCAGCTGCGTCATCGCCGCCAGCAACGTCTGTTGCTTCTCACTGCTGGTACTCGCCCACTCTCGGCGCAACAGGTCGACGTCGAGCTCGAGTTCGGTTGCGGTGATGGTGGCGGTGCTTTCGCGAGCCTGGACGAACCGCACGTAGTCGGCAGGGCTCTGGGTCGCTTGCCAGCTGGTCAGGGCATCGAGGGCGCGGGTCGGCCTCGGCGGCGACGACGTCCGACGTCGTCCGCGGCCGCGCTTCGGCGGTGCCGATAGCGGTGGCCGTCAACACGCCGCCGACGATCAAGAGACCGGCGGCGAATCGGCGCCACGCGCGCGGCGGTTCGTGTGGTGTGGTGAGTGATGCGAGTCATGAGGGGCTCTCCCGGCGGGCCCAACAGCCGTCCGGTCGAGAAGCAACCTATCGTCACGCGACCGTAACAAACACCCCGTTCCGACATTCGTTCGTAACAATTGTCATGAGATCGGCGCCCAAGCGACGCCTCGATCACTGGTGCTCGGTGCGACTGGGCATACTTCGGGCATGTCCCCCGCCGCCGAGCACGAGCTGCGCCACGCCGGACGGGTCGTGGTCGTGTTGCTGGCGGCCGGTGCCGGCACGCGGTTCGCAGGCAGTCGCCACAAGTTGACCGTCGCCGTCGAGGGCCGCTCCGTCGCCGCGCGTTCGGTGGACGCCGCGCTGGAAGCCGACGTCGGACCCGTGGTGGTGGTCACCGGAGCGACCGACCTCGAGCTCCCGCCCGACGACCGCGTCCGCCTGGTCCACAACCCGAAGTGGGCCGATGGCCAGAGCACCTCGCTGCAGGTCGGTCTCACCGAAGCCGAGCAACTCGGCGCCGACGCGATCGTGGTCGGGCTCGCTGATCAGCCGTTCGTCGATCCCGTCGCCTGGCGCCTGGTCGCCGCCGCTGCGTCGCCGATCGCCGTCGCCACCTACGATGGCAAACGCCGCAACCCGGTTCGGCTCGATCGTGAGATCTGGCCGCTGCTCCCGAGAAGCGGCGACGAGGGTGCCCGATCGCTGATCCGGCTGCGGGCCGACCTCGTGCAGCGAGGTACCCTGCCCGGGGTCGCCTGCTGACATCGACACCTTGGAGGATCTTCGGACATGGCAGAACAAATCGTCAACGAATTCACCGTGAACCGGCCGATCGACGAGGCCTGGCCGATCATCTGCGACATCGAGCGGATCGCCCCATGCCTACCGGGGGCCCAACTCGAAGAGATCGAGGGCGACATCTACCGCGGCAACGTCAAGGTCAAGCTCGGCGCCGTGTCGACCAAGTTCAAGGGTGAGGCCCACTTCGTCGAACGTGACGACGCCAACCACACCGCGATGTTCGAAGGCCAAGGGCCGCGACACCGGCGGGCGCGGCAACGCCGAGGCCGACATCAGCGCCACCGCCGAAGCACTCTCGCCCACCAGCACCAAGTGCGTCGTCACCGCCGATCTCCACATCACCGGCAAGGTCGCCCAGTTCGGGCGCGGCATCATGGGCGACGTCAGCCGCAAGCTGATCGATCAGTTCTCGCACAATCTCAACACGATGCTCGACGAGCAGGGCCCTGGGGCCGACGACACCTCCGGCGCGACACCGACGAGGCCGACGCACCGACCGCTGCCGAGACCCCCGTCGCCGAGGCACCCGGTGTCCGCAAGATCGAGGGCCCGGCCGCCGATCCGGTCGACCTGGCCGACATGGCCGGCCCTGCGCTGCTCAAGCGGCTCGGGCCGGCGATCGCCGCGATCCTGCTGCTGCTGCTGCTGCTGCGCCGCCGCAGGTGAGCGGGGCGCCCGACGATCGGGCTCGGGTACGCGAGCTGCTGGGGCGCCAGCCCCAAAGCGACTACGAGATCGTCGTTCGCGGCGACGACGGTGATCCCGTGGTCTTGCGCAACGCCCCGTTTCTCGATGACGGCACCCCGATGCCGACCCGCTACTGGCTGATCGGCCCGAACGAGATCCGTCGCGTCGGGCAGACTCGAGGCGGCCGGTGGTGTCAGATGCCGCCGAAGCCGAGATCGATCCGGGCGAGCTGGCCGAGGCTCACGCTCGCTACGCCGCGGAGCGCGACGCCGCGATCGCTCCCGATCACGTCGGCCCACGTCCCTCCGGTGGCGTGGGCGGCACGCGCCTGGGCGTGAAGTGCCTGCATGCCCACTGGGCCTGGTTTCTCGCCGGCGGCGACGATCCTGTCGGTCGATGGATCGCCGCACGGCTGGAACGAGACGATCCCGCCGACGTGATCATCGTGTCCGCCGATCACACGCGAGTTCGATGTGGCGACGAGATCGATCATCACATCCCGTGGGGGTCGGACAACCTCACCTCCCGCTGGTTGGCCGACACCGACCCGCCCAGGCCAGAGGCGCTCACCAATGCGCTCGGCACCATCACCGACCACCTCGACGACATCGTTCGCCAGCATCCCAACTTCCTCGACGCCGCCAGACTCACGTTCGCCGGCCCGACGATCAGCTCGCTGGCAGGCGTCGAACTCGGCGCCGACGAGGTGCCCGAATCGATCGAGCTCACCCGCGACGCCGGCGAGGAGATCTTCCGGATCGTCGCCACCGAGTCGGCGTCCGATCGCGCCCACAATCCCGGACTACCGTCGGCCCACGTGGAGTCGATCGTGGCAACCTGCAGCATCGTGTTGGCCGTCATGCGCCGTCTTCGCCTCGACCGCGTCACCCTGCATGGTCGGCACCAGGGCTGAGCGATGGCCCGCCACCCCTCGTCACTGCTGCGGCGTCAGCCGGCACCCAGGCTGTACGGGCGCCGCGTCATGCTGCGACCGCTGGGACCGCAGGACTTCTCAGCCTGGCGCGAGGTACGCGTTCGCAACGAGGACTGGCTCGTGCCTTGGGAGCCGATCCGACAGCCGACGATGCCCGATGTCACCAGGGACCGCAGCGCGTTCGAGGCTCGCTGCGCGGCCCGCGACCGGGAACGCTCGACCGATCACGCCTATCCGTTCGGTGTCTTCATCGATCAGCGTTTCGCCGGAGAGGCCAACATCAACAACGTCACACGGGGGGCGCTGCAGAGCGCATCGGTCGGTTATTGGATCGACCACGCCAAGGCAGGCCACGGCTACATCGCCGAATCGGTGGTGGTGCTGGCAAGGTTCGCCTTCGACCAGCTCCAGCTGCACCGGATCGAGATCTGTATCGTGCCGCGCAACACCAACAGCCGACGCGTCGTCGACAAGCTACGGTTCCGCAACGAAGGCGTCGCAGAACGCTTCCTCGAGATCGCCGGCGTCTGGGAGGATCACGTGCGGTACGCGATCACGTCCGAGGAATGGGCCGATCGCAAAGACGAGCTGACGGCAGCCTGGATCACCGGCTGACGGTCAGCTCGACCGGCAGCCGGCTCCAATCGAACGGGACGGAGAGGATCAGGGCTCGCCGGCGAGGCGGAACGCCTCGGCCTTCTCCTGGCGCATCTTGGTGCGCCGCTTCCACATCTTCGTCTTCCAGTGACGCTGTTTGCGAGTTCTGCTTCGCAACTTTGTCTTGGCGACTTCGGAGTCGTGGTGATGGACCGGCTTCCAGGCGGTGCCCGGCTCGTGCAGATCCTCTGCATCGAGTCCGGCGCTCACCTCTTGCGCGACCTGGTTGAGCTCCACATGAATCCGATGCCGCTCGCCGTGGGCGCGGGCACGCAGTTCCTGCTTGGGCGGCAACGGCACTTCGGCAGTGCGGTGACGCTGGCTCATTGGCTACCTCCTCGTTGGTTGGTGTAGCTCCTCCCCATGACCGAAGAATAGCTCACCTCGTCCCCCCTCTGGGTATGGACTTTGGTAACAGTTGTGCGCGAATTCCTCCGCCGCTCCACGCCGACCACGCACCGTTACTTCTTGCTCGAAATCCTCGCCTTGAGCGCCGCGATTCGCTCCTCGAACCACGGTTGCTTGACAGTCCACAGCTGCGGATCGAACTCTCGCTCCACGGCGTCGGCGTGGGCGTCGATGTCGGCCATGTCCTGAATCGTCTGCTTGGTGAGGATCGCCAGTTCCCGCGGTGCCGTTGCTGCGCCCCGGGCGAACTCGTGGGCGGCACCGAGCAACTCGTCGTCGGGTACACATCTGTAGGCGAGCCCGACACGTTCGGCCTCGGGGCCGTCGAGCACCTGGCTGAACACGACGGCGGCCATGGCACCCTGTTGGCCGACGATGCGACGTTGCATCCAGGTGTGGCCGCCGCCCGGGTGCAAGCCGATCTGGAGGAATCGCGTGTCGAACCGGGCCCGGGTGGCCGCGATCCGAACGTCACAGCCGAGGGCGAGGTTCATACCGGCACCCGACCGCCGGGCCGTTGACGGCGGCCAGGGTGGGCAACGGGCTGCGGGCGATCCGGAGGAACCCTTCGTAGACCTTGGCGAGGCTCTCGCGGGTCGCCGTCTGGAGATTGCCCAGGTTGGCCCCGGCGCAGAACGCCGAACCGGCACCGGTGACGACGATCGCGCCGACCGACTCGTCGGCCTCGAACGCGTCCATCGCCGCCACGATCGCCTCGACCATCGGGGCGGTCATCGTGTTGCGCTCGTCGGGATTGTTGAGCGTGAGGCGTGCAACGCCTTCGGTGATATCGGTGAGGACGAGTGACATGCACGCAGTCTGGCAAACCGGGCGCCACGACGACGGGATCGGTCCGATCGACCTCACACCTGACGGGATGTGCGGTTGCGTGGGCTGCCAGCGGGTATCGTGAACGTGTTCACGTGAACACCACGAATTACCTCGTCCCAGAAGGGGGAGACATGATCAAGACCAAGCGCCTACTCGCGGCAGGTCTCGCCGCGTCACTGGTCCTTGCGGCCTGCGGCGGCGATGACGACGACCGATCACGATCCGCCAGAAACAACCGCACCGGCCAGGCGACGACACCGGCGACGACACCGGCGACGACACCGGCGACGACACCGCAGCCGGCACTCAAGACGTGCCTCGTCACCGACCTCGCCGGCATCGACGACAAGAGCTTCAACGCCACCGCTTGGCAGGGCGTTCTCGACGCCATCGACGGCCGGCGATGCGCTGCCCGAGCCCGATTCGTTCTACCTCGAGTGCGACGCCGAGGCCGACTGGCAGCCGAACATCGACCAGATGATCGTCACAGGGTTGCGAGCACATCGTCACCGTCGGCTTCGCTCTCGACGCGGTCACCCAGGAGAACGCTCCGGCCAATCCCGACATCAATTGGACGATCGTCGACGTCGACTTCTTCGACTTCGCGGCCGACCCGCCCGTCGACGTCACCTTCGACAACGTGATCGAGCTCACCTACCAGACCGACGAGGCCGCCTTCCTGGCCGGCTACGTCGCAGCATCGGTCAGCGAGTCCGGGGTCGTCGGCACCTTCGGTGGCGCCAACTTCCCGACCGTCTCCATCTTCATGGACGGCTTCTACTGGGGCGTCCAGAAGTACAACGAGGACAAGGGCACCGACGTCAAGGTGCTCGGCTGGGATCCGGCGAACCCCGACACGGGTCTGTTCACCGGTGACTTCACCGACCTCGACATCGCCCGGGCCACCGCCCAGAGCCTGCTCGACGAGGGCGCCGACGTGATCATGCCGGTCGGTGGTCAGATCAACCTCGGTGCCGGCGCCGCCATGCAGGACCTCGGCATGGGCGCCGACGGTGACGTGTTCGGCGCCCTGATCGGTGTCGATACCGACCAGTTCGTCACGCGCTCCCGAGTACTCCGACCTGTGGCTGACCTCGGTCGAGAAGAAGATGGCCACTGAGCGTGGCCGAGTCGATCGCGGCGACGGCGACGGCACGTTCACCCCGGGCAACACCCGTGGCTTCCTGTCGAACGATGGCGTCGACCTCTCCCCGTTCCACGACTTCGACGCGCATCGTGTCAGCGACGAGACCAAGGCCGAGGTCGAGCAGCTCAGGGCCGACATCATCGCCGGCACCCAGTCGGTCGACGGCAGCTGACCGATCCGATATCGACGGCGCGGGGCGCGGCATGACGCCGCGCTCCTCACCGGCGTCCGACTGTCGAGGGCTGTCCGACCAGAGGAGGTACGAGCACGTGCAGCTCGAACTACGAGGGATCACCAAACGGTTTCCTGGTGTCCTCGCCAACGACGTCGGTCGATCTGACCGTCGAGCGAGGGCGAGCTGGTCGCGCTGCTCGGCGAGAACGGCGCCGGCAAGAGCACGCTGATGAACGTCCTCTACGGGCTCTACTCCGCCGACGAGGGCGAGATCCTCATCGACGGCGAGCCGCTCGTGCTCGGTTCACCCGCCGAGTCGATCGCCGCCGGGCATCGGCATGGTGCATCAGCACTTCATGCTGGTCCCGGTCTTCACCGTGGCCGAGAACGTCGATTCTCGGCGTCGAGCCGACCAATGCAACCGGCGTGATCAACCGCCGCGACGCCGAGACAGACGGTACGCGAGATCTCCGAGCAGTACGGCTTCGACGTCGACCCGACGGCGCTGGTCGAGAACCTGCCGATCGGCGTTCAGCAGCGGGTCGAGATCATCAAGGTGCTCTACCGCGACGCCGAGTTCCTCGTACTCGACGAGCCGACCGCGGTGCTGACGCCCCAGGAGGTCGATGAGCTCTTCGGGATCATCGAAGACGCTGCAAGGCGAGCCGGCAAGGGCATCATCTTCATCAGCCACAAGCTGAAGGAAGCGCTCGCCATCGCCGACCGCATCGTCGTGATGCGTCAGGGCCGGACGGTCGCCGAGGTCGATCCCGGCCGAGACCGACGAGGAAGAGCTCGCCACCCTGATGGTCGGTCGCCCGGTCGACCTCGTCGTCGACAAGGACGACGGCCCAGCCGGGCGATGCCGTCCTGGAGGTCGAGAAGCTCGACGTGCTCGACGATCGCAACCAGATCGCAGTCGACGACGTCAGCTTCACTGTGCAGGCCGGCGAGATCGTCGGCATCGCCGGGGTCCAGGGCAACGGACAGACCGAGCTGGTCGAGGCCCTGACCGGACTCCGTCCGCCACTTGCGGGGCGCGTCACGCGTCAAGGGGCACGACGTCACCCTGGCGTCACCTCGGGACATGCACCGCCACCAGCGTGGCCCACGTTCCGGAGGATCGCCAGCGAAGCGGTCTGGTCGTCGGCTTCAGCGTGACCGAGAACATGGTGCTCGACTCCTACTACGACGACCCGTTTTCCAGGGGCATCATCATGGACTGGGACGCCGCACGGGACCACGCGGTCGAGCTCGTCGAGCAGTACGACATCCGAACCCCGAACGTCGAGGTCGATCTCTTCACCTGTCCGGCGGCAACCAGCAGAAGGTCATCGCTGCCCGCGAGTTCAGCCGCGACGTCGATCTCGATCATCGCGTCCCAACCGACCCGAGGCATCGACGTCGGTTCGATCGAATACATCCACTCGCGAATCGTCGAGGAGCGAGACGGCGGCGCTGCCGTCCTGATCGTCTCGTCGGAGCTCGACGAGGTGATGGCCTTGTCCGATCGCCTGCTGGTGATGTTCGACGGCAGGATCGTGGCCGAGCTCGACCCGAAGAAGACGACCAACACCGAAGTCGGCCTGTACATGTTCGGATCGCGGTGCCGCAGGCCGACGAACCGACTACAAGGCGGAGGCGTGACCGAGTGACCGAGTCCGCAGCCGTGATGGACGAGATCACCGGCGTCGGACTGGCGCACTCTTCGAACTGCTCTGCTCGTCCCGACGTTGGCCCTCATCACAGCCTTGCTGATCGGCGGCTTCATCATTGCCGTGACCGACGTCGACATCCTGAAGCTGTGGGGCAACGACCCCGGTGAGGCGTTCTCCCGGACGTTCGACTCGGTCAGTGGGGCCTACGTGGCCCTGTTCGAAGGTTCGTTCGGTTCGGTCAACGCGCTCTCCGAGACCCTGTTCGCTGCCACGCCGCTGATACTGGCTGGGCTGGCCGTTGCTGTCGGCTTCCAGGCCGGTCTGTTCAACATCGGCGCTGAAGGCCAGATCGTCATCGGCGGAATGACGGCTCTGTACGTCGGGTTCACCGTCGACGCACCGGGCATCGTGCTCATTCCCCTCGCACTGATCGGGGCCATTCTCGGCGGGGCGGTCTGGGGCGGGATCGCCGGGCTGCTCCGGGCCAAGACCGGCGCTCACGAAGTCATCACGACGATCATGCTCAACTTCATCGGCGCTGTTCCTCGCCCAGTGGCTGCTCAAGTCGAACGGTGTTCCAGCAGACCGGCCGATCCGACCCGATCTCGAAGCCGATCAACTCCGGCGCCCAGCTTCCCCGCATCTGTTCGGGTCCGACTACCGGGTCACGATCGGCTTCCTGATCGCTCTCGGCGCCGCCGCCGCTCGTTCACTGGTTGATGTATCGGTCGAGCGTCGGATTCGAGTTCCGCACCGTCGGCGCCAACCCCGACGCCGCGAAGTACGCCGGCATGAACGTCGTGTGGCTCACTGTCGCGGTCATGGCCACATCCGGTGCGTTGGCCGGCCTGGCCGGCGCCAATCAGATCATCGGGCTTCCGCCCTACCAGGGCTCGACCGCCTTCAGCGCCGGCATCGGCTTCGACGCCATCGCCCTGGCGCTGCTCGGAAGATCGAGACCGGTCGGCGTCGTGTGGGCCGGTCTGCTCTTCGGTGCACTCACCGCCGGCGGCCGCCAGATGCAGGGAGCCGAACGGATCCCGATCGATCTGGTCGAGGTCATCCAAGCACTGATCATCGTCTTCATCGCCGCTCCGGCACTGGTGCGAGCCATCTATCGCATCAAGACCGACACGATGAAGGAACCGGCCAGATCACGACGGGGTGGTCGGCATGACCAACGTCGACACCGCTCCTCGACGAACCGGCCAAGGTCCGGGCCACACCGGAGGAGAAGCGAGCGCGGATCCTCGGCGGCATCTACTTCGCCCTGGCCGTCTTCGTGCTCTTCGCTTTCGCCTTCGACGACGACGCCACGATGGACGCCACGTTCAAGCTGGCCCTGCCGCGCGATCGATTCGAACGACTCGACTGGACATTCGACCCCGGACCATGTCGATCATCGTCGCCGTGATCCTCGGCGGTCCTCGGCGTCGTCCAGCTCGTGCGGGGATTCGGCCGATGGACGAACGCCGTGCTCGGCGGCGCGATGGTGCTGTTCGTGCTCGCGTTCCTCGGTTGGGCCGCCGCCGGGCAGTCGTTCAGCCTCGTCGGCATGCTCACCTCGATGGTGGTGCTGTCGGTGCCCGTCGCCGACCGGCGGGCTCACCGGCCTCATGTGCGAGCGGGTCGCCGTGATCAACATCGGCATCGAGGGCCAGCTGCTCAGCGCTGCGTTCGTCGGGCACCATCGTCGGTTCCACCGCCGGCAAGTGGATCGGACTGTTCGGGGCGATGGTGATCGGTGCACTGCTCGGCGCCGTGCTCGCCGTGCTGGTGATCAAGTACCACGTCGACCAGATCATCGCCGGCGTCGTCATCAACATCTTCGCACTCGGGACTGACCTCGTTCCTCGCCACACGGGTTCTCGGCCCGAACCCCGACTTCAACTCGCCCGGCCGATTCGAGTACGATCTCGATCCCGTTGCTCGAGGACATCCCGGTGATCGGGCAACATGTTCTTCAAGAACAACATCTTCCTCTACGGCATGCTCCTGCTCGTGGTGCTGATCCACATCGGGCTGTTCCACACCCGATGGGGACTCCGTTCCCGTTCCGTCGGCGAGCACCCGAAGGCGGCCGACACGCTCGGCATCGACGTGTATCGGGTGCGGTACCGCAACGTGATCGTGGGCGGTCTGATCGCCGGGTTCGGCGGCGCAGCGCTCACCCTCGGGTCGACCGGCCGATTCGAGGAGAACATGACGGCCGGCGTCGGCTACATCGGCCTGGCGCACCTTCCATTCCCCTTCGCCGTAGACCTTCAGGCCGGTCGAGTCGACCACGATGTCTACCGCACCCGCAGGCAAGCGTCGCGGCACCGACACCGCAAGTCCCTGCACTCGGGGCTTGGAGAACAGCGTGTAGCCGGGGCACTTGAGCGGCAGACCCATCAGCGAGAACAGCGAGTTGACGAACCCTTCCATCGCGCGCAGCGTCAGGCCGTAGTGCACGCGCAGCACCAGGCAGGCCTGCAGCGCTTCGTCGCTGAAGGTCTTGTCCAGACCGCGCCCGGTCGGGCCGGTCTTCTTCGCGAACCACACCGCCTCGATGTCGCGGTCGAACCAGAAGGTGATCGAGCCGCGCTGAACCAGCGCCCTGTTGTACTCGGGCCAGTTGATGATCTTGCGCTTCGCGTGCTGCTCGCCTTGACTCACGAGGCCTCCTTGGCCGGCTCCGTACTGACGCCAGTGTCAAGACCCGGCCGGCCTTTCGTCAACAACGCCATTCGGTACTGGTACTGGAAACCGGGGAGCCGCCTTCGGCGCACGGATCGCCCGGCTCGATTTACGTCTATGTCCCTGACGTCGATGTCGCCTACCGCCGGGCAGTGGAAATGGGGGCTCAATCAGTAGCTGAACCAGTCGATAAGCCATACGATGAACGCCAGGCAGGGTTCAAGGACTCGTTTGGAAACGTCTGGTGGATCTCAAGCTATATCGGGTCCCGGTGACCGGCCTGAGCGTCTGGAATAGGTGATGTTAGCGAACGCACTGGCGCCCTGGTTGGCACGCCGAGGCATCCATTACGGCTGGGTAATGGTCGCGCTCACCTTCATGGTCACGATCTGCAACTCAGCAGCCGTCAGCCTGATGAGCGTCATTCTCCTGCCGATCACGCAAGAGTTCACCTGGGCACGCGCCGATGTCTCCGGCGGGATAGCCACCATGCTGGTGGTGTTCGCGGTCGTAGCGCCGTTTGCCGGTGCGCTGCTTCTGAAGTTCGGTCTGCGCCGCATCGTCATCACGTCCGCCAGCCTCGCAACTGTTGGTCTGGTCGGCGCCACCCAGATCAGCGAGAAGTGGCACCTCTTCGTCTTTGTGGGCCTGTTGCTGGGGACGGCGGCCGGCATGGTTGCATTG
>CAVRNX010000021.1:0-74712 GCA_963722635.1 uncultured Acidimicrobiaceae bacterium
ACCGGACCAGGTCTGATCCGGGGCGAGGCCCTGGAAGTCGACGTTGACATCCTGCAGTGCGGCCACGACGCCGGCTCGGGTCATGTCGCCGTTGGCGGCGGCCTGCTCGAGCAGCGCCTTGGTGGCCATGCCCTCGGTCCACGAGACGATGTACGTGTCGGACAGCACGGCTTCGGGCCGCTTGGCGCGCATGCCCTCGATCATCGCGGTCATACCTGGCGTGTCGATAGCACCCCACAGGGCGGTGTAGGTCGAGTGGGTGTAGACGTCATCGGCGGCGGTGGCCAGATCGGTGGCGAGCAGCTGATAGTTCCAGGTCGGCGAGTTGCCGCCCCACTTGGCGGTGCAGGCCCTGTTGGTACGCTGCGCCGAGGATCTCGGCGAGGGTCGTCGGGTTGAGGGTCGCCCAGACGATGTCGGGTGCGGCGTTGACCAGCTCGGTGATCACCGGGGTCTGGTCGGCGCCGGGCACGACCGGCACCTTCGCCGTCGTACACGATCTCGAGGCCGAGCGCTTCTGCGGCGATCTTGGCGCCGGCGGCGCCGTCCTGGCCGTACTCACCCGGGAACGAGACGATCGCGATCGTTGTGGCGTCGTTGACACCGGCGAGGTACTCGACACCGTTCATGCCTTCGAAGCAGTAGTTGGTGTACAGCTCCATCACGTTCGACCCCAGCTCGCTGTTCTCGGCCCAGCCGGAGTACCACGACAGCGGGATCGCCAGCAGGTCGTCCTTGACCAGCTCCGGAGCGGAGGTAGCGGTGTGCGGCGAACCGGTCGACTGGCTGAACATGATGACACCCTCGTCGCCGGTGTCGGCCATCTCGGCGTAGTTCTCCATGTGGGTCGGGACGTCGTAGGCGTTGTCGATGATCTCGAGCTCGACCTGACGGCCTGCGATGCCGCCATTTTCGTTGACGATCTCCCAGTAGGCCTCCTGGCCATCGACGATCTGGGTGACGAGTGGGGCGAAGGCGCCCGACAGGTCGGCGTTGAGGCCGATCCGAATCGTGTCGTCGGTGACGCCCACGTCGGTCAGGATCTCAGCCGCCGGTGGCGGCGACGTTGCAGCCGGCTCGTCGGTGGCGTCGGGTGGCGTCGGTGGTCGTCGGTGGCGTCGTGGTGCGTCGGTCGCGTCGTGGCGCATCGGTCGCGTCGGGCGCATCGGTCGCGTCTGGTGCGTCCGTTGCGTCGTCGTCGCCGCCACATGCCGCTGCGACGAGAGCGAGCGCCACGAACGGCACGATTCCCTTGGTCATTTTTCTCATGGATTCCCCCTGATGTTGTGGGTTTGGGAGGCGCCGACGTCGACGCCCCACATCTTCGTTGTATCCCAACGACGAGTCTCGCCGATGGAACACCGTGACGTCGGTCATGACGACCGATCGTCGCGAACTAGTAACTGAATGGCCACCGCTTCCAGTAGTTGCGGATCTTGACCCAGATCCCGTACAGACCGAGTGGTTCGAAGATCAAGAAGATGATGATCAGTACGCCGTACAGCACGAGGTTCCAGTCGAACACGTTGAGTGGATACCCGGGTGTCTGGGTGGCAGACGAGATCGGTCCCTGGTTGCCCGGGCCCGGTCGAGATGACGACCTCGGCGACCTTGGCGCTGACGCCGCCACCATCGGTCTTGTCGGACAGCCATTCGGTGAACGACTCGACGAACTTCGGGCTGAGTACGACGAAGAACGTGCCCATGATCGTTCCGCTGACCGTGCCGACACCGCCGATCAGCAAGATCGCGATGAACTCGACCGACAGCACCAGGCTGAACTGGGTGGCCGGGAGCTTGCCGGCGAACGAGGCGAACAACACGCCGGCGACTCCGGCGAAGAACGAGCTGGTGGCGAACGCGATCAGCTTGTACTTGAACTCGGGGACGCCCATCACCTCGGCGGCGATGTCGCGGTCGCGGATCGCCTGCAGGGCACGACCCGTACGGGTGCGGGCGATGTTCTTGGCGAGCAGGATGAACACCAGGAAGATCACCGCCAGGAAGAGATACTTCTTCTGGTCGTCGGTGACATCGAGAAAGCCGAACCAGGTGCCGTCGTCGTCGATCGAGACCAGCGGCGTCTCTTCCTTCCAGATCCGGATGTCGTAGCTGGGGAAGTCACGGCCCAGGCCCGGGTCACCGGCGAGCTTCTTGCCCCACGACGTGTTCGACATGTGGATACCGATGAACACCAGGCCGAGTGTCACGATCGCCAGGTACAGGCCGCGCAATCGAACGGCGACCGGCGACACGATGATGCCCACCAGGGCAGCGCCGATGCCGGCGCCCGGCAGCCAGATCCAGATCGGCAGGTTCCAGCCCCACACGCTGCCGGTCTTCTCGCCACCCAGGACGGCGCCCGTGTAGGCCCCGACCCCCATGAAGAAGGCGTGACCCAGCGAGACCTGGCCGGCCATGCCGGTCAGGATGTTGAGGCCGAGGGCGGCGATCCCGAAGATCAGCACCTCGTCGAGCACCCGCAGCCAGCTGCTGTCGCCGAGGAACCGCAGCGGTGGGATGCCGTTGCCGATCACCGGGATGCTGCGCAGCACCGGGATGTCGGTCGCTGTCGTGAGCACCGGGATGTCGAACGGCATCAGCAGCAGCACCAGGATCGCGATCGCGGCGATGACCTTCTTGGTGTAGGTCGGCAGGATCTGCGATTCCTGCTCGTACGACGTGTAGAGATTCGGTCGAAGGAACATGTGTCACACCCTCCGAATCTCTGGAGTGCCGAACAGGCCGTACGGTCTGACCAGCAGCCCGATGATCATCACGATGTAGGGCACGATCAGCGGGTACCCCGAACCGAGCCAGGCGGTCTGGCCGCTGAGGTACTGGCCGGCGTAGATCTCGGCGGTGCCGACGATCAGGCCGCCGATCAAGGCCCCCTGCACCGAGTCGAGTCCGCCCAGGATCACGGCCGGCAGCGCCCGGAAGGCGACCAGCGACACCTCGGCGTCGACGGCGCCGGTCTGTTTGACCGGTGGCTGTGTGGCGAACAGGCCACCGAGCGCTGCCAGGACGGCACCGGCGCCCCAGGCGATCGCGAACACCCGGCCGATGTTGATGCCCTGTGCCATTGCCGCTTCCTGATCGTGGGCGACGGCTCGCATTGCGATCCCCATTCGCGAGCGGTAGAAGAAGAACACGGCGATGAACGGCAGCGTGGCGGTGATGATCGCCGCGAAGTAGGCCCAGTTGACGAACCCGTCGCCGATGTTGAAGCCGCCGTTGCCCCACGGTGCATTGATGATTGCGGAACTGGATCTTGACGGTGTCGTTGGCGAGCGCCCGCAGGGCGATCTCGAGCCCGAGCGTGATCACGGCGACGGAGAACAACGGCTCGCCGATCATCGGGCGGATCGCGATCCGTTCGATCAGCAGGCCGAGCAGCGCGGCGAAGCCGAGGGCGACGATCACGCTGAGTCCCCATCGGATCCACTCGGGCCCGCCGAGCTGATAGATCGGGTTCGGAATCTCCCAGAAGAAGCCGATGATCGGCAGGTTCTCGTCGGCGACCATGAACGAGATGAACAATGCCCCGATCATGGCGAGTGCACCCTGTGAGAAGTTGACGACCTCGGTCGCCTTGAAGATCAGCACGAATCCGAGTGCGATCAGGGCGTAGACCGACCCGAGTGCGAGCGACTTGAGCAGCGTCGTCGAGAAGATGTCGGGGCCGGTGACGAGTTCGTACACGCTGAAGATGACGCCGCCGACCACCAGCGTCAGCCCGATCAGGTGGCTCGGCTCGGATGCGTCGAAGTTGAGTCGAGCCATCAGTACAACGACTCCACGAGATCGCCGAAGGCGTCCAACATCGCACTGCGCTTGAGTTTCTGGGTAGCGGTCAACTCACCGTCCTCGTGATCGAGCTCCTTCGGGAGCAGTGCGAACTTGCGGATGTTCTCGACCCGGGCGAACTTCTCGTTGGTCTGCTGCACGACCTGATCGATCAACTCGATCACCTCGGGCTTCTCGGACAGGTCGCGATAGGTGGTGTAGGTGAGGTTGCGGCGCAGCGCCCAGTCGCCGACCGTGTCGAGCTCGATGCCGATCAGCGACGTGAGGTACTTGCGGCCCTCGCCGATCACCATCGCCTCTTTGACGTACGGCGAGGTCTTCAGGCTGTTCTCGATCTCGGACGGCGAGATGTTCTTGCCGCCCGAGGTGATGATGATGTGTTTGATGCGGTCGACGATCCGAACGTGGGTGCCGTCGACCCACTCGCCGACGTCGCCGGTCATCAGCCAGCCGTCGTCGGTCATGGTCTCGGCCGTCTTGTCGGGCTTGTTCCAGTAGCCCTTGAACACGCCGTCGTGCTTGACCTGGATCTCGCCGGTGTCCTCGGCGATCCGGAAGCCGATGTCGGGGTACGGCTCGCCGACGGTGCCGAGCTTCATGCGGCCGACGAAGTTGGCGGTCGCCACGGCGGCGTTCTCGGTCATGCCGTACAGCTCGAACACCGGAACGCCGAGCCCGATGAAGAACTCGAGCACCTCGGGGGCGATCGCGGCGGCACCCGAACTGGCGTAGCGGCAGCGGCGCAGGCCGAGCCGCTCGCGCATCGGCCGGAAGATGATGACCCAGCCGATCGCTGCCAGCAGGCGTGATTGGGCGGTGTGGTTGCCGTCGTGGGCGACCTTGATCTTGCCGATCCGATGGCCGCCAGCCCGAGCCCGAACCCGAGCATCTTGCTCTTGAACCAGGTGGCGTCGTTGGCCCGGATCAGCGACATGGCGTGCAGCTTCTCCCAGATCCGGGGCACGGCGAAGAAGATCGTCGGCTGCACCTCGCGCAGGTTCTCGTTGACCGTTTCGATCGACTCGGCGAAGTTCAGCACCGGGCCGGCACCGACCATCGTCCAGGTCGAGAAGATCCGCTCGGCGACGTGGCACAGCGGCAGGTAGGTGACGATCTGGTCCTTCGGGATTGGGCGGCCCGCCGGGCACCCGTTCGTCGGCGTTGACGATCTTGTCGATGCAGAACGCGGCGTTCTGGTTGGTGAGCATCGCCCCCTTGGGCGGGCCGGTCGTGCCCGAGGTGTACACCAGCGTCATGACGTCGTCGGGCAGGGCGGCGGCCATCCGGTCGGCGACGGCGGTCGGGTGCTGGGCCGATGCTGGCGGCCCATGTCGAGGAAGGTGTCCCAGAACACCAGCCGGTCGTCGGGCTTGCCGACCATGCCGCGCGGTTCGGCGAAGATGATGTGGCGCACGTCGGGCACGGCGGCGCGCCCGATCTCGTCGACCTTGTCGTACTGCTCTTCGTCTTCGGCGAAGTGCACACAGGCACCGCTGTCCTCGAGCAGGTAGGCGACCTCGGCGGCCGGGTTGGTGGGGTAGAAGCCGACCGTGATGCCTCGCACGGCGACGGTCGCCAGGTCGAGGATGATCCATTCGGGACGGTCCTCGGCGTGGATCGAGACCCGGTCACCGGGTTCGACGCCGAGCGCCAGCAGGCCGTGGGCGGCGGTTTCGACGAGTTCCCAGGTGTGACCCCAGGTGTACTCCTTCCAGACCCCGAAGTCCTTTTCGCGCATGGCGACCTGGTTCGGCACCCTGGTCGCCCAGTCGCGCGCCAGTGAGGCGACGGTGGTCGCCCCGGTGGCCCCTGCAGCCATGGTTTCGATTGCTCGGTCAGCGTCATGTCATCCCCTCACGATCGCCACGATCGCCACGATCTCCCCGGTCAAGCACACGTCGTCGAGGTGTGACCGACGGCACCTGCTGTTGGAGGGCGAACATAGCAGGGGGACCTGTCGCGCGAGCAACCCGGCTTTCACGCCGGAGAGTCCGTGTGACAGCCTGTCGTGGTGGACGATTACACACCTCCCCTGCGAGACATCCGATTCGTGATGGACCATGTGGCCGATCTCGACGGCATCGTGGCGACCGAACGATTCGGTCATGTCGATGCCGAGACGATTCACGACGTGTTGGCCGAGGTCGGCCGTTTCATGGCCGAGGTCGTCGCCCCGACCAACCGCGACGGTGACACGATCGGCGCCCGATGGCAGCGCGACGGCTCGGTGGTCACGCCGCCGAGTTTTCGCCGGCCTACGCCAAGTGGGTCGAGTCGGGGTTCGGGGCGATGCCGTTCGACGCCGACTACGGCGGAGCCGATTTCCCGTGGATCTCGGCGATCGGTGTGCAGGAGATGCTCACCAGCGCCAACATGGCGTTCTCGTTGTGCGCCCTGCTGACGCAGGGGGCGATCGACGCCATCCACGCCCACGGTTCCGATCGAGCAGAAGGCGATCTACCTGCCGAAGATGTTGACCGGCGAGTGGACCGGCACGATGAACCTCACCGAGCCGCACGCCGGTTCCGATGTCGGCGCCGTCACGAGCAAGGCCGTGCCGGTCGACGGCCGATGGCGGAGGGGCGACGGGGCCTGGAAGATCACCGGCCAGAAGATCTTCATCACCTGGGGCGAGCACGACTGTGCCGACAACCTGATCCATCTCGTGTTGGCGCGTACCCCTGGTTCGCCCCCCGGCACCAAGGGCATCTCGATGTTCCTGGTGCCGAAGTTCCTGGTCAATGCCGACGGCTCGCTCGGCGAGCGCAACGGGGCGCAGTGTGTGTCGATCGAGCACAAGCTCGGCATCCACGGTTCGCCGACGTGCGTGATGGCCTACGAGGACGCCATCGGTTGGCTGGTCGGTGGCGAGCACGACGGCATGCGCAACATGTTCACGATGATGAACAACGCCCGCCTGTCGGTCGGCCTGCAGGGCCTGGCGATCAGCGAACGGGCCTACCAGCAGGCGCTGCAGTACGCCCAGGATCGCGCTGCAGGGCCGCGCGATCGGTGCGCCGGCCGGGGTGTCGAGCCCGATCATCGAGCACCCCAACGTGCGTCGGATGCTGATGACGCAGCGTTCGTGGATCGACGCCATGCGCTGCCTCGTGTACACCAATGCGGCCGCTCTCGATCGGGCCGATGCCGCTCGCAGCGCCGGTGACGTCGAAGATGGGCGGGCGTGGCAGGAGTTGGCCGATCTGCTGATCCCGCTCACCAAGGGCCTGTGTACCGATCTCGGCAACGAGCTGACGTCGATCGCCGTTCAGATCCACGGAGGGATGGGCTACGTCGAGGAGACGGGTGCGGCCCAGCACTACCGCGATGCGCGTATCGCGGCCATCTACGAGGGCACCAACGGCATCCAGGCCGCCGATCTGGTCGGGCGCAAGCTGAGCATGCGCGGCGGCGGTGTCATCACCGATCTGCTCGACGAGTTCGAGGTCAGGGCGGCCAAGTTGGCCGAGGTCGACGAACTCGCCGACTTCGGTGCTCGGCTGGCGATGGCGGTCGAGACCGCCCGTGAGGCCACGACGCATCTGGTCGGCATCGCCGCGTCCGACCCGCGCTCGCTGCTCGGGTCGTCGGCGCCGTACTTGCGGTTGCTCGCCACCACGGTGTGTGGCGGCCTGCTGGCCAAGGCGGCCCTCGCTGTCAGCGCCGGAGCCGGCGACGATCAGGCGTTCCGTGCTGCCAAGCTGACCAGCGCCAGGTTCTTCGGCGAGCAGATCCTCCCGTCGGTGCACGGCTTGCTGCCGGCGGTGCTGGCACCGGCCGACGACCTGTACGCGCTCGACGCCCAGCAACTCGCCTGAGCGGGCGCTCGACGGCGAGCCTGCGTCAGGGGGAGTCCTCCCCATGTTCGCCGGCCGGGATCTTCTTACGCTCGAACCGTGCTTGCCGACTGCGGTGGACAACCCATTCCACCGGTGAGATCTGCGATGCGCAGGAGTTCGAAGCGTGCCCACCGCAGCCGAATATCACGACGCCGCCGAGCGCTACCGCACGATCGGTGAGAACCTGTCACGCGAGGCCGGCACAGTCGGTGCGTGGGTGTTGGGCTTCGTCGGCCCCGGGTTGGTACACACGGCGATCGATGAATCGATCGACCGCTCGCAGGGGTACCTGGTCGCGGCGGGTGAGGAGATGCGACGGCTGGCCCGGGTGTGCGACGAGCGGGCCGAGGTGTGCGCCGAGTACGCCAGGGCGGTCTGGCGCTACCGGCGGCTGACATTCGTCGAGCAGCTGATCGCCGGGTACCCGTCGCGACCGGCGAGCTGGGTCGAGCTGTGAGCGCGTTCTGGATCGACACCGATCAGGCGTGGCGGGCGTCGTCGTCGTGGGCCGACCGCGGGGATGCGTGGTTCCGCACCCAGTTCGATCTGGAGCGCGACTTGGCCGACCTGCAGTTGGAGGGTGCGTCGGCGGTGCACCATCTGGCGGCGGCCAGCACCGAGCTGTGGGTGAACGTCTCGTTCGTTCGGCTGGTCGCCGATCGCGCCGAATCGTCGGACGGGTTCGGCGCGTCGATGCGTCGGCGATCGACCGCTTGCGTCGCCTGGCCGGCGAGCACGCCCAGCTGGCACTTCCCAACGCCTGCGCCGGATCGTGGGCGGAGTATTCGTTTTCCTCGCGCTACGGCGACAGCGGCGAGACCTACGACGCCGACGTTCGTTCGCCGTTCGCGATCTTCGGTGCAACGCGGACGAACGAGGTCGCAATCTCGTGATCCGTGCCCTGACCGATACGAGTGACGAGGTCCAGATCCGACAGGACGAGTTCGAGCTGGTGCAACTGGCGGATGGTCGCTACCTCGTCGTGCTGCCCGGCGTGACCGATCTGTCCCGGCCCGATTTCGGGCTGAACGACCGCCATCGCACCGTGCGCGACGTCGATCGGTACGCCTATCCGTCGTCGCAGTCGACGTCGGTCTCCGACAATCGTTATGCAGAGATGGTGTGGGACGGTCTGATCTCGGCCGGTGTGCCGCTCGGCTCGGAGCTGATGATCGTCGGTCACAGTTATGGCGCCGACACGGCGCTCGATCTGGCTGCCGACTCGCGCTTCAATGGTTCGTCCGGTTTCGACGTGACCCACGTCGTTGCAGCCGGCTACCACTCCGAGCCGCAGCTGCCGCATGTCGATGCCGGCACGGAGGTGCTGGTCCTCCAGAATCATCAGGACGCAGCGGTCATCGCCGAGGCGGTCGGGCACGGGCACGTCACCGGGATCGTCGAGGAGAGCAAGGGCTTCTTCGGCAGTGTGTTCGATCTCGACCCGATCGGAGCGTTGGGGCACCTCGGCGGCGTTGCCTACCACGAGGTGGGTGCCGCCGTCGATGGTGCCGGCTACCTGGTGGGACACGCCGATTCGATCGCTCAGGTGGGGGCCGGGTTTGCGGTTCGACAGCCGGGCTGGGTCGCCGACGGCGTCAGCGATCTGGTCACGCTCGATACCGGGGTCAGCCACCCGACGAGCGAACAGGTCGTCGATGTGTTCGACGGCGGCGGGCAGGGGTTCGGCCACCATCCGGCGAACTACATCTCGCACGTCGCCGCCACGACCGATCCCAGCCTCGTGGCGTTCTTCGAGTCCGTCGATGCGGCCGGTTATGCGAACTCGGGGACCGCCTGGGCGATCGATGTGTCCGTCCCGGATGGCGGATGAGTCCGCCACCAGAAGTCTCATGGTCCCGGCGTGTCCACTCAGAAAACCTGAGTGACTACGTATCAAGATCGAGGATTCGGTGATACGCTCGTGGTATGGCGTTTGACCCGAAGACGTGGACGATCAAGACACAGGAGGCGTTCGCGGCGGCGATCGACCAAGCCAAGGCGAAGTCGAACCCCGAGCTCACCCCCGATCACGTGATGGTGGCGATCACCAGCCAGGACAACACGGTCGTCGCCCCGGTGCTGGCCAAGCTCGGTCAATCGCCCGGCATGGTGCGCGATCGTGCGCTCGCCGAGGTCGACAAGCTGCCCCAGGCACACGGGGGTTCCGAGCCGCGGGTCGGTCGCGAACTCAACACCGTCGCCGACCGGGCCGACCAATACCGCAAGGACCTCAGGGACGACTACCTCTCGGTCGAGCACCTCCTGCTCGCCATGAACGATCGGCTCGGTGTCGGCAGCGAAGAACTGCTGACCGTGCTGCGCGACGTGCGCGGCAGTCACCGGGTCACCGACCAGAACCCGGAGGAGAAGTTCGCCGCCCTCGAAAAGTACGGCCAAGACCTCACCGCCCGGGCGGCCGAGGGCAAGATCGATCCGGTGATCGGTCGCGACGGCGAGATCCGGCGCGTGATCCAGGTGCTGTCACGGCGCACCAAGAACAACCCGGTCCTGATCGGCGAGCCGGGCGTCGGCAAGACGGCGATCGTCGAGGGCCTCGCCCGCCGTATCTCCGACGGCGACGTGCCCGAGGGGCTCAAAGGCAAGCGCCTGATCTCGCTCGACATCGCGTCGATGCTGGCCGGCGCCAAGTACCGCGGCGAGTTCGAAGAGCGGCTCAAGGCCGTGCTCAAGGAGATCACCGACGCCGCGGGCGAGGTGATCACGTTCGTCGACGAGTTGCACACGATCGTCGGCGCCGGCGGTGCCGAGGGCGCGATGGATGCCGGCAACATGATCAAGCCGATGCTGGCGCGCGGCGAGTTGCGCATGATCGGTGCCACCACACTCGACGAGTTCCGCAAGCACGTCGAGAAGGACGCCGCACTCGAGCGTCGTTTCCAGCAGGTGTACGTCGGCGAGCCGTCGGTCGAAGACACGGTCGGCATCCTGCGTGGCCTCAAAGAGCGGTACGAGGTGCACCACGGTGTGCGCATCCAGGACTCGGCGCTGGTCAGTGCGGCCGTTCTCTCGAATCGTTATCTCACGAACCGGTTCCTGCCCGACAAGGCGATCGACCTCATGGACGAGGCTGCCTCCAAGCTGCGGATCGAGATCGACTCGATGCCGACCGAGATCGACGTCGTCGGGCGCCGCATCCTGCAGCTCGAGATCGAACAGGTCGCGCTCGAGAAGGAGAGCGACTCGGCCTCCGTCGAGCGGCTCGACGCGCTGCATGCCGAGCTGGCCGAGCTGAACGTCGAGCTGGCCCGGATGAAGGGGCACTGGGAAGGTGAGAAGCAGGCGATCGACGCGATCCGCAACCTCAAAGAAGAGCTCGAGCAGCTGCGCACCCAACTCGAACGCGAAAGCGACCTCAACGTCGCCGCCGAAATCCGGTATGGCCGAATTCCCGAGCTCGAACGTCGGATCGAGGAGGCCACCAGGCACCTCGACGACCTGCAGGGCACCGAGCGGATGCTGAAGGAGGAGGTCGACGCCGAAGACATCGCCGAGGTGGTGTCGAACTGGACCGGTGTCCCGATGACGCGCCTGATGGAGTCCGAGATGGCGAAGCTGATCCATCTCGAAGACTCGCTCCACGAGCGGGTGATCGGCCAGGACGAGGCGGTCGTCGCCGTGTCCAACGCGATCCGGCGCAGCCGGGCCGGGCTGTCCGATCCGAATCGTCCGATCGGTTCGTTCATGTTCCTCGGGCCGACCGGTGTCGGCAAGACCGAGCTGGCGCGTGCACTCGCCGAGTTCCTGTTCGACGACGAGCGTGCGATGGTCCGGATCGACATGGGCGAGTACATGGAGAAGCACTCGGTCAGCCGGTTGATCGGGGCACCTCCCGGATACGTCGGCTACGACGAGGGCGGCCAACTGACCGAAGCGGTCCGTCGACGCCCGTACGCCGTCGTGCTGCTCGACGAGATCGAGAAGGCCCACTCCGACGTGTTCAACGTGCTGCTGCAGGTGCTCGACGACGGGCGCCTCACCGATGGACAGGGTCGCACGGTCGACTTCACGAACTCGGTCCTGATCATGACGTCCAACCTGCCCGGCGACCCCGCCGCTCACTTCAAGCCCGAGTTCATCAACCGCATCGACGACATGATCCGGTTCCGGTCGCTGACCGAGCACGACCTGCGCTCGATCGTCGACATTCAGCTCGATCGTCTGCGTCGGCGGCTCGCCGATCGCCGGCTCACGCTCGAGGTCACCGACGAGGCGCTCGAACTGTTGGCCCACGAGGGCTTCGACCCGGCGTACGGCGCTCGTCCGCTCAAGCGCGTGATCCAGCGCGAGATCGGTGATCGTGCCGCCGTGCTGATCCTCGAGGGCCGTGTCACCGAGGGCGGTGGGCTGCGCGTCTCGGTCGACCCCGGTGACGGCCCCGACGCCGAGTCGGTGCTGGTCGTCGAGCCGGGCGATTTTTCAGAGAGTTGACCACCGGTTGTCCGGTCGTTCACGTGAATTCAGGCAAGATCATTGTGTTTCCTTCCGCTCGCCGTCTCCAGGGATCCCGCCTCCTGGAGACGGCGATTGGTTTTTCGGGTCCGGTGAGATGCCGCCACAACTGCGTTGCTGCGACGCGTGACTACGATCTCCGGTGCGTGGTCGCCCAGCACGAGCCGAAACCGGAACCGCAACGGATGGTTTCCGATCACGTCGAGCGTCGCCCCGTCGACCTGTGCCAAGCGTCGTGCCAACGGCAACCCGCGACCATGCCGGGCAGCCGGGTCGACCGGTCCGTCGAACACCGTCTTGAGGCGTTCGGTCGGCACGCCCTCGCCCTGATCGATCACGATCACGGCTGGGCCGTCGATCATCAGCGTGACGACGCCGTCGCCGTGACGCAGCGCGTTGCTGATCAGGATGTCGATCACCTGGCCGGCCAGGCCGGTCGTGCCGAACACTGGGGGGGCCGGGTTGGCGGTGATCACCGACACGTGGCGCTTGAGCCGGTCGAACTGCGGTCGCCATTCTTCTGCGTGGGCCATGACGAGGGCGGTCAGGTCGAAGATCGTGCGTTCGCTGGTGGTGCGGTTGCGAGCGGCGACCAGCAGGTCGTCGATGGTGGCGTTGAGCTGGTCCGTTTGCGCCAATCCGGCCGCCGCCTCGGCGGCGACCGCCTCGTCATCGGTCATCGTCAGGATCTCGAGCCGCATCGCGATGCCTGTGATGCCGGTGCGCAGCTGGTGCGTGGCGTCGGCGGTGAAGTGGCGCTCGTTGGCCAGCAACGTGTCGACTCGTTGTGCACTGGTGTCGAGCGCGGATCCGATGTGGTCGATCTCGGGGATCCGTGTTCTGGCGAACGGTTGCAGGCTGAAGTCGCCGTCGCCGATCCGGCTTGCTCGCGCGGCGAGGCGCTCGAGCGGTCGCGCCAGCTGGCGGGCCTGCACGGCTGCCAGGGCGGCTGCGGCGAGGATCGCCCCGAGCGCCAGTAGCAACAGCACGTTCAACTGCTCGCGGAATATTCTGATCGAGTGGGTTGGAGTCGGTGGCGAGTGTGATCCGGGTGCCGTCGTCGGTGACCCGTGTCGTACGTCGCGTCGATTCGCTCATGGCGACGGGGTCCGCCCGCAACACCGTGCCGTCCGCCGTCACGATCTCGAGCCCGTCGCTCGATCCGAGTTGTTCGGCTGCGGCGGCCTGAGCGGGCGGATTCCCGGCGCTGATGTCACGTGCGTAGGTGGCTGCGATCGTGTCGATCTGTTGCTCGAGCCGGGCGTCGAGCTCGCTCTCGGCGGCGTCGTACACGACCTTGCCGATCGGTGGCGCGAGCGCGCCGAGAACCACCAGCACGATCGCAATGGTGGAGATGACGAGGCGACGACGCACGGTCGCTCCGGGTCAGCCTTCGAACCGGAACCCCACGCCGCGGACGGTCACGATCAGCGTCGGCGGATCGGTGTCGTCGCCGATCTTCCTGCGCAGCGTGGAGACGTGGGTGTCGAGGGTGCGGGTCGATCCCCAGTAGTTCTCGTCCCATACGGTCGACATGATCTGCTCGCGGGTGAAGGTCGCATCGGGTTTGCTCATCAGCAGCGCCAGCAGGTCGAACTCTTTGGAAGTGAGGTCGAGCTCGTCGTCGTTGAGATAGGCCCGTCGCGACTCGGTGTTGACCCGCAGTGGGCCACCGATCAACTCACGGGGCATCTGATGGGCGGCTTGAGCGATCCGCAGCCTGGCCTTGATGCGGGCGACCAGTTCGGCCAGCCGGAACGGCTTGGGCACGTAGTCGTCGGCGCCGGCACCGAGGCCGACGATCACGTCCATCTCCTCGGCTCGAGCGGTCAGCATGATGATCGGCATCTCGGGGCGGTCTTCGCGCACCTTGCGGCACACGTCGAGCCCGTCGATGTCGGGCAGCGTGAGATCGAGCAACATCAGGTCGGGTCGCCGCTCGGCCACGGCGGCCAAGCCGTCGCCTCCGTTGGCGGCGTGCACGACCTCGAAACCTTCCGGCACCGAGCACTCGCAGCAGTGGTTCGCTGATGCGCTCGTCGTCCTCAACCAGCAGGATCGTCGTCACGAAGGTGATCGTACGCTACTGAGGGCCTGCGTGGGCGACCCCGCCCCCCGAAGCCGCTTCAAGATGTGTTCAAGCGCGACGTCGCAGGGCCGCGGCGTGGGCAGGAAAACCCTCGTGGTCGGCGAGCGCGATGACCGACGGGGCCATCCGGTCGAGCGCCGCCCGGTCGGCGCGGGCGACCGCCGTACGCTTCAGAAACGTGGCGGCGGTGATGCCGGAGCTGACGTGGGCGAATCCGCTCGTGGGTAGCGACGCCGGGCATCCGATCACGAAGTTGGCGGCGCTGAACGGGGTGTGCTGGCCGATCAGGATCTCTCCGGCATTGATCAGCCCGTCGAGTACCGGATCGACCTGGGCGTCGGCGACGGCGACCTGGAGATGCTCGGGTGCGTAGCGATTGGTGACCGCCACGGCATCGTCGAGCGAGTCGACCAGCACGCAGCCGCCGTTGGGCCCGAGCGCCGCTCGGGCGGCCTGTGCACGCACGTCGGGCAGGTCGGCCAGCTGACGCTCGAGTTCGGTGTCGGTCGCCTCGGCGACCGATCGGTCGGTGCACACCAGCACGACCGAGGTGTCGGTTCCGTGTTCGGCCTCGATCAGCAGATCGGCGGCCAACAGATGCGGGTCGGCGGTGTGGTCGGCGATGATCACGCTCTCGGTCGGCCCGAGCAGCATCATGGTGGCCACGCCGTGGCGCTGCATCTCGACCTGGGCGATCGTGACGGCCGGTGATCCGGGGCCGACGATCTTGCGGACCTGGGGGATCGTCTCGGTGCCGAACCCGAGGGCGGCGATACCGGCCGGGCCGTTGACCCGGAAGATCCGACGCAGCCCGAGTTTGCGGCACACCACCAGCACCGCCGGGTCGACCTCGCCGGCGCCGCCGGGCACCGGGGGCACGACCAACGTCAGCTCCGGCACTCCGGCCACGATCGCCGGCACGGCGAGCTGATACGCAACGCTGGGGTAGCTGGCCTTGCCCGAGGGCGTGAACAGCCCGGCAGAGGAGATCGGGCTGATCTTCTCGCCGACCATCAGGCCTGGCTCCGGCTCGAACGACCAGTCGTCGAAGCGCGCCAGCTGGTGTTCGTTGAACGCCCTGAGATGAGCGATGGCGTCGTCGATGGCGCGCTCGACGTCGTTGCTCACCGTGGCGCTGTCGAGTTCGTCATCGCTGACTGCGAGTTGGTCGGGTGCCAGATCGATGCCGTCGAACGTGGCCAGCGCCTCGCACACGGCGATGTCGCCGCGCTGGCGAACATCGTCGATCAAGCCACCGATCGAGTGCCGCAGGGCGGGGTCGAAGATGTCGTCGAGCCCCCTCGCGACGAGCGCGCTGCGGGCGGCCTCGCCCATCTCACTCCAACGCTGAAACCGCATGACCGTCACGACGTGACGATACCTCCGGTGCCAGGAGCGTGAGTCGATAGGTGGACTGCGACCAATCCCCAGGAACCGGATGTACCGGTTGGCTCCGGACAAATCGTTCAGATCTGGCGTGGAACCCCGAGTCCGGCGCCGGTCGGAGTAGTGTCAGCTCACGTTCAGTCCGCGAATCCGGGGGAGCGTGCCCATGCCTGTCACTGTCGTCGTCGGCGCCCAATGGGGTGACGAAGGCAAGGCCAAGATCATCGACCTGCTGTCGAAGGAACACACCTATGTGGTGCGTTACCAGGGCGGCCACAATGCCGGTCACACGGTGGTCGTCGACGGTCAGAAGTACGCCCTCCAGCTGGTTCCGAGTGGCGTGCTGTACGACCATGTCGTGCCCGTCATCGCCAACGGTGTGGTGGTCGATCTGCCGACCCTGTTCAACGAGATCGACACGCTCGAGGGTCGGGGCATCTCGTGCGCGGGGCTGAAGGTCTCCAGTCTGGCGCACCTGATCTTCCCCTGGCACCAGGCCCACGACGCGATCGCCGAGGCGATGCGAGGTGACGACAAGATCGGCACCACGCTGAAGGGCATCGGCCCGGCCTACGCCGACAAGGCCCGCCGGGTCGGCGTGCGGGTCGGCGAGGTCGCCGACATCGAGCATTTCGCCGCCACCGTGCGGGCGCGTGCGATCGCCGAGAACACGCTGATCGAGCAGGCCGGCGAGCAGCCGCTCGACGTCGACGAGATCGTCGGGCGGTTCGTCGAGTACGGCAAGCGGTTGCAGCCGTACGTGGCCGACACGGTCACCTTGTTGCACACCGCGTTGGGTCGCGGCGAACAGGTGTTGCTCGAGGGTGCCCAGGCGACGTTCCTCGACCTCGATCACGGCACCTACCCCTATGTCACCTCGTCGAACCCGACCGCCGGCGGTGCATGTGCCGGCTCCGGTCTCGGACCGCGCGACATCGGGCGTATCGTCGGCATCACCAAGGCCTACACGACCCGCGTCGGGGCCGGCCCGTTCCCGACCGAACTGCTCGACGCCGACGGCGACACGCTGATCGATGTCGGCCGCGAGTTCGGCACGGTCACCGGGCGTCGTCGCCGTGCCGGTTGGCTCGACTGTGTGATGTTGCGTCAGGCGGTGCGGCTCAACAGCCTGACCGAGGTGGCGTTGACCAAGCTCGACATCCTCGACGGGTTCGAGTCGGTCAAGGTCTGCGTCGGCTACCGGCTCGATGGCCAACTGATCGACTACTACCCCGATCGCGCCGACATCCTGGCCCGTGTCGAGCCTGTCTACGAGGTCTTGCCGGGGTGGCAGACCGACCTGTCGACGACACGCGAGTCGGGCACGTTGCCGGCCGAGGCCAAGGCGTTCTTGGCGTTGGCCGAAGCCCAGGTCGGCGTGCCGGTACGGGTCGTCGGGGTCGGCGCAGAGCGCGACGACTACCTGTTGTGGAACTCCTGAGAACGGACGGTTCAGCATGATCCCGCGCTACTCGACCCCTGAGATGAACGACGTCTGGTCCGACGTCTCCAAGTTCGCCCGGTTCCTCGAGGTCGAGGTCCTCGCCACCGAGGGGCACGCCGAGATCGGTGTGGTGCCGATCGCCGACGCCCAGGTGTGCCGCCGGCGGATGCCCCACGTCGACGAGGCGTTCGTGCAGGCGATCGTCGAACGCGAAGCGATCACCGATCACGATGTGGCGGCGTTCGTCGATGTGGTGCAGGCAGCGATCGCCGACGATGCCGCCAAGTGGATCCACTACGGGCTGACGTCGAGCGACGTCGGCGACACGGTGCTGTGTTGGCAGATGACCGACGCCGCCGATCTGTTGATCGACGAGTCGGGGCGGCTGCTGCAGACCCTGCTCGACCTGGCACACGAGCACCGCGACACCGTCATGATCGGGCGCACGCACGGTGTGCACGCCGAGCCGACCACGTTCGGCGCCAAGGTCGCGCTGTGGGCGCTTCAGGTCGATCGCGACCGCCGCCGCCTGCGCGCTGCCAGGGAGACCGTGGCGGTGATGAAGCTGAGTGGTGCGGTGGGCACCTACTCGAACATCCCGCCGTCGGTCGAGGCGTTCGTGGGCGCCGCGCTCGGGCTGCAACCCGTGGCTGCGACCCAGGTCATCGCGCGTGACCGGCACAGCGAGTTCCTCTACGCCTGCGCATCGATCGGGGCGACGTGTGAGTTGATGGCGGTCGAGTTGCGGCATCTGCAACGCACCGAGGTGCGTGAGGTGCAGGAGGGTTTCAAGCCCGGCCAGAAGGGTTCGTCGGCGATGCCGCACAAGCGCAATCCGATCTCGGCCGAAACGATCTCCGGTCTCGCCCGTGTGCTGCGCTCGAACCTGCTGGCCGGCCTGCAGGATGTCGCCCTCTGGCACGAGCGCGACATCTCGCACTCGTCGGTCGAGCGGGTGGTGTTGCCCGACTCGTCCCATCTGGCGCACTACGTGATGCGCCGCCTCGGGCGCCTGCTGTCGGGCCTGGTGGTGTTCCCCGACCGGATGCAGGCCAACCTCGATGCCAGCTACGGCCTGGTGTTCAGCCAGCCGGTGCTGCTGGGCCTGGTGTCGTCGGGTAGGTCGCGCGACGACGCCTACCGCATCGTGCAGCACAACGCGATGCGGGCGTGGGACGAAGGCACCGATTTCAGGGCGCTGCTCGAGGCCGACCCCGATGTCGACAACGCGCTGCTCGACGACGCCTTCGACCTGCGCCGGTCGCTCAGCAACCTGCCGGTCGTGTTCGACCAGCTGGCGGCGATCGAGGTCTGAGGTCAAGCGGCAATCAGGCGTGGTCAGGCGCGGCGGGCGATGCCGGCGCGGGCAAGCGTGGCGGCCGGCACGCCGACTTCGCGCCACGCCGCGTACGAGATGCCCTTGCGCTCGCCATATGCCTTGGCGACTGCGACGAACGTGTCCTCCAGTGCCGAGATGTCGATCGATGATCCCATTGACGCCAGTTCGGCGGTGAGGTCGCGACGTTCCTGCACGAGCTGGAGTTCGTCGATCGCACTTGCCTCGGCGAGTTCGCGCGTCGATCTTGGCGAGACGGTCATTGATCGATTCAGCTGTTCGTTTGCGGCCTCGCTTGGGCTTGTTGCTGCGCAGACCTTCCAGGTATTCGCGGACGACACGCCCCTCGGCGCGGCCTCGCTCGAGCGCCGCCTTGTGTTCAGCGGTCATTTCCTTGGGTCCTCGCTTTGCAGCCATATCGGACAGTGTAGGCCGCTCTTCTTTGATGCAATAACGTGTGCAGATGTTCGATCTTCAGGCCCATGGCGCCGATACCTTCGTCGGAACCGGTCCGCGATATCCGTGGGGAGGCTTGTACGGCGGGCAGATCGTTGCCCAAGCGCTGCGGGCAGCTGCGTTTTCCGTCGATCCCGCCTTCCAGCCGCATTCGATCCGGGCCTATTTCATCCGGCCGGGCGATCACACCGAACCGGTCCGTTACGAGGTCGACCGAACCCGCAACGGCCGCAGTTTCATGACCCGCCGGGTGATTGCCCGCCAGGCGATCGGGGCGATCCTGAACGCCGAGTGTTCGTTTCAGCGACCCGAGACCTCAGCCAGCTTGCAGACCGTGCCGTGCCCCACGGTGCCTGCCCCCGAGGGGATCGAGAACACGTCGTTCTCCCCGCATTTCGACCGTCGTTTCGTCGAATCCGTCGATGTCGAAGGGCCCACTCGGGATGGATTGGGCCGCGTGACAGCATGGATGAGGGTGACCGACCCTGTGCCCGAATCAGCTGCCGATGACGAGCCGTTTCTGCATCAATGCTGGTTGGCGTATGTCTCCGATGATCTCGCCAGCGACACGGTTCGCGCCGCCCACCAATTGGTGTATGGGGGTGACCAGAACGCCGACATGTCGAGTATCAGTCTCGATCACACGATCTGGTTCCACCGGCCGATGCGCGCCGATCGGTGGCACCTCCACGACTTCACGTGCCATCACTACACCGGGGCGCGGGGCCTGGCGATCGGGCATGTCTTCGATCAAACGGGTGTCCACGTCGCCACGATCGCTCAAGAGGTACTCCGCCGCGAACCCCGTTCGTAAACATCATTACTGCAGGCACCTGATGTAACGCTCAGCTCAGCTGACGGCTGCGAGCGATCAGGTCGAGGTGGTCGAGGTCGGCCAGGTCGAGCACCTGCAGGTACAGACGGTCGGCGCCGGCGTCGGTCCAACGCTGGATCGATTCGACCGCCTGCTCGGGTGTGCCGGCGATGCCGTTGGCGCGCAGCTCGTCGGGCTCGCGGCCGATCGCCGCAGCGCGACGAGCGAACTCGGCCTCGTCCTTGCCGACACACACGACCAGAGCGGCTGACCACGTCATCGTCGCCGGATCGCGATCGTCGGCCTCGCAGGCGCGTGCCACGACACCGCACTGGTTGACGAACGTGTCGATCGGTACGAACGGCAGGTTGAACTCGGCCGCGTACCGGGCAGCGAGCCGGGGCGTGCGGGTCTTGCCGTTGCCACCGATGATGATCGGCGGGCCCCCTGCCTGCACCGGCTTGGGCAGGGCCGGCGAGTCGGTGACCTGCCACAGCTTGCCGTCGTACGAGAACGTCTCGGCGGCGGGCGTGTTCCAGAGCCCGTGGATGATCGCGACCTGTTCTTCGAGGTTGTCGAATCGGGCACCGAGGTCGGGGAACGGGATGCCGTAGGCGTCGTGCTCGGCGCCGAACCAGCCGGCGCCGATCCCGAGCTCGACCCGCCCGTTCGACATCTGGTCGACGCCGGCGACGGCGATCGCCAGCGGACCGGGCATCCGGAAGGTTGCTGCCGTGACCAGCGTGCCGAGCCGGATCGTTGTGGTCTCACGGGCGATGCCGGCGAGCGTGACCCAGGCATCGGTCGGACCTGGCAGGCCGCTGCCGTCGCCCATCTTCAGGTAGTGGTCGCTGCGGAAGAACGCTCCGAACCCGAGTTGCTCGGCGCGCTGGGCAACCGCCAGCAGATCGTCGTAGCTGGCGCCCTGCTGGGGCTCGGTGAAGATGCGAAGGTCGGCGAGTTCCATGCCGAGCGACGTTACATCTGGTGCCTGGCACTGGCGCACTGCGGTGTCGGTAGGGTCGGTGGCGATGGATGCCCTCCCCGAACTGTCACCCAAGCTCGACGCTTTGCGGCGGCATGTGCTCGAGTACTCGGTGCGGCGCGGCGAGTTCACGTTGAAGTCGGGCGCCACAGTCGTCGTGGTTCCTCGACACCAAGCAGACCGCTTGCCGACCCGACGGGCATCCTGCTCGTGGCCGACGCGATGCTCGAGGTGATCCCCGACGACGCCACGGCGATCGGTGGCCTCACGATGGGCGCCGACCCGGTGGCGTTCGGCGTGGCTGCGGTGGCTGCCACGCGAGGGTCGCGATCTGCGCAGCTTCAGCGTTCGCAAGGAGGCCAAGGACCACGGTGTGATGGGTCGGCTGGCCGGGGCGATCCAGCCGGGCGACAAGGTGGTGATCACCGAGGACACCACGACTCGGGGCACCTCGCTGATGGAGGCGGTCGAGGTCGTCCGCCAGTTCGGCGCCGAGCCGGTGCTGGTCAGCCTGATCGTCGATCGCGGCGGCACCTGTGCGGCGATGTGCGAGCGGGCCGGTGTCGCGTATGCGCCGCTGCTGACGGCGCCGGATCTCGGCTTCGGCTACGGGACCTGATCCTCTGCAGAGCGCCCGACCGCGACTAATCGACGACGCGCCAGGACTTGATGGCCGTGTAGTCGGTGCTCGGGCGATAGTCGACGATCGAGCGGATCGTCGTGGTGCCGCCGTCGATCGTTGCGACCGAATCGAACTGGACTGTGCCGTGCAGGTCGCTCGGCTCGATCGAGATCACGAAGCCGCCTCCCACCGCCGAGGTGCGGAGGTCGATGTTGGAGAGCGCCCCGCCGCCGAGCAGCTGGCCCTTCGCTTGGTTCGTCACCTCGGCGAACGTGATGCGAGCCTCGGGGGCCCACACCATGCCGTGCATGGCCATGTCCTTGTTGGTGCCGGGTTTCTGCAGGATGACGTCGTCGTCCCAGGTCAGGGAGTTGTCGAGTACGTGGATGCTCACGTACTGCTTGCCGTGCAGGCGTCGCAGCACCTCGAGTGAACCGTTGCCGCCGATCTCGAACCGGGCACCGTTCTGCAGGTAGAACGTCGCTCCGGCGTCGAGGATGCCTGAGTTGGTGTCGGAGTTGCGAGCGTCGTCGCAGGTTGGGTTCGGGATGAACTGGGTCGCGCCGGTGGCAGCCACTCCGGGCGCTCGCCCAGCGGTGACCACCGCGTTCGCAACGTTCATCGTGAATCCATCGAACACGTAGTTGCCCGACATGAAGTAATTGCTGGCGGTGAGGCTCGGCGAGGCGTCGTAGTACCCGGGTACGAACACCGAGCAGCCGTTGATGTCGTACGGCGGCGGGTTCGGCACGGGGTCCGAGGCCGCGGGAAGCGTCACCGGCACGACGGGTTCGATGAACTCTGCGTCCCAATCGGTCGACAAGCATTGCAGCCCGAGCCATCCGTCTCCACCGGTGACGTTTCCGGGCAGGGTGAAGTTCGAACAGTCGCTGCGCATCAGCACGCCGCGCACGAATCTGAGATCAGCCGTCGTATCGAAGTCGAGCGTGCTCATGTAGACCGCCCCGTTGATCTCCTTCACTGGCCCGCCGAGACCCGACTGGGTTCTCAGAAGGGCGCCGCCGAGCGGCAATTCTTCACCCGTGAGAACCAGTGCCCAGCCGACGCCGTCGTTGAACCCGTCGCCGGCCGGAGCGCAGTTGACGGTGACGACCGCGCCATTGATGTCGATCGGCACGTCGATCGTGTCGCCACCAGTCGTAATGCAGAGCCTTTCGGAGCCGAGCCTGAGTCGTTCGACGGCGTATCGGAGGGCGCCGTCGGCTGCGGCGAGCCGGTCGGCGCGGGCTTCCACGACCTGCCCGTACCGGAGCCCGGTCGTGATGTACGTGGCGAGGGCGGCGACGACCAGTGCTAGCGAGACCGACAGGACGAGCACGATCGGCAGGATCGAGCCGTGGTCGCGTGATGTGGTGCGGTGGTTCATTGGGATCCTCATGTGACCGTGAGCACGAAGGTTTGGGTGCCGTTGTTGCCGGGAGCGATGACCGACGTGGTCGACGCGGTCAGGGTGTGGGTGGTCGGTGTCCACTTCTCCGTGCCCCCGCTCGGGGCGCTGTAGAGCAGGACCTCGCCTCCGGTCGAGAACACACGGCCAGCGATACCGAGACCGCTCGAGTGGCCGGTGTCGTAGTTGAGGCTGAGGCCGTCGCATGTGCCGGTGTAAGTGAGCGTCACGAGCACGTCGTCCAAAATGGGATGGGCCGCTGGCCCTCCACCTTGACGAGAGACCGTCGGCTGCGACGCTGTCAGGCCGGTGAGGTTGCAGTCCGAGACCAGCGGGGGCGGCGCAACGATCGTGACCGAGATTTTGGCATTCTTCGACTCGCCGTGGATGTCGAAGATGATCAGGTGGATGTCCTCGTTGGTCCCGGTGCTCAGCGACGGATCGGCCGTGACCGTGACCCCGTGCCCTCCGTCGGCGGTCGCGGTGAAACCGGCCGGGACACTATCGACGACGACGTAGGTCGGGTCACCGTCCGGGTCCGTGATGGTGAGCGCGGCTTCGAGGTCGATCGTGGTGCTGTCGCCGGCCTCGAGGTCGATGTCGTGCGTCGACGTCGCGACGTTCGGGTCGCCTGTGGGCGTGTCGTCGACGATCTCTACGGTTACAGTTGCCGATTCGAGGGGTTGGGGACACGGTCGTCGCGGACCTTGAAGGTGAACGAGGTGAACGTTCCGAGCGGCGCCGCGATGTCGGCCGTGATGTCGGCCCGGAGGTCGCCGGGGTTGGCGGCCGACGTGTCGATCGTCAGCAGCGACATGTCGTACGGCTGCGTTTGGAGCGTCATCGTGTCGCCGTCGGGGTCGTAGGCGCCGTGTGACGTCTTGACCGGCAGGGTCACCGTCTCGCCCCGCTCGATCTTGAGGATGTACGGGTCGATCGGTACCACGGGATTGGAGTTTGGCTGACTGACGATATCGAGCTCGATCGTTGCATCGTCCCAGCCACCGCGGTTGTCGCTGATGATCAGGTTGAGCACGTACGAGTTACCCACCGTGGCGCTGGCGTCGGCGCTGACGACGACCGTGAACGGGCTGACGGTCGAGACAGTGCAGATCGGTCGGGGTCGGGTACGACGTGTCGATCGCAACCGCCATCGGGTCGCCGTCCGCGTCAGACGCCACGACGGCGATGCTCCCGGTCTGCCCAGGAAACAGGCTGAGGGGGTACATGTTCGGAAACGCGACGGGCCAGGTGTTCGTGCTCGGAGCGTTGGGGTCATCCTTGAGCTCTTGGTCCGGGTTCTTGGTCGCGGCGTCGATCGAGACCGTCGCGCCTGCGAGCAGGGTGGCCGTCAGCTTGAGCGAAACCACGTCTTCGGTCGTCGGGTCGGTCACCTCCTGCCCCACTGGGCACAGCCCGGTCGCATTCTCGACGGCCGTCTTGCACAGCTCGACTGCCGCAGGCGCAGGCGCTGCCCACGGTGCGAGTTCGCTGGTGAGGTTGACCCGGTCGGCGGCACCCATCGTGCCGGTTGCGCCGTCGTCGCAGGCGTAGCGAGCGATGTGCCACTCGCCGTTGACCTCTTCGTAGCGGTAGCTTGCCGCGAACAGGTAGTCAGTGAGGGCGATTTGCTCGTGCCAGTTCATCGTCAGCACCCGGTGCCCGGCGGGCGCGGCCCCGAGCAGGGCCAGTCGACGGTGTCGAAGCCCGTGGGTGGGGTCGCATCGACGTCCTGCGGGAGCCATGTGACGAGACCCTGAACGGAGCGAGCGTTGTCGGTACGGGCCTCGGTTGGTGATGCCGTGCGCAGGATCACCGACGTGACGGCCGCCAGCGTGGTCATCACGACACCCATGATGAGTGTGACGATCAGGACTTCGACGAGCGTGAAGCCGCTGTCTCGATTGCGGCCGTGCCGCCGGTCGTTCGTCTGGTCACACACCGATGACCACCTCCACCTCTTCAACGATGCGGCCATCATCGGCACGTACGCGTAGCTCGACCTTTTGCAGGTTGGTTTCCGGCGAGTCACACAACGTGCCCCAGCCGCTGGTCTCTTGATTCGTCGCCAGGTCGAACTCGTAGCGCCAGTACTCCAGCCCGATCACCTCGATGTTGGCGGCGGCCCAATCCTCGGGGTTGTGCGTGGACTGCACCGTCGTTTCGTAGGCGGCCGTGATGTCGGCCAGCGGCTTCGCGTCGCACGTGATCAGGTCGCGGGCGTAGAGCGTGTCGGCCGCCGTCTGCAGCCACGCGTGGGCGTTGGCGTGATCGCGGTCGAGCGCACTGGCACTGATCGACGCCGTGAGCGCCGTCATCGTGGCAACGACGACCGTGCCCATCAAGGCGAGCGCGATCAGGATCTCGATCAGCGACGCGCCGGCGTCCCGAGCGGATCGGCGGCGAATGTGCGCTCGCCGGGCAAGCGGAAACTGACTCATACGTCAGATATCGGCACGTCCTTCGGTGACCTTGAGCCAATTCCGATGGCTGCCTCATTCGGGCGTGCTTGGCGACCCACCCCGGCCGGCGTTATGGCAACAGCATCTCGCTGACCCAGCACTCCGTGAGGTGCAGCGTCGACTGGATTCGCACGACCCGCTTCGGCTCGTCGGGGCCTCGACCACACATCGACAACGCGGCCTTGATGCACGATTGCTCGTCGGGCAGCACCATCGGCATGCGTGCCCGACGCATGCCGGCCGGGCCGGCGGTGAAGCAGTTGATGTAGGTCTTGCGGAAGTCGAGCTTGTTGGCGAGCGAGGCCGGGATGAAGTCGGCGAAGCCGATCCCGAGCGCGTTGCCGCCACTGATGTCGGTCAGGTCGAGCAGCACGATCGCGCTGACACGCGGCTTGTCGAGGTCGTCGAGGCCCGGCACCCAGAACCGTCCGGTGACGTTGGGGTCGATCGTGGTGCCGGAGATGTCCTTGCCGCCGCGCTCGATGATCAACACATCGATCTCGTCGAACGGCAGCGTCGGCACGAGCGCCCGGGCGTATTCGGTCAGCTCGTGCTCGAGGTCGGCACCGACGTCGTCGGCACCGAGCCCCTCGATCCGCACAACGTCGAGCCCGATGCCGACTCGATCGAGCCGATCCCGCCCAGCAGTTTGCCGGTGCTGCGCAGCGCCGCGCAGGCGTCGAGCAGCCGGTCGCGCATCTCGATCGGACCGCACGAGTGGACCAGTGAGGCGCCCGGCTGCTTGCCGAACCCGACCACCGCCATCTTCATGCAGCCCGACTCGATCGGGCCCTTGAAGCAGGTGTGCGGCTTGATCCGGTTGACCGGCAGAAACCGGTCGGCGGCGGCGGCGTTGGCGTCGAGGTGGACCGGCGTGCCGCTGGCCGTGTGGGCGACGACGACGGTGTCCATCGTGGCGCGGATCTCTGCACCAACGGACTGCTCGGTGATCCCGAGCTCGGCCAGCATGTGCGTCTGTCCCTCGGCTGTCGCCCCACCGTGCGACCCCATGGCCGGCACGACGAACGGCTCGGCACCGAGCGCTCGGAGGGCGGTGATGGTGCCCCGAAGCAGCTCGACCCGCCCCGTGAGGCCGCGCGACCCGGCCCCGACTGCGATCGTCATGCCCGGCGTGACGGTGCTCTTGAAGGCATCCAGCGCTGCGTCATGGGCGGCCTGTTCGATGTCGTCGACCGCGGCAGGCGACGGAACGTCGAGCGGATAGGGATGCAGCTCGGGGACGACGAGGTCATCCGCAAACGGGAGTTCGACCCCGGTCACCAGCTGCTCCCACGACATGGTGTGAGCTTACGCAAGCGAGCTGATCGGCCGGACGCCGCGGTTACTCCGGGGTGAGCTCGATGATTCTGCGTGTCTGTATGGCAACGGCACCATCGGTCGGGCGGTACTCGGCGATCGTCTGGCTGACCGTCGAACCGGTGTTTGTGGCCGTCGACGTGATCAGCATCAGGGCCTTTCCCGGTTGGTTGGCGACGGTGATCAGCAGCCCGTTTGCGTTGGCCGCAGCGCCGGCTCTCAACTCCGAGATGACGGCGCCGGCTGTAAGCGCACCCACGGCGTCATTGGCCAACGTGTCGAACGCAATGCCGGTGTACGGCGCCCACACCGTGCCCTGCACCGACAGCTCCTTGTTGGCGCCGACGATGGCCCGAAGAATCCGGTCGTCACCGGTGAGCGTGCTTTCGAACGCAGCGACATCAGCGTCGAGCGCCTGTAGTCCGACGAAGAAGTCGCCCTGTCGGCGACCGGAAATCTCGATCGATCCATTCTCTCCGACCTCGATCCGGCTGTCGCCTCCGAGGTAGAACGTGGCGCCACTCGTGTCACCACTGGTCCAGGCAAATCGGCACGGGTTGGTGTTGGCCGTCCGCAACCCGTTGTGACCATCGCGGAGCTAGCGGGATGGCTCGCCGAACAGGTCAGCCGACGCGTCATGGCGGCCGGTTTCGATGTCGTCGACGCGGCAGGTGACGGCGCTTCGAAGCCAAACGGCGCACTCTGCGCAAGCTCCGTGTGCGCACCTGGCGAAGAAGCTAAGGAGCGACTACCAAGCAGGTCAGAGTGTCATTCACGACGATCTTCGGGTTGCCAGGTTGGGGTTGGTTGAGACCGGCGCTGACCGTGAACGGCGTCGTCTGCGTGATCGTCTGGGTCCCCGACACGTTTTCGAAGCCTGGTGTCGACGACGCAAGTACTCCGCCTCCCCAGGTGAAACTCCACGGCTTCGACGAGCTCTTCTGGGTGAGGCGGATCTGCCAGCCGGTGAAGGCGCCTCCACTGTTCGAGACCTCGAGTACACCGATGCCGGAGTTGCCCCCCACGGCGCTGGTGACGACGAAGGTGCACGCAGGTGCGGGCACAAGTGTCGTAGTGGTCGTGGTAGTCGTTGTTGACGTGCTCGGTGGCGTGCCTGTTGGAGTCACGTTCACCGTGACCGTGCCGACATTGGACGTCAGCGGTTCCGGGTCAACGACCGTGTACGTGAACGAATAGGACCCCACCGTCGCCCCGTCGCTCGACGCCGCCGAGACGCTGACCATGATTCCGCCAGCATCCGTGACGACGATATGCGAGCTTGATGGTGTCAGATGTCGAGATCGACAACAGTGCGGGACCGCTCTCCAGGTCGGTGGCGGGGAGAGTGAAGGTGAACGGCCCGTCATCGAGGCCGACCGAGACCGACATGTTGGCGGCGAACGGCGCCGTGTTCGGCGTCGGCAATGTCGTGGTCGTCGTGGTGGAGGTCGTCGTGGTGGTGTAGGTGGGCACCTCGATCGGGATGTCGACGCGCCAGTCTGCGACACCGCGCCCCATGGCTGTACTGAGGGATCTCGACGGTCGCCTCGACGACACGGGTCTGATCGCCAGTCGATCTGGCGATCAGGTGTACGACGGGCTCACCGTTGATCGGGTTCGTCTGGGCGCACGTCAGCGTCGTCATCGAACCGTTGCCGACAAGTCCGACCGGCACCGTGATGGGCAGGTATGTCGGCCACGTCACCGCAGTGGTCGTCGGGGCGCTGCTGCTTCTTCGCGCAAATTGCTCGATCGCCCAGTGCATGACGTTCGACGAGTCAGCATTGGTGTCGGTGCGCTCACTGGCGACCCCGGACGTCCGGAGGCCAACCGAGACGTACTGGGCCAGTGCGATCACGACGACCGCCATGGTGATGACGAGCACCATGGTCAGTATCAGGACGCCGCCGCGATCTTGGGGGCCTCGCTGACGCCGGGTTACCATCCGATCGTCCCCTGGAAGTAGCGAACGTCATGCAGCGTCGAGTTGTTGATCTCGAAGGTGTGGGCGATGACGCCGCCCTCGATGTCTGCATCGCTGACGACGTCGGCATACGGCGCGAGGATCGTGCCGTAGAGACGGTCCGTCGACGCCTGGATCTCGACCCGCGACACGTTGGGGAAGTTCCAGAGCACATACTCGGCGCTGGTGCCGGCGCCCTGTAGGTCTGGCGGCTCGAAGTTCACCGTGGCCCCGATCGCGCTCTTCACGTTGATGACCAGTGGTCGTACCACGGTGGGGGTCTTGCCGGTTGTGAAGCTGATGCTGTGCGGCCCGAGTGCGAGCAGCGTCGCCACGTCGATGTTCAACACGTTCGTCAGGTTGTCGGTGAGCGTGAACTTCACGTTGCTGTAGGTGGTGCCAGTGACACCAACGTGCGTCGCGCAGTTGCCGTTGTCGCAGGTCCCCGGCAGCCCAGCGAGACGGTCGGCGCATCCGCGAAGTTTCGCGAACGCCTCGCTCGCGGTGACGACCGGAATGCCACTTCCCGCCTGGACGACGGCACTGTTTCCCTTATCGATCCGCGGAGTCGTCGGGGCGGTCGACGAGGCGCGGATGACCGTTGAACTCGCCACGAAGTAGTTGTTGTCCTCGATGATCACCCGACGCTGTGGCTTCACGTCGAGCGCCCCGGTCGAACCCGCCCAGTTGATCGACCCGGCCAGCAGGCCGACGTCGTCGGTACCGGCGGTGTCGGCGGCGGCGGCGTTGCTTGGGCGACGTTGCTGTTGTGGAATGTCAGGATGCCGCCGACGTAGAGCGCACCCTTGACCTCGGTGTTGTTGAGGGTGACGTCGCGCTCGAAGAACGTCGCCATGTTCTGGCGGCGGAGAGTGGTTCTTGCGTGCAGACGCCGTCACTGCTGAGCTGTGCTTCCTCGCGTGGTGCTGCGACGATCGATTCGACGTCACCACGCTGAACGTAGGTCAGCTCGACTCGGCTGACGATCTGCCGATTCGGATCGGTCTCGGCCGGGTTGGCGAGGAGGATCTCCGACTCCACGATCGGCGAGGCAGCGGGGTCCAGATAGTCAGCGACGTTGACGATGTTGTCGACCACCCACGTCGGTGTCGGCAGCGTCGTGTCGAATCGGCACTCGTAGCGATCGAGATGTGCCTCGCTCGCGGTCGTGATGATCCGATAGGCGATTCGCTTGTCGACGTTGTCCAGTCGCCGGTCGGTCGGCCACGTCGATCCGCAGCACGTTCTCGTTGCCGAGTTCATCACAACCGGTGCCGTGGTCGCCGACCGCTCCGCCGATCGACGCACGGTACGCACTGGCACGGCGCGGACCGGATTCGATGTCGAGCGGCAGATAGCTGACGACCTGCTGGGTGCGATGGGATTCCGCAGTCGACACGATGACGCCCTCTTCCGTCCGGAAGATCACGACGATCGCCGCCGCGACGACCGTCATGGCGAGACCGATCAGTGCGACGGTCACGATCAGTTCGACAAGCGTCAGGCCGCTGTCACGGTGTGAGGAGGAACGGCGGGTTCTCATGGCAGGTTGGGGGTCAGGGAGACGTCAGCTTGACCAGAGCCGCCCGCATAAGGCGGTGGGGTCGAGGCAGGGACGGTATCGAGGGTTGGCGTGACGACCGGACGCTTGACGACGTCTACCTCTCGCGCCGAGCCATTGGTCACGCTGCGCAAGCGGATCTGCTGCAGGCGGTCACCATCACTGAACTTGCAGTTCGTGCCGAAATTGCTCGGGCACACGATCCCAGAGCAGAACTTGTACTACCTCGACCGATCCAGCACCGAACTGGGTGTTGAGCGCCACCTGATACGCGGCAAGCGGGTTGTTCGGCGGCACGCACGACAGGTATGGCACGTTCTCGGGTTCGAGATCGGTCAAGTAGTCCGCTGCCTCGGCGAGCGACGCCTGCGACGTCGCCACCTCGTCGCTGGTTCTCGCTCCGACGACCGCAGCGGTGGCTGCGGCGAGCACGGCCACACCGGTGATGCCGATCAGCACGACGGAGATCAGGAGTTCGATGAACGTTGACCCTCCATCGTTGTGCGCCGCGGCGCGTCGGGACGAGACTGGGATCTCCGTCCTGCCGGGTTGGCCCATTGCTTCGTCCTTGCGGGTGGTCGTTGAACGACGAGGACTCATGAGGAGCCTGGCCCGCCGCCTACTTGACCAGGTTAGACACGTTCCAGGGTGGTTGTCTCGCGAATTTCAGCAGAATGTGGGCTGATCACCACACTCCACCGCGCATTAGGTGGTCAACTGCACGCGCGCGGCGTATATTTTGCAGATGGAATCTTTCTGGAGAAGCGCGGGCGTTCAGCTCGGCAAGCACTGGAAGCTCGTGCTCGCTGCGGTCGTCGTTATCACGATGGTGCTGGGGATCGGGGCGACTCGGATCGAGTTCGCCACCGGGCAGGACAGCTATCTCAACCCCGACTCCCAGATCGCGCTCGACAACGTCGAGTTCCAGGACAGCTTCGGCGGCGAGACCGTCATCTTGTTGTTCACGGCGACCGACGATGGCGCCGATGTCGCCGACCTGATCGAGGGCGACAATCTCGACCGAGCTGAACGCCCTCACCGAGCAGATGCGAGGCGTCGACAACGTTCGCTCGGTGATCACGCCGCCCGTGTCGATCACGTTCAGCGACGCGCTGCTCAAGGGCGCCGGGCGCGCTGCGTTGATCCGGCCGCCGGCCGCGACAGCGATGGGGCCGCCGCCCGCGGCGCAGGACATCTCGCTCAGCCTGGCCCGTCTCGGGCGTCGGTCGAGGACCAGGTGCTCGGCAACCCCGACTGGAACGACCTGCTGATCTACGGCAACGACAACTTCGACGGTGTCGTCGACGGCGAGGTCATCGCGCCGGCCGACGCCGACCGTCGTGATCCGCAAGTCGCTGGCGAGCACGTTCCCCAACCTCGAGGGTCGCCGGTCAACTCGACGGCCGTCGGCGGCGTCGTGCTCGACGGCAACCTCGACCTCGACGCGCAGTCGGCCGCCACCGAGGAGCTGCTGACGATCCTCGAGACGGTCGAGCTCGATGGCTTCGAGCTCACGGTCACCGGTTCGCCGGTGTACCTGAAGGAGATCAACGACTATCTCAAGGGCGGCATGCTGACGCTCGGCGCGATCGCGCTCGGTCGTGATGGCGATCGTGCTCGCGCGTCATGTTCCGGGTTCGGTGGCGCCTGCTGCCGCTGCTCGTCGGTGCTGTTCGGCGTGATCTGGACGTTCTCGATCCTCGGGCTGGGTCGGGATCGACCTGTCGCTGGTCACGATCTCGGGCCTGCCGATCCTGATCGGGCTCGGCATCGACTTCGCGATCCAGATCCACAACCGCGTCGAGGAAGAGGTGGTGCTCGACCAGGACGAGCACCCGATCGCCGAGACCCTCGCCAATCTGGCGCCGCCGCTGATCGTCGCCGCGCTCGCCGGCATCGTCGCCTTCCTCGCGCTGCAGCTCTCGAAGGTGCCGATGATCCGCGACTTCGGCGTGCTGCTGATGATCGGCGTCGTCGTGCTCGTCACGCTCGGCATCGTGCTGACGGCATCGGTGCTCGGCATCCGCGAGTGGACCGTGCCGACCGAGAAGCGTGGCGCGTCCGCTCGTCGAGCGGATCGTCGTCAAGCTCGGCGGCCTGCCGACCAAGGCCGGCATCGCGCTCGTGATCGTGTCGGTCGTTCCTGTTCGTCGGCGGGATCCTCGTCGAGGGCCGCACCAAGATCGAGTCCGACCCGGTCAAGTGGATCGATCAGGGCAGCGAGGTCGTCGCCGACATCGAACGACTCGAGGACGAGACCGGCTTCGCCACCACGCTGGGCGTCATCGTCAAGGCCAACAACGTCTACGACCAGGACGTGATCGACCTGATCCACGAGTTCACGATCGCCGCCGAGAGCCGTGACGACGGCGCCGTCGTCGCCTCGTCGAGCCTCGTCAACACGTTGGCCAAGATCATCGACATCGACGGTGCCACGGTGATCGCCGCCGACCGAGGTCGACATCGCCGACTCGGCCGCGGTGATGCCGATGCGATCGCCAAGGCCCGATCATCGCCCGAGCCGCTGCGTCGACCCTGCCGATCCGCCGACCGCCGCGCAGATCAACCTGCGGCTCGCCCCGGCCAGCCTCGAAGAGCGGGCCGTCATCGTCGACGAACTGAAGGCCGATCTCGACGCCCGGATCGCGGCGCTCGACCGATCGACGCCGACAGCATCCTGCTCGATCGATCTGCCCGACGGGCCAGGACGCGGTCACGGCGACGCCGGCCGGTCTCGCCACCGTCGGCATCGGTCTGCTCGAGAACCTGTCGTCGAACCGTGCCGCACTGACCTATCTGGCGCTGTGCCTGGCCGGGCTGTTCCTGGTGCTGCGGTTCCGCAGCTTCAGCCGGGCGATGCTGGCGCTCGTGCCGGTGTTCCTGGCGGTCGGCGCGTCGTCGCTGATCGTCGGGCTGCTCGGTATCCAGCTCAGCCCGCTGACCACGGTGTCGGGTCCGCTGGTGATCGCCACGTGTACCGAGTTCTCGGTGCTGATCTTCGGCCGATACCTCGAAGAACGCGAGAGCGGGCTCGCACCCCGGCTAGGCCAGCGACACCGCCGCCGCCCGCACCGGTCGAGCGTTCTTCACCTCGGCGGTCACCACGATCGGCGGTTTCGCCGTGCTGATCGTGTCGCCGCTGCCGCTGCTTCGTGACTTCGGTCTGATCGTCACCCTCAACGTGGCGATCGCCCTGTTGGCCGCACTGGTCGTGATGCCGCCGATGATGGTGTGGGTCGACATCAAGGGCTGGCTCGGCACCGAAGCCCAGACCGATCCCACCACCGCCGTCAAGCTGGCCGCCCCGCTGCCCAGCGATCAGACGGTGCTGGCCGGTATCGGTGTGGTCGCCTTCGCTGCCGCCGGTATCGGTGTGTACGCCTCGGCCGACACGTCGTCGGGCACCGCCGACGAGGTGTCGTATTCCGCTGTGGCGTTGCCCACCACGACCACCACGACACACGACCACCACCACGACCACCGTGCCGCCGACCACTGTGCCACCGACGACGGTCGAAGGTCAGGAGCCACCTCCGTCGAGCGACGCACCGCCCACCACCGAGGCGGGCCCGCTGCTCGACCCCGACGACTTCCCCGACGAGGCACCCGGTGGGGCGTTCGGACCTGCGCTGTTCGCGCTGCTCACCGACGCCGGCGTGCCCGGCAACGCCGCCCACTGCACGATCGTGACTGCGTTCGAGCGCGGTGGCGGCGAGGGCGAGCTGGTGCCGCTGCTCTTGGCGGCAGATCCGGACGCGTTGGAGCTGGTCGGCCTGGCCGGTGCCGACTGCGGTGTGCCGGCCGAACAGATCGCGGCCGCGATCCAGGCCGGTCTGCGGCTGACGCAGCCTGATGCATCAACATCTTGCGGGGCATGTCCGCCCCGCAAGATGATGACGCGTTCGTCGTCGCGGTCGGGGGCGCGGCCGCTGATCGACGAGGCGCTGGCAGACTTGTTGCATGACGCAACCGGGATATGGCTCGCCGAACGCGTCCGGTGAACGTTGGAACATCAACATGCCGGCCGTGATCGGCCTGGTGTTCGTGTTCCTCGTCGGCGTCATCGTGTGGGTCATCGTGTCCAGCAGCGGCGACGACAACGACGACACGGCCGCTTCGACGACCTTGTCGCCTGCGACCACGCCGGCCGTCGCGCCGCCGGTCGACTCGACCAGCCCACCCGGCACCACCACACCGGCACCGATGCCCGACCCGTCGTCGATCGCCACCACGACCGCTCCAACGGACACCGTCGTCGACTCGTCGCTGCCCCCGGTCACCACCGCCCCCGGTGCACAAGCCGACGCAGTCCCGGGTGATCTCGCGATTTCCGGTCGGCCGATGCAGCGTCCCAGCTGCGACGACGGTTTCATCACGGTGATCGCCTCGGCGGTCGGTGACCAGGCGTCGCCGGGTGGCATCGCCAATGTGCTCGAGGCATACCCAGGATCGAACTACCTGCGCACCGACCAGACATGTCCGTCGCTGACGCAAGACATCGACGGCGCCCCGATCTACGTCGTCTACTTCGGTCCGTTCATCGTCGCCTCCGACGCGTGCGCAGCACGCGCCCAGGGCACCGAGGGCGCCTACGCCCGTCGATTGAGCACCGAGGTCGGCCCCGACCACGGCGTCGCCTGCGGCTGACGATCCGGCGCACACCGACTTTCCCTTCTGCTCCCCCGGTGACCTTCACTGAGGTACGAACACGTTCGAGCAGGTGAACTTCGAGCGCAGAGACCATGGAGCGATGACCATGACCGGCCAGACCAACCCCACGATTCACTTCTGCGGTGAGACCACCGAGGTCGATCATCAGCCGTTCACGATCGGGCGAGACGCCGATGTCGTGATCGAGGACGACAACCGGTTCCTGCACCGCAACTTCCTCAGTCTGTCCTCGCAGCAGGGCGTCTGGTTGCTGGCGAACGTCGGCGCCCGGTTGACCGCCACGGTGTCCGACACCGAGGGCCGACTCGAAGCGTTCTTGGCGCCGGGCGCCGTCTTGCCGATCGTGTTCGGCGAGACGCTGGTCAGGTTCACTGCCGGGCCGACCACCTACGAGTTCACGATCGCGCTCGCCGAGCCCTCGTTCTCGGCCGGCCAGCTCGAGCCCAACGATTCGGGCGACACCACGATCGGTCGCGTCATCATGACACCCGACCAGATGCGTCTCGTGTTGGCATTGGCCGAACCTGCGTTGCTCGGCGGGCAGCGGGCGGCGACCGCGATGCCGTCGTCGGGTGACGCCGCCCAACGGCTGGGCTGGACCACCACCAAGTTCAATCGCAAGCTCGACAACGTCTGTCAGAAGCTGGCGGCGCAGGGCGTGCGCGGCCTGCATGGTGAGCCGGGGCGGCTGGCCTCGAATCGCCGTGCTCGCCTCGTCGAGTACGCGCTCGCCGTGCGGTTGGTGACCGGCGATGATCTCGACCTGCTCGTCCGAAACGAGATGCCCCGAGATGCCCGAGATGTCCGAGGCGGCCGGCTCGTGATCGGGATCGAGGGATACTCCAGCGTCGAGCGGATCGGGCAGGGTGGTGTCGGCGTCGTGTATCGCGCCGTGCGCGGGTCGACCGGCGCCCCGGTGGCGATCAAGGTGTTGCGAGACATCTCCGACGAGTCGGTCGCTTGGCACCGCACCCGGCGTGAGCTGACGGCGCTGGTCGCCCTGACCGGCCACGCCAACGTGATCCAGCTGTTCGAGCTGCTCGACCTGCCGCACGGCCCGGCGTTGGTGATGGAGTACGCGCCCGGCGGTTCGGTCGCCGATCTGATGGCGCGCCGAGGGGGTGTGCTGACCGTTGCCGAGGCCGTGTTGGTCGGCCGCCACACGGCTGCGGCGCTGGTTGCTGCCCATGCACGCGGCATCGTGCACCGCGACGTCAAGCCGCAGAACCTGTTGATCGACGCCTACGGTCAGGTCAAGTTGTGCGACTTCGGGATCGCCTCGCTGACCCGCACCGAGGGGTTCCAGACCCGTACCAGTGCGTGGTCGATGCGATACGCCAGCCCCGAAGACCTCGAGGATGGGGCGACGGTCGGTCCTCCATCCGATGTGTATTCGCTCGGGGCGACACTGCTGCACCTGGCCCGCGGGGCTCCGCCCACCTTGAAGCAGCGCCTCGCCGAGTGGACCGCACCGGCCACCGATGATCCGCACCTGGCGGCCCTCGACGCCGTGCTGGAGCCGTGTCTTCACCCTGTCGCCGAGCGGCGCCCGACCGCTGCCGAACTGCTCGATCGGCTGGAACAACTCGGCTCGATCCTCGACGGGTCGCCGCGATCGCTGGCGTTCGATATCCAGCTGCCGCCGTCCTCCGAGCGGCGCAGCTGCGCACTGGCGGTGTCGAATCTGGTCGCGAACCCGAACGAGCAGCCGGTCACGATTCAGAGCCCACTCCACTTGATCCATCGTTCGAATCAGAGGCCGACAGAACGCTGCAACGCCCCGGCCGTCGGCCGCCGCCTCGACCGAGCGTTCCGTCGAGGGCGCGCCGGCGTTGGCCGCGCGTGGTCGGCGGGCTCGTGGCGGTGTTGGCGGTTGCCGGCGCCGCAGTTGCGCTGTGGCCGAACGGCGCCGATCAGTCGTCGGATGCCACCGCCGGTGGCCCGTCGTCGACCCCGAACGAGGCGGCCCCGGCGACCTCGGTTTCGATCGTCCCGTCGCCGTCAGTCGCCGCCGTCGCCTTTGGTGCCGGCGGCCGAGGCGCCGATCGGTACAGGGGTCGTCTCGCTGCTGACGATGGTCGACCGGCCGGACGGCCTCGTCGACATCGGCGATCCCTCGATCGTGTGGCCGTTCGGTGATGTCGGTGAGTGTCTCGTGCAGGTTGGTGACGTCACCGAGCTCCAGCCCGTGTCGTGCGATCGGCCGCACGACCTCCAGCGCTATGCCGTGTCCGAACTGGATCCGGCGCTGTTCCCGTCCGGTGCCGCCTTCGACCGGGCCGCGGTTCAGGCGGCGGTCGACGCTTGGTGTGCGACGGGGTTCGACCCGTCGGCGTTCTCGAGTGTGGTCGACGCCCGGGTCGACGTGCCGGTCACGCGTCCGTCGGCTGCCACGTGGGAGCTCGGCGATCGCCGGTTCCAATGCCTGATCGGTGTTGCCCAACGTCGTCTCGTCGGTGACGCCTTCGCTGGCGCCGAGTGACCACGTGCCGTCAGGCAGCCCCTTTCAGCTGATCGCTTCGGCGCACTCGATCGAGGATGAACCGTCGTCGGTGAACCACGGAGGGACGGTGTACGAGGCGAGGCCGGCTGTGAATTCGGCCATGTCCGGGGTTGCCTCGACCTGGCTCGTCAACCCGGTGATTCCGGCGTCCGAGTTCCACTCGAGACTGCCGAACAGGGTGCCTTCGAGGTCGCCGGGGATCATGGTGTCGTAGATCCAGATGCCGTGGTCACACACCTGTACGCGGCCGACGTCGGTTGGGAAACCGTCGCACGCGCCGGGCTCGCTGGGGGCGTTCGAGATGTGCATGAAGGAGGTCGTTGCGATCGAATTGCCCGGGCACAGCCCGAGGCCCGCCGCGGCGGCGATGCCAGGCCCCGTATAGAGGGCGATGTAGTTGCCGCCATTGGCACCGCGATACCAGTAGATGTTGACGGGGCCGGACGTGATGTCGGCCCCTGCGTACGGCTGCAGCACCCAGCCGCTGGTGTTCTCCGGAATCTGGCCGTCGGCGACGGTGGCGGGGTCGGTTGCCGGTGGGTCGGTTGCCGGTGGGTCGGTTGCCGGCGGCGGCGGATCGGTGGGCGGTGAGGTCGGCTCAGCCGCGGCGGCATCGGTTGCCGGGTCGACCGTGTCGTCGGCGGGTGGATCCTCGGCGCTCGGTTCGGTCGCCACGGTGGCGTCGGTATCGGGCGTCACGGTGACGGAACTGTCGTCGTCGGACGACCCACAGGCTGCCAGCACGATCGCCAGGCTGGCGAAAACAGCGAGAGTTGCGGACTTTGTGATCATGTGTGGCCTCCCCTCGACCGAGATCGACCTTACAGATGGAGGGCGCTCCTGTCGACCGGTTGTGCGCGTGGGTGAGGCCCCAACCGGTGCCGACAACGACATCAACCCCTGTGAACTCGGTGGAGTTCTGCAGGGGTTGATCCGGTGGTCGAGCGGGGCGTCGATCCCCGGACCCCACGCTTTTCAGGCGTGTGCTCTGCCGACTGAGCTACTCGACCGTGTTCGGATGCCGTGGTGGGGCATCCGGTATGTGCACAGGGCCGCCTTGCGGCGGCCCTGCAGCGGTCCCGACGGGACTTGAACCCGCGACCTCCGGCTTGACAGGCCGGCGTGAACTCCAGACTTCACCACGGGACCTGGAGATATATGTAACTACTAGCACCCCCAACGGGGTTCGAACCCGTGCTGCCACCTTGAAAGGGTGGTGTCCTAGGCCACTAGACGATGGGGGCCGGAATCTCGTTGAGAGCGTCAGCAACCTAGCAGCACGGGCGGGCTGTTCCACCAACGTCGGCAGCTGATCGGGTCGACGGGTACGGTGACCAGCCATGCACATGTCACGGCGGACATCGCGGGTGCTCGGGTCGGCAGTGGTCGGCTACCTCGTGGGTACCTTCCCCACCGCCGATCTGGTTGCGCGCCGCACATCGGGTGGGCTGATCGATCTACGTGACGCCGGCACCGGGAATCCGGGCGGGGCGAACGCCATCAAAGTTCTCGGAAAGCGCGCCGGCGTCGCCGTGATCGGTGGCGACGTCGCCAAGGGTGCGGCGGCGTGCGCGATCGGCGGTGTGGTGGCGGGTCCGATCGGTGCTCACGTCGCCGGCACGTCGTCGGTGGTCGGTCACTGCTACCCGGTGTGGAACGGTTTCCGGGGCGGCAAGGGGGTCGCGGCCAGCGTCGGCCAGTGCCTCGCCACGTTCCCGGCCTACTTCCCGATCGATGCAGCCGTCACCGTGGTCACGCTGGCGGTGCCACGGTGGAAGCAGCGTGCGTTCGCCGCCACGATCGCATCGTCGGCGTGCTGGGTGCTGGGTGGGCTGGTGTGGTGGCGCCGCCACCTGCCCAACGCCTGGGGGCCCAAGCCGACCGCCGCGTTGCCGGTGGCATCAGCGATCAGCAGCGCCATCATCATGCGGCGTTTCATCGTCGCGTCAGCCAACGCCGCCTGATCGTGATCCAGCCCCACACGCCCCTGGTGCTCGGTCTCGTCACCGACTCGAACAGCCAGATCACGCCCGAGATCGTGGAGCGATTCGAGGTCGTGGTGGTTCCGATGACCATCACCATCGCCGGTGTCGAGTACAGCGAGGGCGACGACCTCGACACCGACCAGTTCTATGCTCACTTCGACGGCGGTGCGCACCCGGAGATCACGACCAGCCAGCCGTCACCGGGCCGGTTCGTCGCCGCCTACGAGCGGCTCGTCGAGCGTGGTTGCACCGAGATCGTGTCGATCCACATCGCGGAGGCGATGTCGGGAACCGTGGCCAGCGCCTCGATCGCGGCGTCGAGTGTGAACGTGCCGGTCCACGTGATCGACACCGCCAGCGCCAGCTTCGGTGTCACGGTCTGTGTCTGGGCGGCGGGCGTCGCAGTCGCTCGAGGTGCGCTGGCGTCCGACATTCGGCGCCGCATCGACAACCTGGTGCCGCGGATCGGCACGGCGTTCATGGTCGGCGTTCCACTGCTGACCGAACGCGGTGGGCGTGCTCGTTCGGTCGAACTCGACGGCGACGGCATCCCGGTGCTGGCGATGAGCAACGGTGAACTCGAGATCCTCGATCGGGTGACCACGATCGAGGACGCGATCGATGTGATGTCGACGTTCGCCGCCGGATGGGGTGACAGCGTCACGGTTGCGATCGGCACGTCCGACGAGTCGAGCCGTGCGCTCAGCGATCTCCTGGAACGTGCGTTGTCCGGGCTGGCGGGCATCGATTCGGTCGTGCACTACCGGATCGGCCCCAGCGTCGGGGCCCACACCGGCCCCGGCACGTTCGGTCTGTTCGTGTTCCCCACGATCAGGTAGTCACGATCGGGTAGTCACGATCAGATAGTTGGGAGTCGATTCGCGACCGGTGATATCCGGGCACGACTCCCGACTCCGCGATCAGAGCGGCTTGGCCATCAGGCTGACGAGCGCTCCGTAGTCGGTTTCGAGTTGGCCGACCTCGCAGAAGCCGAGTCGTGCGTGGAATCCGAGTGATGGTTCGTTGCGCGGTCGCAGGTTGACCTCGAGCGTGAACTGGGTGGCGGACGGCCGACGCTCGGCGGCCAGCCGTTCGACCTCGGCGTACATCGCTCGGCCGATGCCTCGACCGTGATGCGTCGGCGTGATCGCGATTCGATCGAGGTACACGAAATCGGCGTAACGCTCGCTGAACCAGCGGTAGTTCATCGAGGCGTAGTCCGCTCCGGGCGCCAGCACCAGGCAGAAGCCGGCGATCACCTCGTCGACCTCGGCGACCAGGGCGATCGTCGACTGGTCGGCGATCTCGCCGAGCGCGTCCAGCGTCTCGGTGCCGACCGCCGGCACCGCACCCTCGTTGATGTGGTGGATGGTCTCGAGGTCATCCGGCCGGTACGCCCGCAGCAACATCCGGCCGACGCTACCGCCGCTGCGTGAGGGTGTTGATCGTGACCGGTATCGTCGGAGCCCGCATGTCTGCAGACCCGACCGCCCCATTGATCAGCGCCCAGCACCTGGTCAAACGCTTCGGCGACTTCGTCGCGGTCGGCGGGATCGACGTCGAGGTGGAGCGCGGTGAGTCGTTCGGATTCCTGGGCCCCAACGGGGCCGGCAAGTCGTCGACGATGCGGATGATCGGTTGCGTCTCGCCGGTCACCGAGGGGCGGCTTCGGATCTTCGGGCTCGACCCGGCGGTCGACGGCAAGCAGATCCGGGCGCGCCTGGGCGTGGTCCCCCAGATGGATCAACTCGACGAGCAACTCAGTGTCGAGAACAACCTGATCCTGTACGGCCGCTACTTCGACATCCCACGTGCCGAGTGCAAGCGTCGGGCCAAGGAGTTGCTCGAGTTCGTCCAGCTCAGCGATCGCGCCAAGAGCAATGTCGAACCCTTGTCGGGCGGCATGAAGCGGCGCGTCACGATCGCCCGTTCGCTGATCAACGAACCCGAGTTGCTGTTGCTCGACGAACCGACGACCGGGCTCGACCCGCAGGCACGGCACGTGTTGTGGGATCGGCTGTACCGACTCAAGCAGCGTGGCGTCACGCTCGTGCTCACCACCCATTACATGGACGAGGCGGAGCAGCTGTGCGATCGGCTGGTCGTGATGGACCAGGGCAAGATCGTGGCGATGGGTTCACCGCGCCAGCTGATCCAGGATCACTCGCCGCGGCGAGGTGCTCGAATTGCGCTACCCGGCGGGCACGAACGACGTGGGCGCTACCGAGGTCGAAGGCATCGGGCACCGTCAGGAAGTGCTGCCCGACCGGGTGTTGATCTACGCCGACGATGGCGAGGAGGCGCTCGCCCAGGTGCACGCCCGCGGGAGCCAGCCCGAGTCGGCGCTGGTTCGTCGCAGCTCGCTCGAAGACGTGTTCCTGCGGCTCACCGGTCGCTCGCTGGTGGACTGATCGGGTCGCCGAGCGATGAGTACGCCAGCAACCATTCGTGCGTGGGAGAGCCATTTCACGCTGTATCGCACGATCTGGAAGTCGAACATGGTCGGCTCCTTCGTGCAGCCCCTGCTGTACCTGGTCGGCATGGGCCTCGGTGTCGGGGCGCTCGTCGACCGGGGCGACAACTCCGAGCAGCTGCTCGATGGGCTGACCTACTTCCAGTTCCTCGCCCCGGGCCTGTTGGCGACCACGGCGATGATGGTGTGTGCCAACGAGGCGTTGTGGCCGGTGATGGGTGGCTTCAAGTGGATCCGCGGCTTCCACGCCCAGGCGGCGACGCCGCTGTCGCCGGGCGAGGTCGCCGGTGGCCTGGCGCTCTGGCACGGCACCAAGGCCTTGATCTCCGTCGTCGGCGTGGCGATGGTGTTGGTGCTGTTCGCCGAAACCCGCTCGTTCGGAATACTGCTGGCGGTGCCGTTCGGCGCGTTGACCGGCCTGGCCTTCGCGACACCGTTGTCGGCGTGGTCGTCCACCCGTCAGGCCGACACGTCGTTCCCGGCGATCAACCGCTTCGTCATCATGCCGTTGTTCTTGTTCGGGGGAGCCTTCTATCCGATCGAACAGCTCCCCGATTGGATGGAGCCGATCGCCAAGTTCACCCCCTTGTGGCATGGGGTCGAGCTGTGTCGGGGCGCTGTTCACGGTCGCCTCGAGCTCGGTTCGGCTGTGGTCCACGTGGCAGTGCTCGCATCGTTCACTGTGTGCGGGTGGCTCGTGGCTCGGATCACGTTCGCCAAAAGGTTGGCAGCATGATCACGCTCGCCGAACTCCCGTTGCGGATCGTGCCCGTGCAGGTGGCCCAGGCGACTCGCCCCCACCGGATGCTCGAACGGCAATGGATGATCAACCGCGCCGGAGGTTGGACGATCCTGTTGTCGGGCTTCTTCGAGCCGTTCTTCTATCTGTTGTCGATCCGTGTCGGTTTTGGTGCGCTCGTCGGCGACGTCGAGGACGGGGGGCAGTTGATTCCGTACGCCGAGTTCGTCGCCCCGGCGTTGATGGCGGCTTCGGCGATGAACGGAGCGCTCTACGAATCGACGTTCAACATGTTCTTTCGCATGAAGTACGACAAGGTCTACGACTCGGCGCTGGCGACACCGCTCACGTCCGGTGACGTGGCGCTCGGCGAGATCTCGTACGCAGCGATCCGGGGAGCGATCTATTCCGCCGCGTTCCTGGTGACGATGCTGGCGCTCGGCATGACGAGCTCGGCGTGGGCGCTCGGCATGTTCCCGGTCGCTGTCCTGATCTCGTTTGCCTTCAGCTCGGTCGGCATGGCGGTCGCCACCTACATACGTGCGGTGGCCGACTTCGAGTACGTGACTGCCTTGATGTTGCCGATGTTCCTGTTCTCGGCCACCTTCTACCCGCTGTCGAGTTACGGCGACTGGCAATGGGTGGTGCAGATCAGCCCGCTGTATCACGGCGTGGCGATGATGCGCTCGCTCAACCTCGGCGAGTGGTCGTGGGCGTTCGGCGGTCACCTGGCGGTGTTGGTTGCGATGACCCTGCTCGGCGTCTCGGTCACGGCGCGGCGAATCGAAAACCTGCTGTTGAAGTAGCCAGTCGCGAACGTTTCGCGAACAGTTCCCGGGGCGGCGCCGGGGTGTTGCCACGGTGCGTACGCTGTCCGCATGTTGTTCAGGAAGAAGACCGAGATGATCGATGCCGGCGAGGCGTTACCGGGCCGAGACACCCCGATCGCGGTGGTCGACCGACATGTCGTGTTGGGTACCCCGATCCAACCGCCGTTCCCTGAAGGGATCGAAACGATCTACCTGGCGATGGGCTGCTTCTGGGGGGCCGAACGGATCTACTGGCAGATCCCTGGCGTCCACACCACCGCCGTCGGGTACATGGGTGGATGGACCACCCATCCGACCTATGAGGAAACCTGCACCGCCCGCACCGGACACACCGAATCGGTACTCGTGGCGTACGACCCGGCAGTCGTCGGCGTCGACGCAGTTGATGAAGGCGTTCTGGGAGAACCACGACCCGACCACCCCCAACCGGCAGGGCAACGACGTCGGTACCCAGTACCGGTCCGCCGTGTATCGCCACGACCGATGCCCAGCTCGCCGCAGTCGAGGCGTCGCGAGCGCGGTACCAGCAGGCGTTGACCGCTGCCGGCTTTGGCGAGATCAGCACCCAGATCGCCCACGCCGACCAGGCCGGCGACGGCGTCTTCTACTACGCAGAGGACTATCACCAGGGCTATCTCCACAAGCATCCGGGCGGCTACTGCAACCACGGCTTCTGCCAGATCGGATACGACCTGGCGTCGCACGGCCAGGGGGCGGCGCGGGCAACATTGCCCGAAGGCGACTGAGCCATCGACTACGCGGACTGCTGACCGGGGCAACCGCTTCGGCCCGAGTGCACGAAGTGCTCGTGGTCGGTCACGATCGCGCGGTCGGCCGGTACAGTAAGGCAACTCGAAGTGGCCACACCCATGTGGGATACGTCGATTTCTGAAAACGACACAATGAGGAGGGCCAAACGATGGCCGGAATTCTGGACAAGATCAAGGGCATGCTCGGCGGCAAGAAGGACACAGCCGACACCGCCACGGCAGGCGCCGGCGATGCAGGCGCGTCCACGATGGACACCGTCAAGGACAAGGCCGGCGAGGTCAAGGACAAGGTCGACGACCTCGTCGAGAAGGCCGGCGAGAAGGTGCCCGACAAGGTCAAGGATGCCTACGAGAAGGTGTCCGACAAGGTCGAGGACATCATCCCCGGCGACAAGGACAACGACGGCCACTGAGCCGAACACCGGGCGAGTCGCCCGGTAGTTCTTCAAGATTCTGACGACGTGCCACCCGGCAACGGGTGGCACGTTCGCGTCCCGGGCGCGGTCCGGCAGCGGGGCCCTCCCGCCACCGCGCTGCCACCGCTACCGCCGGTTCGAAATCGCAAGCTGTACTCAAGTTTTCACTTCCCTGTCCCGATATTGACTTCACACAGCTGTGTCGAGTAGCCGTGTGCGCAAGGTGAAGGGCAGCCAGAAGATGATATTTCGATGGTATCACGACCCACGCTGGGCACAGGTGCGCCTTCGCCCGCCCGGATGGCTTTGCAGAAATGTGACGTTACGGTCCAAAGAGATGAAAACTTCCAGCCAAGTCGATCGCGACGATCGGCACGACGACGGCTCGTCGTTCATCGAAGTGCTGGTGACGATCGTGCTGCTCGGCACGGTCGTGATCGCAATCCTCGCTGCCGTGATGACGTCGGTTCGGGTCTCCCGCGTCAATGTCGAGTTGGCTCGCGTCGAGACCGTGTTGCTCGATGCCGTCGACCGCGTCAACCGCGCCGATCGAGCTGGATTTCCCTGTGACCTGAGCGCCCCTGTGGTCGCCGCCGTCGAGGTGCAGGGATGGGCGCCCAGCGCCGCCACGGTCGAGCAGTGGTACCTCGACGGAGGTGTCTGGACGCACGGCTCAGCCGCCCTGCCCGCCTGTCCGGGCGTTGGACTGACCCAGGGCCTGGTGCAGCGGATCATGGTCACCGTGACCGGGCCCGAGGGTGGTATCACACGTTCGATTCAGGTGGTGAAGAGCGATGCGTAGTAACAACAGGCAGACTCGAGATGACCGGGGCATGACCCTCGTGGAGTTGCTCGTGGTGGTCGGCGTGATCGGGCTGATCGCGGTCGTACTCGCCGCCGCGATCACCGTCACGCTGCGACAAGAGCTCGATACCGAGGGCCGGATCAGCCTGGCTCGATGGGAGCAGAATCTGGGCACGTGGTTGCCCAACGATCTGGCGTCGTCCGAGGCGGTCGATGCGGCTCCGGCGACCACGCCGTGTGCCGACTCGGCATGCCAGTTCGGATCGAACGTCCTCCAACTCAGTTGGAACGATGGCTCGGGCACGACCACGGTCGGCTATCGATACGGACCGGCCGCATCCGGTGATTCGTTCCAACTGGTACGCGTCGAGTGCAAGGCCGGCAGCTGCGACTCGCTGGTCGTCCTGCGCGAGCTCGCCGGGCCGACCGACGACGACGGCAATCCCGTGGTGTGGGCGGCGGGCGATCCGATCCCCGACGACGTGATCGACGTGACGGTCCCGTTGGCCGTCACCGAGACGGCCGAGGACGGCACCACCAGCGACGACGGACGGTCGCAGCGAGTGATCTTCCGGATCAACGGCGCCTCCGACGGCGACGGTGTCGACCGCAGTGCCCGCGTCAGCTTCACGTCGGGCGGCGCCTCGTTCGGTGATCTCGAACCGGGGTCGTTCAGCGGGCCGTCGTTCCTCCAGGCTCGCAGCGGATGCGGTGGGCCGATCACGCTGATCGTCGACGAGTCCGGCTCGATCGGCTCGGCAGATGCCGATGTCCGAGCCGGGGTGCGCAGCTTCGTGCGAGCGTTCGAGGGCACCCCCACACAGCTTCAGATCGTCGAGATGTTCAGCAAGTCGGACACGCTCGGCACAACGGGCTCGCAGTGGAACAAGTTCTACGACCTGTCCGAGCCCGCCGACGTCGTGGCATTGATCGGCCCGGCCGGTACGACCGGCCTGGTGTCCGACATCAAGACCCGAAGCAACCCCAACTACTACACGAACTGGGAGGATGCCCTGTTCCGGGCCTTCCGGTTCGAGGACGGTCAGACCTACGCCGAACTCGGCAACCCGCTCGCGCCTCCACCCGAGCTGGTCGTGTTCTTCACCGACGGTTTGCCCACCAAGGACCGGGCTTCGACGCCACTGGCCAGGAACAAGTCCGACTCGTCGTCGCTCGCTCCGGCCAGCATCCCGAGTCGCTTCAACCACGAAACGACGGGCAGCGCCGGTGCCTTGATGAGCCCGCGTGGTTGGTATCGGGCCGATTGGGTCGTCGACCAGGAACGCGGCATCCGGATGATCGGTGTCGGTGTCGGCAACTCGTTCGGCAACAACACGCTCGTGAGTCGCTCTGGTTGGCCGGGGTCTTCGATCCCGAACGAGGTGTTCCTGGGCGACCTGGTCGCCGGCAACGACCCGAGCGCCTACGACGGCTCCCGCAACTACGTGAAGCGTGAATACAGTGCCGTTTCGGGCTGGGGCGATGTCACGACGGCCGACCTGTTGGTGACCAACGACTTCAGCCAGTTCGGGAGCGCACTCACGTCGATCGCGCTCGCCGAATGTGGCGGCACGCTGACCGTCCAGAGCCGCGTCGCAGCGACAAGTCTGCCGGCCGACGCCCGCATCACCTACCAGGTCGGCGACAACATCGTCACCACGACTCGCGTCGCCAAGTCGGGCACGTTCGACATCGCCCTCGACGGCGTGCCGAGCGATACCGTCGACCTCGTTCCACAGTCGCTCGACGGCACCGGCTACGTCGCCGACAGCTGGTCGTGCAAGGCCGGGGGCGCCGACCTGGGAGGCGCGTATTCCCTGATCGAACCGGGTAATCCGGTCGCCGGTGTCACGATCACTGTCACCGCCAATCAAGCCGTGTCGTGCACGATGTTCGTGAGGCCGGCGTGAACAGACGGCGCGATGACGGGGCGATCCTGCCACTCGTTCTGATCATGGTCGTGATCGGCGCGCTGATCGTGCTCCCGCTGATGAGCTATTCGATGAGCGTCCTGAAGGCGAACGAGGTCGAGGCCGACCGGATTCGCATGACGGAAGCGGCAAAGGCCGGCATCCGTGTGGCGCTCGGCGACCCTGCTGAGATCTTCACCCGATGCGACAACAGCGCCGACCTCACGCCGGTCTCACCGGTGATCGACGGCATCGACGTCACGGTGTCGTGCACCGAGCTCGACGAGACGGGGGCGCTCGAGGTGCTCGGATTCCAGATCCCGTACGCAGCCGCCGCGATGCAACTCGGGGCGACGGTGCCGACGTCGTTCGCGGGCAGCTCGGTCCAGTCCGATCCGGTGCCGCCCTACCCGGCCGACGAGGCCTGGTGGGCGGGGCAGGTGATGTCGACCGCCGCCGCCGACACCATTTGGCTGCCGCAGCTTCCGGTGCGTCCGTCGGTCACCCGTTCGTCGACGCCGTTCGCGATGCCGGCCGGCTTCGCCTGTTCGGTGTTCCTCCCCGGCTTCTACCCGGACCCGCTCACCGTCAGCGGCAACGTCTACTTCGCCAGCGGCGTGTACTACTTCGAGGACACCGTCAGCATCGTCGGCAACGCAGACGTCGTCGTCGGGCAAGGCCTCGAGGACTTCGGCACCGACTGTGCCGACGACATCCAGGTCGCCGCCAACGTTCTCGGTTCGCCCGGACTCGTTCGCGCATCGACGGTGGTGGCGGCACGTGGATCTTCGGTGATGGTGGTCGCCTCCTGATCGACAACTCGACGACGACGACCTCGTTGTCCGTGCGGTTCAACCAACGCTACGCCGACCCGGCCCGAGGTGGCCGCGTGTCGATGATGTCGGTCAACGGCGATGATGTCGATCCGGTCGGTCACGTCGTCACGAATGTCACGAGCGTCGACCGCTCGACGGTGCTGACCAGTACCGACACCGTGTTGACGCTCGGCGAGTCCGGTGCCGAGTATCTCCCGTCCGTCTCGACCTACACCGACAAGGCACGTCTGGCCGATCCACCGGTGGTCAACTCGGTCGACGGGCTGATCGACTCGTCGGCTGCCCCGACCGGCGCTGCACGTGATCGAGTGGAGTGAGGTCGTCGGGCAGGCCGCCGGTGGAGCGCTGGTGGACGGGTTCGTCGTCACCGTGTCGCCCGCACCGGGCGGACCGGTGTGTCAGGTCAACGAGATCGTCCCGGCCGGCGACGGCACCTTCGCATGCCTGATCCAGGGGCTGACGCCGGGAACCGCCTACTCGGTGTCGGTGGCCACCATGAACGGGGCCGGCACGGGTGCGCCGAGCGCGGCCGTCTCGGTCACTCCGCCGGTGGCGCCGCTTCCCGCCGAGTTCGTCTCGGTTCCGGATTCGCCGGTGATCGCCGCCGTCGTCGAAACGGCGAGTGACGACGCCGCCCTGGTTTCATGGACCGCTCCCGCCGATGGCGGAGCTCCGATCGTGGCCTACGACGTCAAGGCCTACCACGTCTTCAACGACACGCCGATCCCGCCGATCCCGCCGGTCGAGCAGCCACCGGTCGAGGTGGGCGGCTGCTCGCCACCGGCCGCCACACAATGGGAACCGGCAGGCCTCAGTTGTGTCGTCACCGGTCTGACCGATCTGGTTCAGCCCGAGGATCTCGGCTATCGGTTCTCGGTGACGGCGACGAACGCCGTCGGCGATTCGGTCGAGTACATCGTCGATCCACCGACCGGACCGGTCGTGGCCTTCGACGGTGGTGGAACCGATCCGCTCCCGCCGACTCCGTTCGTGCGGGTGGTCGAACCGTGGATTCCTGATCCGATCATCGACGTCCAGGCGGTGGCCGACATCCCGACCCGTCTCGTCGGTTCCCGGTCATGTCGCTGTCCCGATGGGACGGATCAATGTCGACAACCCGAACGGTCGCGATGTGGGCATCACCGGTGGTCTCGTCGCCGGCACCTTCAGCGTCAACGACGCCCGTGAGGACCTGGCTGTCGCCGGGTCGTTGCCGATCGGTTTCAAGAACGACATCGTCCTGCAGCGTCAGGTTCGCCTGGTGTCGCGGGCCGGCAACGTGACCTCGGTGGCGATCGTCAAGGTCAACGAGGACGGAGCCGCCTACGCCCTGTCCGCCTGGGTCACCCAATAGCGTTACTCCAGGCACCTGGGGTAACGGTGACTCCCGGTCTACTCGATGGTCAGGAGTTCGCCGGCGCGGAGCTGGGCGGCGTAGAGGCCGTCGTTGGCGACCAGCTGATCGTGGGGGCCGAGCTCGACGATCCGGCCGCCGTCGAGTACGGCGATCCGATCGGCGGAGCGCACGGTCGACAGTCGGTGGGCGATCACCAGCGCCGTGCGTCCGCTGAGGGCGGCGTCGATCGAGGCCTGCACGTGTGCTTCGTTGTCGTTGTCGAGGTGGCTGGTCGCCTCGTCGAGGATCATGATCGCCGGGTTCTTGAGCAGCAACCGGGCGATCGCCAAGCGCTGCTTCTCGCCGCCGCTGAGTCGGTAGCCACGCTCGCCCACCACGGTGTCGTACCCGTCGGGCAGCGCTGCGATCGTGTCGTGGATGCGAGCCGCCCGGCACGCCTGCGACGACCTGTGCATCGGTCGCATCAGGGTCGGCGTAGCGCAGGTTGTCGCCGATCGATCTCGTGGAACAGGTGGGGGTCCTGCGACACGACGCCGACGGCCTTGCGCAGCGACGTGAGCGTGAGGTCGCGCACATCGGCGCCGTCGATCATGACGGCTCCGGTCGTGACGTCGTACAGGCGCGGGATCAGCGAGGCGAACGTGCTCTTGCCGGCGCCGGAGGCGCCCACCAGGGCGAGCGTCTCGCCTGGCTCGAGCACCAGCGACACACCGGTCAACACATCGCGATCGGGATCGGCGCCAGGGATCGTCCTGGGTCTCCATCGAGCCGATCGACGACTCGCTGGCCGGTGGGTAACGGAACGTGACGTTGCTGAACTCGACCCGGCCGCTGGGGTCGACGAGATCGAAGGCGCGCGGCCGGTCGGTGATCGGCTCGGGTGCGTCGAGCACCTCGAACACCCGCTCGAACGACACCATCGAGGTCATGAGGTCGACGCGGGCGTTCGTCAGCCCGGTCAGCGGCTGATAGATCCGGGTCACCAGCGCCGCCAGGGCGACCAGCGTGCCGGGGCTGATGTCGCCCGAGACGACCAGCTGTGCGCCGACGCCGTAGATCGCGGCGGTGCCCACGGCGGCCACCATCCCGAGCGCGACGAAGAACACCCGACCGAGCATCGCCGCCCGCACGCCGGCATCTCGCACGGCGTTGGCGCGAAGGGCGAACATGTTGCTCTCACGATCGAGTGAACCGAACAGCTTCACCAGCGAGGCGCCCGACACGTTGAAACGCTCGGTCATCTGGGTGTTCATGGCGGCGTTGTGCTGCATCTGCTCCCGTGAGATGTCCTGCAATCGCCGCCCGACCCGCCGCGCCGGCACGATGAAGATCGGCAACACGATCAACGCCAGCAACGTCAGTCGCCATTCGAGCAGCAGCATCGTGGTCAACGTCGTGGCGAGCACGATCACATTGCTGACGACGCTGCCGAGCGTGCTCGTGACGGCGGTCTGTGCGCCGACCACGTCGTTGTTGAGGCGGCTCGTGATTGCCCCGGTCGGGGTGCGCGTGAAGAACGCGATCGGCAATCGCTGCACCTTCTCGTACAACGAGCGTCGAAGGTCGGCGATCAATCCTTCGCCGACGCGGGCACTACACCAGCGCTGCACGATCTGAAGTACGGCGTCTACCAGCGCGGCCACCACGGCGAGACCGGCCAACCACCAGATCGCGCCGCGATCCTTGTCGGGGATCGCGTGGTCGAGAATTTCGCGCACGACCAGCGGCGGCACGAGTGCCAGCAGGGCGGCGACCAGGATCGACAGCAGGAACACGCCGATCGTGCCACGGTAAGGGCGGGCGAACGTCCACACCCGGGCCGCGGTGTCGCGGGCGAGCTTGACGTCCTTCACGGCCTCGGTATCCCTCGGCATCATGTGGTGTGGGCCCATCCGCATCGTGTGAAGGCTACGGAGGTTCGGCGGCGAGCGGATCGTGGGTGTCGAGAGCGCACGCTGGGCGGCACCTCATGCAGCCCCGTCGACCGTACGCTGTCGGCCATGTCCGGGCGGCCCCTCCTTCTGATCGCGATGGCCGTGTTCACGTTCGCATCGTGTTCGTCGTCGGGGGCGGAAGTCGCCGACACGTCGAGCCGGCCGAACGACACCGGCAGCGCGCCGCCCGTCACCGGCGATACCGGGCCCGGCACGGTCGACGCCGACAGCACCGAAACCACCGGCGACGACCCCCTCGCCGGCGAACACGACCGTCGAGCAGTTCGAGCCGGCACCCGTCGAGTGGGACGCCTTCAACGACGCCGTCGACGTGGCCACGATCGAGGTGCCGATCGACTACGACGATCCGAACGGACCGAGATTCGACCTGTTCGTCGCCCGGTACAAAGCCCTCGATCCCGACCGCCGGATCGGTTCGTTGCTGGTCAATCCCGGCGGTCCGGGTTTTGGTGGCAGCGACTACGCGTTCTTCGCCGCCCAGGTTTTCGATCGGCCTCTGCTCGAACGGTTCGACATCATCGGTTGGGACCCGCGCGGCACCGGTGAGAGCGACCCACCGATCGACTGCATCGACGACTACGACCCGTTCTTCACCGACATCGACTCGACCCCCGAATCGGATTCCGAACGCCAAGCGCTCGTCGAGAAGGCACAGGACTTCGCCCGGCAGTGCATCGGCAAGAACCGCTCCATCATCCAACACGTCGGCACCAACAACAGCGCCCGCGACATCGACACGATTCGACGGGCGCTCGGCGAGGATCAGATCTCGTACTTCGGGTTCAGCTACGGCAGCGAGCTCGGCGCGGCGTGGGCGACGTTGTTCCCCGACACGGTCAGGGCGGCCGTGCTCGACGGGGCCTCCGACCCCGAGGCCGATCCACTCGAGTCGAGCTTGCAGCAGATGGCCGGGTTCGAGGCATCACTTCAGTCGTTCCTGGACAGCTGTAGTGACGACGACGACTGTGCGTTCCACAACGGTGGTGACGCAGGAGGTGCGCTCGAGAAGTTGCTCGACGATCTCGATCAGGATCCGATCGTCGGTGATGCCCGGCCGCCCCCGCGTCAATCGCGGATGTCGCGATTACGGCGGTGGTGCAGGCGATGTACTCCGAGACGTTCTGGCCGGCGCTCGAACAGTCGCTTGCCGCCGCCCAGTTCGGTGACGGCGGCGGATTGCTGGCGCTTCACGACAGCTACTACCGGCGTTCGCCCGACGGTTCGTACGGCAACGAACTCGAGGCGTTCCAGGCGATCTCGTGTGCCGACACGGCCGAGCGACTGACCGTCGAAGAGACCGATGCGCAGGCGGCGTTGATCACCGAGGTCGCCCCACATCTCGTTCCGGAGGGTTCGGCGGGCGGGTACTTGTGCACGTTCTTCCCCGAGTCGCTCGATCCACGCGTCACGGTGACCGGGGCCGGCGCCGGCCCGATCGTGGTGATCGGCACGACCGGCGACCCGGCGACGCCATTCGAGTCGACGGTCAGGATGTCGAACATCCTCGAAGACGGACGGCTCGTGATCGTCGAGGCCGACCAGCACACCGGATACAACGTCAACCGCTGTGTGATCGAGGTGGTCAACGACTACCTGGTCGACCTCGCCCCGCCCGACGACGAAACCGAATGCCGATAACGTACACGTCGTGTCAGGGGATTCAGCGGATAGGTCGCTTCGCTCCTTTTCATTCCGCACGAATCCCCCGTGACGATTGGTCGCAGTTCGCCTATCGGCTCACGCTCCAGGCACAACGTGTGACGCCGGACGCTGAACAACCGCCGCCTGATCGGGTCAGGGCGACGGTTGTCCAATGGCGGAGAGGGTGGGATTTGAACCCACGGAGGCTTGCACCTCGCACGCTTTCGAGGCGTGTCCCTTTGGCCGCTCGGGCACCTCTCCGTCGAGCGAGGCTAGCGGGATTCCGGGGCGCTCACGACTCGACACGCGCCGAGGCCGGTGTGATAACGCCTCTCAAGATCGTGCTGCGACATACCGATACATTTGACGAGAACCAAACATTCTTCAGCGATCCCGCCACGTCGTTGAACAGACCACTGCCGCAAAGGAGGAACCCGTGACGGCTGACACGTACGCGCCGGACGCGCATGTGTTCAAGCTCCTGGTGACGGGTCCGTTCGCGGCCGGCAAGACCTCGCTGATTCAAGCCGTGTCGCACACGCCGGTGGTCGAGACCGATGTCGACACCAGCGGCGGCGAGGCGAACATCAAAGCCCGCACCACGGTGGCGATGGACTTCGGCACCTACTGCGATCGACAATGGTGGCGTGCGCTTGCTCCTGTTCGGAACCCCCGGGCAGCGCCGTTTCTGGTTCATGACCGACATCCTCAAGGGCGACGTCGACGCCGTGATCTATGTGATCGATGCGACTGCCACGGAGACCCACACCGAGGCCGGCGAGGCGATGCGGGCATTGCTGCGGGACCTGCGGGTTCCGTTGGTGGTCGCCGTCAATCGGTGCGACGACCGGGAGACCGCGATCTTGCTCGCTCGGCAGCTCGGCACGTTGGCGAGCGAGATGTCGGTGGCGTGCCAACTGATCCACCACGAATCCGGTCGGGAGGTCGTGGTCGAGGCGTTGCTGGCGGTGCTCGACCGCTTGGAGCGCAATGGCGACGACGTGCGCGATCCGGTCGATCGAATGCTCGACACGGTGGGGGCGACATGACCCTCGAGCGCGACGCCGTGACGTCCGACCTGTTCGGCTTGGTGGGCACGTTCCCGCATCCTGGCTGGGTCGTGCTCGATGCCGCCCGGGCCCATCGTTTCACCGGGGAGCTGACGTTCGCCACGCTGCCGGCTGCGACGGTGTACCTCGACCTCGGTCACATCTACCTCGCCGAGCGGGTCACCGACCCGTCGCTCGGTTCCCGTCTGGTCGATGCCGGCGCCCTGAATGCAGCTCAACTCGAGCATGGTTCGATGGTCGTCGGCGAGATCGCCCATCTCGGTCGACTGTTCGAGCGGGTCCCGTCCGTCAATCGCCAGAGCGTCTTGGTCGTGACCGAGATGATGACCGAGGAGTGTGTCGGTTGGTTGGCCGGCCAGCTGGTGCACGACGTGGTCTCAACGCCCTACCGTCATCACCCGGCCGGCGTGCAACGTTGGATGCGACCCGGCCTGGCCGACGAGCCGGCACCCGGAGATCCGCTGCCGTCGCCGGCACCCGACGAGACCCCGGTCGAGGTGCCCGCCGAGGTGCCCGCCGAGGCGATGCAATCCGAGACGTTGTCGTCGCTCGAGGCCTTCGACGACGACTTGATCGAGTGGGATCAGTCGTTGCGGCAGGACCAGCGCTCGTCCGGTCGTCCTCGCCAGCTGCTCGGTGATGGCGATCTTCGACCTGAGTCACATTCGAGTGCGTCGGCACGCGTTGTACGGCGTGGTGCCAGGGCGGTCGAGCCGGTCGGCCCATACGAGGTGTCGGAGGGCTGGCTGGATGCGGCTCCCGCAGATGTCGACGATCTGATCGAAACGTTCGAGCCGGTCGATGCCCAGCCGATGGCTGCAGTGATCGAACCCGAGCTGGGCGAACAACTCGCGCCCGACCTCGATCCCGGCGAGTCGGCGCTCACTGCTACACCCGAGTCGCCCGCCCCCGATCTTGTGCCGGTCGATCCTGCGCCCCGTCGATCTGGTGCTGGTCGATCCTGCGCCCCTCGAATCTGCCCCGGTCGATCCGTTCGCTGCTCCTCCGGTTGCTGCAGATGCCTGGCCGGCGATGCCGCCACCAGGCCCTGCCGTCGCCGATCCTACCGTTCTGCCCGGGCCTGTACAGGCCCCGCAGCCGGCCGCCGGCACCGAGGTCGTGAGCGAGGCCGCCGGCACCGAGGTCGTGAGCGAGGCCGCCGGCACCGAGGTCGTGAGCGAGGACTCCGGCAACGTGCCATTCGATGCGCCGTCGGCACCTCAGGCCTGGCCGCCACAACCACTTGCCGCAACAGGTGACTGGGCCGACCTGATCGCCGCGATTGCCGAACCGACAGCTGCTCCCGGGTCGGCGTCGAGCCCGGCCCCGGCACTGCAAGGTCCGGCCGACCTCGAGCAGCAGCCGATGTGGGCTTCGCAGATCGTCGGTCCACCGGCATCACCGACATCACCAGCATCACCGATCAAGCCGACCGACGCCCGCACTGGCATCACCAGCATCACCGATCAAGCCGACCGACGCCCCGCCACCGGCCGTCACCGATCGCGCCGACCGGGTCGGCCATCGTCCGAGCAAGCAGGTGCACCGTCCCACAGGTCGGCCCTGCAGGGTGCGTTGGACCAGGCGTCCGCCGTCGCTTCCTCTCGTCAGCGGGCCGCTGAGTCGAGCGAAGCTGATCCCGGCGAGCCACCGGTGCTCGATGACTGGGTCGAGCGGCTGGACAGCGATGGGCTTCCCGATCGCGGCAGCGAACGCTCGATGACGACCGAGCGGCCCACGTCCGTTCCGGCGCCACCGCTCGATCGATTCGAGGTGATCTGGCCATCCGGAGAGGTCGATGAGCAGCTCGGAACAACGGATGCCGCTGCTGCCGCTGAGCGCCGGCCGAAGATCGATCAAGTTGGTGCCACCGCAGGGGTCACGGCGAGGTCGACACTCCCGACACCCCAGACACAGCCGACATCCCGATCGCCGACACCGACACGCCGACACAGCGCCATCGTCGCCGACACACCATTGCCGGCGCTCGAGCGCAGGGTCCGGTCCGAGGCCGTCGACATCGCCACCCCACCCGATGATGTCACCGACGAGGTCGTGCTGGCCGTGCGCCGCGGCGGTCGCGTCCGTCGACACCGGTTCGCTGGCTGCCCGGCGTCGGCTTGCCGACGCGTCACCGGCGGAGGACCTCTCCCGGGGTTTCACCCCACGACCGAGCGAGGCCCTGCAGTCTCTGCGGCCCGAGCCCCTGTCGAGTCATGGCGGCGGTTCGGTCCGGCATGCGTCGACCGGCTCGGTGTTCGACGATGACTACCCGCCCCCTGCAACACCGCGCCGCCACTGCGGCACCCACTGCGGTGCCCGCTGCGCTACCCGCTGACGCTGCTCCCGCGCTCCCGCACCCGACACTTCCCGCGCGGGTGCAACCGGTGCAGCCGGTGGCGGCCGACAGCGAAGGTCGTACCGGAGCACTGCGCCGGCTGATCGGCAGCCTGCGCCGCCGCTGAACGCGGTTGGCGGGCCGTCAACGCCGGCGGCGTCTGGCGGCGAAGAAGTCGACGAGGATCGTTCCACATTCGTCACCGAGCACCCCGACCGTTCTCGGCACACGATGGTTCAACGAGCTCGTGTCGACCAGGTCGAACTGGCTGCCTGCGGCGCCGGCCTTGGGGTCGGTGGCGCCGTAGACCAGGTGACCGAGCCGGGCGTTCACCATCGCCCCTGCGCACATCGCGCACGGCTCGAGGGTGACGACCAGCACACAATCGTCGAGTCGCCAATGCCCCACATGTGCAGCCGCGTCCCGCAGTGCCAGCACTTCGGCGTGTGCGGTGGGGTCACGGGTGAGCTCGCGTTCGTTGTGGCGAGCGGCGATCACCTCACCGTCGAGCAGTACGACCGCGCCGACCGGCACGTCGTCGTGATCGAGCGCCGCTCTGGCCTCGATCAGCGCCAGCTGCATCGCCGGTTCGTAGGTGGCCCCCTGGTCAGGGCCCTGATCGGGTGCGGCCGACATGGCGGAGAGGGTGGGATTCGAACCCACGGAGGGTTGCCCCTCACACGCTTTCCAAGCGTGCCGATTCGGCCGCTCTCGCACCCCTCCTGATAGTTGTGCCCAGCCAGGTTATCCGGGCGATAACCTGGACCCCACTCGTCGGCTCCCGGCGGGTGAGGTGATGGTCGGGTCCTGTGCAACGGGCGCCCGTGAACCAGGTCAGGCCAGGAATGGAGCAGCCTTCATCGGCATCGTCTGTGTGCCGCAGATCGCCTGGCCATCACCTCATCCACCGGGAGCTTCCGTGTGTGCCTCCACCGTTACCCGGCAGGCACCCGGTGTAACTCTGGTGTGCTGGGGCTCGGCCGGCCGGGTACGGTTCGCTCGATGAAGGTGCACCTGGTCGACGGCACGTACGAGTTGTTCCGGCAGCACTTCGGCAGCGCCCATCGGCGTGACGAGTCGGGCCGAGAACCCGGCCAGTACGACGCCACGGTGGGTGTGCTCACCTCGACGCTGCAGCTGATCGAGGACGGCGCCACCCACATCGGCGTCGCCAGCGATCACGTGATCGAGTCGTTCCGCAACGACCTGTGGGCCGGGTACAAGACCAGCGACGGCATGCTGCCCGAGCTCCTGCACCAGATTCCCGTCATGGAGGAGGCGTTGATCGCGATGGGTGTCACCACCTGGCCGATGGTCGAGTGGGAGGCCGACGACGCACTCGGCGCAGCAGCTCACGTGGCCGACCTCGATGAACGGGTCGAACAGGTGTTGATCATCACGCCGGACAAAGACCTCGGTCAGTGCGTGAAGGGCACGCGGATCGTGCAATACGACCGTCGCAAGCGTGAGATTCTCGATGAGGACGCGGTGCGCGCCAAGTTCGGCGTGGGACCGGCGTCGATTCCCGACTATCTCGGGCTGGTCGGCGACACGGCCGATGGGTTTCCGGGTCTGCCCGGCTGGGGCGCCAAGTCGAGTTCGCTGGTGCTGGCTCGCTACGAGCACCTCGAGAACATCCCCGACGAAGCCAGCCTGTGGGAGGTCGAGGGTCTGCGCGGAGCCGCCAAGCTGTCCAAGACGCTGCAGGACAATGCCGAGTTGGCGATCCTGTTCCGGATCATCGCCACCGTCGACCGTGACGTCCCGGTCGGCAAGGTCGACGACTGGCGTTGGAGCGGCCCGACCGGCGACTTCGCCGATGTGTGCGATCGACTCGGTGTCCCCGGCCTGGCGCACAGGGCGGCACAGCTGGCGCCGTGATGTCGCCGTGACAGCGCCGTGAGCTCGATCTGAGTTCGCCGTGACCTGGCGCTGACCTCGATCTGCGCTCGATCTGAGCTCGATGTGGCGCCAGCGCTGGCGGGCCTGCCCGAGCAGCTGCCCGAGTGTCGACCCGCCGATCAGGATGTAGTCAGCAGATGATCAGACGTGAGTCTTGGACCGCTCGCGGCATCAGAGCGAGTTCGACGAGTGCGATCAAGCCGTGCTTGACGTCGTCGCGGTCACGAGCATCGCAGTACAGCATCGGCACGTTGGGGTCGACCTGGACGGCCTCGCGGATCGCTTCGATCGAATGTGTGCGTCGCCCGTCGAACGGGTTGACACCCACCACGAAGGGGATGTTGCGAGCCTCGAAGTAGTCGATCGCCGCGAAGCAGTCACCGAGCCGTCGCGTGTCGGCCAGGATGACCGCACCGATCGCGCCGCGCGAGAGTTCGTTCCACATGAACTGGAATCGTTCCTGGCCCGGCGTGCCGAACAGGTACAGCACGATCTCGGGGGTCAGCGAGACACGACCGAAGTCCATCGCCACCGTCGTGGTCTGCTTGGTCGAGATCTGCGAGAGGTCGTCCAACTGAGCGGAGGCGGTGGTCATCATCGCTTCCGAACGCAACGGCTCGATTTCCGAGACCGTGTTGACGAACGTCGACTTGCCGGCGCCGAAACCGCCGGCGACGACGATCTTGACGGGGATCTTCCCGCCAGGAGCGGGACTGGGGGATTCAGAGACTGCGGACACCGTCGAGCACCCTTTCCAACAGGCTGGCAAAATTCTGTGTCTTGGCTGGGGCGTGGAGCACGACGGCTCCGTCCGTGACGAGGTCGGCGACCAAGACTCGGGCGACACCGATCGGGATTTCCATGCGTGCGGCGACTTCGATCAACGCCATCGGCGATTGTACGAGTTCGACCACCTTGGCAGTCTCCCACCGATAGGCCCCGAGATGTTGAGACGCCCTGGTGCTGGCCTGGATCTGTGTCTCCAGGCCGATGTCGCTTTCGACGAGGGTGCGACCCCCCGTCATGGCATACGGACGTATCAACCGTCCTGTCTCGTCTCCCGTGTCGGCATCGAACTCGTCGATGCCCACCTCGGCTTCCTCGATCATCATCAGCTCCTCGACAACATCAAGCACTTGAGTTCTTCTCGTACTTCAGGCGTGAGCACGTCGCCGGCACGATCCGCGAACACCGCGATCTCGTAACCGATCGTGCCGATGTCGGCATCCTTCGTCGTGACGGCGCACATCAGCGAGCCGTCACGAATGCCGGTGACGAACATCCAGCCGTTCTCCATCTCGACGATCACGTTCGATACGGCGCCTGCTCCGAAACGCCCGGCCGAGCCGTAGGCCAGACCGATCATTCCGGAGGCGACAGCGGCGAGTCGTTCGCCGCCTTCGCGGTCGACGCCGCTGGAACCGGCGAGTGGGAGCCCATCGGACGATACGACGACCGCCTGACGAACAGCGGGGACCTGTTGGACGAATCGGCCAACGAGCCAGTTGAGGTTGTCTGCTGCGTTCATCGACGATCCCCTCCGAGATCACTGGGGTGGTCATTGTCCATGTCGGGTGCCGGATCGCCGGCGCTCCGGAACTCTGTTTGGAAGGCCCGCAGGCGCTCGCGCAGTGCATCCGGGTCGAGACGTGATTGGGCGGTGGCCATCGGCTCCTCGATCTGTTCGACCGGGTCGCCGACCCGGGTGCGGGTCGGCAGTAATCCGTTCGTTGCGTTTGTTCCGTTTGTTCCGGTCGGTGAGTCCGGTCCGTTTCCACGGTTGTCGAAGGCGGCCAGCGCCGCTTCCAGGGCACTCGCCACGTCCGGCGCATCCGGCGTGGTGCCGTCGGTCCAGGCGTCGGGATTGGGATCGGGATCGGGATCGAAGTCGGTATCGGAGGCGATGTCGAGGCGGTGTCGGCCAGGCGATCTGGCCCGTCGGGCCCGCGGCCCGGGTTGCGGGTCGGCAGGCTGGGCTGGTCGGGAGTGGTCGGTTCCGACCGCAGTGGCGCCGGTCGTGCCGACTCGGGTGTCACCGGGCCACGGCTCGGGCCGTCGGCGCTGAGCGGCGGGGCGGGCGGTCGATCGAACTCGCCGTGGACGCGACCCGCAGCAGAGGGCGGCGCCAGGTTGGGGAGCACCGGACTCGACGATTCCGAACTGATCGCCGGAGCTGGTGCTCGTCTGGGCCGGGTCAGCTGGGTCGGCCGGGTCAGCGGGTCGGGTTCGGCCGCCGTGCCGACCTCCGCCTCGGGCATCGAGGTCGGGCATCGAGTCGGGCATCGAGTCGGGAAGTGGCAGAGCCGGAGTGAACTGCTCGTCGGTCGAGTCGGTCGAGTCGGTGATCGAGTCGGGGAACGAGAGGGCCGGTGTGAACTGCTCGTCGGCCTCGTCGGCCTCGTCGGCCTCGTCGGTCGAGTCGGTCGAGTCGGTGATCGAGTCGGGGAACGAGAGGGCCGGTGTGAACTGCTCGTCGGCCTCGTCGGCCGGCACCGGCTCGAGCGATGGTGCGTCGTCCGCAGCGGGCTCGAGTGTCGGCTCGGGTTGCGACGCCGCCTTTTCGTTCGTTGCCGATCGCTGGCCGGACTGGAATGCCGACAGGTCGACCGCCGTCCGGGTCCAATCGGAGGCGGCGACCGGTGACTCGTCTGGCTGCTCCTGCGCGAACGCCGGTTCGGGTTGCCGCTCCGGTGGGGCGACCTCGGGCGTGGGCTCGAACGCCTCGTCGACCAGGGCGCCGTCGGGAGCCGGATGGTCCCAGGCGACGATCGGGTCCTCGACCGCGGTCGCAGCGACGCCGGCGACGGTGTTGGTGATCGGTCGCTCGCTCGGGTCGTCGATCGGACCGAACAGCGACGATGGCAGCGAGATGTCGACGGTCAGGCCCGGGTTGCCGGCCGACAGTTCGACGCCGATGCCATGCTTGTTGGCGAGGATCGACACCACTGACATACCGAGTGTCGATTCGACGCTGAGCCCGACGATCGGTGGCTCGCGGAGCAGTTCGTTGAGTTCGTGGAGACGGTCGGTGGGGATACCGATGCCGCTGTCGACGACCCTCAACAGGTACGTGTCGCCGGCGCGGCGACCACCGACCCGGACGGCGCTCTCCGGCGGGCTGAATGCAGTCGCGTTGTCGAGCAGCTCGGCGATCAGGTGCGAGATGTCGGCGACGACGTTGCCGCGGACCTGGAGGGACTCGAGGTGTTCGACCTCGACACGGCGGTAGTCCTCGACCTCGCCGATCGAGGCACGCACGACATCGTCGATCTCGGTCGCCTTGACACGGCGACGCTTGGGTTCCGAGCCGGCCAGCACCAGCAGCGATTCGCTGTTGCGGCGCATGCGGGTGGAGAGGTGGTCGAGTTGGTAGTAGTTCGCCAACACGGCGTGATCGTCGACCTCGGCTTCGAACTCGTCGAGCATCGCCAGCTGGCGGTCGATCAGCGAGCGGTTGCGGCGAGCCATCGTGACGAAGATGTCGCTGACGCCGCGCCGCAACACCTCGACCTGCTCGTTGGCGACGTCGACGAGCGTGTTCTGCATCGAGTTGAAGGCGCCCGCCAGTTCGGCGAGTTCGTCGTTGCCCTTGGCGTCGACCGGATGGATATCGGGCAACACCGCTTTGCCGCGAGGATCGCGCAGCGCCTCGTACCAGTGCCGGCAGCTGCTCGGTGGCGACCTGGTTGGCGCTGTCGGAGATGGCCCTGACCCGCCGTGTGACCGAACGGATGATGAACAGGGCGATCGAGGCGGCGAGCAGCACTGCGCCGAGGCTGATGCCGATCCGGATCAGTGTGGTGCGGCGGGCGGTATCGGCCTCGAGCGAAGCCCGAGTGACGATCTCCTGGCTGATCGCGCTCTGGAACTGGACGCCGTTGTGCACCAGTCCGCTGAACGACTCGGTGTCGAACGAGGCGGTCTGGCCGGCTTGGGCGGCACGAACGGCCTGATCGAGCTCGGCTCGGTAGTCGGCGACCAAGGTCGGGAAACCACTCTGGTGGTACTGCGTGGCCCACTCGACCGGGGCGATCGCCTCGAACTCACCGAGTGTGGCTTGCATCTCGCCGTAGGCACTGCGAGCGGTCGACAGTGGTGCGACATCGGATGGGTCGGCCTGCCATTGCTGGGTTCCGGCGATGACGGCATCGGCGCTCAGCCTCGCCTCGGCCAGCTTGACGACCGCCAACAGCTCGCGTGCCAAGCTGGGTTCGCCGGCTTCGGAGGGCAGCAGCTGGCCGACGGCGACGAGCTCTCGACTGGCCTTGCGGTAGGCGTCGAACGGGTCGAGCTGGTTCTGCGGCTCGGTGGCCGGCTCCGTCGTGTCGAGCATGCCTCGTGCTGCCGTCAAGGTCGATCGAACCGTCGTGACGTGGGCGGTGGCTGCGTCGAACGCCTGCAGGGATGCGATGTCGGCGCCGAGATCGTCGACTGCCTGGTCGGTGGCGCGGCGGGTGTCGTCGGTCGAGACGACCGAACCGTTTCCGGCGGCCTGACCGGCCTCGGCCTCGATCGCGGTGAGCGCGGTGATCAGGGGGTTCCAGACCGCTCCGAGTTCGGCGCCGCTCTCTGCCGCGCTGAACGGTGTTGAGGTCGCTGCGCACCGTGATGGCGAGCAGCGCCACGACCGCCACCACGAGGGGCAGCGCTGCGGCAAACAGCTTCGTCGACAGTGTTGGGCGTCGCATCTGGGGTTTCCTCCGACTGAGTTCCTTGCTGATCGACCCAGTTCCTGGTCTGCGGTGTTGCTTCAACACCACGGCGTGAACTGCGTCGAAATGAGCGTGTCGTCCCTGTATCGGGGTGACGGTCGAGTATCTTGAGAAAAAGCGGACACTCACCCCGACAAGAGTGCGAGCTTGGATCACGCTGCCAGGCAGTGGTGGGTCTCGTCGGCACTGCGGAAGTGTCTGCGGTTCCTCAAGCTCGCAAGAGCTGCCACCGATAGGTACTCGTGACCCTGAAGGGGTTCGCCGCCACGACCCCGTGGTGGTCCAGCGGGAGGATCGTTAGGTACATGACATCGGAGATCGACGAGTTCCGGCAAAGCTTGGTTGCTGCTGTGCAGGCCGAGCTGGAGCGACACGCGTCCGCTGTCGTGGCCGAAGTCGATCGGCTCCGTTCTGATGGGCAGCGCCAACGGGCCGAACTGAAGAGCGAGTTGGCCGAGCAGGTCGCCGGGTTGGTCGAAACGGTCGAGCAGGTTCAGACCCGCAGCGAGAGCTACGTCGATCGCACCCGTGAGGTGCTCGAGCAACGCCTCGAGGATTCCGACAGCCGCCAGACACGCCGCCTCGACGACGTCGCCGGCGCGTTGGAGGGGCTCGTGCAGCAGGCGGTGCGTCCGTTGATGGCCGACGTCGGTGAGCAACAAGATGTCTTGGCGACGCGCGTCGAGGGGCTCGACACGAACCTCCGCAAGTTCGACGAGCAGGCCGCTCGCATGGTCACCTACTTCAATGAGATGTCGCAACAGATGGAGGTTCGCCAGGACGAGCTGAGCGACACCCTCAAGACCGACATCGCCACCCAGATCGACGGATTGAAGAAGCTGGTCGAGGAGAACGACTCGGCGGTGCGCCGATTCCAGAACGAGGTCGGCCAGTCGGTCACCCAGAAACTCAACGACGCCGAGGATCGCTTCAACAACCGGCTGCTCGCCGCCGAGAGCCGAGTCAAGGAAGAGTCCGGCCAGAAGATCGCCGAGATCGACGCTCACGTCGGCAAGGTCAGCAAGGGGCTCGACGACACGATGACCGTGTTGAACGAGCGCGTGGCTGCACTCGACGATCGTTTCGTCGATGTCGGCCGTCGCATCGACGAGGTCGAGAAGTCGGTCGGTGGTATCGACGAGGCCGTGCTCGACGAGCTCAAGGAGAAGATGTCGTCGGCGGTCGGCGAGGCGATGCTGGTGCGGATCGAGATGGAGCGGCTCGAGAAGGGCGTCAACGAAAAGACCGACACGTTGGCGGTGCGGATGACCGATCTCGAGACCCAGGTGCAGGACTCCACGATGGACGTCTCGACCGCTGTGCAACTCGATCGGCTGGAGGAGATCGAGCGTTCGTTGCTCGAGCTCGATCCATCAAAATTTGTATTAAAGAACGAAAACTTGAAGATCGACGCCAAGGATGCCGATGCAAGCAACGGCATCGACGCGACAGTTGGAACTGACGGAACCTGACAGGGGCTGGCCAGATGGCACTACGCAAATCAAAAGACGAAAAGAGGGCCCCCGAGCAGTCGGGCGGTGGCGTGGCCACCGAAGAGCGTCCCGGTGAGAGCGTTGAAGAATGTGTCGCGCTCGGCCAGGCACTCGTCGAGGCCGGCCACATGCCCAGCGAGTCGCTGGCCGAGGCCCTGACCGACGGCAAGGGTGACCTGTGGGCGTTCGGCAACATCGCGCTCACGAAGTACGGCGTCGGTCGCGCCGAGTACGGCGCCGCACTCGGCAAGGCCTGCGGGCTGCCGGTCGCCGACCCCCGGTCGGCCACCGTCGATCTCGAGCTCGGCGAGCAGATCGACGAGAAGGTCGCCCGCAAGTTCTACTTCATCCCGGTCGCCGAACAGGGCGGCAAACTCGTCGTCTGGGGCGGCGACTGCTCGAAGGCCAAGCGCGACGCCGCCGAGGCTGCCTCCGGCAAGCACTTCGAGTGGTACGCCACCGACCCCAAAACGGTCACCTCCTACATGGAGCAGATGTGGCGTTCCGACGCCGACATCGGCCGTCTGGTCGCCACGTTCGCCGACGCCGAGGCGGCGGTCCAGGCCGGCGAAGAGGCGCTCAACGAGGTCAGCCTCGACGACCAGGCACCGGTCGTGCAGCTGGTGTCGCGGATCGTCGGCCAGGCGCTGCGCGACCGTGCCTCCGACATCCACATCGAGCCGCTCGACAAAGAGGTGCGCGTCCGGTACCGCATCGACGGTCAGTTGGTCGAGGCGGTTCGCCTCCCGATGACTGCCCACAACCCACTGGTCAGCCGTCTCAAGATCATGTCCTCGATGAACATCGTCGAGAAGCGGGCACCCCAGGACGGCCAGTTCTCGACCACCGTCGACGGTCGCCCGCTCGACGTTCGTGTGTCGTCGGTCGCCACCGTGTTCGGCGAGAAGGTCGTCATGCGTCTGCTCGACAAGAGCAAGTCGATGGTCGGCCTGCACGAGCTGGGTATGCCGCGCGAAACGTACAACACCTACTCCAAGATCGTGCACGCCCCGTACGGCATGGTGATCTGTGCCGGCCCGACCGGCGCCGGCAAGACGACGACGCTGTACGCCACCTTGCTCGAGATCAACTCGACCGGCAAGAACGTCACCACCATCGAGGACCCCGTCGAGTACGTGTTCCCCGGCATCAACCAGGTCGGCACCAACGAACGCGCCGGGCTCACGTTCGCCACCGGCCTCAAGGCGCTGCTGCGCCAGGACCCCGACGTCATCCTCGTCGGTGAGGTTCGCGACGCCGACACCGCCCGGATCGCCGTGCAGTCGGCGCTCACCGGTCACTTCGTGTTGTCGTCACTGCACGGCAACGACTCGGTCGCCGCCGTGCACCGTTTGCTCGACATGGGTATCGAGGCGTTCCTCGTCGCCTCGGCCGTCGTGGCCGTGGTGTCGCAGCGCCTCGTGCGCCGCATCTGCGACAACTGCAAGGAAGAGTACGAGCCGACGGCCGACGAGATCGCCGTCTACCGTCAGCACAGCGGCGGCTCCGACAAGGTCCACTTCTTCCGCGGCAAGGGCTGCAACTACTGCTCCAACACCGGCTATCACGGCCGGATCGGTGTCTACGAGCTGCTGCGGATCACGCCCGAGTTGCGGCGCCTGATCGTCGGTTGGGCCACCACAGAAGAACTCCGTCGTCTCGCCGTTGCCCAGGGCATGCGCACCATGTTGCGCGAGGCCATGCAGCTCGTCGAAGACGACGTCACCACCATCCCCGAAGTCGTCAAGACGTTGTTCGCCTCATGATTCGTTCGTTCGATCGTTTCCCCTCTCGCTTGATCCACCATCGGAGCATCTGATGACCAAGTTCGCCTATTCCGCCATCGACGCCACCGGGGCTGAGATCGAGGGCACCACCAAGGCCGACACGATCGGCACCGCCCGCACGATCCTGGTCGAGCAGAACCTGTTCCCGATCAAGATCGAAGAAGCCAAGGGCATGCTCGACTTCGAGCTGACCAAGGAAAAGGTCAAGAAGAAGAACTTGATGAACTTCACCCGGCAGCTGTCGGTGTTCGTCAAGGCCGGTATCCCGATCACCGATGCGCTCACCACGATCGGCGACGAGTCGACCGATGTGGCGCTGCGTCGGGCGATCGGCGAGATGGTCGACGACCTGCGCAACGGCGGTCTGCTGTCGGCCTCGGCCGCCCAGCATCCGCAGGTGTTCCCCAACTACTACATCGGTATTCTCCAGGCCGCCGAGCTGACGGGTCGTCTCGACGAGTCGCTCGACTCGTTGGCCAGCTACATCCGGCGCGAGATGGACACCCGCTCCAAGGTGACCGGCGCGCTCGCCTACCCGATGGTGGTCATGTCGCTGGCGCTGGTCACCGTGATGGTGCTCGCCGGCTACGTGCTGCCGCAGTTCAAGCCGCTGTTCGAAGAGCTCGATGCCGAGCTGCCGCTTGCCGACCCGGATGATGTTGTTCTTCGCTCGCTTCTTCACCGATCTGTGGTACGTCACGGCGATCTTCTTCCTGTTGTTCTTCGCCACGGTTGCCTTCCTGGTGATGCACCCCACCGGCAAAGAGCTGTGGCAACGCACCTCGCTCAAGCTCCCGATCCTCGGCGGCATCATCGAGTACGCGATTCTCGAACGGTTCTGCAGCGTGTTGCACACGATGCTGCGGGCCGGCGTTGCGGTTCCGTCGGCGATGGAGACCACGATCGAGGCGGTCTCCAACATCGTGTACCGCGAGCAACTCGACATCGCCCGCCAGCAGATGTTGGAGGGTTCCGGGTTCACCCAACCGTTGATCGAGACCGAGCTGTTTCCGGGCGCGGCCCGCCAGATGTTCAAGGTCGGCGAGGAAACCGGAACGCTCGACCAGCAGCTCGAGGTGGCGGCCGAATACTTCAACCGCGAGCTCGAGTACCGCATCCAGACGTTCACCACCATGTTCGAACCGATCATGATCCTGTTCGTCGGCTTCGTCGTCGGCTTCGTGGCGATCGCGCTCGGTGTCGGCGATGTACGGCGTGCTCAACGGAGTCGAGGACGCCAACTAACGGTGGTCAGACATGCCAGATCAGATCGATGAACCATTGGCCGGCGAACACGGCAATCACGGTGCCGGCCGCCAGGAACGGCCCGAACGGCAGCGCCGTCTTGCGGCCTGCCTTGCCGACGACCATCGCCACCACACCGATCACGGCCCCCAGCAGGAACCCCCAGAACAGGCCGACCGGCACGATGCCAGGGTTCAGGTAGCCCAGGTGCAGGCCCAGCAGAGGTGCCAACCGCACGTCGCCGTCGCCCATGCCGCCGCGGCTGGCCACATAGATCGACCCCATCAGCGCCGAGCGCGATACCGGCGCCCAGCGCCGCTTGCCAGATCCGCTCGGGCTCGTCGTTGACCAGGGCGGCGATCACGATCACGATCGAGCTCAGCACGAGTGCGGTGTAGGTGATCTCGCGTGGCAGCCGAAACTCGTGCAGGTCGATCCACACCAGGGCCACCAGCGCCGCGCCGAGAATGCAGAACGCCGGCAGCACGGGGTCGGCGCCGAACTTCAGGCCGAACAGTACGAAGATCGTTGCCGTACCGATTTCGATGATCAACGGCTCGTTGCCGATCGGGGTGCCGCAATGTCGGCACTTGCCGCGCAGCACCAGCCAACTGGCGATCGGCACCAGATCGGGTGCCGTCAGCCGATTGCCGCACGAGCCGCAGGCGCTCGGCGGCTGCACGACCGATCCGCCACGGGGCACGCGATCGACCACCACGGTCAAGAACGAGCCGACCAACAACCCCATCACGATGCAAGCGATCAATACCAGTGTCGTGTCCATCTCGTCAGCACGCTAGGCCCGATGGGCACTCGCGGAAGGGAAATGTGATGTTCGATCCAGATCCGGTACTCGTCACCCTGCTCCAGGCCACGGTCAACTCCGGTGCCTCCGACCTCCACATCACGGTCGGGCGCGCCCCGACGGCGCGCCGCGACGGCACGCTGGTGAGCTTCGAGAACGTGAAGATCCTCGAGAACGAGGACACCGAGCGGATGGTGATGTCGCTGCTCGACGAGCAGCAGGCCAAAGAGCTGCACGACAGGTATCAGGTCGACTTCTCGTTCGGCATCGCGGGCCTCGGTCGGTTCCGTGCCAACGCCTTCAACCAGCGCAACTCGCTGGCGCTGGCGCTGCGCGTGATCCCGTTCCGGGTGCGCTCGCTGGAAGAGCTCGGCTGCCCCAGGTCGGTCAGCGTGTTGCTGAACAAGCCGTATGGGCTCGTGTTGGCGGTGGGCCCGACGGGGTCGGGCAAGTCGACCACGCTGGCGGCGATGGTCGACCGCATCAACGAGACCAAGCCGGTTCACATCCTCACCATCGAGGACCCGGTCGAGTACCTGCACCACCACAAGACGGCGATGGTCAACCAGCGCGAGGTCGGCACCGACGCGATTTCGTTCGAAGCGGGCCTGCGCAGTGCCCTGCGTGAAGACCCCGATGTCGTGCTGCTGGGCGAGATGCGAGACCTCGAGTCGATCCAGATCGCGTTGAGCCTGGCCGAGACGGGGCACCTCGTGCTCGCCACGCTGCACACCAACGACGCTTCACAGGCGCTCGACCGCATGATCGACGTGTTTCCCAGTGACAAGCGCGACCAGATCCAAACGATGTTGGCCGGTGCCCTCCAGGGCGTCATCTCGCAGCGCCTGTTGCCGGCGGTCAGCGGTGGTCGTGTCGCCGCCTACGAGGTGCTGATGGGCAGCGAGGCGGTTCGCAACCTGGTGCGTGAGGGCAAGAGCCGCCAGCTCCGCAACGTCATTGCGACCGGTGGCCCCGACGGCATGCAGACGATCGAGATGGACTTGGCACGCCTCGTCACGTCCGGCCTGGTGGCGATGGAGATGGCTCAGTCGGTCTCCGCCTATCCGAACGAGATCCAGGCCCAGGTGTCGACGTTGCGTGCGCAGGCCCAGGCCCAGGCAACCGCCGCCTCCGGCCAGGGCGCCACGTCGGGTTCCGGTGTCCGTTCCGATGGCTCCGACGAGCCGTCGACCGACAGCGACGCCGACGCCGCCGCGCAACCCGAGACCAACGAGGCCGGCGAACCGGCTGAACCGGCCGGCGCCAGCTGATCGATGGCGGCCCCCAACAAGAACCCGTTCAAGTCGATCGGGGGTATCACCCCATGCCCGGCCGGCTGGTTGGTGTTGCCGGCTCGGCTGGCCGGTGTGACGGTGGTGGCCGAGGAGGCGTTCGTGCTCCGCACGCTGCAAGAGGTGCTCGACTATCGCCCGAAGTTCGACTTCTCGGCGATCAACATCCCGTTCGGTTATCCGGAACGCCCACACGGCCAGTATCGGCAATGTGATCTCGAGGCGCGCCAGATGGTGGGCTGGCCGCGGATGGTCAATCTTCGCCCGGTGCCGTCGCGACCTGCGCTGTTCGCCAAGAGCCGTAAGGAGGCGATCGAGCTCGAGCCGTGGCTGACCAAGAACGACTTCCGTCACTTCCGGTGGATGAAGGAGGCGGCGATCGAGATCCAGCCGTTCCACAGCCGCTCCGTGTACAGCGGCAACGCGGCGCTGTCGTTCCAGCACATGAACGGTGACGAGCCGCTGAAGACGTCGCCGTATCACGAAGACGGTCGGCTCGAGCGGCTCGAGCTGATCCGATCGAAGTTGCCGGGCGTCGACGACGTCGTCACCAGGGTGCCGCCCGACGGTGCCGGCCAGGTGCACATGTACGAGGCGGCGGCGATGTTGTGGACGGCACGGCGTGCGTCGGGCCGTGCGATCAGCAGGCTGCCGATGGATCCCGAGTGGGACGAGGGCGGCATCCGGATCGAACTCGTCAGGTGAGGCTCGGCCCGGCGACGGGCCGGCCGTGCGGTGTGGCGAGCGGTGCCGGCCCCTGGTGTGCAAAGTTCGTTGCTGCTCAGCGATCACGTCATGCGTTGTGACGGTTGTGAACTGCGCGTGAAGTAGGCCTGACAGCTCGGAGGCGGTCGCTCACGGTCATTGGGCTCGGAGCACCGCTGGGTGGCCCGCCCATCAAGCGACATCGCGCTGTTGCACCAGTTCAGAGCGTCTATTTGCGGTGTAAATCGGAATTGACGAATCTCACAGAACGTGCTCGACCGCACGCGATGCGTAGTGTGACGCTGGTCATCGACATGTGGGGTGCTTTTCGTGAACTTGATAAACCTCTGGGAATTTCCTGCAGGTTCCGCTAAAGTCGTGCTGTCGCACCGCCGATGACTTACATGCGTAACCGGGAGCCTGTCTCACGGTGCGGTAACCATATCCAGTGAGATAGCGCCCGATTCGGGCGGAAACGGAAGGAAACACTATGAAGAAGCAAGACGAGGGCTTTACCCTCATCGAACTGTTGATCGTGATTGTCATTCTCGGCATCTTGGCCACCGTTGTGGTCTTCGCCGTCGGCGGCATCACCGACCAGGGTCAGGAGTCGGCCTGCAAGGCCGAGCTCAAGACCGTCGAGGTTGCTGTCGAGGCGTACCGCGCCCAGGAGCTGACCTACCCGACCACCATCACGCCAGCTGGCCTCGTACTGGCGCAACCCGCCGAAGTTGTACGAGGTCTCGGGCTCGAACAACATCGTCCTGACCGCTGCGGGCGGCACCGCCGGTTGCGCGCTCTCCTACCCCTGATCTAGTACATCTGATCTGAGCGAATTGGGCCCCGCCTTCGGGCGGGGCCCAACCGCGTCCGTACCGAAGCCGACTGGCAGCGTGGACACTCGCTGGACGCCTGGCCGTCGCCGAAATGCCAGGACGGTGCCGACGCACGGTGCAGGATGGCAGCCGTGATCGACAAGGTGGATGCCGCCCGGGCAGAGGTGACGGGCACCGATCAGTTCGTGCTCGTGGTCGCGGCGCTCTCGCCGATTGCGTGGGCCCCGATCTTTCTGTTCGCCTCGGCGCCACGTGTCGCGCTGGCGCTAGCGCTGCTCCCGCTCGGGATGCTGAGCCTTGTCCGGCAGGCGCGTGGGCGTGATGCTGCCAGCATTGTTGCTCTCGTGTTTTCTGTCGCAGCGGTCGTGTCGTCGCTTCTTTCGCCCGCCCCGTTGAATTCGTTGATGGGGTCGCTGGACTGGTGGACCGGGTCCCTCGGGCTTGTGACCGCCCTCGGCCTGGTGGGCCCTTGGGCGCGAGCTTGGCGTGCAAGCGCGCCGCCATCTTGATTCCTGTGTTGATCGTTGGCGCGCTCTGGAACGGCTTGATCGCGTCGGCGCAGGTTGCCCTCGAGATCGACACAGGGTCGCTTGCTGCATTCCCTGGCCGAGGGTCGGGCACGATGCTGAACCCGGTGTACTACGGCGCCTTCCTGTCGGGCGTTCTCGCTTGTTGGCTGGTGTTGTCGACGGCGTCACGCCGCTCGGCGCTCGTCGTGTTGGCGCTTTCGTTCGGCGTCGGCTTGAGCGGGGGCAGAATCGCGGTCGGGGTCGCACTATTCGTCGGCGTCGCTCTGTTCGTCGTTCGTTCGGATCGTTGGACAGCGGCTCGTGACCTGGCACTGATGCTCGCCGGCGTCTTCGTCGCCACATTGGTGGTGGCAACCGGCAACCAGGGGGCCACCGTGACCGCAAGGGTGGCTTCGGGTGGAACTGGCGGCGTGCGACGCCCGCTCTGGCGGGTGGCGATCGATGCAGTGATGGAACGTCCGGTGCTGGGATGGGGACCGGGCAATATCGAAATCGCCACCGAGCGTCAGTTCGATCTCGAGTACACTAGAGGTCAGAGTCGGCGGGCATCGGGTCGATTATCCGGTGGATCGACGCCCACAACGTGGTGTTGAACTTGTTGGTCGGGGTGGGGTTGGTCGGCGGCGTCCTCGCCCTCATCTTCGTCGTTCTGTCCATCCGCAGCTTCCTCGATGCGTCGTGACCTCTTGCACACGGCGCTGCTCGCCGGGAGCGTTTGTAATGGTGGCGAACTGGATGCTTCAACCGTCGACCATCCATACCGTGCCGATCGCGCTGTTCTTGCTCGGGGCGAGCATGCAGCCATCGACTCGGATCGAAGGGCCACAGGTGCCGGACGAATGCGGCGAGGCCTGGAAGTCGGTGGCGTCGGTCCCCGCGATCAGATCGGCGAGGATGGCGACCGGCTCGGTCGCTGGGACGCTGTTGCTGTGCAACCTCTTGGTCTCGATCGGGCGATCCGGTATGGACATCTCGATCATCGCCAACGAAGTCGCTCGGTATGGCTACAGCGACCCGTTCGTCGACGATCTCCTCGCGGACGAATATCGTCTTGCGATTCTCGACAGGGATCGTGCTGAGATGCTCGACAGAGCGGCATGGTTCGCCAATCGGGCGTTCGCGCGTTACCCAGTGCACCATGCCTCCGGAGCAATCGGAGAACTCGCATTCTCGCAGGGAAACCCCGAAGCGGCGCTCGAGGCTGAACTTCGAGCACTACAACTCCAGCCGTGGAACCCGCAGACGCACCGTCGGCTGCTGGTTCTCTCAAAGTCAGTCGGGGACGACGAAGCTCTTTGACGCCAGCATGCGAGTGCTCTGCCGTCGTCGGTGCCGACGCTTGTGAGGAGCTCAGACGACGAGGAGCCGAGTGCGGCCGCTGATGGCTGAGGGAGACTTCACGGTCGGATCCGTCGTCTCTGCGCGAGATGACCGGCCCGTCCGTGAAGCGGCGGGTGTCGTGTGTCGACGCTGTGGTGGCGGGCCTGATCCCGTCCACACCGTGTTGTAGAGTTCGCTTGTGGAGCGGCGCAGCGTGAGCCCAGCGGTCCATCGGCGACGGAAGTGATGGAAAGGTCGGATGACCGGGACCTCCAACGGGGCCCTAACCACCGAGGTTTGTGTCGATCGGCAGACAAGCGAAGATCGGGGCGATCTCGATCCGTCCATTCGAGGATCATCCTTCGATGCCCTCCGGGGCGGTATCACCTCACGACGATCGATGTCGTCGTTGCGGTTGTTGCGGGTCTGTTCTTGGTGGCGTGGGCGCCGGTATTCGTTTCCACCACGCTGCCGCGAAACGCATTGGCGATCGGGTTTCCTGCCGGTTGGCGTCGGCCTTGCTGATCTCGACGGCGACGCCGAGGCGACCGGGCCGCGGCAGGCGCGATCGTGTGCTGTGTCGTCTTCATCTCATCCGGGCTGCTCGCTGAGGCCCCTCGAGCGTCCTTCGTGGGGCAACAGCCGGAATGGGCGAGCGTCGTCGCTCTCGTCGCTTCCCTGGGCTGGTGGGCGGTGGGACGAGGTTTGTCGCCCGGCGGCCGACTCGTTCTTGCCGGTTCGTTGGCGGCCGGCGCCGTGCTCAACGGGGCCGTCGCCCTCGCTCAACTCCTGATGGATGTGCAGCCGAATGAGCTGTTCCGTACGCAAGGGCGTGGTTCCGGGCTGATGTCGAATCCCGTCTTCTACGGCAGCGTGATGGCAGGTATCGCGGCCGTGTGGACGGGGTTGGCGTGCGAACGGGTGAGTCGATTCCGCTTGTGGTTGTGTGCGCTGCTGGCCTTTTTGGCCGGGATATCGGGCGGACGAATCGTTTGGTCTCCACCATTGTGTACCTCGCTGTGATGCTTGTGGTCTGGCGGCGCAAGGCGATGATGCCCGTGACGTTTGGGCTCGGAGGGGTGGTGGCAGCCGACCTGTTTCTTCGAGCTGGTGCCAACTCGGGTTCCTGGCCGTGGATCGGTTTGCGAGCGGTGGGGCGGTCGGCAGCCGTCTGGACATATGGCGGTTTGGCTTGGAGGCCTTCTCCGATAGACCGCTACTCGGGTGGGGCCCTGCCAATGCCGAGCTGGCCATCACACGCGTATCGACTTGGAGTTCGCCCAGCGGTACTGGTCGGACAGCGAGCCGGGGATCTGGTGGGATCCTCACAATGTTGGTGTGTGGCTGCTGGTGTCGGTAGGTGTCGTGGGCACGAGTGCGGTGATCACGTTCCTAGGCGCTCGCCCTTCGAGGACGCATCAGTTGGCCCTACCTCGCCGCTGCGGGCGTCGTGGCTCTGAGTTGGATCGTCGAACCATTCACCGTGCACTCACTCCCCATCGCCCTTCTGTTGTTGGGCGCGGCAGTTCGACCGTCGGTGGCAGCGGATGGACTCGCTCTGGGGCCGGGGGATGACGCACTGACGAAGATTGGGCGATCAGCAGGCGACAGGCTGCGACGATGGCAACGGGTCACGCTCGCCCTCGGAGGTCTCATCTCTGTTGCGATGCTCAGCGCGGCGTTCGTGATCGACCGTTGGAGCGAGAATGGTCAACTCGAACGCGCCGGTTGTGTGGGCTGCCGTGTTCGGGGGACGTGTGGTCTCGTAGCAAATGTATCTGGCGAACGCCTCGGAACAAAGGTTCTTGGCGGGCGATACTGATCC
>CAVRNX010000022.1:0-104131 GCA_963722635.1 uncultured Acidimicrobiaceae bacterium
CGCTCTCGCCCACGACGCCGAGGAACTCACCGGGACGCAGCGTGAAGCTCACCTGATTGACAGCGTGGACAACGCCGTCCGGGGTATCGAACTCGGTTGTCAGGTCGGTGACCTTGAGGACCGGTTCTTCTGCGATGAATTCGCCACTCGCCAACCGTGCTGCAGCATGACGCCGAACCATAGCCCAGTGCACAGGGGTGTGTCAGCAAACGCATATGGATCGTGCCCGCGAACGGTCTTGTCCCTGGCCGAGCGGGTCCGGTTGTCGTTGGCACCACGCCGCTAGCGTTTGCCGTCGTGGTCGATGCCGAATTACCCGTTGTGCGAACCGGCAGTTCGTTGGGCGTCGGAGCAGTCCTGCGGTTCCTCTCGACAGAAGCGTCGCGACGACGTCGCGGCGATCGTCAACGGCCTGTTCGGCGACAAGCTCGACGACAGCGTTTCGCGCTGGTCAACGCCCATGACGATCCGGGCGGGTGACACGGTTGTGGCACGCAACGGTCGAGCGCTACCTGACGCTCTTGGCGGGCTCGCGAACGTCGGCCCACGGATCTGCCTGCTCGTACACGGTCTGATGTCGACCGAATCGATCTGGAATTTCCCGGACGCCCCGTCGACCACGTACGGCAGGCTTCTCGCTGACGACCACGACGTGACCGTGCTGTCGGTGCGGTACAACACCGGCCGCCACATCTCCACGAACGGGCGCGAACTCGCTCGTGCTCCTCAACCACCTGGTGTCGGCGTGGCCGGTGCGGGTGAAGGAGATCAACCTGATCGGTCACAGCATGGGCGGGCTCGTCGTGCGATCGGCCTGTCACTACGCACGCCGCACACGGCCGCTCGGTCGGCGGTTCCCGATCGGGCGTCGCTGGACCAGCAAAGTGCGCCGAGTCGTCCTGATCGGGGTGCCCAATACCGGCGCCCGACTCGAGACACTGGTGAACTCCGCCAGCGCCGCCCTGTGGTCGCTGCCGATCCCTGCGACACGGCTCGTCGGACTCGGCCTCGACCAGCGCAGCGCGGGCATCAAGGACCTCCGCTTCGGCGCCATCGTCGACGAGGACTGGCTCGAGCAGGATCCCAGCGCCCGGCAACGCACCTTCCCCCACCGGCCGCCGCGCCTCCGCCGAGCCGACCATCTCGTCGATCGCCGGCACCGTCACCACCGACCCCGAGCACCCGCTGGCCAGATGGATCGGTGACGCACTCGTCACCTCCCCGAGTGCATCGGGACGATCCCCCGACGGCGAGCTCTTTCGACGAGCGACACTACGAACGTTCCCCGGAATCACCCACAATTCACTGGCCCACCACCGCGACGTCTACGACGCAATCACCGACTGGTGGTGATCGGCTCGCCGACCACCCCCGACGCGAACGCCAGATCTGTAGATCTGTGCTGCCGTACCGGGTAACAGCGCCGAACCGCTGCCTCGCGAAATGGCATGCGAGGATCGCGAATTCGTCGAGTAACCCAACGATCTGGCCGAACGGTTCCACAGGATCCTGCCCGAGGAATGGGCCCACATCCGCGACTGGAACCCGACGCCGAGCGCTAAACCGCCTATGACGGGTTCATGCACTTCTACAAACACCGTCGATCCCACGGAGCACTCAGCTGGGCATCACCCATCGACACCCTCAACCAATGCTCCAAGGACAGACTCACCGCGGAGCACATTGCTAGCCCGTTCGGAGTGCCTCGGTGGGCGATAACCGGGCCGCTGACGGCGGGATAGAGACCCGCCAGTACCCCGATCGCGATCGCTACGGCGACGCCACCGCCGAGGGCCGACGGCGGCAGCAAGACATCCCATCCCTTGATCCTCGCCCAGGCGGCGGTCGCGCCTGCTCCGAGGGCCACACCGCCGATGCCACCGATCAGCGAGAGCGTGAGCGCCTCCCCGACGAACTGGATCGCGACGTGTCGACGCGTCGCCCCGAGAGCGCGGCGCAAGCCGATCTCGGAGCGCCGTTCGAGCACGCTGATCACCATCACGTTGGCGATCCCGACGCCGCCGACCAGCAACGCGACCGCACCCAGGCCGAGGAAGAGTGCCGTCAGCGCCTCGTCGGCGGCCTCCTTCGCCTCGAGGGCGTCGGTCGGCCGGGACACCTCGATCTCCTCCGGAGTCTCCGGATTGGCGGTCGGCCCGATCACCGCGAGCACGTCGTCGAGGTGGGCCGGGTCCGTGCGCACGAAGATCGTCGACGGGATGTCGTCATGGTCGAGGTAGGCGACGGCGGCGTCCACCGAGATGAGCGCGGCACGGTCGAGGTCGGGGCTCAGTTCGAACTGGTCGAGCACACCGACGACGGTGAACCACTCGCCGCCGAGCCACACCAGCGGCGAATCGTCGGCGGCTCGGCGACGCCGAGCCGCTCGGCGGCGACCGAGCCGAGCACCGTCACCGGGTACTCCGATGCGGTCGCGTCGAGGAAGCGTCCACTGGCGACCGATCCGCTGAGCGTGTCGAGCAGGTTGGTCGTGACGGCCTGGACCGAGATGCCGCCGGTCTCGCCGTCAGGCACGAGGTCGGATCGATAGACGTTGGCGTTGACCGGAGCGGCGGTCGCGGTCGCCTCGACCGGGCCGATGCGCGCCACCATCTGGGCCGCCTCGTTCGGGAAGCTGGCCTGCGCCGCGGCCGATCCCCGATCCGGCCTCGACCTTCAGCAGGTTGGTGCCGAGCCGGTCGAGCTGAGCGAGCAGATCCGACTTCGACGACTCCGACAGACCCAGGACCGCCACCATCGAGGCGATCCCGATCATGATTCCGAGCGCAGAGAGTGCGGCCCGCAGTTTGCGCGAGCGGAGCCCGACGACAGCGGTGCGCATGACGTCGGCGCCGTGTAGCCGGGAGGGGACCAGAGGGGCCGGGCTCGTGGCGTTCATGCCGGAACCAGGTCGCGTCGCTCGTCTCGCTCGATTCGGCCGTCGCGGATGGCAACGATGCGTGGTAGTCGGGCTGCGATGTCGTGGTCGTGTGTGATCACGACGATCGTGGTGCCCTCGTCATTGAGCTCGTGGAGGAGCTCGATGATCGTCGCCGATGAGCGGCTGTCGAGGTTGCCGGTCGGTTCGTCGGCGAGCACGATCGCCGGGTTGCCGACGAGCGCGCGGGCGATCGCGACCCGCTGGCGTTCGCCACCCGAGAGCTCGGTCGCAAGATGGTTGACGCGGTTCGGAGAGTCCCACCCGATCGAGCGCCGCTCGTGCCTGCTCGTGGCGCTCCCGGCGCGGGCGGCCTGTGTACAGCAGACCGTCGGCCACGTTGTCGAGTGCGGAGTATCCGCTGAGCAGGAAGAACTGCTGGAACACGAACCCGATCGAATGGGCCCGCAGGGCCGACAGCTGGCGATCGGATAGCCCGCTCACGTCGCGGCCGGCGATGTGGAGGGTGCCGGAGGTGGGCCGGTCGAGAGTGCCGATCACATGGAGCAGGGTCGACTTCCCGGAGCCGCTCGGCCCGACGATCGAGAGCAGCTCGCCGGCCTCGATCGAGAACGAGATGCCGTCGACGGCTCGAACCGGTGGAGTCGACGGGTACTCCTTGACCACCTCGTGGAGCCGAACGACGGGCTGGCTCATTGGTGCACCCGGGAGGAATGCGAGTGATCGAGCGCCAGCGAGCGATCGGCCAGCATCGGCCTGCGTGACCGGGGAGCGTGGTGACGGCTCATGGCACCACCACGAGGTCGCCCGGTTCGGGAGCACCAGTGATCTCGACGAGCCCGTCGCTGAAGAAGCCCGGGTCGACGGCGACGAGGCGGATGGCCCCTGCGTCGTCGATGAGCTCCACGGCGTACCCGCCCTCGCGGAGGACGACGAGCGCCGACACCGGTACGGCTGTCACGTTGTCGGCCGAGTCGGTCACGATGTGGATATCGACGGGCGCTTCGTCGAGGCCTGCGATGGCATCGGTGTCCAGGAGGCGAATCTCGACGACGAACACCGCTTCACCGGCGGCCACGGTCGCAACCGTCGCGACCTCGTCGACGACGGCATCGACCATCGTGCCGTCGAGCAACTCGACCGTGAGGGCGTCGCCGGCTTCGAGGAGGTCCTGGTCGGCTGCGGGCAGATCCAACGTGACGAGCATTTCCTCGCCCGTGACCGAGAGCACTGGACTGCCGGGGTTCACGCTCGACCCCACGCCGGCGGTCACGCCAGCAACCCGGATCGGGTCGGGGAGGAACATGATCTCGCCCGGCTCGACGATGCCGTCGTCGTCGTGTCCCGTCGCCCGCTGGAACGCGCGAACGGCGTCCTCGGTGGTCGAGTGGAAGGTGCCGTCGATCATCAGACCGTCGTCCGTGTGCCCGAGCTTGACCAGTGCCGACTGGAGCTGGGCGACGTCGTCGCCCGACTGCTGTTCTCCGTCGACGAACTGGACGACCGTCGTCTGCTTGGAGATCTGGTCGCCGACCTCCACAGCGACCTCGGCGATCGTCTGCGGGCCATCGAGGAAGACGTACTCGCCAAGGCGCAGCTGGCCGTCGACCTCGGCGCCGATCGAATCCTCCAGCGCCTCGACCACTTCCTCCGTCGCCGACGTGAACTCGTTGTCGACCGTCATCTCGGCGTTCCCCACCAGGTCGAGCCGCGCGAGCGCCGCCTCGAGCTGGGCGACGTCGTCGCCGATGAGGTTGTCGGAGAGGTCCGCCAGGTCGCGATAGGCGGGGACCGTGCCCTGCAGCACGATGACGGGCTTGCCGTCGATCTCGAAAAGGACGTCGCCCTCCTCGATCACCGTGCCGGGCTCGGGCACCCACGTGACCACGCCGTCGGTCGCGGTGGTGACCGGTGAGGTATCGGGCCAGCGTTCGAGCACTCGGTACATGGGCACGTCACCGAGCAGGGCAACGACAGGCTGGCCATCGAGCGAGTAGAGCCTGTCACCGTTGCCGATCGTCGTGCCGGCGTCCGGGACGCTGGTGATCGTGCCCTGGGCGATCGCCAGGATCGGGTCGTCGGCGATGCGGCCGAGCGTGCCCTCATAGGTCGTCAGCTCGATGAGGTCGGTGCGGACCACCTCGGCGGTTCGGGGCGGGGGTGCGGCCTCGGTGGTGTCGGTGTCGTCGTCGCTGGACCGCAGTAGGAAGCCGCCCGACGCGGCTGCCGCGGCGACGACGAGCACCAGTACCACCACCGGCCAGCGCCGGCGGCGGTTCGGGCGGCTCATCCGTCGTCACCGCCGCCAAAGGGCGGCCCGCCGGCACCGGGCCCGAAGCCGGCCAGCAGGTCACCGCAGATGTCGACCGCCGCCTCGACGTCAGGATCGTCGCTGTTCAGCATGGAGAAGATGTCGCCGATCGGCCCAGGGGCGCCGCCCTGCCCAGGCTCGCCGAAGTTGGAGAAGTCGGGGTCGTCCATGTCGACGCCCTGGTCGCGCATGCACGACGAGAACTCGAGCAGGGTGTCCTGGAGCTCGGTCCGGTCGGTGCCGCCGCCCGGCCCGCCGAGCTGGACGCCGTCGAGGAATTCACCACACGTGTCGAATGCTTGTCGAACCTCGTCGGGTCGCCCCTCATCGTCGGCGTCGCCGCCCGCACCCGGGCGGAATCCGCCGAATGTGACGTTGCCGTCGGCATCCACGACCGGGTCTCCGATGTCGACGCCCTCGTCGCGCATGCACGACGAGAACTCCAGCATCTGGGCCTCGGTGTCCTCGATCGTGGGTGAGCCGTCGGCGTCATCGGCGTCTTCAGTGTCGTCGGTGACACTCGTTGCGTCTGCGCCGTCGTCCGCTGTGGCGGTCGTCGCGGCGGGCTCATCCTCCAGGGATGCCACGCCAGTTGTGTCGTCTTCGCCGCCGGAGCAGCCAGCCAGCACGAGGGGGGTCAGCAGCAGCCAGCGTGTCCATGTCATTCGCACACGTGAGAAACTACACACCCTCGTCGCCGTCAGGTGGTTGAATGCAGGCCGTGCCTCGCCCCGTCGACGCGACCAAGAGAGCATCACGCCGCAGCTGCTGTGCGACCAGGGAACGCGTGGATGGTGGAAGGCTGGATCGGGAGCTCACCGACTGGTGTGGTGGCACGAATTGCGTCGATGACAGAGTGCGACCACCGTTTGGCAGCACCTTCGGGTGCCGGGATATCGTGACGCATGGCGAATGGCGGAGGAGCGACCATGTCCTGCAAACGTCGTAGCACCGTGCGCCGCGTCCCGGCACTCGTCGCCACCACCCTGATCGCGGCCGTCGCGGGGCTTGTTCCTGCCTCGTCGGCGCTTGCGCACGACCCGATATTCCTCACCGACGACCAGACGACGCCCGACACGGGTCCGTACCTGCCAGATGGCGCGATCTCGTGGGCGATCTACGGCGTGTTCCCGGAGGCAGGTCAGACCCGCGGTTTCGAGTTCGATCTGCGGGAGGGCGACGATCTCTACATCGGGCTCCTGATCCCCAACCTCGAACCCGAGCTGAGCCTTCCGGATGCCGAACTGCCGTACGCCGAGCTGACGCTTCCGGACGGCACGGTTCGCATGCTCGAGCCGGAGATCCGTGAGGTCTTCGACGAGCAGTTCAGCCAGACCTCGTACGTGACGCTGGTCGAGATCAAGGAGTCGGCCGTGGCGGGCCGTCACTCGGTGCTCATTCACTCCCGCGCCCCCTCACGATTCGTCGTGCCGGTGGGTGAGCGTGAGGTGTTCTTCACGCCGGCCGAGCGCGCGGTCGACCGTCCCACCGACTTCCTGGGGATCGCCGAGCCGCTGAACATCTGGTACCAGACGCCGCCGGGGGCGGATCCGGGAGTGACCGACGGGACCGCGCCCGAGGCCCAGGTCGACGTCGAGGCGGTCGAGGAGGCGCTGGACGAGATCGCCGAGCAGGAAGCTGCCGAGGCCGAGGCGGAGACCGCGGCGACCGTGCCCGACGAGACGCTGCCGCTCGGCCCTGGTGACGATGCAACCACCTCCGGTGCCGCCGAGAGCGGCATGGTCGATGACGACGAAGCCGCGGCGGAAGCCGAGGACTCCGACGACGAGGTCGCGGCCGAAACCGAAGTGGCCGAGGTCGGGTCGGACGATGTCGATGACGACGACGGTTCGGGCCTGGCCTGGGTGGTCCCCCTGGTGATCGTGCTCGCCGCCGCCGGCGGAGCGGGCTTCTGGTTGATGAGGCGTCGGTCGGCAACTGCGTGAGTGGCCACAGTCGGCCGCGGCCGCTCGCCCGCCTGGTCGCCGTGGTTCTCGGCACCCTGACCCTGGTCGGTCTGCTCGCCTCACCCGCTCTTGCACACGAGACGAAGCAGCCCTATCTCTACGTGTTCGTTTCCGAGTCGACCGTCGACGGCCGTGTCGAGCTCGCTGTCGACGACGTCGCCGAAGTGCTCGGACTCCAGTTCGACAGCGACGATGTGGCGATCGAGGCGACGCTGCGTGACAGCGCTGACGTCCTGCGGGCCTACACGGCCGACCATGTCGCGATCGGTTCGGAAGGGCGTGAGTGGGATCTTGAGCTCGGTCGTGTCGACCTGTTCCGCGAAGGCCCCGGCGCCTTGGCCTTTGCCGTTATCCAGTACACAGTGACCGTCCCTGCAGGAGAGGTCACACGCGTGCTCGACATCACGTTCGATCCGTTCTTCGACGAGATCGGCGGACGCGACGGACTGTTGCTGCTCACCGGCGGCTGGGAGGACGGCGTGTACGACCGCGACAAGGAGTCGCTCGTCACCTACACGCCGGGTTCACGCGCCCAGTCGGTCGACCTCGGTGGTCGTGGCGAGTGGGACAACTTCCGCTCGGGCGTCACCCTCGGCATCGACCACATCAAGAGCGGACCCGATCACATCTTGTTCGTGCTCGCCCTGCTGTTGCCGTCGGTCCTCATCTTCCGGGAGGTCTGGCGGCCGACGAAGGGGTTCGGGTCGGCGTTGTGGCGAGTGCTGAAGATCGCCACGTTCTTCACGATCGCCCACTCGATCACGTTCACGTTGGCCGGCATGGAGTGGCTCCCGCTCCCGCCGTCGAAGCTGGTGGAGGCGATCATCGCGGCGTCGATCGCAGCGGCCGCGCTCCACAACCTGCACCCGATCTTCCCGAACCGCGAGTGGATGTTGGCCTTCGCATTCGGCCTGTTCCACGGGATGGGTTTCGCCTCGCTGGTCTCATCGCTCGACGTGTCGCGCACGAGCCAGCTCGTCTCGCTGCTCGGCCGCAACGTCGGGATCGAGATCGGTCAGGTCGCCGTCATCCTCCTGCTCTTCCCGGCCCTGTACCTGCTGCGCCGGACCGCGACCTATGCGTCGTTCCTCACGATCAGTTCGATCGTGTTGTCGATCGTGGCCCTCGGGTGGATGTTCGAGCGGGTCTTCGAGACCGATCTCGGCACCGACGGCCTCGTCGACCGTTTCGCGAGCACGCCGAACGGCTACTGGGTCGCCGCAGTCCTGACGGTTGTCGCCGCGCTTGTCTACGCCGACGAGGCGAGAAGGGGTGTGCTCATTCCGCTCGAGGAGGACGCGCCGCCCGAACCCGAGGTCGATTCCCGAACTCCCAATCTGGCCGCCAGCGAATCGGTGCAATAACGTGGTCGCCAGTGTGCCTATGTCAGAGGATGGTGGACGATGACACAGAGATCGACGCGAGCAGCGATCTTCCTGGCCATGGCGCTGGTGATCGCGTCGTGCAGCGGCGGATCCGACTCCGAGACCGCTGAGGAGGCACCCGCAGCTGACGAACCCGCCGATACCGAGGATGGGGGCGACGGCATCGACGATGCCGAGTTCGATGACGTGATGACCGACGACGACGTTGCCGACGAGCCTGCTGTCGACGCCGATCAGGCCGCTGCCGGAGACACATCCTCCTGTGGCCCTGACGAACTCTGCGTGACGGTTATGGCCGACGAGGTGACGGGCTCCGACCTCCGCCTCATGCTGTACGAGGCGGTCGACGACGATTGGCCGCAGCGGTTCCGTTCGTTGCCGACGCCGAGCTGGGTGATCAGTGAGTACCCGGCGATCCCCGACAGCTTCCCGCTCGAGGTGCGGATCCCTTTCACCGAGAACCTGTTTGCGATCACGAGCTCACCGCTGGAGGGCTCACGGCTCGGGCTGGCGATCGTCACCGGCGTCGCCTCGATCATCACCGTCGAGACCACCGACGCCCGTGGCTTCTCAACGACGACCATGCCCTACGAACCCGGGATGAGCATGGACTTCGGCACGGTCGAGCTGGCCGTGCCGGCGGGCGACACGTGCGAGCTCAACCCGTTCAACCCGATCTGCCTGAGCGGTGACATCTTCTGGGAGACGCGTCTGCTCGGCGAGCCCGATTTCGTGCCCGGCGCGGTCTACCTCGACGTGTACGACATCGACGGCGACGGTGTCCGCGACATCATCACCGTCGGCGAGCCGCACTTCGAGGACGCCGACCGGCCCCTGACCGATCTCAAGCTCGGCATCTATTACATGAACTCCGATCTCACGGTCCGCGACGCCGAGATCGTCGACGAGTGGTCCGAGGACGATCAGACGTTCTACAGCGCGTGGGGCGTGCGGGTGGTCGAGCATTCGGGTGAGCCGGTGATCGTGGTCGGCACCAACATCCCCGAGCTCGCCCCCCTCGAGGACGGGTCGGGTGCCGTGCTCTCGTACCGCCGCGTCGACGGCGAGTGGCTGCGCACCGAGATCGTCAGCAACCCAGATCCGATCGCCACGAACTACAACGCGATGATCGTCGTGACATGCGACATCGATGCCGATGGTGACGACGACATCGCCCTCAGCTCGGCGTTCGGCTCGTCGTCGGCCGGCAACTGGCTCGAGAACACCGGCGAGGCTGACCCGCGGTGGGTCCTGCACTCTCAGCCGATCGACCCTGAACTCGATCCCGACGCGGTGCGGGGCATCCTCGGCTACAAGTGCACCGATCTCGACGGTGACGGATATCCGGAGGTCGCCTACAACGCGATGTTCGACATCCCTGGCAGCAATCCGCCGCGCTACCGCGGCGAGATCTGGCTCGGGTTGAATCCAGGGCCCGACGGGTGGGACGACCCGTGGGAGAAGGTCATCATCGACGACGACAACTGGGCGTCGGCCGACATGTGGTTCGAGGACCTTGACCTCGACGGCGACCTCGACCTGATCGCCAATCAGATCTTCTCGCAGACGGTGACGTTCTACGAGCATCCGGGCGACGACCTCACCGCTACATGGAAGCCGGAAGTGTTCGTCAGCGATCTGACGTCGCCGAGCGATATGTGGTGGACCGATGTCGACGGCGACGGTGCGGTCGACCTGGTGAGCGCCGATCACACCGCCCACAACGGGGTGTGGCACCGCAACACCGGAGTCGGGGGCGGCAACCAGTGGGTGGGTTCGTCGATCTACCGCAACATCAACATGCCGGGCGACTTCGCGATGGACGACCTGGATGGCGACGGTGACGAGGACTGGGTAGGGGTGTCGATGACGTCCGGTCAAGCCTTCATCGTCGAGCGCGTCGAGCCGGCCGAGAGCGTCGTGGTCACGATGACGCTGCCCGACGGACTCGAGACGCCGATCACCCGTCTGATCCTGACGCTCGCCGAGGAGATCCCGGTGACGGGGATTCCGAAGGCGATTCTGGCGGTGATCGACAACGTCGACGCCGATCAGGACGGCGACCTCGACATCGACCAACTGTTCGGCGATGACGGGCAGGTCGTACTCGGGTTCGAGGATGTCGGCCTGTCGGGCGAGCTCTATGTGGTCGCCTCGATCTATGTCGAGGGCGGCGGCGACTTCATGCCCGAGCCGGGCATCGACTACATGGCGGTCAGCGAGGCGTTGACGTTCGGCGACGGCACGGTCACGACCGACCTCACGTTCCGCCTGGCCCCATAACGTTCGTGGCCAGGCAACGACGACGCGGTCAACCCGATCGTCGAGGCGACTCGTACATTCCGAGTGGCATCGATCCGATGACCGGAAACCCGAATCCGGATGATCCGATCGTGTGGTGGTGGCACAGATGAAGCAGCGTGAAGCCCGCGACGGCAACACTGGCAACTCAGCCGCTCGATCCTGCGGGCCCCGCTCACCGAGGCCTGACCGCCACGAACCGTCGGCCTTGTGGGACACGTCCTCAGACTTCTCGATTCGGAACTTGAGGCGTGAAACGTTCTTCCAGACGAATCGGAGGATCGGGCGGGCGAGGATGGCAGCGATCAGCGCCCCCGAAAATGCCAATGACCAGGGCGTTTGCCCTGGTCATTTGGTGTCGGAGGGGGGACTTGAACCCCCACGCCCATAAGTAGGGCACTAGCACCTCAAGCTAGCGCGTCTGCCATTCCGCCACTCCGACGTGACTGGTTGCTCAGGCTATCGCCGAAAGATCAGACCCTGACGAACAGGAAACTCAGTGCAACCACCGTGAGAATCCACACCAATGAGAACACGAACGTGATGCGGTTCAGGTTGCGCTCGGCAGCCGTGGAACCCAGAGCTGCACCACCTCCGCCACCGAACATGTCGGATAGACCGCCGCCACGCCCGCTGTGGAGCAGAATTCCGGCAATCAAGGCGAACATGGACACCACATTGATGACCAGCACGATGTACAGCATCACGTCACGCACGGGGAACGATCCTACCGGCCCTGGGCCGACTCCGGCCGCCACTCACGTCGCCGATACATCCACGTCGGCGAGCGGCCGTCGGGTGGTCGCCGGTCGTTGGTGAGCGCGCAGAACATCAGCTCGTTCCGGCCCGAGCAGACGCCTGAGGTCGTCGTACTCGATTGCGCTCTCCATCCGATCGACCAACGGGTACTTCCGGCGACCCACCTCGGCAGTCAATCCACCGCGATTGTCACGTCGGGTCCGCAGCACGCCGACCCGCAACCGACTCAGCCGAGTGATGTCGTCCCACGCCAGCCGGTGATGGCGGAACGCAGCTCGTCTCGTTACTCCGTGCTTGGTGAACTCGGAGGCGATCGGTTGGTCGAACAGCACGACCGCGGCCAGAACAACGCCGGCGACGACCAAACCTATTGTGAACCAGCTGGCGCCGTCCACGAACAGCATCCCCGAACCGAGCAGCAACAACAAGGCCGCACCTGAGAACGACGCGATGATGCCGGTCCACGTCGAGTGGAGAGTGACCGATGGCGAATCCGGGTCAGATGGCGGGCGCCGTTCCATGATCACCTACACCATTGATTTTGCGGCGGTGACCTCAACGGGCTCGCCCGGCTCGACAGGGTGATGACACGCCGAGAACGAGCCCGGGAACCGCTCGACGAGCTCGGGCTCGACCTCAGCACACAGCTCGGTCGCCGCGCCAACACCGGGTGCGGAATCGACAACCACTGGGCGGGTTGACCGGCGACGGAACATCACCCTCGAGCACGATGCGGGAACGTTCACGTTCACGGCTCGGGGACGGCACCGGCACAGCCGACAGCAGTGCGACCGTGTACGGATGCGTCGGCGCCCGATACAGGTCGGCGCGACGGCGATCTCGACGATCTTGCCGAGGTACATCACCGCAACCCGGTCGGACACATGACGAACGACCGACAGATCGTGGGCAATGAACAGGTATGCGATGTTGCGCTCGTCCTGAATTCGCTTGAGCAGGTTGATCACGCCGGCCTGAACACTCACATCGAGCGCCGACACGGGCTCGTCGAGCACGATGAAACCGGGATCGAGTGCCAGCGACCGGGCGATACCGATCCGCTGGCGCTGGCCGCCAGAGAACTCGTGCGGGTACCGGTTGCCGTGTTCGGGCCGCAGACCGACGTCTTTCAACAACCCGGCGACCTTCTCGAGCCGCTCGGATGCCGACATCTTCTCGTGGATCACGAACGGCTCGGCAACGATGTCGTTGACCGGCATCTTCGGGTTGAGCGAGGCGTACGGGTCCTGGAAGACCATCTGGATGTCTTTGCGGAGCTCGCGTAGCTCGGTGCGGTGCAAGCCGATCAACTCGCGGTCGTTGTACCGCACCGACCCGGCCGTGGGTTCGTGCAGCTGCAACACGGCTCGACCCGTCGTGCTCTTGCCCGAACCAGACTCGCCGACGAGCCCGAGTGTCTCGCCGGCGTCGATATCGAACGAGACACCCGACACGGCGTGCACCTTGCCGATTTGACGACGAATCAGCCCACCACTGGTGACCGGAAACTCCTTGACGAGATCAGTGACTTCGACCAGTGCCATCAGCTTGCTCCATGGCTATCGACGGGGCGTCGGAACATACTCGTCTCATCGGTCAACCCGATCAGGTCTTCCCAACGATGACATGCCGAAAGATGCAACGGACGGTCGGTCGTTGTCAGTTCAGGCTCGACCACTGCACACGCCGACGTCGCATAGGAGCAACGCGGTGTGAACGGGCACCCGTCGGGCGGGTTCACGAGGCTGGGCGGCGTGCCAGGAATCGGGGTGAGCTCGAGGTCTTCGTCTCCGTCGAGCGACGGAATCGAGTTGAGCAGGCCAAGCGTGTAGGGCATACGCGGCACTTCGAAGATCTCGTCGACCGAACCCGTTTCCACGAACCGGCCGCCGTACATCACCGCGACACGATCGGCGACGCCGGCGATGACGCCGAGGTCGTGGGTGATCAGGATGATCGCCGCACCGAGCTCTTCTTTGACCGACATCAGGGTCTCGAGCACCTGCGCCTGCACGGTGACGTCGAGCGCCGTCGTGGGCTCGTCAGCGATGATGATGTCAGGGTCGTTCATCATCGCCATGGCAATCATCACACGCTGGCGCATGCCACCCGAGAACTCGTGCGGGTATGAGTCGGCACGCTCTTTCGGCTGCGGGATGCCCACGAGCTGCAACGCGTCGATCGCTCGCAGCTTGGCATCCTTCGGGCTGACGCGGTGGTGCGCCCGAACGATCTCACCGAGCTGGTAGCCGATCGTGTACACCGGGTTCAACGACGTCATCGGGTCCTGGAAGATCATCGAGATGTCGTTGCCGCGGTGATGGCGCACCTGCCGGTCGGGCACACCGATCAGATCGTTGCCCAGGTACTGGGCACGTCCCTCGATCAGCGCAGTTTTCGGCAGCAGACCCATCAGCGCCATCTGTGACACCGACTTGCCGGAACCCGACTCGCCGACGATACCGAACACCTCGTTGCGCCTGACCTGGTAGGAGACACCACGGACGGCCATGACCTTGCCGTCCTCCGAGGGGAACGTCACGTGGAGATCCTCGACGTCGAGGAGGAGTTCGTCGCTGGGCGGTTTGTCGCCGTTGGTGCCGCGGCTCACTGACGCACCCGCGTCTGCCGGGGGTCGAACGCATCGCGCAATCCGTCACCGATGAAGTTGATACACAAAGCGATCGTCACGATGAACAGCCCAGGCCACCAGAACAACCAAGGTCTGGTGTTGAACGCCGTCTGATAGTTCGACACCTGACGACCGAGCGAAGCGTCGCCGCCGCCGATGCCGAGGAAGGCAAGCGCCGTCTCGACCAGGATCGCCGCAGAGATCAACAGCGTGCCGAGCACGATCACCGACCCGATCACGTTGGGCAGGATGTGTTTCCACATGATGCGGCTGTTGCTGGCACCCATCGCACGCGCCGCCTCGACGAACTCTTTCTCGCGCAGCGACATGAACTCGGCTCGGATCACGCGCGATGTGGTCAGCCACGATGCCAATGCGATGATCAGCGCCACGACGAGGAAGCTGTTGGACTCGATGCGGCGGCCGAGCACGGCGGCCACGACGAGCAACGGAATCGTGAAGAGCACGTCGACGAAGCGCATCAATACGTTGTCGACCCAGCCGCGGTAGTAACCCGCCAGCCCGCCGATCACCGTGCCGATGAACGTTGCCAGCAGGCCGGCCACGGCCGCGATCAGCAGACTCTGCTGGGCGCCGGCAAGCGTGACCGCGAAGTAGTCACGTCCGATGTTGTCCTGCCCGAACGGGTGCTCGCCGAGCGCAAGGCCATCGCCATCGAGCCACGGAATCGCGTCGAGCGTGGGGCGACCACCGTTGTCGAGGATTCCGCTCTTGTCGGCGGGGTACTTCCACAACGGCAGACCGACGTACGCCAGGATCACCATGCCGATCAGAATCGTCAGGCTGACCATTGCCAGCCGGTGACGGAAGAACCGCGAGATGACCATCTGGCGCTGGGTCTTCGACTCGACCGTGAACTCACGATCGATATCTCCGACGACGGCGGCCTCCCCAACCAATCGATCAGCGCCGATACCGGGTTCGGCGATCGATGGCGCGAACTCCTCGTCTTCGATGGTCATTGACGGATCCTCGGGTCGAGATAGGCGTACATGATGTCGGCGAGTGCATTGAGCAGAACGATCGAGATCGACGTGATCACCAAGAAGCCCATCACCGGATAGGGATCGACCTCGGTCAAACCCTCGACGAACAGCGAACCCATCCCCTTCCAGGCGAAAACTCGCTCGGTGATGACGGCGCCCTCGATGATCGTGGCGAAGCTGATCGTGACCACGGTCATGACCGGAATCAGCGCCGTGCGGAACGCATGGCGCATGATCACCTGCGTGGCCGGCAGGCCCTTCGCCTTGGCGGTGCGGACGTAGTCGGACTTCAAGGTGTCGAGCATCGACGAACGTGTGAAGCGCATGAACGTGGCAAACCCGATCAGGGCCAACGCCATCGTCGGTAACACCTGGTGACCGAAGTAATCGACCATCGTTTCCCAGAAGGGTGCATCGAGGTTCGGGGTTTTCGGGCCGATCGTGGCAATCGTGCGCCCAGGTTGCCAAGCCGAGATGAACTTGTCGAAACTCACGATCCCTCCGACCAGGAACGCTGCGGTCATGCCGGCACGAATCGCAGAGGCTCGGTCGATCTCGCCACCGACGATGGCTCCGACGGCGGCACCGGTACCGAGTGTGAGCACGGTCAGCACCAGCATGCGGGTCCAGCTCATGTCATCGATCCACGAGTCGAAGATCTGTGACAGCGCCACCGTCACGGCGGCCGCAGCGACGCCGGCCAACAGCACCGGACGAATGCTCAGCGGCGCGTAGATCAGCGCCGACAGGACGCCGCCGCCGAGCGCTAGCAAAATGACCACCGGGGCGGAGAGCCCGGGGTTGGTGATCCAGTCGGTGGCATCCAGGGCAGCGAACAGCGCACCGGTGACCACGGCGACGCCTCCGAAGAACGCCAGGCGACGACGCTTGTCGCCACCCACGAGACCCGAGGCCATCGCCCCCGACAGCACCGCGATCAAGACGATGCCCACGGCCGAGAAACCTGGCTGCTCGAGGTAGTTGTTGAACTTGATCGCCCCGAACTCCTTGAGCATCACGGCCAGCCAGAAGACGGGCAGCGAGAAGAACAGAAAAGCAGCGAACGTCGACGTGTAGTCGAGTGCGCTGTACTGGCGAACAGCCGTGATGATGCCGATCACCAGGCCGATCAGGATCGACACCACAGTGGCGAGAATGATCAGTCGGAAGGTCGTGCCCATCGCCTGCGAGAGCAGCGCCCAGACCTCCTGACCATCGCGGTTGACGCCGAAGTCACCGCGGAAGAGCCCGCTGAGCCATTTCAGATAGCGCTCGTGGAACGGGACATCGAGTTCGAGCAGTTTGCGCATTTGAGCGATCGTCTGCTCACGATTGGGATCCCTCGACTGACGGAGCTCTGACAGCGGGTCACCGGAAATGGTGACCAAGAAGAACGACAGAAGGCTCGACGCCAACAAGATCGGTATCGAGACGAGGAATCGGCGAACGATGAAGAAGAACATATAGAGAGGGTGATGTAGGCAATGTGCCGGGCCGACGAATCGACCCGGCACATGACCTTAGTCACATCAAGACATCAACGATGGACAACTCAGGTGAGCTGCCAGGTGGATGCGTTGAACATCAGCCCGTTGTTGGACGGGTTGGAGACGACGCCAGTGATGTTGTCGCTCCATGCGGCAACGTACGGGAAGCTGAACACCGGGATGGTGACCAGGTCCCTCCACAAGCAGGGCGTCGAGCTCGTTCGACAGCGCGAGCTGTGCGTCGGCGTCGAGTTCCTGGTTGATCGCTGCGGCAACCGCGTCGACCTCATCGTTGCCGTAGCCACCGAAGTTGATGCCACCGTCGGATGCGTAGAGCGCATCCTGGCCCGACTTCAGCGGGCTACCGGCCCATGCGAACATGGCGATGTCCCAGTCTCCTGCCGACAGCTCGACGTCGAAGAACGTCTCCGAGCCGGCGTCGATGACGTTGAAGCCCTCGACCTGGTTGCAGCTCTCGACCGTGAGGGCGATCTGGTCGGTGCGACGCTGGTTACCACCGTTGTCGAACCAGCCGACCCTCAGCTCGACAGGCTGGGCAACGCCGGAAGCGTCGAGCAGCTCTTGAGCCTTGGCGAGGTCGACCTGATCGTAGGCGCCGTTGGAGGCGTCGATGTAGGCACTCTCGAACTCCTGGATCGTGCGGTTGTTGAGCACGATGGCTTCCGGAGAGAGCGGCTGGATCAGGTTCGACACGATCTGCTGACGCGGCAGGCAGTACGCAAACGCCTCGCGGACCTGGAAGTTGGCCAGGGCCTCGTTGGCGAAGTTGAAGTCGAAGTGCTCCCACACGTACTGGTTGCCGGTCTCGACCACGACACCGTCGGTGCCCTCGAGCTGCGCCAGCAGGTCGGGGGTCGGCTGCGGGTCCATGGCGTTGATCTCGCCGTTGGCGAGCGCCTGCGACTGAGCCTCTTCGGCGATGTACCGGAGGGTGACCGAGCCATTGGCCGGCGTGCCCCAGTAGTTGTCGTTCGGCACGAGGGTCAGGCTTGCGCCGGCTTCCCACGAGTCGATGATCAGCGGGCCGGCGGACGGCATGATCTCGGGCTTGACCTCACCCGGGTTCAGCGACCAACCGTTGTTGAAGAACTCGGCCATCGCCTCGATCGCGGCGCGATCGCCACCATCGAATGCGGCGATCGAATCGTCGACGCCAGCTTCGCGCTCGATGATGTGCGCCGGCACGAGGCTCGTGAACAGCGCACGCCAGTCGGCGTAGATCGTGTCGTACGTCGTGGTGATCGTCTTGCCATCATCGGAGCACTCGACCGACGAAACGTCTTCGGTACCACCGGTACCGGAGACCTCGAACAGGTCGAGCTCAGCCTCGGACTCTTCGTCGATGACAGGGTTGCCGTCGGCGTCGAGCTGCTTGATGGTGCCGTTGCCGGACTGCCATGCGAAGTAGAAGTCGTCGCAGTCGACAGGGTCGCCATCGGACCAGACCGCTGCCGGGTTGATGACATACTCGATCACCTGCGGGTCGGTGCCGAGCACGTTGACCGCATCCATCAGCTCTTCGTCCATGGCCAACTCACCGGTCGGGCCGGCGAAGTTGAACGGGGACGGCAGCACCTGCGTCAACACGATCGTGTTCTTCACCGAGTTGCTCGATGCGAGACCGTTGTTGTAGTTGCTGAACTCCTGGGCGTTGCCGTAGGCAACACTGGACATCATGTCATCGGCAGGCTCGTCGGCAGGCTCGTCGGCTGGCTCGTCGGCCGGCTCGTCGGCCGGCTCGTCGGCAGGCTCGTCGCCAGCGTCGGCTGGCTCGTCGGCCGGCTCGTCGCCCGCGTCGGCTGGTTCGTCGGTCACAACATCGTCGTCGGCTGCATCGTCGTCGCCACCGCAAGCGGCTGCGACGAGTGACAAACCGACGGCCAGTGCGATGATTCGCTTGGTACGCCTCGTGTTAATCACGTAGGTCCTCCTCATAGTTGGACAGAGGGAGGTGTGTGCTGATCTCGCAACTCGCCGTAGACGTGTTCACGCTGCGGTGTGATGGTTGGCTACCAGCGCCCAAATCGTCCTCCCCGATCGAAACGGGCGACTGAAACTCTACCAGTGGATATACCCGCGGGTAAGCGCATCCACGAAAACTTCGGACGGGACGTTCCGGCTCTCAGCTGACGGCGAACTGGACGATCCGGGCGAATTCGTCCGGATCGAGGCTGGCGCCGCCCACCAATGCGCCGTCGACGTCGGGCTGTGCCATCAGTTCCTCGGTGGTTCCGGCCTTGACCGAGCCGCCGTACTGAATTCGCACGGCTTCGGCTGCGTCGGCACCGAACTGGGCAGCGACGGCACCACGAATTGCGTGACAGACCGCTTGAGCGTCGTCGGACGTCGCCGTCATGCCGGTGCCGATCGCCCAGATCGGCTCGTAGGCGATCACCATCGAAGCGACCTGATCGGCCGTCAGCTTGGCCAGCCCGGCAGCAACCTGCGTCGAGCACCTTGGCCTCCGTCTCGCCGGCTTCGCGCTCGTCCAGCGACTCGCCGCAGCACATGATCGGAGTCATGCCGTGTCGAAAGATCGCATGCACCTTGCTGTTCACCATCTCGTCGGTCTCACCGAAGAGATCACGTCGCTCACTGTGGCCGCACGACCACGAGCTTCACGTCGAGCTTGGCCAGGAACGCCGGTGAGATCTCGCCGGTGAAGGCACCCTTGTCCTCCCAGTGACAGTGCTGGGCACCCAGCAAGATGTCGAGGTCGTCGGCCTCGATCACGGTCTGCACGCTGCGGATGTCGGTGAACGGCGGATGGACGCTGACGTCGACCTGGTCGAACACCTCCTTGGGAAGTGAGTAGTGCAGCTTCTGCACGGTCTGAATCGCCTCGAAGTGATTGAGGTTCATCTTCCAGTTGCCGGAGATGATCGGCTTGCGACTAGCTGGCATTGGGTGCTCCTCTCAGAGCGGCGAGGCCGGGCAGGTCGCCCAGCTCCAGATAGTTCGAGGCTTGCTCCGCCGCCGGTCGAGACGTGATCGACGTCGTCGTCGAGGTGGAACTGTGCGAGCGCTGCGGCCGAGTCGCCGCCACCGACAACGGTGAACGCCTTGGTGTCGGCCATCGCCTGGGCAACGGTGCGGGTGCCGGCTGCGAAGCGATCGTCTTCGAACATGCCCATCGGGCCGTTCCAGAACACCATCCGTGGCGTCCATGATCACGTCGGTGAACGTGGCGGCCGAGCCGGGACCGATGTCGAAACCCTTCGCACCGTCGGGCAGCTGGGTGCCCCAGGTGGCGAAGTTGCCGGCGGCGTCGAGCCCGACCAGATCGTCGGGCAGGTGAATCTTGTCTGCCGCTGGCGGCGAGGATGCGAGCACACGTGTCGACCTGATCGGGTTCGAACAACGAGTCACCGATCGGCTTGCCCTGAGCCGCGAAGAAGGTGAAGCACATCGCGCCGCCGATCACGAGCGAGTCGACGACCTCGAGCAACGCCTCGACGACACCGAGCTTGTCGGAGATCTTGGCACCGCCCAACACGGCGACGAACGGCCGCTTCGGGCTGTTGCGCAGCCCGAGCAGCACGTCGACCTCTTTCTCGAGCAACCGCCCCATCGCCGACGGCAACGACCTGGGCGGGGCCGACGATCGAGGCATGCTCGCGATGCGAGGCACCGAAGGCGTCGTTGACGTAGAGATCGATGCCGTCGATCAACTCGGTGACGAACGCATCGTCGTTCTTGGTCTCGCCGGCGTTGAACCGCAGGTTCTCCATCAGCTCGACGCCCGGTGCGAGCTCGGCAAGCCGAGCCCGCACGGGGTCCATCGAGTACTTCGGGTCGGGCTCGCCCTTCGGACGCCCGAGATGGCTGGCGCAGACGACATCGGCGCCGCGTGCGGTCAGCCATCCGATCGTGGGCAGAGCGGCCCGGATCCGGAAATCGTCGGCGATGGTGACGGTGTCACCATCGTGGTTGAGCGGGACGTTGAAGTCGGTTCGCACCAACACCCGCTTGCCGGCGACGTCTCCGAGATCCTCCAGGGTAGGAATCCCGTTGATCATCGGCGCCTCAGCGCTTGACTTTGCTACCGACGAACATGGTCATGTCGACGAGCCGGTTGGAGTAACCCCACTCGTTGTCGTACCAGCCGCCGACCTTGACCAGCTTGCCCATGCTCATCGTCAGCCCGGCATCGAGGACACACGAATGCGGGTCGCCGGCGATGTCGCTCGACACGATCGGATCCTCGGTGTACTTGAGGATCCCCTTCAGCTTGCCCTCGGCCACCTTCTTGTAGGCAGCGTTGATCTCCTCGACCGAGGCGGCCTTCTTGAGGTTGACCGTGAAGTCGGTCAGCGAACCGGTCGGGATCGGGACCCGCAGCGCATTGCCGTCGAGCTTGCCCTTCATCGACTCCATCACGAGCGCCGTTGCGCGAGCAGCACCGGTCGAGGTCGGGATGATGTTGATCGCCGCGCCGCGCGGCACGCCGGAGATCCTTGTGCGGGCCGTCGACCAGCGACTGGTCACCGGTGTAGGCGTGGACCGTCGTCATCATGCCCTGGACGATGCCGAACTCGTCATCGAGCACCTTGACCAGCGGGACGAAGCAGTTGGTGGTGCAGCTGGCGTTCGAGATGACCTTGTGCTTGCTGATCCGGAAGTCCTGATGGTTGACGCCGTACACGAACGTTGCGTCGGCCTCGCTGCAGGGCGCCGAAACCATCACCAATGGTGCACCGGCGTCGAGGTGAGCACCGGCGGCGCTGCGCGAGTTGAAGAACCCGGTCGACTCGATCACGACGTCGACGCCGAGATCGCCCCACGGCAGATCGCCAGGATTGCGCTCGCTGAGGACACGCAGTGAATCCTTGCCGACCTTGATGCTGCGGCTCGTGGCCGAGATCTTGTCGGGCAGAACGCCCATCACCGAGTCGTACTTGAGCAGATGAGCCATCTGCTCGATCGACCCGAGATCGTTCACCGCAACGAAGTCGATGTCTGCGCCCTGCTGCTTGGCCGCCCGGAAGAAGTTCCGGCCGATCCGGCCGAAACCATTGATACCAACTCGCACCGTCATGACGGGTCCTTTCGAAAGGGATGATTGCCGGCGGTGCCATCAGCGGCGCCGCGTTGTTCCTGGATACCGCCACTCGACGCTAGTTCCACGCGAACCCGACGGTATCTACGCGAAAGATCGGGCATCAACGCTGGATCAGTCAACGTTGGCCGCCGACGTCGCGATGCGACGTGCGAGCGGCGACGCCGCGGGTGGAGAACCGCCGACTCAGCTCTTCAGCGATCGCGACCGACCGGTGACGGCCCCCCGTACAGCCGATCGCGATCGTGAGATACGAGCGCCCCTCGGCCTGGTAGCTGGGCAGCACCTCGACCAACATCGTCTCGAAGTGGTCGAGGAACGATGACGTGATGCCGCGCTCGAGGACGTAGTCGCGGACCTTCGGGTCGTGTCCGGTCAACGGCCGCAGGTCGTCGACCCAATGCGGGTTCGGGAGGAATCGAACGTCCATCACGATGTCGGCGTCGAGCGGCAATCCGTGCTTGAACCCGAAGCTTTCGACCGCCACCTGCAACTGACGATGATCGACCGCCTCGAACGCCTTCATGAGGCGCTGCTTGAGTTGGTGCACATTGAGATCGCTGGTGTCGATCACCAGGTCGGCTTGGCCGCGCACCGGATCGAGCAGGTGCCGTTCGTGCTCGATCGCCTCGAGCAGCCCGCCGGCATCGTCGGCGAACGGATGTTTGCGGCGGGTGGCGTCGTAGCGCTGCACCAACACCGGCGTCGAGGCGTCGAGGAACAGCATCGTCACGTCGTGCCCCTCGGCCCGCATGCGCGCCACCTCGGGGAGCAGATCTTCGTGCGAGCGACCCGAGACCAGCGCCAGCCGGTCGATGCCCCCACCCGGTTTGGCAGCCAGATCGACGATCGTCGGAAGCAGCGACGTCGGCAGGTTGTCGACGACGTAGAAGCCGAGATCCTCGAGCACGTCGGCGGCGCCCGACCGCCCCGCTCCCGACAATCCGGTAATCAGCACGATGGAGGCCACGCCACCACCCTACTGAGCGGGTGGAACAGCTCTGCGGCGGAGGCGGAGGTAGAGCAACCGAGGGATCGTGGCAGCCTCCCGGTACTCGGGCGCACGGTCGAGGAAGCCAGGCGGTGGCGCCGGCTCGATCATTCGCTCGAGCATCAGCCCGTGCTCGATCAAGCGTGTTCAGGTACCGGGACAGCGGGCGGTGGATGAACCGGATGTACACGCCGAGCTCGACCTGTTCGATGGACTCACTCTCGACCAGGTACGGCCCGATCCGCCAGTACTGCTCGGGCGGGTCGATCATGTGGTCGTCGATCCAACCGCTGTCGGGCGTCTGCAGCAGCGGATGGTTGAGGAAGAAGCAGAACCGGCCACCCGGCTTGACGACACGTGCGACCTCGGCGATCGCCGCATCGACGGCATCGATGTGCTCGAACACGAGGCACGCCACGCAGGCATCGAAGCTGGCGTCGGCGAAGGGCAGCTGATCGGCGGTCGTTCTCAGATAGTTCGGGCCACCTCCCCGCTGATGGGCGACACTGATCTGATTCCAGGTCGGGTCGATGCCGACCACGTGCGCCCCGCCGGCCGACAACATCCTGCTGATCTGCCCGTCACCGCAGCCGATGTCGAGGATCGAGCGGGCCCCGGCCAACTCGGCCGCAGCCAACGGCAGGATCTGCTCCTCGTACTCGGGGTCGGCGCCATCGGTGAAGCCGTCGATCCACCACCCGGCGTGGTCTTCCCACAGATCTCGGGACGGGTCGCGGTCCTGCTCGCTCGTCACCCGCGGCACGTTACATCTCGTTCCTGGAACCAGATGTAACGTCGCCGGCATGAAGTTTTCCGTCTGGCCCAACATGAGTCACGCCCCCTCCGAAGTGTTCGACACCGCGCGCTGGGCCGATGCCAACGGGTGGTTTGGCGTCTGGTACGCCGACCACTACATGCCGAACACCGGCGGCGAGGCATTCGAACCGGGCGATACCCACGAGTGCTGGGCGATGCTGCCGGCGATCGCGGCCGTGACCGAGCGCGTACGCGTCGGCTCGCTGGTCGCCCCGACCTCGGTCCATCATCCGGCGGTGCTCGCCAACCGGGCTGCGACGATCGACCACATCTCGAACGGTCGGATGGTGCTCGGTCTCGGCGCCGGATGGCAGATCAACGAACATCGCGCCTATGGCATCGAGCTCGAACCACCCAAGCAGCGGGTCGACCGTTTCGACGAGGCGATCCAGATCATCCGGTCGCTGCTCGGCGAGGACCGCACCACGTTCGAGGGCTCCGTGTACTCGATCACCGATGCACCCTCCGACCCGGCCCCGGTTCAGACGCCGCTGCCGATCCTCGTCGGTACCGGCAGCCCACGCATGCTGCGCATCACCGCCCGCCATGCCGACGAGTGGAACACCTGGGGCGGCCCAGAGATGGCCGGCGGGGCACGGGCCAAGTTCGATGCTGCGTGCGAGTCGGTCGAGCGCGATCCGTCTTCGATGTGGACATCGGTGCAAGCGCTCGTCATGCTGTCCGACGATGCGGCCGCCGTCGAAGGGGCGCTCGCCAGCCCGTTCGGCGCTCGCATGATCGCCGGCAACGCAGCCCAGTTGGTCGAACAGATGGAACGTTATGCGGCGCTCGGGTTCGACGAGTTCATCGTTCCCGACTTCAACCTCGGGGGCACGCCCGAGGCGCGTCGCGAATCCCTCGAACGGATCCACGAACAGATCGTCTCCCAACTCGGCTGACGTCGGCCTGCCCCGCTTCGACACACAGCATCACGGTGCGGCAGGCTCGCGAGATGACGAACCTCGCGTCCATCGGCGACGACCTGCTCGCAAGCAGCCAGAGATCTACAGGACGACAACGATCGAGCTGCGACGATCGATCCACGCCGAACCCGAGATCGGTCTGCAGCTGCCGGACACGCAGGCGAAGATCGTCGAGTCGCTCACCGGCCTCGGGCTCGACATCACGCTCGGCGAATCGACGACCTCGGTCGTCGCCGATCTCGACACCGGCCGCCCGGGCCCGACGGTGCTGCTGCGTGGCGACATGGACGCCCTGCCGCTTGCAGGAGGATTTCGTGAGCGACTTCCAGTCGCAACACGAGGGCGCCATGCATGCCTGCGGACACGACGCCCACGTCGCGATGCTCGCCAGCGCCGCCCGTCTGCTCGAGCGAGAACAACGAGCGAACTCACCGGTCGCGTGCGCTTCATGTTCCAGCCGGGCGAGGAGGGCTACCACGGCGCCAGATACATGATCGAAGAAGGCGTACTCGACGGCGTCGACCGCGCCTTCGCGATCCACGTCGTCACCAACATGCCCAACGGGATTGATCGCCACGAAGGGCGGGCCGCTGCTCGCGAGCGCCGACGAGTTCGAGATCACCGTGCACGGCAGGGTGGCCACGCCTCGGCCCCACACCACTGCGTCGATCCGATTCCGCCGGCCGCTGCGATGGTCGGCGGCCTGAACAGCATCGTCAGCCGCGACCTCGATCCTTCACAGTCGGCGGTGCTCACCGTTGCCCACATCCGGGCCGGAACGACCACCAACATCATTCCGGCGTCGGCCTTCCTCGAGGGCACGATTCGCACGTTCGACGAGGACGTTCGATCGACAGATCCACGCTGCCGTCGATCGGGTGGCCACATGGCACGCGGCATCACACGGCTGCACGTGCTCGTGTGACGTCATCCGCGGCTATCCGGTCACGGTCAACGACGAGGCCCAGGCAGTGCTGACCGGTGAGGTCGCGACAGCGCTGCTCGGCGCCGATCTGTTCCAGGTGAGCGCCGAGCCGATGCTTCGCCGCCGAGGACTTCAGCTACGTTCTCAACCAGGTGCCCGGCGCAATGGCGATGCTCGGGGTGTGCCCCGACGACGTCAGCCCTGCCGAGGCGGCGCCCAATCACTCGAATTTCATGCGCGTCAACGAGTCAGCGTTGTACAACGGCGTCGGCCTGTACGCAGCGATGGCGATGGTCGGCTGAACCGACTCAGCTGGGCGTCGGCGAATCGCCCGGGTGAAACTTGGCGTATACGGCTGCGGCGACTGCGTCGGGGAGGAAGCTCAGCGCCTGGAGGTCGGTCAGCTCGGCCTGCTTGACCTTGTTGACACCGCCCATCGCGGTGACGAGCTTCTTCTTGCGTACCTCGCCCAAGCCCGGGATGCCGTCGAGCGAGCTGGCCGTCATCCGCTTCGAGCGGCGCTCGCGGTGGAACGTGTTGGCGAAGCGGTGGGCCTCGTCACGAATCCGCTGCAACATGAACAGAGCCTCGCTCCCTCGCGGAATCTCGACGGGCGCCGAACGCCCGGGTACGAAGACCTGTTCGAACTGCTTGGCCAGGCCGGCGACCGGGATCTCGTCGGCGAGACCGAGCTCGTCGACGACCCGCTTGGCGACACCGAGCTGGCCCTTTCCGCCGTCGACCACGAGCAGCTGCGGCGGATAGGCGAACTTGCTCGGCTTGCGGTTTCCTTCCTCGTCCTCGGTGCCGACGGGACGATCCCGTTCGTCGACGTACGCCTTGAGACGTCGCGTCAACACCTCCTCCATCGCGGCGTAGTCGTCATTGCCCTCGATGTTGACCTTGAAACGCCGGTACTCGCGTTTTGCGGGCAGGCCGTCCTCGAGCACCACCATCGATCCGACGTAGTCGGTGCCGTGCAGATGGGCCATGTCGTAGCACTCGATCCGAAGTGGCGCTTCGGGCAACCCCAGGGCCTGCTGGAGATCGGTGAGCGCCCTCGACCGGGTGTTGTGGTCGGTCGCCCGCTTCATCCGGTGCCGGGCAAAGGCCTCGGACGCGTTGCGCTCGACCGTCTCCAGCAGCGACCGCTTGTCACCTCGTTGCGGCACACGGATCTGCACCTTCGAGTCGCGCATGTACGTCAGCCATTCCTCGTACGTCCCGGCGTCGTCGGGCAGTGTCGGCACGAGCACCTGCTTGGGGTAGCCGGTCACCGGTTCCTCGCCGTAGACCGCCTCGAGGATGCGGTCGATCAAGCGGCCGGGTGTCAGGTCCTCGACCTTGTCGAGCACGAAACCCTTGCGACCGACGACGCGCCCACGGCGCACGAAGAACATCTGCACCGACGCTTCCAGCTCGTCGTCGGCGATGCCGATCACGTCGATGTCCTCGCTCTTTTCCGCCACCATCTGCTGCTTGGCGACCGCCTTCCGAACGGCGGCCAGCCGGTCGCGAACCCGCGCCGCCCGCTCGAACTCGAGTTCCGTCGCGGCGTCGCGCATCTCGGCGTCGAGCCGGTCGATGATGTCGTCGGTGTCGCCGGCGAGAAAGTCGCACAGCTCGCGCACGAGCTCGCGGTACGGCATCTCCTCGATCTCACCGACGCACGGCCCGGAGCACTTCTCGATATGGAAGAGCAGGCACGGCTTGCCGAGCTTTTCGTGCGTGTTGAACTTCGAGTTGCTGCACGTGCGGATCGGGAACGACCTCAACAAGAGGTCGAGGGTGTCGCGGATCGCGTACGCATGGGCATACGGCCCGAAGTACCGAACGCCCTTGCGCTTGTGACCTCGCATCACCATCGCGCGGGGCCACTGCTCGTCGACCGTCACGGCCAGGAACGGATACGACTTGTCGTCGCGCAAGCGGACGTTGAAACGCGGGTCGTGCTGTTTGATCAACGAGTACTCGAGCATGAGCGCCTCGACCTCGTTACGAACGATCGTCCACTCGACCGACTCGGCGGTCTCGACCATCTGACGGGTGCGCGGGTGCAGGTTGCGGGGCGCCTGGAAGTAGTTCGACAGGCGTTGTCGAAGGTTCGACGCCTTGCCGACGTAGATCACCCGCCCGTGCGCATCCTTGAACTGATAGGAGCCCGGTTCCTCCGGGATCGATCCTGTCGGGGGTCGGCGCACCATGACGCGCTCAGGCTACGACGATCCGGCCGGGTACGGTGAGGGGGTGGCCAACCGATTCCAGTTCGCCCTACCGGATCCGCGTCGACGCGACGGCTGGACTCGGGCGGGCAACCTCGACCTCACCACCACCACGCTGCTCGTGATCGGGGGCGTCGCATCGATGTTCCTGTGGGCGATCAGCAAGTCGGCCGCCGTGAGGCTGATGTACTTCCCGTCCGCAGTTCGAAATGGTGAGATCTGGCGACTGGCGACGTGGCCGTTGGTCAATCCGCCGACCCAGATCTGGGTCGTCATCACGCTGGCGTTCTTCTGGTTCATCGGTCACGCGGTCGAGGGGATCGTCGGGCGCAACCGCTATCTCGGTTTGATCGTTGCGGTCACGATCGTTCCGGCGATCTTCGTCACCCTGCTGCCCAGCATCAGTTTCCCGACGGTCCCCGAGGTCGGGCTCGGCCTGCTGGCCTCGGTGATGTTCGTGATCTTCGCCGTCGAATACCCTTCACAGCCGTTCTTCTTCGGCATTCCGGCATGGGTGTTGGCGCTGGTGTTCGTCGGAATCGACGTGCTGCGTCTCACGGGTGATCGGCTCTGGGGCACCTTGCTGCTGATGTTGTCGGCAATCGCACTGGGGGTCGTGATCGTGCGCCAATGGGGCTTCGCCGAACGGCTTCAGTTCATTCCACAGTTCGCCACACCTCGCCCTTCCGGCACACGTCGCAGCAAGCCGGCCAAGGGGCAGCGATCTCGCCGCACGAGCGCCGACAAGGTCGTCGAGGGCCCGTGGGGTGCGCCCGGTCGCCCGCCGGCTGCGCCCGACGCCGCCGCCGCACAGCACGAACTCGACCTGTTGCTCGACAAGATCTCGGCGAGCGGCCTCGATTCGCTCACGCCCGACGAAAAGCGCAGATTGAACGAGCTGTCGAAACGCCTGCGCTAGCGGTGCACGTGACTTGTGTCGGTTGCAGGTCAACTGGTGTCACAACCGACTCAAGACGCCGATTCATAACGCCGATACAGGGGTATGAGCATCGCCCCGGCCCCTGCATCGCCGTTCGAACAACTGTCCGCACGTCCCGGTGACGAACTGGCCGCCACCGCCCTGGCTGCTGCGACTCAGGCGGGCGACGACCCTCGCAACGGTTCGCTCGTCGTCGTCGTCCATCCCGAAGGTGACGAGCACCGGATCTTGGCCGCAGCCGGCACCGGGGTATTGCGCGCTGCGGTGTCGGTTGCCGTCGCATCCGGGAATCATCGGCTGTGGGCCGACGCCCCGACCGACGACACCATCGAACATCCGGTGCGCGCCCTCCCGGAGGTGGTGCGAGCCGCTGCCGAGGCAAGCGAGATCGTCGCAACCCATACCGGAACCGTGCGCCTCGACGACCGACTCGACTGCGTCGCAATCTGGTTCGAATCAGAAGCAGGCGTCGCTCCCATCGCCGACCGCCGCCACACTCTGGCTCTGCTCGCTGCCGCCGCCGAACACGATGCACACAGAGCATCGGAGATTGCCGCTGTCAAAGCCGCCGAAGCCGCATCGAACCCGATCAGCGAGGCAGCCGACTCCGAATCGCGTCAGTTCGACCCGAACGATCCCGATCTCGATGCTCTGACCGGCGTTGCCAATCGCGACTGCTTCGAACAAGCTCTCGAGAACTACGACTCCGACCACGCCACCTTGATCGTGATCGATATCGACCACTTCGATCAGATCATCGCCCAGTTCGGAAACGCGACCGCCGATCGAGTGCTGGTCGCAACGGCTGATCGCCTGATCGAGCAATGTCGCAGATCCGACTTGGTCGCTCGCATCGATGCCGACACGTTCGCGGTCCTGTTCGGAGACGTCGATCGTGCGACCGCGCTGCAGGTGTCGAAACGACTCCTGTCCAGAATCGCCGAGCCGCTTCCACCGGAGCACGGCCCGGACGGAATCACCGCCACTGTCGCCCTTGCCCACCAGTTCGGTCTGGTCGACACCGAAGAACTGATGGAGTCGGCAACCCACGCCTTGGATGCAGGAAAGCGTTCGGGGCGAGGCCGCTTGTTCCTCGGTTCCTGACCTGACCGGGCTTGCACCACCGAAACGGGACATGACACCTCACACACCACTCAGCCCAGGAGATGTGCTCGCCAACGTTCGGCCGCTCGTGCTCGTCGTGACCCGCGACGGCACCATCACCCAGGCCTTCGGAGCCGCTGACGGTGTGGCCGGCTACCGAACCGACGACCTCGCCGGGCGCCATGCGCTCGATCTCGTCACGAAAGCCGACCGGGTGGCGCTGATGGACATGTTCGTTCCGAACAGCGAGGTTCCCGTCGTCCACAACCCCTCGCCATTCCCGGTGCTCGCGATCGGCCCGCGTGGAGAACGCGAGTTGGTCGACCTCGTGCCTCGCGGCCTCGACGACGACGCCGGCTGGGTCGTGACCGTGATGCCCCGACGCGAGTTCCCGACACCGGTGAGAGTGCTCGACCTGATGATGGATGGCGCCTCGCTCGAAACGGTCCTCAGGGAACTCGTCACGCACCAGGCCAGCACGACCCAAGAGGTCAGGGTCGATCCACACATCATCATGCGTCCCGAGCGTGCCGATCGCGCCGTCATCAGCTCGGACCGCAGCCCGATCTCGGATGCGCTGCTGACGCTCGTCGATGCGCAGAACGAGCGGCTCTGGCGCACCGTGCCGAGCGGAACCACCGCCGGGTACAGCACTGCGCAGCTTCCCCCGGTCTTGCGCCTCGCTGCCGAACACGAGGGGTTCGATTCGTGCACCGTCACCAGAATCGACCTCGATGGCCGCCTCGAGGCCGTGATGGTCACCCTGGTCGCCGACGGCGCCCGCGCCGCACTGTCGGGCAACGTCGTCATCAACGAGCGTGAGCTGATCAAGATCGTCAGACACACCGTGCAGCGCGATGTCGCCGACCGTGTCCTGCAGGCAGCCGCCCGCCAGGATTCGCTGACCGGTCTGTCGAATCGTGGCCGCTTCGACCAACTGCTGAGTTCGTTCCAGGGTCGCGATGCGACCCTGTTGTTCATCGACCTCGACCACTTCAAGTCGGTCAACGACCGGTTCGGCCACAGCGCCGGCGACCAAGTGCTGATCGAGGTCGCCAATCGGCTGCGAAGGGCGTGCCGACCAGAGGACGTGATCGCCCGAATCGGGGGTGACGAATTCGCGATCTTGCTGACCGACACCGACGAGTCGACGGCACGGCTGATCTCCGAGCGGCTGCTGGAGGCGATCGCCGAGCCACTCCCCGACCACCTCGGACCGACAACGATCTCGGCCAGCGTCGGATTCGCCCGCCAGAACAGCCCGACCGATCCGGCCGAGCTGCTGCACGCAGCGGACCGGGCGATGCTCAGCGGGAAACGCTCGGGCCGCTCCTGCGTCGTCGTCGTCGGCGACTGACGCGTCACGCTGCAGCGGGTACGCCTGAGCGACCGATCCGGGCGTGGACCAACCAGGCGTAGACCAGCATCGCCGCCGCCAGTGCGGTCGCCAGGTCGGCCAGGATGTGGAAACCCGCCGCCTCCTTCACGAAGCCGGATCCGAAGGCGGCGACCGCTCCACACAGACTGAGCGTCAGGTCACCGGTTCCCTGCGCCTCGACACGGGCTTCGTTCGGGACCGAGGCGGTCAGCAGAGTCGTCCCGCCGATCAGGCCAAGATTCCATCCGAGGCCCAGCAGGAACAGGCCGATGAAGATCATCGCCGGCACGTATCCAGCGACCACGGCGGCCACGGTTCCGGAACCGAGCACGACCGCCCCCAACTGAATCGCCCGGATCGCGCCGACCCTGTCGACGAATCGACCGACGAGCGGCGCCAGTCCGAACATGCCGAGGATGTGCACGGCGATCACGAGCGCCGACAGGTCTCCGTGGTCGTGATCCTTCATGTGAGGTGGCGTCATGGTCATCACGCCGACCATCGCCGCCTGGGATCCGGCCATCGCGACGATGCCGAGCATCGCACCGGGTGACTCCCGGATCACGACGAAGGACCGGCGCACCTGCACGATCGGTCGAGTTCGTTCGGCATGTGGATCAGTGCCGCCGATCAGTACCAAGGGGTCGGGACGCAGCAAGGCGGCGTACGCGATTCCTCCCACCAGAAACAGGGCACCGGCGAAGAGATAGGGGCCGATGAACTCGTCGAGTCCGAGCCATTCGCCGAAGTCCTTCTCGAGCGGCGTGAAGACCGGACCGAAGACGGCCCCCAAGGTGCCGATCCACACGATCGCACCGATCGCCCTGGCGCGGTCGAACTCGTGCGCGAGGTCGGCGGCGACGTACCGGGCCTGCAGAGTGGCGGCCTGCCCGGAACCGAACACGAACATTCCCAGAATGAACAACGGGAACAGCCGCAGCTGCCCACCGGCGGCTGCGATGCCTGCCCCGACGGCACCCGCCAGCAGTGCCGCAACCATCCCTGGGCGGCGACCGCGTCGGCGCATGAAGGCAGCCAAGGGAATCGACACGGCGGCGGCACCGAGCGTGAACGCTGCGCTGCCGAGCCCTGCCAGCCGGTCGTTGCCGAGCATGTCGGAGGCCAGCAGGCTGACCACGGCAACGGTGCCGGCCACAGCAGCCTGGCCCGGAACGACCGCCAGCCGAATGACGTTGAGGGTCCGGCGCTGCTGGCCCTGGTACTGCTCCATCGGCGAGTAATCCGCCGCGACACTGCTCACCGAAACACTCTTGCAGGACTGGTCCGAACAATTGCGATCAGGTCGCGACGCCGGGTCGACGATGTCAGGACGCGGCGAACAACTCGCGGAGGTATCGACCCGTGTGGCTGGCCTCGACCGTTGCGACGTGCTCGGGCGGCCCTTCGGCGACGACGAGGCCACCACCGGTACCGCCCTCCGGCCCCAGATCGACCAACCAGTCAGCGGTCTTGATGACGTCGAGGTTGTGCTCGATCACCAACGACGGTGTTGCCCTGATCGACCAGCCGCGACAACACGGTCGAGCAGCCGTTTCACGTCGTCGAAGTGCAGCCCGGTCGTCGGTTCGTCGAGCAGATAGATCGTGTGCCCGGTGGAACGTTTGGCGAGTTCGGTCGCCAACTTGACGCGCTGCGCCTCGCCGCCCGACAGGGTGGGCGCCGACTGGCCGAGCCGCACATAGCCCAACCCGACGTCCATCAACGTGTTCATGTAGCGGAAGATCGGTGGCTGGTTGGCGAAGAACTCGACCGCCTCGGCGACGGGCATGTCGAGCACGTCGGCGATGTTCTTGCCCTTGAATTCGATGTCGAGGGTGTCACGGTTGTAGCGGGCGCCCTTGCAGACTTCGCATGGGACGTACACGTCGGGCAGGAAGTGCATCTCGATCTTGATCGTGCCGTCGCCGGCGCATGCCTCGCAGCGCCCGCCCTTGACATTGAACGAGAAACGGCCGGGCATGTAGCCGCGCACCTTCGCCTCGTTGGTGCTGGCGAACAGCTTGCGGATGTTGTCGAAGACCCCGGTGTAGGTCGCCGGATTGGATCGCGGCGTGCGCCCGATCGGCGACTGATCCATGTCGATGACCTTGTCGAGGAACTCGATCCCGTCGATCTTCTTGTGCTTGCCTGCCGGCGTCTTCGACTTGTAGATGCGCTGCATCAGCACCGGCAGCAGGATGTCGCGCACGAGCGTCGATTTGCCCGAGCCCGACACGCCGGTGACCGCCACGAAACAGCCGAGCGGGATGTCGACCTGGACGTCTTGCAGGTTGTGCTCGCGGGCACCGTGCACCGTGACCTTCTCGAGTCTCGGTGGGCGACGCTCGGCTGGGACCGCGATCGACTTCTTACCGGAGAGGTACTGACCGGTGACCGACCCCTTGGCCCGCATGACACCCTTGACCGGACCGCTGTACACGATCTCACCGCCGTGCTCGCCGGCGCCAGGGCCGATGTCGACGATCCAGTCGCTCTCGCGAATCGTCTCCTCGTCGTGCTCGACGATGATCACCGTGTTGCCGAGGTCGCGCAGGCGCGTCAACGTGTCGATCAGGCGCCGGTTGTCGCGCTGATGCAGACCGATCGACGGCTCGTCGAGTACGTACAAGGTGCCCGACCAGGCCCGACCCGATCTGACTGGCGAGCCGGATCCGTTGTGCCTCGCCGCCCGCCAGCGTGCCCGCCGATCGTGACAACGTGAGATAGTCGAGACCGACGTCGAGCAGGAACCCGAGCCGGGCATTGACCTCTTTCGTGACGCGTTCGGCGATCAGCCGATCGCGTTCACTGAGCTCGAGTGCCGCCAGAAACTTGGCGGACTCGCCGATCGACATCTCGCACACCTCGGAGATGTTCAAGTCGGCGACGGTGATCGCCAACGAGTACGGCTTGAGCCGCGCCCCACCACAAGCCCCGCAGGGCACGAGTCGCATGTAGCCCTCGTACTGGTCGCGCGACCAATCGCTCTCGGCACCTTCGTGGCGGCGCTTGATCCACGGGATCACGCCCTCGTACTCGGTCGAGTATTGGCGGCTGCGCCCATAGCGATTCTTGTATTTGACGGTCAGCTTGCCGCCGACGCCGTGCAGCACGACCTTTTGCTGCTTGGCGGTGAGCTTGCCCCACGGCGCGTCGAGGTCGATGTCGTGCACGTTGGCGACCGACTCGAGCATGCGGGTGAAGTACTGGGTGTGGGCGCTGCGCCACGGGGCGATCGCCCCGTCGTTGAGCGACGCATCGGGGTCGGGGATGACGAGCTCGGGGTCGACCTCGAACGTGGTGCCGAGACCGTCGCACTTCTCACACGCGCCATACGGCGAGTTGAACGAGAAGTTGCGAGGCGCCGGCTCTTCGTAGCTTTCGCCGCACTTCGGGCAGGCGAGGTGCTGGCTGAACGTGAGCGTCTCGGGCTGGGGTTCGCCTTCGCCGGCGATCAGCTCGACCTCGGCCACGCCGTCGGCCAACTGCAGCGCCGTTTCGAGCGAGTCGGTGAGGCGCCGCTCGAGCCCCTCGCGGAGCACGAGCCGATCGACCACGATCTCGATCTTGTGTTGCTCGTAGCGGGCAAGCCGTTCGTCGCGTTTCAGGAACTCGTCGATCATCACGGTCTCGCCGTCGATCCGGGCACGGACGTACCCCTGACCGCTGAGGTCGGCCAGCAGCGTGTCGTATTCGCCCTTGCGGCCGCGCACGACCGGCGCCAGCACCTGAAACCTGGTGCCCTCGTCGAGTTCGAGGATGCGGTCGACGATCTGCTGCGGTGTCTGGCGCTGCAACCGGGTTCCGTCTCGAGGACAATGCTGGATGCCGATCCGGGCGTAGAGCAGACGTAGGTAGTCGTAGACCTCGGTGATCGTGCCGACCGTCGAACGCGGATTGCGCCCGGCCGACTTCTGATCGATCGAGATCGCCGGGGACAACCCCTCGATGACGTCGACATCCGGCTTGTCCATCTGCCCCAGGAACTGACGTGCGTACGAGCTCAATGACTCGACGTAGCGCCGTTGACCTTCGGCGTAGATCGTGTCGAACGCCAGGCTCGACTTGCCCGAGCCGGACAACCCGGTGAACACGATCAGCTTGTCTCGTGGCAGCTCGACGTTGACGTTCTTGAGGTTGTGTTCGCGTGCACCCCGAACCTCGATGATCGGACCGGAGGGCGACGCTGATTTGCGGGGAGCCATTGTTGTCGGAGGCTACCGAGATGCCCGGCGGGTAGCCGGGGCGGGCTGCTGGGAATCCGTCACGTCGGCCACATTAGCACGCCCGATCGAACACACGTACGAAGCTGGACGGCGGTCGATGGACGGGTGGTCGTCGATGCCGAGTCGCGTCGGACGACTCGAGATGCCCCGCTCGTCATCGCTCCGGCGCGACACTGTCGGCGTGGAGCGCCTCCCCACTCTGACCTCGCGACCAGCACTCTTTCCGACCGCTCTGACGATCCTGAAAGCGCTCGTCGTCGCACGATGGCTGTCGCTGGCGTGGATGGTCGGCATCGTGGCGTTCAGCGGTGACCAGCTCGATCACCCGGTCGTCGCCTGGATGGCGGTCACGACGGCCCTGGCCGTCACGGCACTCAGCACAGTGCTCGTACGCAACGATCCGGCCCGGCTGTTGCACCTCCCGTTCGTGATGACCGACGTCGGGTTGGCCGTCGGCCTCAGCATCGTCGATGGCTACGTGTTCGCTCCGGGCCACGTGTTCGAGACCACCCAGAGCATCGCCACCCAATGGCCACTGCTGTCGATGGCCACGGCCGGGGTCGCCTACGGACCGATCATCGCCGCCCTGATGGGGCTCACGATCGGCCCCGCCGAACTGATCGGTGCCTGGCTCAACGAGTTCGACCCGTGGGGACCGGCCCAAACCGTGTCGATCGTCGCCACCAGCCTGTTCTTCGGCGCATGCGGTGCCGTCTTCGGATGGCAGGCCCGATTGCTGAAGCGGGTCGAGAGCGAGATCGCCGACCGACGTGCCCGGGACGAGGTCGGTCGGGTCCTGCACGACACGGTGCTGCAAACGCTGGCGCTGGTGGAACGCCGATCGGCCCGCAGCGATCCGGAACTGGCGACCGCCGCCCGTCAGGCCGACCACGACCTGCGATCGTTCCTGTTCGGCAGCGCCGGTCGAGTTGCACTCGATCTCGAGACCCGCATCCGACAGGAGGTCGAACGCGTCCGCCGCGGCCATGACACCATGGTCAGCGTCAGCGTGATCGACGACGGTTGCCGTCTACCTGGCGACCGCCAGGAGATGTTGGCGAGGGCGATCGGCGAGGCAGTCGCCAATGCACTCGAGCACGCACGAGCCTCGCGCATCGTCGTGTTCGCCGAGACCGACGAACACGGCCAGGTGTTCGCCAGCATCAACGACGACGGATCCGGTTTCGACCCCGACCAGGTGCGCGATTCGCATGGCATCGACGAGTCGATCATCGGGCGGATCGAGGCGATCGGTGGGCGTGTCGAGATCACCAGCTCGACCGGCGGTGCGACCGAGGTCTGCATGTGGACATCCCCGGCGTGACAGGATCGGCACCATGACCGAACCGATCCGGACCGTGATCGCCGACGATCACGAACTGGTCCGCTCGGGGCTGCGATCCGAACTCGCCGGCAAGTTCGAGATCGTCGGCGAGGCCGACGACGCGGAGGGCGCGATCGATGTCATCACAGCCCGCCGGCCACAGCTCGTCATCTGCGACCTGCACATGCCGCGCGGTGGAGGGCTCGCGGTCGTGCAGAAATGCGCAACGATCTGCCCGATCGTGATCCTCACCGTCAGCGAAGCCGAACGCGACCTGCTCGATGCCGTCGCAGCGGGCGCTGCCGGCTATCTGGTGAAGACCACCCCGGTCGACGAGCTGCGAGCCGCGCTGAGGGCCGCAGCCGATGGCGAGCCGGTCTTCTCACCCTCGCTGGCGGCGCTGGTACTCGGCGAGTTCCGGCGACTCGCCAAGTCGACCGACGCGAATCCACTCACCGAGCGCGAACGCGAAGTGCTGCAATACGTCGCTCGCGGCAAGACCTACAAGGAGATCGGGCTGGCGCTCGGGATCTCCCCCAAGACCGCCGAGAACCACGTTCGCAACATCCTCGGGAAGCTGCATCTCAGTCGACGCAGCGACCTGGTGCGGTACGCCATCCAACACGGCCTCGACTGACCGGGCAACCCCGCAACCCCGGGCCGAGACCATCGCAACAAGGAGCCGAGATGAACAGCGACGGGCGGGCAGTCGAGCGGGCGCACGCTGTCGAACGACAACTCGCCGGCCGCGACATCACCGACCAGCGCGTGTTGGAGGCGATGAGACGGGTGCCCCGCCACCGATTCGTACCACAGGACCTGGCCGCTCTCGCCTACGACGATCGGCCGTTGCCGATCGGCTACGACGCCACCATCTCCCAGCCGTACATCGTGGCACTGATGGCGCAGGCGCTCGATCTGCAACCGACCGACCGCGTGCTCGAGGTCGGTGCCGGGTCAGGGTATGCCGCCGCCGTGATGGCCGAGCTCGCCGACCACGTCACGGCGATCGAGTGCGTCGAACCGCTGGCCGAGATGGCAGCAGATCACCTCGCGCTCTACGGCGATCGGATCGAGGTGGTCCACGGCGACGGCTCGCTCGGCCACCCGGCCGGAGCACCGTACGACGCGATCAGCGTCGCCGCAGCAGCGCGGTCGGTTCCGCCACCGCTGCTCGAGCAGCTGGCGCCCGGTGGCCGGTTGGTGATCCCGGTCGGACGCGGCACAGAGGAACTGGTGCTGATCACTCGCACGCCGACCGGTGACGAACGTCAGGTGCTGTCGCTGGTGCGGTTCGTGCCGCTCCAGGGCCGCCACGGCGCCTGAGCACATCGGCGTCTACTGGGCGTCGCGAATCTCTCGACGCAGATCGTTGACCTCGTCGCGCAACCTGGCGGCGTACTCGAACTTGAGTTCGGCCGATGCCTCGTGCATCTCCGCCTCGAGCGTTTGGATGAGTCGACCCAACTCCTGTTGAGGGAGCGACTTGAGTTCGCGTTGAACCTTGTCGCGCTCGCGCTGGCGACGCTTGTCCTTGCCGGGAATCGGCGAACCCTCGGCAGGACGCAGCAACGACAAGATGTCACCGACGGCTTTGCGGATGGTCTGCGGATCGATGCCGTGCTCTTCGTTGTAGGCCAGCTGCAACACGCGTCGGCGCTGGGTTTCACCGATCGCCTTCTGCATCGAGTTGGTGACGCGGTCGGCGTACATGACGACCTGGCCGGCGACGTTGCGGGCGGCGCGGCCGATCATCTGGATCAGCGCCGTCTCGGAGCGTAGGAAGCCCTCTTTGTCGGCGTCGAGAATGCACACCAACGACACCTCTGGCAGGTCGAGGCCCTCGCGCAACAGGTTGATGCCGACCAACACGTCGAATTCGCCGAGCCGCAACGCCCGCAGGATCTCGATCCGCTGGATGGTGTCGATGTTGGAGTGCAGATACCGAACTCGCAGCCCCTGCTCGAGCAGGTAGTCGGTGAGGTCCTCGGCCATCTTCTTGGTGAGCGTGGTGACCAGCACTCGCTCGCCATTGGTGACGCGTCCGTTGACCAACTCGATCAGGTCGTCGATCTGACCCTTGGTGGGCTTGACGATGACCTCGGGGTCGACCAGGCCGGTCGGGCGGACGATCTGCTCGACGACCTGGCCGGACACCCGCATCTCGTACGGACTCGGCGTGGCGGACATGAACACACATTGATTGATGCGCTCGGTGACTTCTTCGAACGTGAGTGGTCGATTGTCACGTGCCGACGGCAGCCGGAAGCCGTGCTCGACCAACATGTCCTTGCGGCTGCGGTCGCCGGCGAACTGGCCGTGTAGCTGCGGCACAGCGACGTGACTCTCGTCGATCACGAGCAGGAAGTCATCGGGAAAGTAGTCGAGCAGTGTGAATGGTGGCTCGCCGTAGTCGCGTCCGTCGATGTGCATCGAGTAGTTCTCGATGCCGTTGCAGTAACCGAGCTCGCTGATCATCTCGAGGTCGTACTGGGTGCGCATCCGCAAGCGCTGCGCCTCGAGCAGCTTGCCCTCTTGTTCGAACTGCTTGAGCCGCACCTGCAGCTCGTGCTCGATCTTCTGCATTGCGACCGCCAAGCGCTCGTGACCGGCGATGTAGTGGGTGGCCGGGAACACGACGCCGCGCTTCATGTCTTCGAGTGTCTCGCCGGTCAACGGATCGATGCGGGTCAGGCGATCGACGGTGTCGCCGAACATCTCGATCCGCAGAACCGCCTCCTCGTAGGCAGGGTGAACTTCGATCGTGTCGCCGCGCACACGGAACTTGCCGCGCCCGAGCGTGACGTCGTTGCGGTCGTACTGCATGTCGACCAGGCGGCGCAGGATGTTGCGCATGTCGTAGTCGACGCCGATGCTGAGGTCGAGCAACTGGCCCTTGTACTCGTCGGGGTTGCCCATGCCGTAGATGCAGCTGACCGACGCCACCACGATCACATCTCGTCGGGTCAGCAGCGCAGCCGTCGCCGAGTGACGCAGCCGGTCGATTTCGTCGTTGACCGAGCTGTCCTTCTCGATGAACGTGTCGCTCGACGGGATGTACGCCTCGGGCTGGTAGTAGTCGTAGTAGCTGACGAAGTACTCGACCCGATTGTCGGGGAAGAACTCGCGCATCTCCTGTGCCAACTGCGCAGCCAGGCTCTTGTTGGGGGCGAGGATCAGCGTCGGGCGCTGCACCTGCTCGATCGTCCAGGCCATCGTGGCCGATTTGCCCGAGCCCGTGATGCCGAGCAACGTCTGGAACCGCTCGCCGTCGTTGATGCCCCTGGTGAGCTGCTCGACGGCCTCGGGTTGGTCACCCGCCGGATCGAAATCGGACACCACCCGGAAGCGGGCCTCGCTGATCGAGGTGCTGACAGGGATGTCGGCCAAACCGTCGGTCGTCACCGTTTCGGACATGACATCAGTCTAGCATCGAACGGGCGTTCGATGGCCGTCGGCGTGGCTCACCCGTTCCAGTGTTTCGCCCATGGATCGTCGTCGAGAACGCGGTCAGGTGGGGTCGGCCAGCTCGTGGAGGTCGGCGCCGTTGCGCACCCGCTCGACTCGGTAGTGGGTGTCGGGCAGATTGAGGAAGTTGGGTCGCAGCGGTGGGGTCCGCAGCACCTCACGTCGTTGCAGCTCTTCGATGATGGCGGTGTGCTCGGGCGCGATCTTGCCAACCAGCAGCGTGTCGACCCGTCCGCCCCGGCGGACGTAGTCGACGACCCCCTGTAGCCCGCGCAGGTAGACGGCGTCCTTGACCAGTCCCCCACCGCGATGAACCCGCATCGCGATCCCGAACGCGCCACGCTCCGAAAAGCCGACGTCGTCGACCAGCAGTCGAAACGTGTCGTTGAACTCGGCACCATCGGCGACCGCCCGTGCAGCGAGCACGCGTGCAGCGAGCGTTCGCAGCCGGGCCACCGTGAGGCCGCCGACCAGGTACTCGGCGAACACAGCCAAACCCTCCTGGAGCTCGTCGTGGCGCGCCAGCCCCGACGCCAACAGGCGCAGCGGTTGGGCGCGACCGTTCCAGTAGGTGACGACGTGGGTGCCGACCTCGTGTTGCAGCAGCGCTTCCACACGCTCTTGCGGTATCGCCATACTGCGACCGACCAGGAGATTGCCTGCCGAGACCATCAGCGACGACACGTCGTCGCGGAGGTAGACCTGTGGGCGTGATCGACGGATCGACGCTGCGATAGGTGGCGAGCTCGATCTCGGCAGCAGCGGCGAAGTCCTCACCCGAGATCCGTCGCGACCTGCGGCCGCTGTCGCGTCCGTCGATGTTGTCGAGCACCGATCGAGCCAGGGCCACCGAACGATCGTCGACCTTCCCGTACAAGGCGACGCTGGTCGGCAGGAATCGGGGTGTCAGGCGGTCCGACATCAGGGACAGTTTCAGCTCGAGCTCGCTGCGCTTCTCACGAAACAGGCTCTCGAGCGTGGGGTCTTCGATCTGCTCGATCTTGATATCGAAGAGTCGCCGCTTGAGCAGCGACGGATCGACGGTGAGCGGGCGGTACTGGAACCGCGGTGGACGTCCGCTCTTGGAACGATGAAAGCTGCGGTAGGCGCTGTCGGCATTGACCGGAGTGACGGTCAGGAGCAGGTCGAATGACTCCGCAACGGCGGCCAACTCGTGATCGACCTTGTGCACTGCGCGCACGACGGCGCGACGGCCCAACGAGTGGTAGTGCAACGGCCGCGACGACGTCTCTTCCCTGGCGAACACGAACGCTGCTTTGGCGATCGATCGGGAGACCTGACGGATCATCGCCTGGCGAACCAGTGGGTAGGGCTCGCCGGATTCCGATGATCGCCACGCGGCGTACGCAGCGACCCCGATCAGATGCGTGTTGGTCGCCTTGACAGCCGACGCCGACAGGAGTCGGCGCTGCGATGGCGGCGCAAGCGGCGCAGATGGACGCACCGCCACGTTGGCGGTGTGTCCGAGTATCCGAACCCGACCGAGGCCGGCCACCAGCGCCTCGAGCGCCGGCGTACCCTGCATCTGACGCGGGATCGCGATCTCGAAGTCGGGGCGGATGTCGTCGGCAACCGTGGTGATTTCCGACGGCCCGGCCTTGGCCCAGATCTCGATCAGCAGGAAACCGCCGAAGGCCGCCGACTGGATCGACGCGATCCGCTCGACAAGCTTGTGCGTGAAGGCGTCGGATGCGGCTGTCGACGAGCCGATCACATACGAGGCCTGGCTGGCGACCAGCGCCCGGACGGCCTCGTCGGCGTTCGCTTCGGTCGGACGGTAGACGACCAGGAACGGCAGTTGTCTGTCGATGTGGACACGACCGTCGGGTGGAAGGCTGCGCCGGACCTGGAGGCCCTGCTCGACACGGCGGCCGATCGTGTCCAGCAGCGCTGCGTCGAGCGCCGTCTTCTTGTGTGCAGTCATGCGACCTCAGTCTCCGCGGTTGAGATTCGGGATTGTACTGGGGGGTCCGTCAACAGGAGGTTTCCACTCGTCCGTGCGACAGCTGACAATCCGACATTCCACGCGAATCACACGGCCCTGCAGGCAGCTATGATTGTCGTCACCTGGCGCGGCCGGGTCGAATCCACCAGCATACGTCGGTCACCGGCGGAAAGATCGAGGAAACCTCATGAGAATCGGCTTCGTCGTCAACGAACTGAGCACCGAAGAGGCCGGATTCACGACGACACGATTGGCTGTCGCTGCGACCAATCGCGGTCATGAGGCATGGACCATCAATGTGGGTGATCTCGCCTACGACCATGACGAACTCGTCAGGGCCACCGCCAAGCGGCCACCCAAGCCACGCTACAAGGACGGCGTCGCCTATCTCCGCGACCTGCAGAGCAAGGCTGCAATCACCGAACGCGTCACCGTCGACGATTTGGACGTGCTGTTCCTCCGCAATGTGCCATCCGACGAGAAGGGCAAGCGGGAGTGGGCCAAGTCCGCCGCGATCGACTTCGGGCGGGTGGCGATGCGCCACGGCGTGATCGTGCTCAACGACCCGAACGGCCTCGCCAAAGCCGAAAACAAGATGTACTTCCAGCTGTTTCCCGAGGAGGTCCGCCCCGGAACGTTGATCACCCGCAACCGTGACGAGATCAAGAGCTTCGTCATGTCCGAGGGACGAGCCGTCATCAAGCCGCTCAGCGGTTCGGGTGGCGAAGGCGTCTTCCTCGTTCGGGCCGACGACACCGCCAACCTCAACCAGATGATCGATGCCGTGGCGCGAGACGGCTATGTGATCGCCCAGCAATACCTCGAGAAGGCCGAGGCCGGCGATACCCGCCTGTTCCTGATGAACGGCGTCCCGCTCCGCCACAAGGGCAAGTACGCAGCGTTCAGAAGGCTCCGACGCGGCGGCGACATGCGCTCGAACCTCCACGCCGGTGGCTCGTTGGCGCGGGCCGACCTCGACGACGATGCGTTTCGGCTCGCCGAGATCGTGCGACCGAAGCTGGTCCAGGACGGCATGTTCCTGGTCGGGATCGACATCGTCGGCGACAAGCTGATGGAGATCAACGTGTTCAGTCCCGGTGGTCTCGGCTCGGCCCAGAAGCTCGAGGGTGTCAACTTCAGCGAGTCCGTAATCGACAGCCTCGAACGCAAGGTCGACTACATGGGCTTCTACAAGCGCAACTTCAACAACACGGAAATGAACACGCTATGAGCAACTCACCCTGGACAATCGTGACCGGTAGCGACCCGTTGCTCGCCACGGCGATTCACGCCGGCCATCAGCTGCGCCCCGAAACGGCCGCCCTGACCGCCCTCTCCGACGAGCAACGGCTCCGCGAGGAAGACCCCTTCACCGATCGCTGGGCCGAGATCGCCGCCAACTCGATCGTTGTCTCACCGTCGCGGTTCGAAGTCGACCTCAACCGTCCGCGTGACAAAGCGGTCTACCGCGAACCTGCCGACGCATGGGGTCTCGATCTATGGAAGTCACCTCCCTCCGACGAATTCGTCGACGGCTCGTTGGCCGTCTACGACCAGTTCTACGCCGAGCTCGGCGAGTTCTGCGACCGGTTGGTCGAGACCCACGGCACGTTCGTCGTTCTGGATCTGCATTCGTACAACCACCGGCGGCTCGGACCCGACAAGCCCGTCGACGACCCTGACGCCAACCCTGATATCAACCTTGGCACCGACACGGTCGCGCCCGAACTGAGACACATCGTCGACGTGTTCGCACAGGCCGTCGCCACTCACCCGTTCGACGATGGGCACCTCGACGTGCGCGAGAACGTCAAGTTCAAGGGTGGCCAGATGACCCGCTGGATCAACTCCCGCTATGGAAGTCGTGGCTGCTCGATCGCCGTCGAGGTCAAGAAGATCTACATGGACGAGTGGAGCGGCGCGCCCGACGAGATCATCACCTCCGAGATTGGTCGGGTGCTCGGCAGCGCTGCCGAAACCGTGCGAAGCACGCTGCGCGAACCCGCCGCTCGTTGACACGGCGACCGCTCAGGCGTATGCCAAGCCGATGATCAGCAACGCCTGACCTACGTGGTAGGGCACGATCACCGACAGCCGACGCCCCGGTAACGGGCCCACGAATCGCTGGTGGCCGAGCACCCAGTCGCTGACCGCGAACAGCATCGCGCCGACGGCCGCCAGCCATGCCGCCGACGACCACGCGGTGACAACCATCGCTGAGATCACGATGGCGTAGAACATGACCGCTCCGGCCAAGATCGGTCCGCCATGCTGCCGCGCACCGGGCACGATCCTGGTGAGGAAGCGAAACCCCAACAGACCCGCCACGAAGACCGCTCCGGGGACAGCCCAGACGGCGTCGAATCCGACCGACAGCGCGGCCACGACGTAGGCGAGATGACCAACGGCGAATGCACCGAGGCCGACCATGAACGACGTCTCACCCGCGGGGAGCAGCGCAACGTCACCGATCAAGCCGAACAGAGCACCGATCACGAGCCACGTGCGGACATCTCCGGGGGCATCTCCGGCGATCGCTGCGACGGCCACCAGGGCAGCCATTGTCGCCGGCTTGGCACCCCACTCGAGGCGACGACGTTTGCTCGCCACCGCCCACCAGTCGATCAGCGCCAGGGTTGCCGCTGACACCACCAAGATCGTCGAGGCCACGACCCGAGCGTACGTCATCCGAATCCGGCTCCACCTCGGTGTCGACCAGCGACTTGAATGGGCGGATGGCGCCGCAACGGCCGTTCTTGCTCCACACGGAGCGGCTGACGATACGGATGCTCGCCCGTAGCGACATCACCGAGTTCACGCGCTACCGCAACCTCGCTGAGATCTCGCTCTTCCAGGACTGGCCGCTGCCCTACACCAGGGATCTCGCCCACCAGCTGGTCGACGCAATGGAGCTGCTCCAGCGCCCGACCCCAGAGAGCTGGGTGCAACTCGCCGTCGACGGAGGCTCGGGGATCATCGGCGATGTCGCTGTATGGCTCGACGCCGACGAGACATTCGCCACGATCGGATACACCGTCGCCCCTCACCACCAGGGCCAGGGGTACGCCACCGAAGCTGTCGGCGCGGTGGTCGACTGGTTGTTCGAGCGCAAGCAGGTTCACCGCATCGGCGCCACAATCGACCCCCGCAACATGGCGTCGGCGCGGGTGCTCGAGCGCTGCGGATTCGAATACGTCGGGACAGCACGCTCGTCCGCCTACGTTCGCGACGAGTGGACGGACGACGCCCGGTTCTCGATGCTCGAACCCGACTGGCGGGCATGGCGCTCACGCCCCACATCGCCTCCTGACGACGTGTCGTTGGTGGAGATCACAGCTGACAACGTCAGGGCGGTGGGCGAGATCGGCGGGTCGTTCTCGCAACAGGATCTGGTCGCACCGGTGCTGGTGTCGATCGCCCAGGCCTACACACCGCAAGTCGTTGATGGCGAAACCATCCATCCGTGGCTGCGCGCCGTCCAGGCCGACGGCGAACTGGCCGGCTTCGTGATGATGGCCGAGCCGTACAAGCAGCACCCTCACCCGTACCTCTGGCGGTACGTGATCGATCACCGGCACCAGGGCCGCGGCATCGGCCGCAGGGCACTGCTCGCCATCGCTCACAGCCTTCACGCCGAGGGGGCGACACACATCCGTGTCAGTTTCGTACCCGATGTGGTGGGCTCACCGGCAGGTTTCTACGAGGGATTGGGCTTCGTGCGGACCGGCGACGAGCATCACGGCGAGGTCGATGCACTCCTCGACCTCTCGACGCTGCCCGACTGACGCTCAGTCGCTGCAATCGCCGTCGCGCAGCTCGATCAGCTGACTCCACAGCCCGTCGATCTGGTCACGAAGGGCATCCAGGTCGCCCGAGTTGTCGATCACGTGGGTCGCCGTGGCCAGCCGCTCCTCGCGGCTGATCTGGCTGGTGATCCGATTGCGTGCATCGGTCTCGTCCATGCCGCGGAACTGCACCAGCCGGGCGACGGCGACATCGGCTGACACATCGACCACGACGGTGGCAGCGATGTCGTCGCGGGGATTCTCACCGAGCAAAGGGAAATCGAGCACGACGACACGGTCGGTGTCGGCGTGTTCGAGGATTTGGCGCTCGATCTGTTCCTGCATCGCCGGATGCACGATGCCGTTCAGGTCGAGGAGCGCTTGTTTGGCGTCGTCGGAGTCGCCGAACACGATCGCCGCCACGGCGGCGCGATCGAGCGAGCCGTCATGACGAATGATGTGTGCGCCGAACCGCTCGGCCATTCGGTCGAGCAGCGGTGCACCGGGAGCCTGGAGATCGCGAGCGATCTGATCGGCGTCGACGATCACGGCACCATGCTCGGCCAGCAACACGGACACCGTTGATTTGCCGGCACCGATGCCCCCGGTCAAACCGACCAGGAGCACCGTCGATCAGGCCTGGTCGACGACGGGCGCCTCATCGGCGACCGCAGCATCAGCGACAGGGGCCGCTTCGGCAACGACGACGGGCGCCTCATCGGCGACCGCAGCATCAGCGACAGGGGCCGCTTCGGCAACGACGACGGGCGCCTCATCGGCGACCGCAACATCAGCGACAGGGGCCGCTTCGGCAACGACAGCGGGAGCCTCATCGGCGACCGCAACATCAGCGACAGGGGCCGCTTCGGCAACGACAGCGGGAGCCTCATCGGCGACCGCAACATCAGCGACAGGGGCCGCTTCGGCAACGACAGCGGGAGCCTCATCGGCGACCGCAGCATCAGCGACAGGGGCCGCTTCGGCAACGCCGACGGGAGCCTCATCGGCCGCTGCAGCATCAGTCTCGACGGCCGGAGCCTCAGCGTCAGGAGCTGCGTCGGCAGCGGGCCCGTCACCACCGTCGGCGTTCTGGTACTCGGCCCATGCCGCCTCGACCTCGTCGCTGCTGGTTGCCCAGTTGCCCTCGGAGTCGATCTCGAAGTGCTCGCGGTATTCGGCGGCCAGTTCGCCACCCTCGGCAGCCTGCTTGATCGACAGGCTGATGCGTCGGCGAGCGAGATCGAGATCGATGATCTTGACCCACAGCTCTTCGCCGGGCGTGACGACCTGCTCGGGCGAGTCGACGTGATGGGTCGACATCTCGGAGATGTGCACCAGGCCCTCGATGCCGTCACCGACCTGAACGAACGCACCGAACTGAACGAGCTTGGTGACCCGGCCGTAGACCAACTGGCCGACCTCGTGGGTCTCGGCGAACTCTTGCCACGGATCGGCCTGGGTGGCCTTGAGCGACAAGCTGATGCGCTCGCGGCTGAAGTCGACGTCGAGCACCTGCACCTTGACCGGGTCGCCGACGGCGACCACGGACCCGGGATGATCGACGTGCTTCCACGACAGCTCGCTGACGTGGATCAGTCCGTCCATGCCGCCCAGGTCGACGAATGCGCCGAAGCTGACCACCGACGACACGGTGCCCTCGCGGACCTCGCCGATCTTGAGGTTGTTGAGGAAGCTGTCGCGGGTCTCCTTCTGGGTCTCTTCCAGATAGGCCCGGCGGGACAGCACGACGTTGTTGCGGTTCTTGTCGAGCTCGATGATCTTGGCCTGCACCGTGGTGCCGATGTACGGCGCCAGGTCGCGGACACGACGCAGCTCGACCAGCGATGCGGGCAGGAAGCCACGCAGGCCGATGTCGACGATCAGGCCGCCCTTGACGACCTCGATGACCGGACCTTCGACGATCTCGTCGGCTTCCTTCTTGGCCTCGATCGTGCCCCATGCACGCTCGTACTGGGCCCGCTTCTTCGACAGGAGCAGTCGGCCCTCCTTGTCTTCCTTGGTGAGCACGAGTGCCTCGATCGACTCGCCGAGGCTGACGATCTCGGAAGGATTGACATCGTTGCGGATGCTCAGCTCGCGGCTGGGGATCACACCCTCGCTCTTGTAGCCGATATCGAGCAGAACCTCGTCTTTGTCGATCTTGACGACGGTTCCGTTGACCATCTGGCCATCTTCCACTTCGACGATCGTGCCGGCGATGGCATCTGCGAAGCTCATGCCGAGATCGTTGGAAACGATCTCGCGCGGGGTGTAAACGCCTTCGTCGTCAAACGTCCCGAAGTTGGGGTTTGCGGCGGGCGTGGTAGTCGAGGTGTCGGACAAGGAACGGGCTGCTTTCAAAGGGTGGATAGGAAGTTGAGGCGCACTGGTGCCCAGTGCAGGCAACAATCGTACCAGCGCCCAGGGGTTTCCAACAGGCCCCGGGCTCAGCCGACCAGCGTTGCCAGCAGTAGAAACTCGGCCGTGTCGGCGGTCGGCGGGTCAAGACCGTATGCGCCCAGGTTCGACACTGCTGATCGAGTCGACCCGCAAGCCGTTGGCGACGGACAACAGACGCAGCTCACGCGGCGTGTAGCAGCCGGTCCACAAACTCGTCTCCAGCGCCTCCCCAGCCTCGTTTCGGACCTCTGTGCGCTCATGATTGACGCCCGAATCAGCGTCGAAGTCGGCACGTTCCCAGTGTTTCACGACGAAGTACGAACTGAACGCCGACAACGCCAGTCGACCGGCGGGTCGCAGCGCTCGGGCCATGCCTGCGATCACGGTCTCGTCGTGGCCGTCGGCGGTCATCAGCCCGAATGCGCCCTGGCAGAGGCAGATCGCGGCGTCGAACTCGGAGTCGAAGGACAGCTGCTCGGGCATCGAGCCGCTCGAACGTCGCCCCCGACGGGGCGCCCTCGGTGGCGATCTCGATGAAACGCCGGCTGACGTCGATCCCGTGCACGCTGATGCCCCGTTCGGCAAGTGCGTAGGCGTGCCTGCCGGGCCCGCAGCCGACGTCGAGCACCCGCATGCCCGGCTCCAGCCCGAGCGCCGGCATCAGGAATTCGATCTCCTGCCGGGTCCCCTTCGTGAACGAATACCGCAGATAGGCGGCGCCCAGATGATCGGCGACATCTTCGAACCAGTGATCGCGATGTCCGTCATCCACGTCGGGAGTCTGCCGCCAGCGGTCGTCGATTGACCAACCTCACGGAACTTTGCACGGAACGTGTTCGATATATCTCCCAAAGTGAGCAAGACTGGCCGGATCTTCTCCGGCCGCCTGCACGACCTCGTCACACCGCTACGTCAACACGAGTGCCGTCGCCTGTTCGGGGCGCAACTCGTCTCGGGTCTCGGCGACTGGGCCGGACGGCTGGCGCTGGCGGTGCTCGTCTTCGATCGCTCCGGTTCGGCCTGGTGGACGGCGGCGGTCACGCTCGTCTCGCTGCTCCCCTGGTTGGGCCCCGGACAGGTGCTCGCCACGTTCGCCGATCGGTTCGGCAGGATCCGCGTGATGATCGTCGCCGATCTCGTTCGAGCTGCGATCTTCCTGGCGATGGTGGCTCCGATCCCCGTCTCGGCGCTGCTCGTGCTGGCGTTCTGTGCCGGGCTCTGCGTCCCCCCGTTCCAGGCCGCCAGGGGTGCCGCGGTGATCGACGTGCTCCCACCGGAACGATACGGAAAGGCCATCGCGCTGTTCGGCGTGGCCTCCCAGGCCGAACTCGTGATCGGATACGCGTTGGGCGGCGTGGTGATCGCCACCGTCGGGCCACGCTCCACGCTCGCCCTCAACGCCGTCACGTTCGTCGTGTCCGCGGCGATGGTGCACTCGCTGCGCGGCAGCGCCGCTTCCGATCGGCACGCCGATTCGGCTGTCGGCTGGGCCGGCGTGCGGGCCGGCGCCCGGGTGTGGCGCGACGACGCTCTGTGCAGGCGGGCACTGGTCCTGTTCGTCGGGGTCAACATGTTCATGATCTTGCCGGAGGCGCTCGTGGTGCCCTATGCCGACGAACTCGGGGCCGGATCGGCCACCGTCGGGGTACTCGCGGCGACGATCGCCGTCGGCAACATGATCGCGATGGCGCTGGCGCCCACCGACACCGACGCTTCGGCCCTCCTGCGGGCGGGTGCACTGCGGGCGCTCGTGCTGGCGACCGGCGCCGGAGTGCTGTTCGCGATATCGGCGAACACACTGCCGCAACTCGGGGTGGCAGCCCTCCTGCTGACCGGCGCCGTCGATGCGATCGCCGTCCCCACCAACCAGGTCGTCGGCGCCAGGCTTCCGCAGACCGGCCGAGCCGCTGCGATGTCAGTGGCCGGCGGCACTCAGTACGGATCGCAAGCGATCGCGATCGCGATCGGCGGCGTTGTGGCCGAGTTCGTCGGATCGGGTGTTGTGCTCGCTGTCGCATCCGGAATGGTCGTGATCGTGACCGGTTGGTCGTTGCTGCGACCGCCGTCCGTCACCTGACCGGCTCGGATCAACCCTTGGCTGCCGCCCAGGTGTCGCCCCACGAGACGTTGACCTCGAACGGCACGTCGAGTTCAGCGGCGCCTTTCATGAGGTCGATCACCAGGCTGCCGACGACGTCGTGTTCGTCGGGCGGCACCTCGACGATCACCTCGTCGTGGACTTGTAGCACCAACTCGCTGTCGTACCCGCCGGCCTCCAAGCGCCGCGTCGATACGAACCAGGGCGACCTTGAAGATGTCAGCTGCCAGACCCTGGATGCCGGCGTTCATCGCCTGTCGCTCGCCCGCCTGACGGATCCGCCAGTTGGAGTTGAGCAACTCGGGGATCGGACGCCGTCGACCGAACAGCGTTTCGGTGTACCCGTTCTTGCGGGCCTCCTGCACGGTGGCGTCCATGTAGGCCTTCACGTTGGGGAAGGCCACGAAGTAGGCGTCGAGTATGACCGCCGCCTCGTCGGTCGCGATCCCCAGCCGCTGACCGAGCCCGTAGGCCTCCATGCCGTATGCCAGACCGTACGACACCATCTTCGCCTTCGAACGCTGTTCCAATGTGACGTCACCGGGCTCGACCGAGAACACCCGGGCCGCCGTGGCGTTGTGGATGTCCTGTCCACTGGTGAACGCCTCGATCAATCCGGGGTCGGCGGCGAGGTGGGCGATGCAGCGCAACTCGATCTGGTTGTAGTCGGCGACCAGCAACGACATGCCCTCGCTCGGGACGAACGCCGTGCGGAACACCCGCCCCTCGTCGCTACGGACGGGGATGTTGTGCAGGTTCGGCTGGTCTGAGCTGAGCCGCCCGGTGCGGGCCACGGTCTGGTTGAAGGTGGCGTGGATGCGACCGTCCTCGGCAACCTCCTGCAACAGCCCTTCGCCGTACGTGCCGCGCAGCTTCTCGACCTCACGGTGACGCAGCAACGGCACGATGAACTCGGGCCACTGGTCCTTCAACTTCTCGAGCGTCTGGGCATCGGTCGAGTACCCCGACTTGGTCTTCTTGACACCCTGCGGACTGAGTTCGCGCGATTCGAACAGCAGTGCCCGCAGCTGGGTCGGAGAATTGAGGTTGAGGTCGTCCCGTCCGGCGACCTGGCGCAATTCGTTGCCGAGCGACTCGACCTCGGAGGTCAGCCGATCGTTGATCGACCGCAGCGTGTCGGTGTCGACACCGACGCCGACGTGCTCCATCTTGGCCAGAACTCGCACGAGCGGGTTCTCGATCGAGTGGTACAGCTCGGCCATCCCCTGGGCGTCGAGGCTGGCTTCGATCGGGCCCGCAATGTGGTGAATTGCCAGGGCGTCGCGACCCGCACGCTCAGCCTCGTTGACTGCCGTGCCGTCGAGATCGAGCTGCCCCGAGGCTGCAGCGTCATCGCTCGGCGGCGCGAATTCGGTGAACTTCTCGAGCAGGTCGGCCAACTCGTATCTGGCCTCGGCAGGGTCGATCAGGTAGGCCGCGATCGCTGTGTCGAGCTGCAATCCGCGTAGGTCGACATCGGCTTCGAACAACGATCTCATCAGCGGCTTGACATGATGACCACGGACGTGGGCATGACCGCCCAGTGCATCGGCGACGGTGCGATCGCGCATCAGTGCACCCGGGATCCACGTGACGGACGCAGACGAGGGGTCGGTGACGATCGCGATGCCCTGCAACGCGCTGCGACCGTGCTCGCCTTCCCAAGCAGCGGCGACGTCGAGCACGACGACGCCGGCGATCGCTGCAGCAGCGGCGGCAGCGTTGTCGATCGTGACGACCTCGGCCACCAATTCCTCACGGGGAACGCTCGATGCGATCCCGGACTGCGGCCCGAGTACCTCCGCCAGACGATCACCGAGCGTGCGGAACTCGAGGAAGTCGAAGAGCCGCTGCAAGTCCTCGGGCTTGGGCTGAATCGCCAGGGAGTCGAGGTCGACGGACCCGATCGGTGCATCGTGGCGGAGCACCATCAGTTCGAGGTTCTTGCGCGCCCTGGCCTCGTGCTCGGTCAGGTTCTCGCGGAGCTTCGGTGTCTGCTCATCGACGTGGGAGAAGATGCCGTCGAGGCCGCCGTACTTGTTGATCAGCTTGGCGGCGGTCTTTTCACCGACACCCGGGACGCCCGGCAAGTTGTCGGAGTTGTCGCCCCGCAACGCTGCATACTGCGGATACATCTCAGGTGTGACGCCGGTCCGTTCTTCGATGCCGGCCTCGTCGTAGAGGGCGTAGTCGCTGACCCCGCGCTTGTTGTAGAGCACCCTGACATGGGGGTCGCTGACCAGCTGATAGCTGTCCCGGTCGCCCGTGACGATCACGACGTCGTCGCCACGCCCGACCAGCTCGGTCGACAACGTGGCGAGCAGATCATCGGCCTCCCACCCGACCGCCTCGATCTGTTGGATCCCGATCGCGTCGAGCACCTCGCGCACGAGCCCCATCTGTTGGCGCAGGATGTCGGGTGCGGATTCGCGTTGGGCCTTGTACTCGGGTTCGGCCTCGTGTCGAAAGGTCGGCTCGGGCCGGTCGAAGGCCACGATCATCCCGTCGGGTCGCTGATCCCTCAGGACGTTGATCAACATCGAGGTGAACCCGAAGACAGCGTTCGTGACCTGCCCACTGGCGGTCGCCATGTCGGACGGCAGGGCGAAGAACGCCCGGTACGTCAGCGAGTTGCCGTCGACGAGGAGATAGGTACCCACGGTGCCAGCTTGACAGTTCGCGCTAGTCGGGTCGCAACGAGCCGTCGAGGACGCGTTCGGCGACCTCGCGCATCTTGGTACGTTCGCTCATCGCCGTACGCTGGATGAAGCCGAAGGCATCACCCTCCTTCAGCCCGCACTCGTCGATCAGCACGCCCTTGGCGCGGTCGATGGTCTTGCGTGCCGCCAGCTGCTCACCCAACGCGTCGATCTCACCCGTCAGGTTGCGCAGCTCGCGGAAACGTCCGATCGCGACCTCGATGGCGGGGATCAGATCGCTCTTCTGGAACGGCTTGATCAGATAGGCCAGCGCACCGGCGTCGCGAGCCTGTTCGATCACCTCGCGCTGACTGAACGCCGTCAGGATCAGCACACCGCACAGCTTCTCGTCGGTGATGATGCCGGCCGCCTCGAGCCCGTCCATGCCGGGCATCTTCACATCGAGTACGGCGAGATCGGGGAGCAGCTCGCGCACCAGCTCGACGGCCTCGTCACCGCGACCGGTTTCGCCCACCACGTCGTAGCCCTCTTCCTCGAGGGTCTCGCGTAGATCCATCCTGATGATGGCTTCGTCCTCGGCGATCACGACTCGCAGCGACAAGTTGGTTCCTTTCCACGCTTCGGCCGATCCGGAGCAGTTCCATTCAATCAGACTGCCGGGCGTCTCGACCCAGCGTTCGTTCACCGATCAGCCGACAGCTTGTCGAGCAGTTCGTCCTGGCGCTGCTCGAGCTCAGCGATCGAGTCGATCACGTGCTGACGATGGCGACGCATCGCATCGGCGTGTTTGCGCGCGTCGTTGGCGTCGTGGGCGGCACCGGGTGTTTCGGACACGAGCGCCCGAATCGCCTGATCGTCGGCATCGCTGGCGAACACATCGAGCTGTTCATCGATCTGCGCCAGCTCGGCACGCAGCGACTTCAATCGAATCACGTTCTGTGACAAACGCCGCTGCACAAGCCAAGAGCCCATCGACACCGATGTTAGGAGCTGATCATCCACCGCGTCGGAACCTGGCGTACGAATTGGTGCGTGCCCCGGGTGGGATTCGAACCCACACTGGACGGTGTTTGAGACCGCTGCCTCTGCCGTTGGGCTACCGGGGCGTGCGAGCGAGGTTACCCGCCCCTGCCCGTCGCAACACCGATCCCGCTCGGCGCCACCGCCCATACCCCCTCGAGCAATCGATCGCCGAGGCCGTACGCGAGAATCTTCCGGGTTACCCGCGGGTAGCGCGAGCGACCCTTCGAAATCCGTCTAGCCTCGCCACGATGCTCGCATTCACGTTCCCCGGACAGGGGTCGCAGCGGCCGGGTATGGGGCGCCCCTGGGTCGATCACGACAGCTGGGAACTCGTCGACGAGGCCAGCGATGTCGCCGGGCGCGACGTCGGCGCCCTGCTGCTCGACGCCGATGCCGACGAACTGCGGGACACCCGCAACGCTCAGCTGACCACGTTCGTGTCGAGCTTGATGGTGCTCGACGCCGTCGAGCGGCTCGGCATCGAGCGCAAGCTTCTGCGCAGGACACAGCCTCGGTGAATACACGGCGCTGGCGGCGACCGGTGCGCTCGGCTTCGAAGAGGGTGTCGTGCTCGTTGCCGAGCGGGCGGCGGCCATGCACGATGCCGGCCAGACGAGTGAGGGCACGATGGCCGCCGTGCTCGGCCTCGACGACGATCAAGTCGAGGTCGCCTGCAACCTCGCCGACGCAGAGGTCTGGGTCGCCAACTTCAACGCGCCCGGCCAGGTCGTGATCGCCGGCTCACCGGTCGGCGTCGAAGCTGCCGGCAAGCACGCCAAGGATCTCGGCGCCAAGCGGGTCATGAGCCTGCAGGTCTCGGGTGCCTTCCACACCACGTTCATGGCCCCGGCCCACGAACGCCTGCGCACTGCAATCGCCGCCGCCGGCATCCGCGATGCCGATATTCCTGTGGTCTCGAACGTCGATGCCAAGCCCCACGATCGTGGCCACGACTGGATCGCCTTGCTGTCGGCACAGCTGTCCAGCCCAGTGCGCTGGAAGCACGGCTTGCAGACGCTGTCATCGCTCGGTGTCAACCAGTTTGCCGAGCTCGGTCCGGGTAGTGCGCTGACCGGCATGGCCAAGCGCACCGTCGACGGTGCCGGCACGGTGTCGGTCGCCACGCCCGACGACCTCGACAAGCTGGTCGAATGGCTGCAAGGCGACGTGATCTCTGTCGCCCACATCGAAGGCGAGCACCTGTTCGCTGTCGAGCGGCTGGTCGTGTCCCCGGCTGCCGGCATCTTCACGCCGCTCGGCCTCGATTCGGGGGCGATGATCGAGGTCGGCTCGGTCATCGGCCACGTCGGCGATTACGAAGTCCGCTCGCCCTTCGAGGGCGTGCTGCAGAGCTTCATCGCCGTCGACACAGAACGCGTCACATCCCGTCAACCGATCGCCTGGCTGCGCACCGGCTGACGCCGACAACGGAGGAGTTTCCCATGCCCGCAATTCGCCCTGGCGCCCGAGGCGCCGTCATCTCAGGTTGGGGCACCGCCCTGCCCGAGAAGATCGTCACCAACGAAGAACTCGCCGGCATGATGGACACGAGCGACGAGTGGATCCGCACGCGAACCGGTATCGAAGAGCGTCGGATCGGTGGCAGCACGACCGGGTTGTCCGTGCAATCTGCGCGCCAGGCACTCGAGATGGCGGGCCTCGAACCGTCTCGGATCGACGCCTTGGTGCTGGCGACCACCACCCCCGACAAGCAATGGGGCACCTCAGCGGCGATTCAGAACGAGCTCGACTTGTTCTGCGGTGCGTTCGACCTCAACGCCGCCTGCTCGGGATTCGTGTACGGGCTGGTCACGGCGCACGGTCTGATCGCGATGGGCGCCGACCGCGTGTTGGTGGTCGGCACCGACACCCTGTCGCGGATCACCGACTGGGACGATCGCACCACCGCTCCGCTCTTCGCCGACGGGTCCGGCGCCGTGGTGATCGAGTCGGTCGACGGACCGGGGCAGATGCTCGGATGGGACCTCGACGCCGATGGGTCGGCGCTCGGCATCCTGCATGCCGATGTCGGTGGCAAGATCCAGATGGAGGGCAAGGAGGTCTTCCGCCGCGCCGTCAGGATCATGGTCGACTCTGCCGAGAAGTCGCTCGCCCACTCCGGTGTCAGCGCCGACGACATCAAACTCGTCGTGCCGCACCAGGCCAACATCCGCATCATCCAGGCGGCATGTGATCGGCTCGGTATCCCGATCGAGCGGGCATCGGTCGTCATCCAACGCACCGGCAACACGTCGTCCGCTTCGATTCCGCTGGCGCTGGCCGATGCGCTCGACAACGGCAAGATCGACAACGGCGATCTCGTACTGCTGGTCGGCTTCGGTGGCGGTATGACCGCCGCCAGCTGTGTGCTGCGCTGGGGTGGTGGCCTCGAGTGAGCGACGCTGTCGTCGGCACCCCACGGATCGTCCTGATCACCGGCGGATCTCGCGGGATCGGCCTGGCCTGCGCCGAGCGTTTCAAGGCACTTGGCGATCACGTCGCCGTCACGTTCAACTCGTCACCTCCGCCCGAGGGCTTCTTCGGGGTGAAGTGCGACGTCACCAGCAGCGATCAAGTCGACGATGCGTTCGCCGCGATCGAGGCAGAATTCGGCGGGCCGGTCGAAGTGCTCGTCTCGAACGCCGGCGTCGCCCGCGACGGCCTGCTGTTGCGAATGAGCGAGGACGACTTCGCCAGCGTGATCGACGCCAACCTGACGGCCTCCTACCGGGTAGCCAAGCGCGCCGCTCGCGGCATGGTGAAGGCCCGCCGCGGACGGATCGTGCTGATGTCGTCGGTGGTCGGCCTGCTCGGTGCCGCCGGCCAGGCCAACTATGCGGCCTCGAAGGCCGGACTCGTCGGGTTGGCCCGCTCGCTCGCCCGCGAGCTCGGCTCGCGCAGCATCACGGTCAACGTCGTGGCGCCCGGCCCGGTCAACACCGACATGACCGCAGCGCTCGGCGACGACCGCCTGGCCGCCATCGTCGAGGCTGTTCCACTCCAACGGGCGGCGTCGCCCGATGAGATCGCCGGCGTCGTCACGTTCCTGGCTTCCACCGACGCCGCCTACATCACCGGTGCCGTGATCCCCGTCGATGGCGGGCTCGGCATGGGCCACTGATCACCCATTCATATTCTCCCGACGGCCGATCGGCCCTCGGAACCGACACGACCACCAGTCAATCTCTAGACTGGTCGTCGATTTACAGCAACAAGGAGACATCCGTTGGATCAAGAACTGTTCGCCCGCTTCCAGAAGTGCGCCATTGAGGTGCTCTCGGTCTCAGCAGACCAGGTCAAGCCCGATGCCAAGTTCGGCGACGATCTCGACGCCGACAGCCTCGACCTGGTCGAGCTCGTGATGGCGCTCGAGGAGGAGTTCGGCGTCGAGGTACCCGAGGAAGAACTCGAGGGCATCGAGACCGTCGGCCAGGCGTACGAGCTGGTCACCGCGAAGCTCTGAGGGTCTGATCCCATGAAGGGAAACGGACGCCGCATCGCGATCACCGGCTTCGGCGTCGTGGCCCCCTGCGGGCTCGGCAAGCAAGCGTATTGGTCCGGCCTGCTGGGGCCCGGCCTCACCGACGTCGGTCGATCGATCGAGATCCAGGACTGGGACTCGTCGCCCTACTACGCCTCGCCCAAGGAGGCTCGCCGGGCCGACCTCAGCGAGCAGTTCGCGGTGGCCGCTGCCGCCGAGGCGATGGACCAGGCCGGTGATCTCTCCGCCGATCGCCAACGGATCGGCACGATCTTCGGCACCGGCATCGGTGGTATCCACACGCTCGAGGAGCAGATCCTCGTCCGGCTCGAGCGAGGTGAGCGACGTGTCTCGCCGTTCCTCGTGCCGATGATGATGGCCAACGCACCCGGCGCCGCGGTGTCGATGCGATATGGGCTCCAGGGGCCGAACGAAACGATCTGCACGGCATGCGCAGCCGGCACACATGCGCTCGTCTACGCAGCCAGATTGATCGCCTGGGGCCTCGCCGATGCGGTCGTCGCCGGCGGTACCGAACACGCCGGAACCGCCACGTCGCTCGCCAGCTTCGGCAACATGACCGCCCTCTCGTCGACCGGCACCAGCCGCCCGTTCGACACCGATCGCGACGGGTTCGTGATGGGCGCGGGGGCGGCCGCCTTCGTGCTCGAGGAGTGGGACATGGCGGTGGCTCGCGGCGCGACGATCGTCGGCGAGATCCTCGGCGGTGGCAGCAACGCGGATGCACACCACATCACGGCTCCGTCGCCGGGCGGTGTCGGCGCGATCACGTGTATGCAACTGGCGCTGGACGATGCCGGCCTCCAGCCGAGCGACATCAGACAAGTCAACGCCCACGGCACCAGCACACCGCTCAACGACGCCGCCGAGGCTGCCGCTGTGGCGGCCGTGTTCGGCGAGCATTCGGTGCCGGTCGTGTCGACCAAAGGGGTCACCGGACATGCGCTCGGTGCCGCCGGTGCACTCGAGGCAGCAGCCGTGCTGCTGTCCTTCGAGAAGCGTCAGATCCCGCCGACGGCGAACACCAAGGTGCTCGACGACGAGGTCGAGATCGACGTGGTGATCGGCGAGCCCCGCGAGTGGGAGCCGGGTCCGACTCTGTCGAACAACTTCGGCTTCGGCGGCCACAACGGATCGATCATCATCGCCCCTGCCTGACCTCACCGGGCCGCAACGGCGTCGTGGGCCGGCGGCCAACGGATTCCGAATCGACGGAGTCTGCGACCTGGACCGAAACCGCCTGTGCTACTGGGGGTCGACGACGACGAACATCAGCTCGCATTCCGTGGCCACTTTGCCGTCGAGCAGTGCCCGCCCGCGACCCTTCCCCGCTCGGGCCGACATGCGCCCCATCTCGCACTCGAGGATGAGTTCGTCGCCGGGTCCGACCTGACGGCGGAACCTGGCGCTGTCGAGCCCACCGAACAACGGCAACTTGCCGGCGAAGCGCTGATCTTTGAGCACGGCCAGCGCCCCGACCTGGGCGATCGCCTCGCACATCAGGACACCGGGAAGTGTCGGCCTACCCGGGAAATGCCCGGCGAAGAACCACTCGTCGCCGGTCAGTTTCCAACGACCGCGGGCCGACACGCCCGGCTCGATCTCGAGAATCTCGTCGACGAACAGGAACGGTGGTCGGTGGGGCAAGAGATCTTCCGGGCGCACATCAATACTGTACGCGCAGCGAGATCACCAGGGCCGAATGTCACTCAGTGCGACTGTGGTGACACAAACACGGGGCGAGAGATTTCGATCAATTCCGTGCCCATTTTTCAAGAAGTTGTATGAAAATTGGCAAGCAGCACCACTCACAGTGCTAAAGTCAACACTGACCGTTTGTCCCAGGTCGGAAGGAGGCTCTCATGCACTACGTACGTCCGTACTAGTCGCTGAACGTCTGGGTCTGGTCCCGGGCTGCCCCACTCACCACGCCGGACGCCTCCGTGCATGGGCGTGAAAGTGGCCCGGGATCGTCCTGAGGGTCTCGTCGATCCAGTAGTCCGCCGGCCCATGTTCGTCGGCCACGACTCGCAACCGGTCGAGCAATGCCGCTTTCACCTCGATCGACGGATCCGGATCGTGTCGTTTCCACACGACCATCGGAACGCAACACGACTCGCACTCGGCAACCCAGCAGACGTCGTCTTCAAACCACCACGTCGTCATCCTGACGGCGTCACACAGTTCGCAGTTCGACGAACGCATCACACCGACTGTAGATCGGGTGCGCCCACCGGAGATCAACCGTTCGGTGGTGCCAGAGCGAGGACCCGTCGCCGGGTCCTTTTCGCGTGCGTCGACGGTGAGGACGGTCAGGCGTCGATCGCGGCACGAACCTCGGCGACGTAGCTGCCCACCGCGTCGGGACCGCTCTCCATCAATCGACGCACCACCGATGCCCCCTGGATGACCCCGTCGGCGACGCGGGTGGCCTCGAAGGCCTGGGCCGCGTTGGAGACGCCGACCCCGACCAGCACCGGCACATCGGTGATCGCCTTCAACCGACCGGCCAGCGACGTGGCGGTCGTGGCCAGCGAATCACGTTCACCGGTCACGCCCAACAGGCCGACCGAGTACAGGAACCCACGAGCACGGGCGGCAACCCGCGGAAGCCGCTCGTCGGGAGCGGTCGGTGCCGCCAGCATCACCGTTTCGACACCCTCGTGGTCGGCAGCTCGACACCACGGATCGGACTCCTCCAGCGGGAGGTCGGGCAAGATACACCCGGACACACCTGCCTCGACCAGACGGTGGGCGAACCGGCGGTGGCCTTCGTGGTGCACGATGTTGTAGTACGTCATCACGAGCAGTGGAATGCCGACGTCGAGGCCGGGCACGTCGTCGAGGATCGAGGCCGGCGTCGACCCGAGCTCGAGCGATGCTTGCGACGCCTGCTGAATCACAGGTCCGTCCATCACAGGGTCGGAGAACGGCACCCCGATCTCCACTGCATCTGCGCCGTTGGCGGCGGCGGCTCGAATCGCGTCACCCCAGCCCGGATAGCCACCGGTGATGTACGGGACGAGCAGCTTGCGGCCGGCAGCCCGCTTCGCTCGGAATTCGGATTCGAGTCGACCCGGCTCGAGACCGTGCGGATCGAGGCTCATCCAAGGATGTCCATCATCTGAGCGACATCCTTGTCGCCGCGCCCGGACAGATTGAGCACCACCGTCTGTCCCTGGATCGTCGCCGCCTCACGCGAGAGCCACGCGATGGCGTGAGCCGACTCGAGCGCCGGAATGATGCCCTCGGTGCGGGCCAGCAGCTGGAACGCCTCGACGACCTCGGCGTCGGTCACGTTCGGGTACTCGGCCCGACCGATCGACGCCAGGTACGAGTGTTCGGGGCCCACACCCGGATAATCGAGCCCCGCCGAGATCGACATTGCTTCTTCGACCTGGCCGTACTCATCCTGCATCAGGTAGCTGCGCATGCCGTGTACGACTCCGGGCACGCCACGCCGTACGGCGGCGCCGCCGGCAGGTTCCACCCCGACCAATCGTGTCTCGGTATCGACGAAGCCCGAGAAGATGCCGATCGCGTTCGATCCACCACCGACGCATGCCACGACGACATCGGGGTCTCCCCCGGTTGTTGCGCGGCACTGCTGGCGGGTTTCGTCGCCGATCACCCGGTGGAACTGGCGCACCATCCACGGGTACGGATGCGGACCCATCACCGAACCAAGGCAGTAGTGGCTGTGACCGACCGTTGCGACCCAGTCGCGCATGGCCTCGTTGACGGCGTCCTTGAGCGTCTTGGAGCCGCTGTGGACTGCCTCGACCTCCGCCCCGAGCAGCTGCATCCGAAACACGTTGAGCGCTTGCCGTTCGACGTCGACAGCCCCCATGTAGACCTTGCAGTCGAGCCCCATCAGGGCCGCCGCCGTCGCCGTGGCCACTCCGTGCTGGCCGGCGCCTGTTTCGGCGACGAGTCGGGCCTTGCCCATGCGCTTGGCCAGCAACGCCTGGCCGAGCACGTTGTTGATCTTGTGTGATCCGGTGTGGTTGAGGTCTTCGCGCTTGAGCAACACGCGGACCCCGAGTTCCTCGCTGAGCCGGAAGCACTCGGTCAGCATCGACGGACGACCGGCGTAGTCACGCAGGATCGTGTCGAGCTCGGATCGGAATTGCGGGTCGGCCCATGCGGTTCGAAACCCGGCTTCGAGCTCCTGGCAGGCGGGCACCAGCGTCTCGGGAACGAAGCGACCGCCGAACTCGCCGAACCGACCGGTCTCGGAGGGCTCGGTCATCAACGAGTCGGGATCGATCTTGGCCGGGCCCGATGTGGGCTGCCTCGAGATGTCGGTCATGTCGGTATCGGGTGCCATTTCTGTCATTCGTCGGCCCAGTCGTACGGCAGTTCGTCGGGGCCGAGGTAGGGGGTGGGTGCCGCGGCGCGGGCATTGGCGATGAACCGTCGAACCTTGGTGGGGTCTTTGCGGCCGGGACTGTCCTCGACTCCCGACGACACGTCGACCCCCCATGGCTCGACCACCTGAACGGCGTCGGCGACATTGTCGGGATCGAGGCCGCCGGCCAGGATCAGTCGCAGCCCCTCTGGCACCTCGGCCGCCAGATGCCAGTCGAACACCTTGCCCGAACCAGGGCTCGGCGCATCGACGAGCACCAGGTCGGTGCCGTACTGGTCGGCACGATGCAGGTGTGGCGAATCGGACCCGAACGCCTTGATGACGTATCGGACGCTGCGGCCGATCTCGATCGTCTGCTCGGCGGTTTCGCGACCGTGCAGCTGGACCGCCTTGACGCCCGACTTGTTGGTGATCTCGATCACTCGAGATGGATGCTCGTCACGGAACACCCCGACGGTCAGCACTTCGGGAGGCAGCCGGCGGGTGATGTCGTACACCACCTGCGCCGCTACCTGACGCGTCGATGGGGCAAAGATGAACCCGACCGCGTCAGCGCCCATCGCGACAGCGAACAAGGCATCGTCTTCATTGGTTATGCCGCAGATCTTCACGAACATGCGTCAGGAACCGTACCGCGCTGCGAGCCAAATCTCTGGGACGGTTTCGCTTGCGGCTCAGCCGATCAACTCGGCGACTGCCCTGGCGGGGTCGCCGGAGGTCACCAAGGTCTCCCCCACCAGCACGGCGTGGAAACCCGCCGCGTGCAATGCCGTGCTGTCGTTGCGATCCCGCACACCAGATTCCGCAACCTTGATGATTCCATCTGGTATCTCACCGCCGACGCGCAGGGCTCGCTCGTGGTCGACTTCGAACGTCACAAGATCGCGTTGGTTGACACCGATCATGGTTGCATCGGCGTGGAGCGCCGCCTCGAGCTCGTCCTCGTCGTGAACCTCGACCAGGACATCGAGCCCCAACTCGATCGCCAGCGCATGCAGGTCGCCCAACGCGCACGGGCGTAATGCGGCGGCGATCAACAACACACAATCGGCGCCCATCAAACGAGCGTCGACGACGTCGCGAGGCGACACGGTGAAGTCCTTGCGCAACACCGGCAAGGCGCAGGCCGCCTTGGCGGCCTGCAGGTCGGCGATCGAACCGCCGAAGAACTCCTCGTCGGTGAGCACCGACAAGCACGCCGCCCCACCGACCTCGTACTGCTCGGCCAACCGGGCCGGGTCGAGCTCGGCGTGTAAGTCGCCCTTGGACGGCGATCGACGCTTGATCTCACTGATCACCGCCAGCTCGTCGCGGCCCGCGAGTGCCGACCGGAAGCCGCGGGTCGGTGGGCATGTTCGGGCGCTGGCGATCAGCTCATCGAGTGGCCGGGAGTCGGCCGCCGCCCTCTGGCGATGCCGTTCGAGGATACGCGAAAGATAGGTGGTGGTCACGGAGCGTGAAACTAGCTCAAAAACCGAGCCGCTCTGTGACAGTCTGGAGTAGATCTTCCAGCGGGACACGAATTTGGTCCATCGTGTCCCGGTCGCGAATCGTGACGGCGCGATCATCGAGCGACTCGAAATCGACCGTGACACAGAGCGGTGTTCCGATCTCGTCCTGCCTGCGGTACCGGCGTCCGATCGCCTGGGTCTCGTCGTAGTCGACCATGTACCGGTCGCTGAGCAACTTGCGTACCTCATGTGCGAGCGGTGTCAGCGTGTCCTTCTTCGACAGCGGGAGCACTGCGATCGTGTACGGGGCGAGGCGCGGGTGCAGTCGCAGCACGGTGCGCGTTTCGTCGTTGACGACCTCCTCGTCGTACGCCGCCAGCAGGAATGCCGCCATCGTGCGGGTCGCACCGGCGGCCGGTTCGATCACGTGCGGTACGTAGCGTTCGTTGTTCTGCTGATCGAAGTAGTCGAGCCGCTCCCCCGAGTGCTCACTGTGCTGCTTGAGGTCGTAGTCGGTGCGCTGGGCGATCCCCTCCAGTTCGTCCCACCCCCAAGGGAACAGGAATTCGACGTCGGCGGTGCCGCTCGAGTAGTGCGACAGCTCGTCGGCGCCGTGGTCGCGAATCCGCAGCATCTCGGCGGGGATACCGAGGTCGAGGTACCAGTTCATCCGCTCGTTGCACCAGTAGTCGTACCACTGTGGGCCGTCGCCGGGTGGCACGAAGAACTCCATCTCCATCTGTTCGAACTCGCGGGTGCGGAAGATCCAGTTCTGCGGCGTGATCTCGTTGCGGAAGCTCTTGCCGACCTGGGCGATCCCGAACGGCGGCTTCTTACGGCTGGTCTGGAGCACCAGCCCGAAGTTGGTGAACATGCCCTGAGCCGTCTCCGGACGCAGGTAGGCGTCGGCACCCGAATCGGCGACCGGCCCTGCCTGCGTCTTGAACATCAAGTTGAACTGGCGGGCCTCGGTGAACGTACCGGTCTCGCCACAGCTGGGACACGTGTCGGGCTCGTCGAGCTTGTCCTCGCGGAAGCGGTTCTTGCAGTTGGTGCAATCGACCAGGGGGTCGGTGAAGTTGGACAGGTGGCCGACTGGCCTCCCACACCTGGGGTGGCCCGAGCACGGCAGCGTCGATCAGCACCACGTCGTCGCGCTGTTGCACCATCGACCGCACCCAGGCGTTCTTCGACGTTGCGCAACAGCAGCGAACCGAGTGGGCCATAGTCGTACGTCGAACGGAAACCGCCGTAGATCTCCGCTGACGGATACACGAATCCGCGTCGCTTGCAGAGGTTGACGATCTGGTCGAGCTCGGTAGCCGGCATAGGCACCACAGGCTAGAACCACGCTCGGTGATTCCACGGGTGACTTCTGCGCCGACGCTGACCGGCCGGTGCCGGCCGGTCAGTGGCGTTCGAACATTGCGACGGCCTTGAGTCGCCGTTCGATGTGATGCTCGAGTGCCCGCGTCGCCAACGCCCCGACCTCGTGGGTTGCCGGTGACTCCTCGAGCGCAAGCGCCTCGTTCAACCGTCCGCCGAGAATGTCTCGCATGATGCCCAGCGCCGTCGCCGAGATCGGGCTGCCCGATCGGCAGGCGCGACACAACACGCCGCCCTCGTTGAGGTCGAACGAGACGAGCTGAACGTCGGGCTCGGACTCGCCGCACCGGACACAGAGATCGAGCTGAGGCTCCAGGCCCTCGGCGGCGAGCAGCTTCCAGTAGAACGCCGACACGTTGAGCGCCGCCGGGCGTTCGGCGATCGTGCGCAGCACGCCGACCGCCATGCGGTAGAGGCGGGGGTTCGGCTCGCGTTCGAGGCCGAGCTGATCGACAGCCTCGATCGCCGCCATCCCCTGTGATGCCCGGTCGAGGGAAGAGAGCATCGGCGCCAGCGTTTCGACCGATTCCGCCTGACTGACGATGTCGAGCTCGCGTCCCCTGTACAACAGCAGCCGGACGTGACTCATCGGTTCGAGACGCGCACCGAACTTCGACTTGGTCTTGCGAACACCCTTGGCGACGGCGCGCACCTTGCCGTTGTCCTGGGTCATGATCACGACGATCCGATCCGACTCACGCAACTTGTACGTGCGCAGCACCACCCCGACGTCCCGGTACAGCTCACTCATCGTCGTCGAGACCGCCGAAGCGACGACGTCTGGAGGAGAAGTCGGCGACTGCGCCGGCAAGATCCGCTGCGCTGAGCTGTTGCCACGCCACGTCGGCAAAGACCAATTCGGCGTAGCGCGAGCTCCCAGACGAGCGAAGGCGGGAGCTGTGTCCCTGGGCCGAGCACCACGACCAGGTCCGGTTCCGAGTCGGCCGGTTCGTAGAGCGCGGCTGCCACCGAGGCCTCGTTGACTTCGTCTGCCGGGTCGAGCCGCCGCATGGCGTCGGCGAATCGCTGGCGACCGTCACCGCACGGATCGACCACGATGTCGCACCCGTCGACCGCGTGCCGCCATTGAGCGAGATCGGTGCCACCCTCGCCGATCCCCGGCTCGTAGGCACGCAGGGTCAGCCACTTGACGCCGAGCTCGGCACACAGGCCGCCGAGTTCATCGACGCGCAGCGACCATGCCTCGTCCGTCATCGATGCCCACTCGTGCAGCGTGCCGCCGACGACCAGGATGTGACGCAGCGACGAGTTCGAGATCTTGTCGCCGGTGTCCCCGGCACATGATTTGGACGTTCGGGCCGACGTCGACTGCTTCACGTGTCCATTCTCACACGCCGGTGGCCGCCTCGGACACCTTGTCGGCCACTACCGTGGTCGCTCAGTGAGCAGGCAGGCCGGCACCAGTGCAACCGACGAGTCGCTGGGTGACGACGCGCCCCGGCGGCCGCTCCACGTTGCCTGCATCATGGATGGCAACGGGCGTTGGGCCGCCAACCGTGACCTGCCTCGCACCGCCGGGCACACCGAAGGTGAGGAGAACCTGGCACGCATCGTGCGAGTCGCCGTGACTCGAGACGTGGGCTGGCTCACTGTGTTCGGCTTCTCGACGGAGAACTGGGTTCGGCCACGCGGCGAGGTACGCCACATCCTCGGGTTGCACGAGAAGCTGTTCGGGCGGGTTCGCGAGCTGAACGAGCTCAACGTGCGGATCCAGTGGATCGGGCGACCATTCGACAGCCCAGCGGCGAGGACACCCAAGTACGTCCAGCGGGCGATCCGCAAGGCGATCAACGACACGGCGTCGAACACCGGCATGGTGCTGACGGTCGCCTTCGACTACGGCGGGCGGACCGAGTTGATGAGCGCCGTGCGAGCGGCACGCGCCGCCGGAGAGCCGATCACCCCTGACACCATCGATGCCCATCTCTACCTGCCGGAGTTGCCGCCGGTCGACGTGATGGTGCGCACCAGCGGCGAACAGCGCGTCTCGAACTTCCTGCTGTGGCAGAGCGCCGGGTCGAAGATCCACTTCACCGACGCAGCGTGGCCCGACTTCGACGCCACCGACCTCGATGCCGCGATCGCTCTCGTGCAATGAGCCCCGGAGATCCGACTGCGGCGGCGGTCGCTGCGCTCGACGCCGTCACGTCCGGGCTGCCGGCCGCCGAGGACCGACCCGGCCAGCGCGAGATGGCCAGGCAGGTCGCCGACGGCGATCGATCAGGGCCGACATCTCGTCGTGCAAGCCGGAACCGGAACCGGCAAGACACTGGCCTACCTCGTCCCGGCGATCGCATCGGGCAAACGCACCGTCGTCGCCACCGCCACGAAAGCCTTGCAGGACCAGCTCGCCACGAATGACCTCCCCTTCCTGGTCGAATCACTCGGTGAACAGGGCGTCGACGTCGAGTGGGCGGTGCTCAAGGGACGCAGCAACTACATCTGCCTGCAACGCCTTCGCGAGACGAACGACCCAGCCCAGACACAGCTCGATCTCGACGAGATGTCGGCCGTGACGAAGTTGGAGATCAAACAGCTCGGCGAGTGGGCAGCGACCTCGGAGACCGGGGACCAAGCCGAACTGGACTGGAACCCAGCCGATACGTCGTGGCGCGCCGTGAGCGTGGGATCGGACGAGTGCCCCGGTGCCGACCGGTGCCCGATGGGCCAGGAATGCTTTGCGGAGTTGGCTCGACGCAGGGCCCAGGCCGCCGATGTGATCGTGGTCAACACCCACCTCTACGGCCTCCACGTCGGCAGCGGTGGGGTGATCCTGCCCGAACACGAGGTGATCGTGTTCGATGAAGCACACGTGCTCGAGGACATCATGAGTGACACCGTCGGCGTGCAAATCGCTCCAGGCAGATTCGTCACCGTCGGATCCACCGTGCGCAGGTTCCTCGAAGACCCGCAGCTGGTCGGAGCGATCACCGATCTCGCCTCGGTGTTCCGCGAGGCGTTGTCACCGTTCGCCGGCCAACGGTTGGCGACCCCGCTCCCCGATCCGATCGTCGAGGCATTGCACGAAGCCCAATTGCGCTTGACGCGGATCGGTGAAGCCGTGCAGAAGATCGAGACCGGCGTCGAGGATGCCCAGCAGCGAAAGCTGCGCTCCCAGCGCATGATCACCCGCACGATGGAGTCGGTCGAGGCAGCCCTGGCCGCCGGCGACGGAACCGTGCCGTTCGTGTCCGGCAGTCGCGACAGCCCGCGCCTCGAGATCGCCCCTCTCGACGTCGGACCGACACTGGCTGCCGGGGTGTGGGGGCAGACCACGGCGATTCTCACCAGCGCCACGATTCCATCCTCGCTCAGCAGGCGAGTCGGCCTCCCCGACACCAACACCACCGAGTCCGACGTCGGGAGTCCGTTCGACTACGACACCCAGGCGCTGCTCTACTGCGCCATGCATCTCCCGCCGCCGAAGTCGCCCAAGTTTCGGCCGGCCGTCGCCGACGAACTGATCCACCTGATCGAGGCAGCGGGCGGCCGTACGCTCGCCCTGTTCACCAGCTGGGCTGCGATGGACGACGCCGTCGAAGCGGTCCGCGACAAGGTCGCGGTGCCGATCCTGACCCAGCGCGACCTACCCAAGCCGGCCCTGGTGAAGAAGTTCGCCGAGTCGCATGAGACCTGCCTGTTCGCCACCACCGGTCTGTTCCAGGGCGTCGATGTGCCCGGCAGCACGCTGTCGCTGGTCGTGATCGACAAGCTTCCGTTCCCGCGCCCCGACGACCCGTTGCTGTCGGCACGTCGGGAGCAGCTCGGGCCGACCGCTTTCTCCGACATCGATGTCCCCCGAGCGGCGACCATGCTGGCCCAGGCATCGGGCCGATTGATTCGAAATGGCACCGATCGCGGGGTCGTTGCAGTGCTCGATTCGCGGCTCGGTTCGGCCCGCTATCGGTGGGACATCATCAAGGCGCTGCCCCCGATGAAGCGAACCCGGGAGCGAGCGGAGGTCGAGGCGTTCCTCCGGAATCTCCGCGACGGCTGAGGCACGCTACGGTCCCCCGCCATGGGAGACCTCGTTCGTCTGGACATCGTCGAGGGTGTCGCAACCGTCACGCTCGACTCGCAGCACAACCGAAATGCGCTCTCGAAGCTGCTCGTCGCCGAGCTCGATTCGACGATCGCAGACGTTGTCGGTTCGTCGGCACGTGCGCTCGTGCTGCGCCACGAAGGGCCGGCGTTCTGTGCCGGTGCCGATCTCAAGGAGCGATCGGTCGACGACGGTGCGCCGGACTCGAGTCCCTTCGTGCACGTGTTGGAACAGTTGATGGATGCGCCGATTCCCACGATCGCGGCGGTGCAGGGCGCCGTGCGGGCCGGCGGCATCGGCCTGATGGCCTCGTGCGACCTCATCGTCGTTCACGATTCGGTCGACTTCGCCCTGACCGAGGTTCGGATCGGAGTGGCCCCGGCGATCATCTCGGTACCGATCCTGCGGCGAGTGCCGCCCGGCAAGATCGCCGCAGCGATGCTCACCGGCGAGCGGTTCGATGCGCACGAGGCTCGGTCGATCGGGCTCGTCACGCACGTCAGCGACGAGGTGACCGCCACGGTCGCTGCGTTGTGCGATGGGATCAAGGCCGGATCACCACGTGCCGTCGCAGAGACGAAGCGGATCCTCGGTCGCGTGCCGAGCCTCGATCGATCTGCCGGGTTCGCCGAGATGAGCGCCCTCAGCGAGCAGATGTTCGGTGGAGCCGACGCAGCGGAGGGCATGACGGCGTTCGGTGAGAAGCGGGCGCCGGTCTGGCCGGCATGATCGGCGAGGCCCTCAGGACATCAGGCGATAGCCGATGCCGCGCACCGTGACGATCAGTTTCGGGTCGTCGGGATGATCTTCGACCTTGAGCCGCAGACGCCGCACGTGAGCATCGACCAGACGCGAATCGCCGAGATACTCGTACCCCCACACCCGCTCGAGCAACTGGTCGCGAGACAGCACCGCTCCGGCGTGATCGGCGAATTCGCACAGCAGCCGATACTCGGTCTTCGTGAGGCTCAGCTCGGTTCCGTCGCGCAGCACGATGCCCTGCTCCCTGCGCAACTCGAGGTCACCGAACTTGGCCGACTTGGGCGCAGTGCTGACCTCGTGCAGGTGGACGCGCCTCAGCAGGGCCCGAATTCGGGCAGCCAGTTCTTTTGGAACGACCGGCTTGGTGACGTAGTCATCGGCCCCGGCCTCGAGCCCGGCAACCATGTCGTAGGTGTCGGTCTGGGCCGTGATGATGATGATCGGCACGATGCTCTCGGCGCGCAGCGCCCGGCACACGTCGAACCCGGACATGTCGGGCAACCGGAGGTCGAGCAGCACCAGATCGATGTCGTGTTGCCCGAAGGTCTCGAGACCGTCGGCGCCGTTGACGGCCTCGTGAACGGTGTACCCCTCGTCTTCGAGGGCGAGCCGGAGCGCGAGGCGGATGCCATCGTCGTCCTCGATGAAGAGCAAGGTATTCACGGTCGTCACAGTGTGCCACGAATCTCGTCATCTGGGAAAATGCATTGTTATCAGGGGTTTCGCGGCACAATCTGGCGGCTTTGTTACAGAAATCGCATGATTCCAGCGTGCGCTCGTCACACAGTCGGACGATCATGATGAGTGTTCACGCTGCCCCGGTGGGGTGCCTTCCTCCCCCTGGCGCCTCACCGGCAGCGGCGTACTTCCGGCCTGAGACCCGTGTCAACGCCGACTGATCGGCGCTCTGCGGCCCGTCGGTGCCACACTACTGCCCATGGTTCGTCGTCGATCGCTGCGTCTCAGCACACGTGTGACGCTGTTCTTCGGCGCCATGGCACTGCTCGGCGGGATCGGTCTCACGCTCGCCACCTTCCTGTTCGCCCGCAACTCGCTGCTGGATCAGCGGATCAGCGCCGCCAAGGTCACCGCCATCCAACATGCCACCGATCTGAACGACCTGCTCGACACCGCGCCCGACTCGCTCACCTTGGCACAGGCGGTTCAGGACCTCGATACCGAGCAGGGAGGCTACGCCGCGCTGCTGACCGACCCGGAGTTCTCGACCCGACCGGTCAACGTGTTCTCACGAATCGGGTACTCGCTCGAGGATCTCCCGGTCCAACTCGTCGCCTCCGTCCAGAGTGGCCAATCCGGTCAGCAGCTGTTCAGCGACGACGCCGGCAAGCCGTGGATCGGCGTCGCCCTCAGCTTGCGCGCCCACGATGTCGGCTACATCGAGGCGTTTCCGCTCGACAACACCGAACGCACGTTGCAGGTGTTGGCGTCGGCCCTGATCGTCGGCGCCGTGCTGGCGACGCTGATCGCGACTTTCTTCGGATGGTCGACCAGTCGTCGTCTGTTGCGGCCGCTGTCGCGTGTCGCCGATGCCGCCGGCGATATCGCAACCGGAACGCTCGGCGCTCGGCTCGACGAGGAGACCGATCCTGATCTCAATCGCCTGGCCGGTTCGTTCAACGACATGGCCGACGCCGTGCAGGACCGGATCGAGCGCGAACAACGGTTCGCCTCGGACGTCAGCCACGAGCTGCGCTCGCCGATCACGGCCCTCACCGCCGCCGTCGAGGTGCTCGATGCACGCCGCGCCGACCTTCCCGACCGCACACAGCAGGCGCTCGATGTCGTCGTCAGCCAGATCCGGCGATTCGACGACATGGTGATCGACCTGCTCGAGCTGTCGCGGCTGGAGGCAGGTGCCCACGATCTGCACCCCGAATCGGTCGATCTGGTCGAGCTCGCCGACCGGGTGTCACAACGGTTCGGCTACGGAGACCTGCCGATCGAGGTCCACCGACGCGCCAAGCGACGGGCCCAGGTCGACCGAGTCCGGTTCGAGCGGATCCTCGGCAACCTGCTCGACAACGCCACCCACCACGGAGGCGGCCCGATCCGAATCGCGATCGAGCCGTCGCCGGTCAAGAAGTCGGTGCTGCTCGCCGTCGAGGACGAGGGCCCCGGCGTCGCCACCAGCGAACGCACCCGCATCTTCGAACGATTCGCACGCGGCAGCGCGGCCCGCAATCGGATCGGTACCGGGTTGGGGCTGGCGCTCGTCGCCGAGCACGCCCATGCGCTCGGCGGCGAGGCCTGGGTCGAGGACCGACCCGGCGGTGGAGCACGTTTCGTCGTTCGACTTCCAACGGAGAGTGTGTGATGCCACCGACCAGCTCCCGAGTGCGCATCAGGGCTGCCCTGCTGATTCCGCTGACGCTGGCCGCCTGCAGCCTGCCCACCGACGAGCGCGTCTCGCCGTACAACCCAGCCGAGCTGCCGGCCGTGCTGGCGAACACGACCACGACCAGCACGACGACCACCACCACGACCACACTGCCGGCGGTCCCCGCCTCGGTCCCGGATGGTGCAACCACGACCTCCAGCACCACGGTTCCTCCTCCGGACACCGCACCCGTGGAGATCTTCTACACGATCGGGTTCTCCGACGAGGTCCAGCCAGTGCGTCGCGAGCTGTTCACACCGGTGTCGATCATCAGCGTGATCAGCTCAGCTCGAATCCCCGACCAGCGACATCGCCGCCGGAGGGTTGCGCAGTTCGGTTCGTGACGGATTGATCAAAGAGGTCCTGCTCGATCGCGCCACAGCGACGGTCGTACTCGATTCGACGGTGCTCGATCGGTTGTCGAACGACGAACAGCGCCGCGCCACCGGTCAGATCGTTCTCACATTCACGTCGTTCGTCACGCAGGACGAGGGTGCGATCGGTTTCGTGCGGTTCGAAGTCGATGGAGATCCGATTGCCGTCTTCGTGCCATCGCTCGGAGGCTCGAGCGACCCCGGCGAGCCGTTGGCGTTCGTGGACTTCTCCAGCCTGATCGTCGAGACTTCACTGACCCCGGCCACGACCACGACCACGACCACGACCACGACCGTGCCGACCAACGACACGTCGCCGGAGGGCTGATCGACGAGGCCGGTAGTCAGTCGAGCAGCCGAGTGAAGCAGTACACACCCTCCAACACGCCGAACACCGGCCAGATCCCCCAGGTCATCCAGTAGGCGGCCGTCGGCTTGCGGAACTGCAGCGCCCGATCCCAGTGGAACAGCGGGATTGCCGTGTACCAGAACGGCACCGACGCCATCAGCGCCAACAAGAAGCCCCACCGTTCACCCACCAACATGCCGATGCTGCCTGCGATCTGAATCGGCGCCCAGAAGAACGCGTCGGCCCATGCCAAGCCCTGGTTGAAAGCGAAGTATGCGGTCGGGTCGGTGGCAGACGGGTCACTGCCATACACGTTGTCGATCGTCCACCTGGCCCGCGGCCGAACGACGGCGACCAATTGGAGCGCCGCCAGCAGCACGATCAGGACGAGCCCGGCCAGCGCGATCACCCAGGTCAGGGTGGTCACCTCCATCAGGTTCATCCTCCTTCGAGTGCCACGACGGCGGCGACGATCGTGATCACTGCCATCACGGCCCAGACCGCCAAAGCCATCAGTCCGACCATGACGCTGCTCGGTGCACCGATCCGCACGCCGCGTCGACGCATGAGACGCCGAACCGCGATGCCGCGTCCTGCGAAGTACAGGTACGAGCCGCCACCGACGAGCCCGAAGTAGGGCCACCAGCGGTGGTCGGCGATCAACAAGACGCCCGCCACGGGCATCGTCCACAGGATCAGCAGATCCCACAGCGCCTCAGCACGCGTATCGAGCCAGAAGACCGGTTCGACCTCGGACTCTGCCTCGGTCAGACCCAGCCCGACGGCGCGCTCCGGAGCGAACCAGGACACCAGCTGCCCAACCCAAGCGATCAGTGACAGGATCGTCACCACAACACCCCAGGCGATGGTCACACATCAATTCTGGAACTCGACCGATACCGGCCACAGAGGCCTAAGTCCTCAGGACATCAGTAACCGAGGCGTTCGACCCGGTCGGGGCGCCGCTGCCAGTCCTTGTCGACCTTGACCCGCAGCTCGAGGTACACGCCCTCGGGCATCTGCGCCCTGGCACGAGTGCCGACCTCTTTGAGCACGCTACCGGCCTTGCCGATCACCATGCCCTTCTGGCTGTCACGTTCGACGATGATGTCGACGCGAACGCGTGGCCACTCCCACTCGGTGACTCGGGTGGCGATCGAATACGGCAGCTCGTCACGCGTCACGGCGAGCAACTGCTCACGTACCAATTCGGCGACGAACTGTTGCTCTGGCATGTCGCTGATCTCGTCGTCGGGGAAGTACTTGTGACCCTCGGGTAGCCGAGCAGCCAGGTACTCGACGAGCGGTCCGATCCCCTCGCCGGTCTTGGCCGACACAGGGAAGTAGGCCTCGGCGTCGAGTTGACCGGCCGATGCGAGCATTGCGACCACCTGCTCACCGGAGGCGATGTCGGTCTTGTTGACGATCACGACGGCCTGTTGCATCTGCAACTTCCCGGCGACCCACCGGTCGCCTTTGCCGAACGGCATCGTGGCGTCGAGCACCAGACATTGCACGTCGACGTCGACCGTGCTCTCGATGGCAGTGGCGTTGACGCGCTCACCCAGCGCCGAGACAGGTTTGTGGAGGCCCGGCGTGTCGACGAACACGAGCTGGGCGTCGGGACGCGTGAGCACGCCCATGATGCGGTGGCGCGTCGTCTGCGGCTTGTCGGACACGATGCTGACCTTCTGACCGCAGATGGCGTTGATCAACGATGACTTGCCGACGTTCGGCCTGCCGACGAACGTGATGAAGCCCGATCGGATGCCGGTCTCGGGTGCGGTGTCAGACATTGCTGCCGTCGCCCTTCCAGAACGGTTGCCGCAACCGACGTTCGAGCACCTTGCCAGAACCTGTCTTGGGATGCTCGTCCGACCACTCGATCGAGCGAGGCAACCTGCAACGAGCGAGCCGGTTCGAGCGGGACTCGAGTTGGGCGTAGGTCGGCGTGCGAACGTTGCCGTGCCAGCGTTCGTCGACGACGCCCAGTTCGTCAGGCTGGTCGTCGGCGTGGGTAGTCAACAGATCGGTCATCGTCAGTATTCGTATCACTTCGAACCCGGGTGCCATGCTGGCGGACATGTCACCACGCATCATCAATGGCGTCGACGAACTCAAGGGCCTCGTCGGCGAACACCTCGGTTACAGCCCGTACGTCGACATCACTCAGGACCAGGTCAATCTGTTCGCCGAGGCGACCGGCGACCACCAGTGGATCCACGTCGACGTCGAGAAGGCCAACGCCGGCCCGTTCGGCGGGCCGATCGCCCACGGGTATCTCACCTTGTCGCTCGGCCCGGTGCTCTACCCCCAGGTCGTGATGACCACCGGGTTCTCGATGGGCGTCAACTACGGCGCCAACAAGATCCGTTTCCCGTCACCCGTGATGGTCGGCTCACGGTTGCGACTCGGCGTCAAGCTGCTCGACGTGACCGACATCGCCGGTGGCGTGCAGACCGTGCTGGAGTTCACATTCGAGTGCGAGGGCGCGGCCAAGCCGAGTTGTGTCGCCGATGTGATCTACCGCAGCTACGTGTAGCCACCTCTCCCACCCCCGGTCCTCGTTCCGGTCAGGGTTTGGCCGGTCCTGACGTGCTGTCCGTTCCTGACGTGCCGTTTCCGGACCAGAACGTCGGGATCAGCCGGTCGCGATCAGCGGAACTCGGGCATGATCTCGGTGGCGAGCAACTCGAGCGTCTCGGTGTCGGGGTAGTCGGCACACCACGGCACGAAGCCGGCGCAGCCGAGGTCGACATAGGCGCGGACCTTCTCGGCGACCTGCTCCACGGTGCCGACCAGGTTGTTGGCACGCCATTCCTCGGCCGGCTGACCCCACACCGCCAACGAGCCGGCGGCCTCGACCTCTGCCTCGGTGCGGCGGATGAACACCTCCGGCGACCAGGTCATGCGGATCTGATCGGGATCTCGACCGACCGCCCGGCAGTGTTGCCGCAATACATCGCGCTTGTGTGCCCACGTCTCGGGCGGACCACCGAAATTGGAGCAATCGGCGTGCTGGGCCACCACACGGAGCGTCAACTGCTCCCCACCGCCCCCGATCCAGATCGGTGGCGACGGCTGCTGCAGCGGCTTCGGGTCGCAGTTGGCGCGCTTCATGTCGTAGTACTTCCCCGAGAACGTCGTCTCCGGCTCGGTCCACATCGATCGCACGATCTGCACCGTCTCGGCGAGCATGCCGATCCGATCCTTCGGCTTGGGAAAATCGAAACCGTAGGCCCGGTACTCGTTCTCGTACCAACCCGCGCCGATCCCCCACTCCAACCGACCTCCGGAGATCACGTCGATGTTCGACGTGATCTTGGCCAGCACGCCGGGGTTGCGATAGCTGTTGCAGCCGACCATTTGACCGAGGCGAATCGTGGATGTGACCTGGCTGATCGCTGCCATCGTGGTCCAGCACTCGAACACCGCCTCGTGAGCAGGACGCGGCACGTTGTGGAAGTGGTCATAGACCCAGATCGAGTCGTAGCCCAGGCGCTCGGCCAGTTGAGCGACCTCGACGGCCTTGTTCCACTTCTCGGCGGCACCGTCGACGCCGACCAACTCCATCTTCCATCCCTGCGGGATGAAGGCACCGAACACGACCTTGCGAGCGCTCATACCCGCACGCTACGTCGCCACGGGGCACCGACGTCAACGCGCCGGCAGTCCCCGCCAGCGCCGGGTTCGGGCATCGGCGACGCCAGCCGGTCGACCAGGGCTCAGCCGCCGCTGCGACGACGTTGACGCCTGCCCCGGCGATCGGCCAGCCACAGCCGGGCGACCAGCACGAAGGCCTCGTGGATGATGCCCCCGGACAGCTTCGACTCGCCTGCGACGCGCTCGCTGAACGTGATCGGAAACTCGACGATCAGGCCGCCGGCACGCACGAGCCGATGTGTCATCTCGACCTGGAATCCGTATCCGTCGGCACGGACCGTCTCGAAATCCATGCGTTGCAGAGCCGACACCGAGTAGGCCCGCAGACCTGCTGTGGCGTCGTTGACCGCCAGCCCCAACACACCTGCTGCATACCGGTTGCCCCACCGGGACAAGGCGTGACGGTTGCGCGGCCAATCGGTCGTGCGACCACCCGGAACGTATCGACTCCCGATCGCCAGGTCGGCGCCGTGCTCGATATTCGCAACCAGGGCCGGCAGCATCGCCGGGTCGTGGGACAGGTCGGCATCGATCTGGATGCAGATCTCCGCCCCGCGATCGATGGCGGCCAGGAAGCCTGCCCGGTAGGCGGCACCCAGCCCGCCCTTGTCGGCCTGCTCCAGCACCGAGATCCGTCCCAACCGCTCGCCCGCACGGCGTGCGAGCTGGGCGGTTCCGTCAGGACTCGAATCGTCGACGATCAAGACGTCCGCCTCTGGCAGAGCGGTGCGAACGCGTTCACAGAGTGCAACGATGTTGTCCGCCTCGTTGTACGTCGGAACGACGACCACCACGTGCACGGCCCAGAACTCTACGCACATTCAGCCCGACGCGGCAGCGTGGGTCGAGTCGTGGCGCAGACCAGGGCGCACGACGTCGAGCCCGCACGAGGCATGCACGACGGTCGAGCTGGCTCGTAGGCTGGCGTCGTGTCGGAACCACGCCCCCTTTCGGCGATCCCGCCGGTCGCCGCCCGCGTCGTCGCCTTCGTCGTCATCCTGCTCGGCGGGTTGGCCGGCGGACTGATCGGCTTCGCCCTCGTCGACCTACAGTGCGACGGCGATTGCGCTGTGGCACGGGGTATCGGGCTGCTGGTCGGCGCCGTCATGTCGGCTGGGGGGATGGCGATCGTTTCGATCCTGGCCCTGCGAGCGATGGGCGAATGGCGGGAGATCGCCGATCGTCAACAGGCTGGGCACGCACCGCTATGACGCCCTCGGTCACCGAGCGCGCCGAGCTGAGATCGCTCGCCGAACGGTTGGCGCGCGAAGGCGGCGCGATCGCCCACGAAGGTCGACGCGGCGTCGGCCAGGTTGGTCATCGACTTGCGGGCGACACGAAGTCATCGCACACCGATGTGGTCACCGAATTCGACCGTGCTGCCGAGGCCCACATCGTCGCCGAACTACGACGCCTTCGCCCGGACGACGCGATCATCGGCGAGGAAGGCACAGCCGACGACGGCATCAGCGGGTATGCGTGGCTGCTCGACCCGATCGACGGCACCACCAACTTCGTCTACGACCAGCCCGCTTGGTCCTGCTCGATCGCAGTCGCCCTCGACGGTGAAATGCAGGCCGGGGCGGTGTTCGTTCCGCCGCTCAACGAGATGTTCACGGCCGCTCTCGGCGCCGGCGCCACGCGGGATGATGTGCCGATCTCGGCGAGCGCCGAGACCGAGCTCGGCCTGGCACTGGTCGGCACCGGGTTCGGGTATCGCGCCGACACCCGCCGCCGGCAGGCCGAGTTTCTCGTCGGCATGATCACCGAGGTGCGCGACATCCGCCGACTCGGTTCCGCCGCAGTCGATCTGTGCATGGTGGCCTGTGGCCGGCTCGACGCCTACTACGAGTTGCACCTGAACTCGTGGGATGCCGCAGCAGGCGAGCTGATCGCCCGCGAAGCAGGCGCGATCACGAGCGACTTCTCGGGCGCTCCGGCACGTCCGGAGGAGATGCTGGCGGCCGCTCCGGGGTTGCACGAGGCGCTGCTCACCACAATTCGTTGCGTCCGAGCTGCCGATTGATCGTGATTTGCCTCGCAATTGAGGCATCATAGGGTGGTGGGAACCCGCATCTTGGCCGTAGAGGACGACGAGCGCATTCGCTCGGCGGTGAAGCTCGCCCTCGAAGACGAGGGTTGGACCGTCGACGAAGCGGGCAGCGGCGAAGAGGCGATCGAGCTGTTCAACAGTGTTTCGCCCGATGTCGTACTGATCGACATCATGCTGCCCGGTATCGACGGTTTCGAGCTGTGCCGCACGATCCGCCGCACCAGTGATGTTCCGGTGGTGATGGTCACGGCTCGCAACGACACCCACGACATCGTCGCCGGTCTCGAGGCGGGCGCCGACGATTATCTGACCAAGCCGTTCGCAGCCAAAGAGCTGTCCGCCCGGATTCGCGCCTTGTTGCGCCGGATCCGGCCGACGTCACCTTCGCACGCACGCCTGGTCTTCGGCGATCTCGAGTTGATCCCGGAAGAGGGCAAGGTCTTGCAGGGTGGCCACGAGGTGCACCTCACCAAGACCGAGTTCCGATTGCTGTGTGAGTTGGCCGAGAACCCGGGCAAGGTCTTCAGCCGCGAGGCGCTGCTCGACAAGGTGTGGGGATACGACTACTTCGGCGACGGGCGCCTGGTCGATGTGCACGTGCGTCGGTTGCGCACCAAGGTCGAACAAGACCCTGCCAACCCGCGCCACGTCGTCACCGTGCGCGGCCTCGGCTATCGCCTGCAGACGTGACACTGGGGCCTCCAGTGGGTGACCGAACGTGACCGTCGCCGCAGCCGACCCTGGGGCGTTCGGTAGTTTCGCCCCGGTTCCACTGGGTGGCAACACCCGGCGCAAGTGGGGGCTACGCAGAAGGATCCTGTTGATCTTCACGCTCGGCGCCCTGATGCTGTCACTGTTCCTTGCGTTCGTGACGTACGGATTCGCGCGCTCCAGCGTCGTCGACCAGCGCGACAACGACGCTCGCACGGCAGCTCGCAGCAGCGCCTTGATCGTCGCCGATGCGTTGCGCGGCAGCCCGACCAACGCACAGCAGGCGATGACCCGGCTGGAGGATCTCGGTGTCGAGCGCCCACTCGTCTGGTACAACGACGTCTGGACCCCCGGCAAGACCGGGTACGACCAGAACCAGCTCCCACAGGCTCTCGTCGATCGGGTGATCGCCGATGGCGTCGCCTCCCGCATGATCGTCTCGGTCGAGGACGAGCCGAATGTGGTCGTCGGCTACCAACTCACCGATAGCGAGGCCGCCTACTTCGAGTTCTTCAGCCTGAACGAGGTCGACAACACGCTCCAGTCCGTGCGCCTGTCGCTCGTGCTCGGCACCATGATCACGACCGCGCTCGGCGTCCTGGCCGGCTCCTTTGCGGCACGTCGCGCGGTGCGCCCGGTCGGGGTTGCCGCGCAGGCCGCCAAAGCGATCGCCGGCGGTCGCCTCGACACTCGCCTCGAACCCACCGAGGATCCCGACCTGAGCGTGCTGGCGAACTCGTTCAACGACATGGCGTCCGCTCTCCAGAGCCGCATCGAACGCGACGCCAGGTTCGCCTCCGACGTGAGTCACGAATTGCGCTCTCCGCTGATGACGTTGTCCGCTTCGGTCGAGGTGATGGATGCGCGCCGCGACGAGATGCCCGAGCGAGCACAAGCCGCACTCGATCTCCTGAAGGGTGACGTCGTGCGTTTCCAAGGGCTCGTCGAGGACCTGCTCGAGATCAGCCGGTTCGATGCCGGGGCCGTTCGACTGCACATGGAAGAGCTGATCGCCGCCGAGTTCGTCAGGCAGGCCGTGGCTGTCAGCAGCGTGCCCACGACGTCGATCTCCGTGTCACCGCGTGCCGAGATGGTGTTGATCAACGGCGATCGACGGCGGTTGGCTCGCGTCGTGGCCAACCTGATCGACAATGCCCGTTTGCACGGGGGCGGCGCTCCGGAGATCTCGATCACCGAGGTCGACCCTACGGAACAGCCCGTTTCGGCGATCCGGATCGCCGTCGAAGACCACGGCCAAGGTGTGCCCGAGAGCGAACGCGTCCAGATCTTCGAGCGCTTCGCTCGCGGTGGGGTCGCCGGCCGGCGGGCGTCGAACGACGGCGCCGGGCTCGGGCTGGCCCTCGTCGACGAACACGTGCGGATGCACGACGGGCGGGTCTGGGTCGAGGACCGGCTCGATGGCGAACCCGGGGCGCGATTCGTGATCGAGCTGCCGGCCGAGGAGCTCGACGAATGAGCCGTCGATCGACCGCCGTCATCCTCGCCACACTGCTCACCCTCGGTGCCTGCGGGATCCAGACCGATTCCGCCCCCCGTGATCTTCCCGAGGACGAGCGCAGCCTCCAGATCAGCGACAGTTCAGCCGGAACCGACGCCGCCGGTGCCGACCGGATCTATCTCGTCGCCCCCGGGGAGGAGCGCCTGCTGCGCTCGGTTCCGCGTGATGCGACATTCCGCGAGGACCTGATCGAGATCCTGCTGCTCGGCCCCAACGACGACGAAATCGCCGATCAGTACAGCTCGTTCATCCCGCCGACGACCGAGTTGCTCTCGGCACGCTCGAATGGCCAGATCCTGATTCTCGATTTCACCCCCGAGATTTCACAACTGACCGGCCAGAGCCTGTCGCAGGCGATCGCCCAGATCGTGTACACGGCGACCGAGATCGACGGTATCGAGGCCGTGCAGCTGAGGGTCAACGGCGAAGAAGTCGCCTGGCCGAAACCGAACGGCGACACGACCACCGAGGCCCTGCAGATCTACGACTACCCGGGCTTCGTGCAGACCGCGCAGCCCGCATATCCCGCCGTACCCGTCGGCATCTGACCGCCTCGACGCTTTCCTGAGCACCGTCCCGAGCTGCTAGGAACTTGCTGTGGCTTGGGATTCTTCACGTCCTGTTCCGTGGCAACGGCTGATCCGCGAATGGTTGCTGTACGTCGGCATCATGGCTGCGTTGTTCGTGCTGCTGTTTCGATCGACGTCTCTGGTCGGGATCTTCGCCGGACTGCTCGTCAGCGGACCGCTGTACCTCGGCTTCGGGTACGTGCTCGCCAAGTTCGGCTATCAGCGCAAGACCCTGAAACAGCTGCGCGCCGAGGCGCCGGTTCGCGGCTCCGGGCGGTCGAAACGAGCAAGACAGCGAGGACGATCGAACCCGACCGCGACCGAAACCGGCACCGACCAGCCGCACCGGTGGTGACACCCCGACGCGACGCCAAACGGCGTCGTTGAGGCGATCTGGGATACCGTCGCGATCGTGAGCAACGACACCTGTGTGATCGCCATCGATGCCGGCACCACCGGCGTCCGCAGTCGGGCCGTCTTCCCCGACGGCAAGCCCGCTGTCGCCTCGTATCGCGAGTTCACCCAGCACTTCCCGCAGCCCGGCTGGGTCGAGCACGACGCGCAGGAGATCTGGGCAGCCGTGGTCGCAACGCTGAGCGACGTGATCGACGACGTCGGACGCGACACGGTCGCTGCGATCGGCATCACCAACCAACGCGAGACCGTCGTCGCCTGGAGCCGATCGACCGGCGTCCCCTACGGCAACGCGATCGTCTGGCAGGACCGGCGCACGGCCGCCCGGTGCGATCAACTCGAAGCTGCCGGACATCTCGACCTCGTGCGCCGGCAGACGGGGCTCGTGCTCGACCCGTACTTCAGCGGCACCAAGATCGAGTGGCTCCTGCAACATCGTGAGATCCCCGTCGACGACGATCTTGCACTCGGCACGATCGACGCATGGTTGATCTGGAACCTGACCGGCGGCGCAGTGCACGCCACCGACGTCACCAACGCCAGCCGCACGCTGCTGTACGACATCGTCGAGCGCCGATGGAGCCCCGAGCTGTGCGATTTGCTGAACGTGCCGATCACCGCCCTGCCCGACGGTGCGTCCGTCGAGCGGCCGATTCGGCGTCACCTCCGACACCTGCGGAGTCGAACCGGCGGGATCCCGGTCAGCGGGGTCGCCGGCGATCAGCAGGCGGCCCTGTTCGGACAGGCCTGCTTCGAGCCGGGCATGGCGAAGAACACGTACGGCACCGGCAGCTTCGTGCTGCTCAACGTCGGCGCGACCTGCCCGCCTCCGACCGAGGGGATGCTCACCACGATCGCCTGGGAGCTGGCCGATGGCACGGTCACCTACGCCCTCGAGGGGGCGATCTTCGTCACCGGTGCCGCCATCCAGTGGTTGCGCGACGGCATCAACATCATCGACGACGCCGCCGAGATCGGGCCGCTCGCCGAGAGCGTGCCCGACAGCGGCGGCGTGTTCGTCGTCCCGGCGTTCGCCGGCCTGGGCTCACCGTGGTGGGACCCGTACGCCCGAGGCACGATCGTCGGCATCACCCGCGGCACCACCCGGGCCCACATCGCCACGAGCCGTCGTCGAGGCGATGACCTACCAGACCCGCGACGTGGTCGACGCCATGGTGGCCGCCAGCGGCACGCCGATCACCGATCTGCGCGTCGACGGCGGCGCCTCGGTGATGGACTTCATGCTGCAGATGCAGGCCGACCAGCTCGGCGCCACCGTGCGCCGTCCGGCCGATCAGGAGACCACGGCGCTCGGGGCCGCCTTCCTCGCCGGCTTGGCCGAGGGCGTCTGGCCCGACCTCGACGCGATCCGGGCGACCTGGCAGCTCGACGCCACGTTCGAGCCCGAGCCCGACCGAACGTTCACCGACCTCGCGCATGCCCAATGGCTGCGCGCAGTCGAACGCAGTCGCGGCTGGATCGAGGACTGAGCGACATGGGCTTCCGACGTGACAAGCCGCAGCCGAAAGCCTCCGAGCTGTTCCGCGCCCCGATCATCACCGAACGGCTCATCATCCGAGAGGCGACACGAGCCGACGCACAGACGCTCGAGCGCTCGATGGATGCGGCCGAGGTGGCTGCCGGGGCGCGCACGGTCGATGGCGCCCGCCGGTTCGATTCCGGGCTGGCCGAGGTGCCCGTGTGGTCGGCGACCCGGGCGGTGTGCGAGAAGGGCTCGGTTCGCATCGTCGGCGGCGTCGTGCTCACCGAGGTCGACATGCATGCCGGCGACACGCCGCGGATCGGTTGGTGGCTCGAGCCGGACGCCGACAGATATGGCGAGCGAACTCGTGCGCGCCGTCGACGACCGACTCCGGGCGATGGGCGCCGACACCGTCGTCATGCATCTCCGCACCGATGACGAGGTCGCCATCGGCGTCGCCGAGGCCGCCGGCTTCACGCGCGGCACCGCTGTGCAACACGTGACGTCGACCGGGCAACAGATCGACTTCTGGGAGTACGTCAAGACGGCCGGCTGAGCCAGCCGCCTTCAGCCGAACAGGGCGTCGACGATCCGCACGAAGAGATCGAGGCGGACCCGTTCGCGCACGTGAACGGGCCGAGCCTCACGGCCGGCGGCGACCCACATGCCCGCGCACCGGAAGATCTGCCCAGAACATGTCGCCGGCCGCAGCGTGGGGATCACCGAGGTGGCTGCTGCCGGCAACCAGCGAAGTCGACCCAGTCGGCAGCGGGAGCGTCACCGCACGATCGCCAGGGCGGTGCCGTCGCGAACGACGATCGACCAATCCGACTCGGTCAGCCGCTGCACACCGTCGGCGAGCGCCGACAATCGCTGGTCGGGCTCGGACTCGGCGACCTCGGCCACGAGTGACAACGCCAGCAGTCCTCCGTCGGTGTGATTGCCGTCGATCGCACGCACGTCTTCGACGGACACACCGTCGATGGCGTGCACCTCGTTCACCATCAGATCGACGAGTTGCTCGTCGGGAAGCGCCACGACGAGTTCGTCGATCACCCGACCGCCACCGACCTCGAGAATCTCGATGCCCAACACGTCCCCACGAACAGAACCGATCCGGCTGGCGACCTGTCCGAGCGCGCCGGGTCGATCGGGCAGCCAGACGCGGACGATCACGGTGTGCACGGGTTCGAGCGTAGACATCAGCTGTTGCGGGAGCGTTTCGGGTTCGTCAACAGGAGGCGTCAGCCGAGCTTCGTCAGCCCGCGACGCAGGTTGCGCAGCGCCTGCTGGATGCGCTTCTCGTTCTCGATCAGTGCGAAGCGGGCGTACCCCTCGCCGCCGGGACCGAAGCCGACGCCGGGCGACAACGCCACGTCGCATTCGTTGACGACCATCGAGCAGAACTCGACCGATCCCATCTCGGAGTAGGCGTCGGGGATCGGCGCCCACACGAACATCGTGCCGCCCGGCTTGGGGACCTCCCAACCGATCCGCGCCAGCCCCTCGATCAGCGCGTCGCAACGGCTCTCGTACGTCGCGCAGATCTCCTTGGGGAAGTCGGATGCCTCGTTGAGGGTCACCGTGGCTGCGATCTGGACCGGCTGGAACATGCCGTAGTCGAGATAGCTCTTGAGCTTGACGAGCGCCTGCACGACCTCGGCGTTGCCGAGCATGAAGGCGCATCGCCATCCGGCCATCGAGAAGCTCTTCGTCATCGAGTACTGCTCGACGGCGACCTCCTTGGCGCCTTCGGCCTGGAGGATGCTCGGCGGCTGGACCCCGTCGAAGCCGACGTCGGCGTAGGCGAAGTCGTGCACGACGATCATCTCGCGCTCGCGGCAGAAGTCGACGACGCGCTGCATGAACGCCAGATCGACGCTGGCGCCGGTCGGGTTGTGCGGGAACGAGATCACGAGCACCCGCGGCTTCGGCCACCCGATGTCGTAGGCAGTGTGCAGGCTCTCGAAGAAGTCGTCGGCGAAGTTCTCGCGGGCCTCGGGATGGCTGAGACTGCGAATCGGCACCTGGCGGAGATCGGCCCCGGCGAACAGCGGGCCGTACATGTGGATCGGATAGCTGGGGGTCGGCACGATGGCGGCATCGCCATGGTCGAGCAGCACCCACATCAGGTGGCTGAAGCCCTCTTTGGAGCCGATCGTGTTGGTGATCTCGAGCTCGGGGTCGAGGTCGACGTCCCACGTCTTCTTGTAGTACCCGGCGATCGCCTCGCGCAGCTTGGGAATGCCGCGACTGAGCGAGTAGCGGTGGTTGCGAGGGTTCTGGGCGGCTTCGGCGAGCTTTTGGACGGCGATGTCGGGCGACGGGATGTCCGGGTTGCCGAATCCGAGGTCGATGACATCTGCGCCGTTGCGACGTGCCTCGATCTTGAGATTGTTGATGATCGTGAACACGTACGGGGGCAGGTTTTCGATGCGCCGGAACTCCATGTTCCACGACGCTATCGGCCGTGGCACGACCGTCGGGTGTGGGATGATTCGCAGAATGAGCAAACAGCCCGCCGAAGGGTGCATCTTCGTCGTGATCGAGATCCCGCGTGGTAGCCGCAACAAGTACGAGATCGATCATGAGGGTGGCCGTGTCTTCCTCGATCGGCGGCTGTTCACCGCCACCACCTATCCGGCCGACTACGGCTTCGTGCCCGACACGTTGGCGGGTGACGGTGACCCGCTCGATGCCTTGGTGCTGCTCGAAGACCCGGTCTATCCGGGGGTCTGGGTCGAGGCCCGGCCGGTCGGCGTGTTGTACATGCGCGACGAGGCCGGCGAGGACGCCAAGTTGATCTGTGTTCCCCCCAAAGAGCCGAGGTGGGCGAACGTCGACGACCTGGAGGATCTCACACCCCAGCTGCGGGCCGAGATCCAGCACTTCTTCGAGGTCTACAAGGCGCTCGAGCCGAACAAGTACTCCTCGACGACGGGGATGGGCGGTCGCGATGCGGCCTGGCGCGAGATCGACGCCGCCAAGGCCAATTACGTCGCTTCGTGAGCCGCGTGCAGCAGCGCTGCGCCGACGGCACCGGCACGTTCGTTCCACCTTGCGAACGCCACGTTGGGCATCGGGCGCAGCTGCGGCTGATAGATCAGCTTGCCGAACCACTTGCGAATCGGCTCGAGGTAGAGATCGGCGCCGGCAGCCAGCCCACCTCCGAGCACGAACCGTTCGGGATCGAGCACATTGGTGAGGTTGACCAGGCCGAGCGCCACCCAGCGACCGAAGTCGTCGATCACGGCGATCGCCTCGTGCGTCGCCTTCGCGGGCAGCTTGCTGCACCATCTCGCCGCGAACCGCCTCGGGGTCGCCGCCGGCGATCTCGAGCACGCGATGGGCCCGACGGCCGATCGCTGCTTCACGCGCCAACCTGGCCAGCCCGGAACCGGACGCGTAGCGCTCCCAGCATCCGCGACGACCACACGGACACGGCGGCCCCGTTGGATCGACGACCATGTGCCCGTACTCGCCGGCAAATCCGTGGCTGCCGCGCTGCAGGTGACCGCCACTCACGAGGCCACCACCGATGCCGGTGCCCAGCGTGACCAACACCATGTCGTCGCTCCCGGTGCCGGCTCCGAGCAGCCATTCGGCGACCGCCGCACAGGTTGCATCGTTGTCGACGTGCACGTGATGGCCGAGCCGTTCGCCCAACAGCCCCGCGACATCGAGATCGGCGACACCATCGAGGTTCGGGGCGGAGCGCAGCACACCATCACGGCTGACGAGACCGGGGACGCCGACACCGACCTCGCCGGACGACCCGAGCGACTCCGCCAGTCGCACCATCGTGTCGATCAGTTGTGGCAGGCTGCCCGGTCCGCGTGGCGTCGGGAGCCGCTCTTCCGCAACGATGTTGCCACCCTCGTCGAGTGCCACGCCCAGGCATTTCGTTCCGCCGACATCGATGCCGACGGAGCGACGAGGCAGGGAACTCACGTTTCGGCGAACGCTTTCAATTCCTTGATGGCGTTGAGGATGCGACGCTCGGCACGACGCTTGACGAAGCCGGGCAGCGGCACCACCAACTCGATCGCCAGGTCGTACTGCACGTGGGTCTCACCCTCAGGCGTGGGGTTGAACTTGAAGGCGCCATCGATCGAGCGTTGGATGTCGCCCTTGACCATCGTCCACGCCAACACGTTGGGTTCGGCGTAGTCGTACGACAAGGTGTAGTGCGTGCTGCGCCCGAGTGCCGAGGTGCGGAATTCGACCTGGCTGGGACGCCCCAGGTCATCGCGCGTGGAGATCACGACATCCTTCACGTCGTGGGTCCACACCGGATACTTCTCGAGATCGATGGCGATCGCCCACACCTGTTCCAGCGGTGCCGCAATGGTGATGGTCTCAGTCGCGGTCTCAGCCATGGTCTGCATTCTGCCTGATTTCTGTGTGTGAAGTGCGGACGTCTGTACGTGTCGCGAAGTTGCCGTGGTACACCGCCCACAATCCGTTCAACCCGAATCCGAGCATCGGTACGAGGAATCCGACGGCGAGCGACGAGCCAGGATTGCCGTCGGGCCCGTTCGGGCGGACCAGGGTCGTGGTGATCGCCACGGCGAACTGCACGAGCAGCGTGAGATTCATCGTGCGGCGAACAGGAGCCGGAATCGCATCGCCCATCAGCATGTACAACTGCGTCACGGAGATCTCATCGGCACGGCTGCGCTGGACTGCATTCCAATATGACCACAGGAACGCGAAGACGCCGATCGCGAACAGCACCATCGCAGTCACAGCACCCACCCATTGCGACGGTGTCGAGAACACCGCTGCCGCATAGGCGGCAGTGATCGCGAAGATAGCTGTGAGCACCAGATTCACCTGGACGATCGCGTCACGTGCGGTCACACCCCCAGGTTAGTGCGGTGTCGGTGAACGTGTGGCGTGGGGTCGAGCGACGTGCGATTCTGGTTGGAATCGTCGCGATCTGCGGCTGCTCCCGGTCTATTCGGCGCCGACCCGGAGGGCTCCACCCAACCGGGCCGCCAGCACGTCGTAGGAGAACTCGCGTTCGGCGCGACGACGGGAGGCGATCGACATCCGGCTCCGCAACGACGGGTCGTCGAGGAGTCGGGTGAATGCGGCGATCGTGTCGGGAACGGCTGTGGCCGGGTTGTCCGGTCTGCGGATCACGATGCCCGTCTCGCCGTGCTCGACCGCTTCGGCTGCTCCCCCGCTGTCGCCCGCCACCTGAGGCACGCCGCATGCGGCTGCCTCGACGAAGACGATCCCGAAGCCCTCCTGTTCGAGCCCGCCCCATCGGTTCCGGCACAGCATCGTGAACACGTCGGCGGACCCGAACAGACGCGGCAGGTCGTCATGGCCGACGCGACCGAGGAACCGGACGCGGAGCATCGAGTTCGGTCGCCAAAGTTTGCAGCCGATCGTGGTCTCTGCCGGTGCCGGCGATGACGAGCACCAGGTCAGGGTGGGTGTCGCGCATGTCGGCGACCGCTCGGATCGCCGTGTCGAACCCCTTCCGGGGAACCAGACGCGAGACCCCGAGGATGACCTGGCCATCGACCGGCAGCCCGAAGTCAGCTCGCGCCCGAGCGCGCTCGGCAACGCTGAGTCGACGGAACCGCGAGGTGTCGACACCCGGCGGTACGACCGTGGTGGGCAACGAACGGCCGGCGGCTCGGTTGGCCTCGGCCGACGGGTAGTGGCCAGCAGCGATGACATGCCGGGCGTTGCGGAGCACGAACGCCAAGCCTTGCCTGCTGCCGGGCAGCCGCCCCGGCACCGTGACTTCGGCGCCGTGCAGCACCACGACGTAAGGCTGGTCGAGCGAGGGGCCGATCAGACCCAGCGGCACGGCGGGGTCGAGCACGATCAGCTCGGCGCCGAAGTCGGCGGCCATCTGGTTGACCCGGCGCACCATCAACGGATGCGGCAACAGAACCGGCTCACGCACGCGTTCGATGCGGTATGGCTGCTCGGCGTCGAACTCGGACGCGCCGGCGTACGGACTGGTGAGCACTGCGAACTGGTCGGGTGGAAGCCGACGCCACCATTCCCACAGCAGCGACTGGATGCCACCGATCTTGGGTGGGAAGTCGTTGGTGACCAGGATGTGCTTCATCGAGCGCCCGCCACGCCGAGACGTTCGGCCGCCCAATCGGCGTGCTCGCGCAGCATGGGATCGTCGTGAGCCCGGTAGCGATCGAGCACGACCCTCGTGCGCGGATCGGCGATGTCGCCCCGATTGCCGAGCACGATCAGGGCGTTGCGGCGCCACCACACCGGGTCACGGTTGGCGAGATACCACCGGCCATGCCGCTCGACCAGTTGCTGATCGGTGGCCTCGAGCAGGTCGAGCACGTCGACCCAGGCCTGCACCGGCTCGTCGGCCGGCTGGCCCGACAGTGTGATGCGATGGTTGCTGCCGAGCCGCACCGACGGCGGGCAGACCTCCTGGCAGTCGTCACATCCGTACAGCCGATCGTCGAGCGCCTCTCGAAACTCGACCGGGAACGTGCCGGGTTGCTGAACCAGCCATGCCAGGCACTTGTTGGCATCGACGACACCTGGGGCCACGATCGCTCCGGTCGGACAACCATCGATGCAACGTGTGCAGCTTCCACAGCCGTCGTCGAGCGGCTGGCTGACCTCGTATTCGGCAGTCGTGATGATCGAGCCGAGTACAAAAAAGCTGCCGGCGCCGGGAAGCAGGATGTTGGCGTTCTTGCCGAACCAGCCCAGCCCGCCGAGGTAGGCGACTTCACGGTCGACGATCGAGTTGTCGTCGGCGAACGCCACGGCACGGTGGTCGGAGCCCCGGATCCGGAAGGCAATCGCCCGCAGACCGGCCCGCAGTGGGGCGTAGTGATCGACCCAGGCGTAGCGACCGACCTTGGCCTGGACACCGGGTGGACGCTCTGGCTCGTCGTCGGCGCGGTACGGACGGGCGGCGACGATGATCGAGCGGGCATTGGCCACCGCCCGCAAAGGATCGGTCGAGCGCTCGGGGTTGCGGTACGTGAACTCCATACCGGCGTGCAGCCCGGCGGCCTTGCGTTCGTTCAGCGCAATGCGGGCACGTTCGAGCACCAGTGCCGGGGCAACGCCGAGGTGTTCGATGCCGTGTTCGCCTGCGAGATCGGTGATCTCGTCCCACGTGGGCAGCGGAGCAGGGCGTCGCACCCGGCCAGCGTACGGCTCGCACGCGACCCTCAGCCGGCGACCCGGAACTTGAGGTCGGGCACCAGCCCGGCCTCGCCGAACATCTTGACGACCCTTGCCTCCTGCAGACTGAGCACGAGCGTGTCGTGATCGGGCTCGACTGCGTCGGTTCGGAGGAGAAACGTGACGAGGCAGTCGCCGCAAGCAGCGCTGCACTGCATCGAGCAATCGTCGCACGAGATCGAGAGGCTGCGCTCTGTTGACTGATTCATGTGGCCATCGTGACCGAGGGGTGTCACACTCGAACGATGAGCGATCACCAATTCGATCTCGTCGTGTTCGGCGCCACCAGTTTCGTCGGTCAGATCCTGACCGCACGACTGGTCGAGCGGATCGGCGTCGACGGTGACATCCGCTGGGCAATCGCCGGCCGCAACGCCGGCAAGCTCCGTGAGGTCGCCGCAGCTACCGGCGCCGAGGTCGAGCAGATCGTGGCCGATGCGGACGATGCCGAGGCGATGCATGCGATGGCCGCCTCGACCCGCGTCGTCGCCTCGACGGTCGGCCCGTATGCCTTGTACGGCTCACCGCTGGTGGCCGCTGTGGCCGAGGCCGGCACCGACTATTGCGATCTCACCGGCGAGGCGCAATGGATGCGGGCGATGATCGACGCCCACGGCGAGGCCGCCACGGCGAGCGGCGCTCGAATCGTGCACGCCTGCGGTTTCGACTCGATTCCATCGGACCTCGGCGTGTGGTTCACCCAGCAGCAGGCGATCGAGCGTTTCGGTCAGCCGTGCACCTCGATCGCCCTGCGGGTCAAGGCGATGAAGGGCGGCGCCAGCGGCGGCACGATCGCCAGCGGTCTGAACATGATCGAGGAGGTTCGCAAGGATCCCGAGCTGCGCAAGATGCTGGCCAACCCGTACGCCTTGGCGCCCGCCGACATGCGGACCGGACCGAAACAGCCGAATGTCGTTCGACCCCAACTCGACGCCAAGTCGGGTGAGTGGGTGGCACCGTTCATCATGGCCGCCGCCAACACACGGGTCGTCCAGCGGTCGCATGCGTTGCTCGGGCGGCCGTGGGGCGACGGCTTCGAATACGACGAGGCGATGCTGGTCGGAGGCGGCCCGATGGGAGCGATCAAGGCTGCTGCCGTCGCCGGCGGCATGGCCGGTTTCACCGGGATGGCTGCTCTCGGGCCGACCCGCAAGCTGATCGGTAGGTTCCTGCCCGAGCCGGGCGAAGGGCCCAGTGAGGATGCGCAGGAGGCCGGATTCTTCGATCTCCGTCTGTACGGCGAGACCGCCGATGGCGACCAACTCGTCACGAAGGTGACCGGCGATCGCGACCCCGGTTACGGCTCGACGGCCAAGATGCTGGCGGAGACCGCGGTCGGTCTGGTCGAACTCGACCACGACGACCTCGGCGGCGGATTCTGGACTCCGTCCACGGCGTTCGGCGACGATCTGATCGTTCGCCTCGTCGAGCACGCCGGCCTCACCTTCGACGTGCTCTGACCCGCCCGCGAGTTATGTCAGAAACAACTCGCGAGTCATTCGTCCCGAAAGACCCTCAGGCTGCCGGCGTAGTTGGCGACCCAGACCTGGCGGGTGTCGGCGTCGTAGGCGATCCCGACCGGGTGCACGCCTGAATAGACGGTCTGCAGGATCTCCATGTCGCTGGTGCGGACCTTGCTGACGGTGCCGTCCTGGTAGTTGACGACGTACAGGCTCTCGCCGTCGTCGGACAGCACCATCGTGCGGGTTTCGACGCCGGTGTTGGCGATGCCGACGACCGAGCCGGCTTGCAGGTCGATCTTGCGGACCGAGTTCATCTTGTGGTTCGACACGTACAGGTAGCGGTCGTCGCTCGACAGCACCACGTGGCGGGGTGTCGTGCCCGGGTCGGGAACGGTGCGGATCACGGTCAGCGACTGGAGACCGATCACGTCGATTCGGGCCTCCCCCATCACCGTGACATAGGCGACCTGACTGCCGCTGTCGATCGCCACACCTCGCGGATGGCGCCCCACGTCGACCCGGCCGATCTCGGTGTCGGTCGCCGTGTCGATGATCGAGACGTCGAAGCCACACCAGTTCGACACGACCAGTTTCGACCCGTCGGGCGTCACGGCCAGGTACTTCGGCACAGCTCCGGTCGGGGTGACGGCCACGATCTCGAACGTCTCGACGTCGATCTTGTAGACGAAGCTGTCGTCCCAACTGCCGCGATCACAGCTGTCGTCGGCGACCGGGTTGTACCCGGTGCCGAACATCTTGTAGTTCGACACATACACAAAACGCCCGTCCGGTGTGAACGCTGCCTCGACCGGTGACCCCTGGGCGACCCCACCCCCGTCGATGCCGAACGCCGCCAGATCGACCTCGTCGGGGATCGTGGCGACCTGGTTCCCGGCGCGGTCGTAGATCGCCACGTTGTGCCGGTACATCATGTTCTGGGCGAAGAACAGGCCATCGCCCGAGGCCACGATGCTCTTGGGTTGCAGATCGGCGTCCTGCACGGTGAAGGCGTCGACGAGCAGACGTTCGCTCGAGTTCTTGCCATCGTCCGGAACCAGCGCCACCGTCGTCGTGGTTGTGGTCGTGCTGCTGGTCGGGGCAGTCGGCTGCGACGAGGGCACCGCACCTCCCGCGGCTGCGTCGGCTGATCCATCGGGTGCGGTCTCGCTCTGAGCCACGTCGTCGTTGACCGGTGTTCGCACCTCGGACCGCGCAGGCCCCTCGACCAGCGGCGTCGCTGAGCGCGGCTCGTCACGGGCGACAGCGAACGCCACCAGGATGGCCGTCATCGCTACGAGCGGCCCGAGGACAACGAGTCGACGGTCGATCCGTCGAGGCTACAGCGGGTCGGCGCAGGCGATCAGGATCCCGATACGATTGGCGGTCGACCTTTACGGGATGTGGCGCAGCCTGGTAGCGCACCTGCTTTGGGAGCAGGGGGTCGGGAGTTCGAATCTCCCCATCCCGACGAATCTACGAGGAGCTTTCCAACCTTCCCAACGAGTCGATTGCGGGCATGTCGCGGGTGGCGGTTACGGCACAGCCGGTGCCGAGCAGATCGTCGAGCACCACGTCGCCCATGTTCACCGGAGCGTGCACGCGTACCCGCCGCAGCTCTTCACACGCCGCCAGCACCTGGTCCTTGGGAATCTCACCGCTGGTCTTGACCGGGAGTCGTGGCCAGATCCCTCCGCTGATTGCGACGGTGGTTGTGACACTGCGGCGGGGGTCGGTGTGTTCCTGTTGGGCGTACCGATCGCCCTTCCGACACGATGATCCCCGGATTTCGATGATGTCGCCGTGTTCGTCCTCGTCGACTTCGAGCCGGCAGCCCAGCGGACAGCCGATGCACAGGTAGGCGTAGGTGGTGGTGTCGTGGTCGGTCATCGGGGGACCACCTCCACCTGGAGGGCGTCGCCCTGGAACCCATCGAGCACGCCGGGGCGCAGCTTCAGCGTGACCATTTCTGCCGGCACCACATACCGGAGGCGGCGCTCGTGGACGACAGCGCCTTCGGAGTCTCGGAGGCGGAGCACACTCTTCTCCAACGGTTTGCGGACCCGGAGGTAAACGGTATGGGGCTGATCCGTGGTGACCGTGTGGGGCACGCAGTAGGCAACATTGGCGCCCGGTTGGAGCCGCACGTTGTCGTGTGGTGGCCGAAACCCCGAAGCGAATCGGCCGGCGTGGCCCCCGGCCAGCTCGGCTTCGGCGCTGACGAAGTCGACCAGGTCGTGGATGTGCACCACGTTGCCGCAGGCGAACACGCCGTCACGGGATGTTTCCATCGTGCTCGACACGATCGGTCCCGACGTCGTGGGGTCGAGCCGCAACCGCAGCTCGCGGGACAGCTCGTTCTCCGGGATCAGGCCGACCGACACCAGCAGCGTGTCGCACGGAACGTCCCAGGCTTTGGAGAGCACCGGCGTGAGGTGATCGTCGACCGGGGCGACGGTGACCTTGTCGATCCGATCCCGGCCGTGGATTTCGACGACGGTGGTGGACAGGTGCAGGGGAATGTCGAAGTCGTGGAGACACTGCACGATATTGCGGCTCAGGCCGTTGGCGTGCGGCATCAGCTCGAACACCCCGGCCACTTCGACCCCTTCGAGGGTGAGGCGGCGGGCCATGATCAGCCCGATGTCGCCCGATCCGAGGATGACAACCCGCCGACCAGGCAGGACACCGTTCAAGTTGACCAACCGCTGGGCGGCGCCGGCGGTGAAGATACCGGCGGGGCGTCCACCGGGAATTCGGATGGCGGCTCGGGTTCGTTCCCGTGCGCCCATCGCCAGCACGGTCGCTCGGGTATCGAGGATGGAGACCCCGTGGTCGGAGGAGAGCAACTTGAGGTTCTGGTCGTTGTCGATGTCGAGCAGGTAGGCGTCGGTGAGCACGTCGACGCCGTCGTCGAGCGCCTTCTCGAGGATCCGCTGGGCGTATTCGGGGCCGGTCAGTTCTTCGCCGAGATGGTGGAGGCCGAACCCGGAGTGGATGCATTGCAGCAGGATCCCTCCGGCTTCGGCTTCGCGGTCGACGACGAGAACCCGTTCGGCTCCGGCGTCGCGGGCCGCCATGGCCGCTCCCAGGCCGGCAGGCCCGCCACCGGCGACGACCACGTCGTACTTCGGATGCAGGAGATGCGGCCGGTCGTCGATCATGGTGCGTCCTTGGCCGACGACGCATTGGCATCGGTTCCGTCGTCGGTTCCGTCGACGGCATCGGGGGTGGTGCCGTCGGGGCGGTCGAGGACCAGCCATGACCCGGGGCCACGTTTGGTGACCTCTGACATCTTGATGCCGAGTTCGCTCGACAGAAGCTCGAGGCAGTTCGTTGCGCAGAAGCCGCCCTGGCAGCGACCCATGCCGGCCCGGGTCCTGAACTTCAATCCGTCGACGGTGGTGGCCCCCCGTTCGATGGCGTCGCACACTTCGCCTTCGGTAACGAACTCGCAACGGCACACGATCCGCCGGTAGCGCTCGTCGTGGTCGGCGAGGGAGCGTTGGGCGTCGGTGGCGAGGGAAGCGAAATGGACCGGCCGCTCGATCCGGTTGAGATGTGATCGCAGCGTCATCTCCAAGTCGTCGTCGTGGAGAAGGTCGGTGACATAGCGGGCGATCGCGGGGGCGGCGGTGAGGCCGGGTGACTGGATGCCGGCGACGTTGATGAATCCCGCAGCCTCGGTGGGTCCGATGAGGAAGTCGTCGCCTCTGATCGTTGCCCGGGTGCCGGCGAACTGGGCGATGATGTCTCGTTCGCTGAGAGAAGGTACGAGCCGCCGTGCTTCGGTGAACACCTTGGACTCGCCGGAGGTGGTGGTCGTGTTGTCGTCGAGGTCGTCGACCGCTTCGGCGGTGGGGCCGACCATGATCGTGCCGTCGTAGGTGGGGATGACGAGGGTGCCCTTGCTCACCGGGGTTGGGCAGGGGTAGATGACGTGGCGAACGAGGTGGCGGAGGCGCTTGTCCAGCAGATACTCCTCACCCTTTCGGCCCCGGATCTCGAAGCCGTCGACCCCGGCCATGTTGGCGATGGCGGCAGCGCCGAGGCCGGCGGCGTTGATGACGAACCGCGAACCGAGCGTGCCGGTAGGTGTGGTGATCGTCCATGTGTCGCCATCGTGGCTGAGGTCGATGACCGGGCTGTTGGGTTGGAAGTGGACGCCGTTGGCCACGGCCGCTTCGACCAGCCCGAACACCGCCTCGTATGGGTTGACGACTGCGGTGTGAGGTGAAAAGACCCCGGCGATGACGCCTCTGGTGATCTGCGGTTCGGCGGCACAGATCTGTTCCCGAGACCAGGTCTGCACGCCGCTGATGTCCTTCTCTTCAGCGTTGTCGGTCAGGTCGTCGAGCGCTGCCAGGTCGGATTCGGTGAGGGCGACGGTGAGTTCGCCGACACGGGCGAACCCGAAGCCGAGTTCTTCACACAGCGGGTCCCACAGCTGGTTGCCCCACCACTCCAGGCGCCCCTTGAGCGTTTCAGTGTCGGTGTGGTGACCACCGTGGATGATGCCGCTGTTGGCCTTGCTCGTACCGAATCCCGCTTCGACCTCCCGTTCGAGGAGTGTCACCGAGAGTTCGTACCGGCTGAGTTCGTGGGCGATCGCCGCTCCCACGATGCCGGCGCCCACCACCACGACGTCCTGTAGCGAGTTGGACACGGCGAGGCAACACCTCCAATCTGCGGTCGGCGGGGACAGCCACTCCATCATCGTTGACACAGCCTTCCGTAGCCTTCGCCGGATGGGCAACCGGGCGGCACAGGCCGCGACCAAGGCCGCCAGATCGACTGTGGGATTCGCCGCCCGACGAATCGCCGCCAGCGACTGGCTGATGAGCGTCGTCTACGACCACATGAACGAGACCAACTTCGCCGGACTCGCCGAGCACGAGGAGATGTTGAGCGACTCGGTCCGCGTCGATGCCTACCACCGCGGCATTCAGCGCAACGTGCAACCCGGTGATGTCGTGCTCGACCTCGGAACCGGCACGGGTCTGTTGGCGTTCATGGCGAGCAGGGCCGGAGCGAAGAAGGTCTACGCAGTCGAACACTCAGACTTCATCCAGGTCGCGCGCGAGATCGCACAACACAACGGATTCACGAACATCGAGTTCGTGCAGGCCAACAGCCGCGAGTTCACTCCACCAGAGCCGATCGACGTCGTCCTCCACGAACAGATGGGCGACGAGCTGTTCAACGAGAACATGTTGCAGAACGTGCTCGACCTGCGCGACCGCGTCCTGCGACCCGGTGGGCGCATTCTGCCCGCCACGTTCCGGTTCTTTGCCGAGCCGGTGACCTTCCACGAGTCGATGCGGATCCGGCGTTTCTGGAACATCGACCTGCCCGACGGCATCGACCTCAGCTCCACCGAGCACTCCCCCGTCGCCGGGCGATTCGACACCGGCCGCAACGAACAGTTCTGGACCCGCCCGGGGTCGGTGGCGTCGACGATCGGCGAGCCACAACCCATGCTCGAGTTCGATCTGCACACGCTCGAGTCGCTCGACTCGCTCGACACCGATCATCTGATCGAGCGCACCGCTTCGACCGACACGATCGTCGACGGCTGCTGCATCTGGTTCGAAGCGGTGTTCGACGACGCCACGACCCTGTCGACAAGTCCGCTGGCACCACTCACCAGCTGGGGCAACCGGGTCTTTCGTCTCGACCAGCAGATCGCAGCCGGCGAGCAGCTGCGTCTCAACCTCCGCATGGGTCAGCTCTTCGAACCGTCGACCTGGCACATCGACCCGCTCAGCATCCGTTGACCCCTTGACATACTCTTCACGGTGGTCGCCGAGCCATTCTTGAAGCGTCTTGCTTGTCATGCGGCGTGACCCTCGCTCCACCATCAGCGCCTCTCGATGGCGACTGATCGCTCTGTCTGCACTTCCCTCGACACGAGCGGATGGCCATCTGGGGATGACGTGACGGATTGCTCTTGATCGTGGACCGCCAATCGGCACACGATGAATGGGCGCCGTGGAGGTGATCTATGAGACTGGTGCGGGTGGTTCTGGCAATGGCGCTCGTTGTGGCGGCCTGCGGGGAACAACAGCCGAGGCCGACGGGACCTCTCGGCACCGGCACCCGACCAGCGGTGACGCCGCCCACGGCTGACGCCGCCCACGGAGACCCAGCCCACGGTGACGCCGCCCACGGAGACCCAGCCCGGACCGCTCGGCTCTCACCCGACCACGGTCGCTGTGGCCCCGTCACCGACGGCAACCAGCGTCGTCACCATCCCAGCACGCAGCGGCCCCGTCGTCGATCTGTTCTATGCGATCCACGTCCACACCCGGAACGAGTGGGCGCCCTTCAGTGACCCGGCTCTGACCGATCTCGATACTGCGGCGGCCCAGGGGTTCGTCGATCACGTCGAGGCCATCGCAGCGGTCCTCGATGCTCACGCCGCCCGGGGCAGTTTCCACTTCACCTTCGGGACCGCAGCCGGCCTGTGTCTTCACGACCCAGACCTTTTCGACGATCTGGAGACACGCGGCCACGAGATCGGCATCCACGCCCACACGAACCGATTCTTGCTGAGAGCGGCCGATGTGATGCGGAGTTCCTGCGGCCGGGAGATCGGCACTGGTTCGGGTCTCGCTGCGATGGCCGGCGGACCCGACATCGCCACCCGTGCCAGCCTTGGCATCTCGCTGGGGAGTGTTCCAGGACGTCGGCGTCGCCCAGCCTGCTCGTCAACATGTCCGATGAATGCGGGACCACCATGAGCGGAGGGCAACGACATGACACCTTGGCGAGCTGACGCGATGGAGCATCTGTGCGCGCCTCCAATTTCTGGGGGGATCGTCATGATCGATCAGGTGTCGCTGGAGTACGTGCTGTTCGACGAGCATCCCGCAGACGTGTTCTCGGAGGCCGAATTCCCAACGCTGGCGGGACTGGCAGAGGCGGCGGTGATCGAGGCGGGCTCCCTGCCGACCGACTCGGTCACGGCATGGGGGTTCGTCACCCACACCAACGAGTACGTGGTTGGTGCCTCACCGGTGGCGACGCCCGAACGGTTGGCACTCGATGGCCTCGACCTGCTGCTGACCCGCCTCGATCCTCTCGTCGATGCAGGACTCGCTCGCTGGTCGTCAGCGGTCGAGATCGCCGCCGGCGTCGATTGAGAATCAACCACCAGCAAGGATGAACTGCCCGTCGCCTGACTGGCCGGCGCCGAGGCGCTCCAGCGCCGCTCGTCACGCAACCACTGTAAGTGGTCGATTGGCGACGCACGGTTGACCATACATTGACTTGCGATACCGCCGTCATCGAGGTTTGATAACTGTGTACCAAGAGACCACCCAGTTCCTCAAAAGGCGGTAAGGAAACATGCAGCAGAAGTCAAAGAGATCTCGCCTCGGCGTTCTCGCCATCGGTGCACTCGTCAGCAGCGTGCTGTCGGTCGGCGTCGCCGCCGGCACGGCGTCGGCGAAACCGACCAAGAAGAGCAACGACATCCCTGTCGTGCTCGACGACCCGCGCGTCGTCTCGACCTCACAGTTGTCAGGAATCCGCTGGTGAGCCGGGACAGCTGCCGGGGCGGCCGTTGGTCCTGACCCGGTAGAAACCATCCGACGAACGCCCTGGGGTGAGCAGCAATTGCTCACCCCAGGTCGCGGATGTGCCGAAGTAGTCACGTGGAAGCAGCCAGCCCACCGCACGTCGAGGCCAGCGCCGTTCGCCAAGTGAACCAGCGTCAGCCACGACCGGACGCCGCCCGGCGCACGTACCTCCTCGCGGGCGCGCTGGCTGCACTCGGCCTGCTCGGTCTGACCCAACTCGATCTGGACGTCACCCCCTCGACAGGTTGGGCAATGCCCGTTTGGGTGGTCGCGGCGATCGCCATCGGCGCCGCCTTCATGGTGTTCGACGTCGAGTTCCGCAGTGAGACCTACACCTTCACCTTCAGCGAGATCGTGCTCGTGCTCGGTCTGTTCTTCGCGACGCCGCTCAGTCTCATCGCAGGGCGTTTGGCCGGAGAGCTGATCTTCCTCACCGTCCGAGAGCGCCAGCCGCTGCGAAAGCTGGCGGTGAACCTCTCGGCGTTCTTCGCCGAGACAGTGGTGCTGCTGACCGTTCAGCAGGCGCTCATCGGCGAACTCGACGCACTCCAGCCGCTCAGCTGGCTCGTCGCCCTCGTGGCGGTCGTCGCCGCTGAGGTCGTCGGGTTCATCGCGGTCGCCACCGCCGTGCGTTGGCACGGCGGACCTCTCACCTTGAGCGCCATCATGCAGATCGGCCTGATCACTGCGCCGGCGAACACCAGCCTGACGCTGGTGATCTGCGTACTCCTCGACGTTCAGCCCAGCGCAGTCCCGTTGCTCGGAGGTGTCGCTGTCTTTTTGTTGATGACATACAGGGCATACAGCTCCCTCCGGCAGCGCTACGAAAGTCTCAGCCTGCTGTACGACTTCACCCACCTCGTCAGCGGTGCTCGAGAGCCCGATGCGGTGCTCGACGCGATGCTCAGCCAAGCCAAGGACCTCTTGCGGGCGGAGCGCGCCGAGTTCTGGCTGATGACAGGCCACCAGACGTGCCGGCGCTACGTCGTCGACGACGGCGGACAGTCATCGACGCGATTGAACATCCCACCCAATCTCGCCGAGCTGCTCACCGATGAGTTCGTGGCGGACCGTGAAGCGATCTTGATCTCCAGAGACAAACCGTCACCGCGGGAGAGGGCGATCTTGGACGACCTCGGCGCGATCGACGCGCTGATCGCCCCGATCATCGAGGGTGCCGAGCCGATCGGGTTCGTCGTCGCTGCGAATCGATTGAGCGACATATACACCTTCGTGTCGCAGGACGCTCGGATGTTCGCCACGCTTGCTAGTCACGCCGGTGTGGCACTCCAGAACGGACGTCTGATCGTTCGATTACACGACCAGGCCCGACAGCGCGAGCACGAGGCACTCCACGATGCGCTGACGGCACTCCCCAACCGCGTGCTGTTCGCCGACCATCTCGAGGAGCGGTTCGACGTCGGCCCGCTCCACACCACCGACATCACCATCGCCTTGATGGATCTCGATGGATTCAAGGAGATCAACGACACGCTCGGCCATCAAAGTGGTGACCGTGTGCTGATCGAGGTCGCTACCCGGCTCAGATCCTCCGTCGACGACAACACGCTGGTTGCACGGCTCGGTGGCGACGAATTCGCACTGCTCGCCGGGCCGCACGCCACGCGGTCCGACGTCGAGGCGATGTGCCGACACATCCGCAGCTCGATCAACGAGCCGATGAAGATCGACGGTCTCCACGTGGCGATGGGTGTGAGCATCGGAATCGCGGTTGCCCCGTACGACGGTGAGAGCGCCGAGGATCTGATCCGGCACGCGGACGTCGCTATGTACTCGGCCAAATCAGGCCGGGGGTCCGGCGTGTGTTTCTACGATCGCGAGCGCGACGACAACACGCCGCGCCGACTGGCACTCGCACACGACTTTCGCCTGGCGATCGATGCCGGGCAGCTCCGATCGGTCTTCCAGCCGAAGGTCTCACTGATCGACGGCCGGATCAACAGCGTCGAGTGCCTGTGCCGATGGACCCATCCGACGCTCGGCGAGATCATGCCCGACGAGTTCATCCCACTCTCGGACCGGATCGGCGTCAGCGCCTCCCTCACGGCGTTCATGTTGTCGAGTGCGCTCGAGCAAGCGGAGCGTTGGTGGGCCGACGGCAAGGAGTGGGGCGTGGCCATCAACATCTCGATGAATGCGCTGCTCGACTTCGATCTGATCGGGATCGTCGGCCGCCTGATCCGCAATTCGACGGTGCCGGCCGGCAGCGTGACACTCGAGATCACCGAAACACACGTGATGTCCGACGCCGTGCGAACGACCCGCGTGCTCGAGGAGCTGAGTGCGCTCGGCGTTCGTCTCTCGATCGACGACTTCGGCACGGGCTATTCGTCGCTCGCCTATCTACAGCAGCTTCCGGTCGACGAGGTGAAGATCGACAAGAGCTTCGTGCTGTCCCTGGCAACCAATCGCGGGGCAGATGCGATCGTCAGGTCGGTGCTCGGCCTCGCCCGCAACCTCGATCTGTGGGTGGTCGCCGAGGGCGTCGAGGACGTGCAAGCGGTGGCCCGGCTCCGCCAGCTCGGGTGCGGAGAGGCACAGGGTTTCTACTTCGGTGCGCCGATGTCGGCCGCCGATATCGAGGAACTCGCCGACTTCGCGACCATTCCTGAGCCCGCCGCACTGCCCTGATCCGGCTCGACCGGGTGGGTCAGAGCGAAATTGGCCCACCGCCGATGGGGACGATCGGCGGAGCCGGCCAGGCACGACTGCCGAGCGCGAGACCCATCGCTGCGTACGCTTCGATCAGCCAGTTGGCCCGGGTGGGGCCGAACGCGTAGCCGGCGAGGTCGACGTGGGCGCGGCGGAACACGTCTCCGTGGCCATGCCCGACGCCAGCGAGCACGTGAGCCAACTCGTGCACCAGCGTCGCGGGCGTCATCTGGGGGGCGGCGAGACGCACGACGGGCTGATTCGAGCCGCGTTGGCGTGTTGACGATGAGCCCGCATCGGAGCGAGCCTGCAGGACATCGATCTGACCTGCAGACCACCAGTCGGCAGTCGTGATCGACGCTGCGAGACCGAGCAGTTCGTCGATGGTTGTCAGCGACTCGTAGGACGTGCCTTCGAAGGCGGCGATCTCAGCGGCGTACACAGCTTGGCGACCGACATCGGGAGTCACCGGCCGGAACCGAGCGCCCTTGACCCACCGACCTGCTGACGCCCCAGGTCGGCGTTGCTGGCAGCCTGACGGCCGGCTTCCCAACCTGTGACGGTGGCAGCCTTTGGTCGACGTGCGGCCACAACCCTGCCGAACCGCTGTCGGGCGAACTCATCCACGCGAAGGTCGCGTGCTCGCAGCATCGGGAGCGCCGCGCTGGAGGGATCCACCTGACGCCGGGCGTGATCGACCGTTGCCTCCAGCATCTGACGGATCTGATCGGCGTACCCGAACAGGAAGGATCGCCGCCACTGCTGGGTGGCTGCCGCGGTGGCCCGGCGTTCGGTCGCCATCCGCCCCGACGCCTGCGTGTGCAACGAGTGGAACATCAACTCGGTCGTGTCGAGATCGCTTCGGAACCCGGCTACGAAAGCAACCGTGCCGCAATCGCGAACCTCGAACACGACCCGACAACCGTGGGCCCCGGCCACTGCCTGCAGGACTGCAAGACGACCGCGCACATACGCCCCACGGCCAAGCACCAACTCGATGACCGACAACTCGTCCCCGGCCGTGGCCCGCAGCCGACTCGCCTCGATGCGGTGGGTGGCGATCAGCTCGGCGGCCTTACGAGAGAATGCGTCCGCCTCGTTGGGGTTGGGCGAGCCCTCTGCCATGACGAGCAACTTGCGGACCTTGACGAGCACAGCAGAGTCGACGTCGTCCTGGCCGCAGTGGTGTAGCGAGTTCGTCATGCCACCACATCTTCGCGAATGGGTGTGACAGTCTGCGGCACTTGATCGATCTGACTCGCCACCCGCGTCGGGCGGTATGGTGGTCGCCCACACGCGGATGTAGTTCAACGGCTAGAACCTCAGCCTTCCAAGCTGATGATGCGGGTTCGATTCCCGTCGGCGCGACCGAGCACCAACTCCAACACCGAGATCGTCGTCGGCCGCTGCCCGTAGACGGGCGGGATCGATGCGATGAGCGGCGATCAGCTCGGCCGCCTTGCGCGAGAAGGCATCGGCCTCGTTGGGGTTGCTCGAGCCCTCCGCCATCGCCAGCAGCTTGCGAACCTTGCCGACCACAACGGCATCGGCGTCGGATCGGTTGGAGAGATCACCCAGTGGCGTCATGCCACCACATCATCGTGGACGGGTGTGACACCGCAGCGACCATTCGAGCGACACGACGCCGCCGATCTGACTCGGCGGCCACCTCGGGCGGTATGGTTGTCGCCCACACGCGGATGTAGTTCAACGGCTAGAACCTCAGCCTTCCAAGCTGATGATGCGGGTTCGATTCCCGTCGTCCGCTCTCGCGCGAATGCCCAGCGTACGGCACATTTCTGAGCGCTAGAACCCGGCCGCCCGCGATGGGCTCGTGCCTCGAACGTGCCTAGAAGATCGACAAGATGGCGACGATCCGAGCCCGGCCCAACGGGGCGAGACGTCGTCGACCTGGGGTTTCGCGAGCGCCAGCTGCAATGTCGCTCAACGCTCGCAAACGAGAAGCTGAGGATGCTGGAGCGCTCAATGGCGCAGAATGGCTGCCAAGCGCATCGGGCCATCGCCTCCAGCGACTTGCCGATATGGGCGCACGCGGCTTGCGAATAGTG
>CAVRNX010000023.1:0-22370 GCA_963722635.1 uncultured Acidimicrobiaceae bacterium
CTGCTCGAAGCTGTTGTTGTCTGCCGTGGTGCTGTCGTAGAAGGCGGTCTCGTAGTGGCGCAGCGTGTGCTGCGAGCCGAAGAAGTGCTTGCCCGGCCCGACCTCGTGGAACCCGTCGATCGTGAACTCGTCGTCGTCGAGCGAGACACCCTCGAGATAGCGATGCAGGGCACCACAGAAGTCGGCATCCATCATGAACTTCTCGTACCCCATTGCCAGCCCGCCCTCCAGCCAACCGGCCGAGTGCAACAGGAAGTTCGTGCCGCACAGGATCGCCGACATCATCGACATCGTCGACTCCGCCATCGCCTGCCCATCGGGATCTTCGAGGCAGTGAACGCACCGGCGCACCGCAACGGCAACCCGACCCGTCGGGCCAGCTGACCGACGACCAACGAACCGATCGCCGGCTCGGGGGTTCCGAACGTCGGCGACCCCGAGCGAAGCGCCATCGACGACAGGAAGTTGCCGTAGATCACCGGGCACCCCGGCCGGATCGAGCTGGGCCAAGCTGATGCCGACCATCGTTTCGGCGTGGGCCTGGGCGATGTCGCCCGCCAACGTGACCGGCCCCATCGCACCGCCGAGGATGAACGGCACGATCACCGATGCCTGATTGGCCTCGGCGTAGGCGCGGATCGCCCCCGTCATTGCGTTGTCCCACACCAGCGGTGAGTTGACGTTGACGTTGCCCATGATCACGCAGTGCTCGTCGACGAACGCCGCGCCGAACAGGATCCGAGCCATCTCGACCGAGTCGCGCGCCCTGTCAGGAATGGTCACCGAGCCGAGAAACGCCTGATCGTTGAACTTGATGTGGGCGTACACCATGTCGAGGTGGCGCTTGTTGACCGGTACGTCGACCGGCTCGCAGATCGTGCCGCCCGAATGGTGCAGCCATGGCGTGGCATGGGTGAGCTTGATGAAGTTGTGGAAGTCGTCGAGCGAGGCGTACCGGCGCCCATCGGCGAGGTCACGCACGAATGGCGACCCGTAGGCCGGGGCCATCACCACGTTGTTGCCACCGAGCACCACCGACTTGGCCGGGTTGCGGGCGTGCTGTGTGAACTCGCTCGGTGCCGTCGTGACGAGTTCACGCACATGGCCCGGCTCGAAACGGACACGCTGCCCATCGATCGACGCCCCGGCAGCGCGGAAGAGCTCGCGATCCTCCTCTTCGTTGATGTCGATCCCGACCTCGGCCAGGATCTGGTCGGCCTTCGCCTCGATCAGGTCCAGCCCGTCCGGCGTGATCAGGTCGTACGGCATCACCTTGCGCCGGATGAACGCCGGGCCCGACGGGCCCGAGTCGGGTCCGGGCGCGTCCCTGCATGCGTGCCGCTCGACCGCCCCCGCGTCGTGCCATCTCTCCCCCTCGTTCGTGTCAGCCCATCACGGTGCCGGACGTGGCGGCCGGCACGCGGCGCCGCGAACGCCGCCAGATCGATCATCTCCCCGGTCAACTCGCCTCGGAACTGCAGCGGATCGGCATCGTGGTCGTGCCCGTTCATCGTGGCATCGATGATCGATCGCATGAACTGCCCGGCGAGCGGTGCGTTCTTGAACTGGTTGCCGCTCGTGCCGCACGCCATGAAGAAGCCGTGCAGGCTGGAGCGGTCGTAGATCGGGACCCAGTCGTCGCTGGCGTCGTACATGGAGGCGATCCCGGAAGGTTGAGACGGGACGCCGAACTCTGGCAGCCGTCTGGCGAGCCGCATCATCGACGTTTCCCAACCCTCGACGGTGGGGATATCGGAGTTCGTATCCGGATCGTCGACCCAGTGCATCTCGTCGCAGGCCGGCTCGGTCCCACCGACCAGCAGCATGCCACCTTTCTGGGGCCGGAAGTACTGTCCGACATCGAGGTCGGCGACCAGCGGAGCACCGTCCTCCAGCGAACCGCCGGGGGGCGCCGGGGCGACGAACACCTCGGCCCGCAGCGCCCGATGACCGATCCGCATGTCATCGGTGACACCCGCCAACCGGTTGATGATGCCGGCGTGCGGTCCACCGACGTTGACGACGATCGGCGCTTCGATCTGCTCACCCGAGTCCAGCGTGACACCACGCGCCGCACCCTCGTCCCGATCGATCGCCGTCACCTTGGCGTGGAAACAGAACTCGGCGCCGTGCCGATGGGCGGCGTACGCCAGGTTGCGCGAGGCCAGCAGCGGGTCATCGATGTAGCCGCTGTCGGGGTTGTAGAGACCGCTCAACTGGCCGTGGGCATCATCGGCAAAGGCGGGGTCGTCGATCCGTTTGGGGGGCGAATAGCTGCCGACATCGAGCCACGGGAACCGGGCGCTGATGGCCGGGCCGTCGAGATCCTCGTACGGAATCCCGAACTCCTCCCACAACACTCGAATCCCTTCGAGGTCGTACTGGGCGGTTCGGAACACGAGGTTCCCGGTCGGGATGAACTCGACCATGCCGTCTGGGTCGCGGACACCGAGGTGGCGCTCCCAGTCGAACCAGAACTGGGCCGCCTCCCAGGCGGTCAGGATCGGATCGCGCGTCGAGTAGCTGTACCGGATGATCGCCGAGGAGGCACTGGTCGAGCCGGCGCCCGGGCCGGGGCCCTTGTCGACCACCGCGACCTGGCGCCCGCTACGGGCGAGTTCGAGGGCGACCGACGACCCGATCACGCCGGCACCGATCACGATCGCGTCTCACCCGAGTCACCACCTCACTCCTCGATCACGTCGCTGACGATCGCCTCTTGCCAGGCCCGAGTATCGGCGACGGCGTTGAACGTGAACGAGTGGAGCGCCTCGATCCCGAGCCGGTCGGCATCGTCGGCGAATGCGACGACCATGTCGGTCGGGTCGAAACCCGCCCGGCGCCATCATGTGCATCACCGTCGAGCGGTTCTTGCCGAGGTACCGCATCGAGGCGCCGATCCCGAGCCGGGTGCCCATCGTCATCAGTCGCGTCCGGTCGACGACGCCGGGGACACCGAGGCGAATCGGCAGAGTCGATCCCAGCCGCCCGCTGCACCTCGATCCAGGACCGGATCTTGTCCTCGTCGAAACACATCTGCGTCGACACCCAGCCGTCGATCCCCGCTTCGGCCAGCAGCGGCTTGCTTGGCATGCAGCTGGTCGACGAGCACGGCCTCGTCGATCACTGCGTGCCCGTCCGGATAGCCGGTGACGCCGACCCGCTCGACGCCCGGGATCGGCGTCGAGCAGGTCGCGGATGAACGGCAGCGCACCTTCGTACGGGCCGAGCGGCTCGGGGGCGTCGCCGGCGATCACGAACACCTCGCGACGGCGTGCTCGCGCAACCAAGCCGCCAATCGCTCGGCGTGCTCGGTGCTCTCGACCAGCCGTGCCGCGAGGTGCGGCACCGGCCGATGACCCAGACTGAGCAGCCGCTCGGTGTACTCCTGCGTGGCGGCGATGCCCTTGACCGGCGAGCACGTGACCGAGACGTGAGCCCCGGTGGGGAGGTCGTCGATCGCCTGCTCGATCGACTTCATCGGCACGATCTCGTAGTGCAGATCGGCGACGAGATCACGCATGGCGGGCGATGTCGACGCGGTCGATCGGCGGGCCACGTGTCACTCCGCACCGTTTCAACAGGTTCAACATGTGCGTCTCCTCGTCAGACGAAGGTGTCGGGAAGTTCGGCCTTGCGGCGAGCGACGTAGTCGCGGAGTTCGGCGTCGATGCCGTCGTCGATCGGCGGCGCCTCGTACGAGGCGAGCTGTTCCTTCCAGATCGCGTTGGCGCGCTGCGGCAGCGTCGAGCCCACCTTCCTCGGTCCACTGCTCGTAGCTGTTGTTGTCGGCCGTCGTCGATCGATAGAACGCCGACTCGAAGTTGGCGAGGGTGTGTGCGGTACCGAGGAAGTGCTCGCCGGGCTGGTGTTCGAGAATTGCGTCGACCGCCTGCCCGTTCTCGGTCAGGTCGATCCCCTTCACGAACGTCGACATCGCGCCGAGTTGGTCGCAGTCGAGCACGAACTTCTCGTAGCCGATCGCCAGCCCACCCTCGAGCCAGCCGGCTGCGTGCAGCACGAAGTTGACACCACCCAGCACGGTCGGTTGCAGGGTCGCCGCCGACTCGTAGGCCGCCTGGGCATCGGGCAGTTTCGACGCGCACAGCGATCCGCCCGACCGGAACGGCACACCGAGCCGCCGGGCCAGCTGGCCCATCGTGTACAGCACCATCGCCGGCTCGGGGGTGCCGAAGGTGGGCGCACCGCTCTGCATCGACATCGAACTGGCGAACGATCCGAGGATCACCGGGGCACCGGGACGCACGAGCTGGCAGAACGCCATTCCGGCCAACGCTTCGGCGAGGCTCTGAGCGGCCACGCCGGCCGATGTGACCGGGGCCATCGCCCCGGCGAGAATGAACGGTGTCATGATGCAGGCCTGGTTGTGGGTGGCGTACACCTCGGCCGCTTCGAGCATCGTGGCGTCCCACACGAGCGGTGACGACGCATTGATGAGGCTGGTCATCACCGTGCGGTCCTGGAGATCCCCGCCGAACGCGATCCGTGCCATCTCGACCGAGTCGATCGCTCGCTCACCGGCCGTGACCGAACCCATGAACGGCTTGTCGCTGTAGCGCAGATGGCTGTACACCATGTCGAGGTGGCGTTTGCTGACCGGCACATCGACCGGCTCGCACACGGTGCCGCCGCTGTGGTGCAGGTACGGGGACATGTAGGCGAGCTTCACGAAGTTCTCGAAGTCGTTCAGCGTCGCGTACCGCCGACCGTCGTCGAGGTCGTGCACGAACGGTGACCCGTAGTTCGGCACGAACACGGTGGCATCACCGCCGATCTGCACGTTGCGCTCGCTGTTGCGGCCGTGCTGGGTGTAGATCGCAGGAGCAGAGGCCTGCACGATCTGGCGACACATCCCTGGCGGGAAGCGCACGCGGGTGCCGTCGACGTCTGCTCCCGCATCGCGGAACCGTTCGATCGCCGCCGGGTAGTCGCGTATCTCGACGCCGACCACCTCCAGGATCCTGTCGGCGTTGTGTTCGAGCATCTCGAGCCCCTCGTCACTGACGAGCTCGAACGGCTTCATCGTGCGGGTCAGGTACGTGGCCGCGGTGGTGTTCCCGCCGGCCCGTAGGGTGCGGCGGGCGTCGCGTCCTCCGCCCCGTCGCCCACGGCTCGGTGCGGATGCTTCGTCGGTCATGCTGGTGCTCCTCGTCGGCGTCGGCGGCCCCGGCCCCCGGTGTCTGCGGATTCGGTTGGTTGGGGAAGGGCGACGAGCGCGCCGACGTTCGGGCATCGGCGCGGTGGCGTGTGGGAAGTGCCATCGCCGCCACGAACAACTCCTGGAAGCGCGGCTCGATCGCGGTCTCGATCTTGATCACGTCGTGCGCGGCGCGTTCCATCTCGGCGCGCAGGAGCGCGAGAGCAACGCTTGGACCGCGCCGGTGCCGGCCGCGTTGCCGACCGCGTGCACTGATGCCAGCGGGCAGTCGGGCACCAGCCCGAGCACCATCGCCCGCAACGGGTCGATGTGGGCGCCGAACGCGCCCGCCAGCCGGATGTCGTCGATCGGTGGGTTGCCGGCGTGCTCGATCAGTAGGTCGATGCCAGCGCGCAGCGCCGCCTTCGCGAGCTGGATCGCCCGCACGTCGTTTTGGGTGATCGCGACGCGGTCGACTCCCTCGCCGTGCACCACGTACGAGAACGTGCGGTCGTCGGCCACGATCCGCGGCGTGCGATCGGCCAGTTCGCCACGGATGACGCCCTCACGGTCGATGATTCCGGCGAGGAACATCTCGGCGATGACGTCGATGATGCCCGAACCGCAGATGCCGGAGATTCCGATGTCGGCGAGCGCGGTGTCGAACCCAGGGTCGTCGCTCCAGGCGTCGATGCCGATCACCTTCAGACGCGGTTCGAGCGTTTCGGGGTCGATCCGGACGCCCTCGATCGCGCCGGCCGTGGCCCGCTGGCCGCTGCTGATCTGCGCACCTTCGAAGGCCGGGCCGGTCGGGCTCGAGGCTGCGAACTGGCGCTCCGCGTTACCGAGCACGATCTCGGCGTTCGTGCCGATGTCGACGAGCAGCTGCATGCCCGCCGAGCGGTGTGGACCCTCGGCGAGAATCGCTGCCGCAGTGTCGGCCCCGACGTGGCCCGCGATGCACGGCCCGACGTAGCAGCGGGCGTTCGGTGCAGCGAGGTCCAGGTCGGAGGCCCGCGTCGTTATCGCCCGGTTGGTGGCGAGGGTGAACGGCGCCTGGCCGAGCGGCGTCGGGTCGATGCCGAGCAGCACGTGGTGCATGATCGGGTTGCCGACGAGCACGATCTCGAGCACGTCTTCCCGGAACGACTCGACCTGGTCGACGAGGTCGCCGATCAGCCCGTCGAGCGCCGTGCGGACGGCCTCGGTCAGGGTCGCGGTCGCCGCCCGGGATTCATCATCACGTACGACACCCGACTCATCAGGTCTTCGCCGTACCGGATCTGCGGGTTCATGCGACCGGCCGATCGCGAGCACCTCGCCCGTCGTCACGTCGCAGAGATGGCCGGCGATCGTCGTCGATCCGATGTCGATGGCGACGCCGAGCGCCCGGTCGACGAAACCGGGCCAGATCGCGACGACCCGATCGAGTTCGTCGATCGCGACCGTGACCTTGCCGCCCGAGCGGGCGAGCACCGGCTGGAGCGAGGCGAGCGACCCGAACGGCACGAATGGCTCGGTGCGCCCGTGCTGCTCGGCGACGGCTTTGGCGACCGATCCGGCGGTGCTCGCTTCGTCGCCGAGTTCTGCCACCGGGACTTCGACGTACCAGAGGGTGAACGACGGGTCGATCGTGATCCGGCGGAAGATCGAGGTCCTTGCGGACGACCTGTCGGTGCACCTGGCTGGCCGCCGGGATGTCGATCGACGACGTCGCCGCAGATGGTCGCCGCGCAACCGAGCCGCTGGCCGGGGACGAGCTCGCGGGCGCCGCGATAGTCGGTTTCGATCGAGGTCGGTGGACCGAGCGAGTCGGCATCGACCGTGATCCCCCATTTGGCGAACGATCCGGTGGTCGGCGCGATCTGGCAGCGGCCACAGATGCCGCGCCCACCGCACACGGTGTCGAGGTCGGCTCCGAGCCGGCGCGCCGCCTCGAGCACGGTGGTGCCGTGCTCGACGGTACCGTTCAGACCCGACGGCGTGAACACGACCCGGTGGTCGCCCATGAGACTCGAGTCACCCAGCCGGCCGCCGGCGCCGGCCCTCGCGACCGCCGCGGGCACCTTGCCCGGCGGGAGCGTTGGGGTCACGATTGGCACGGATCCATGCGGCGCAGTCGCGGTCGGTGCCCATCAGCACGTCGGCGGCCATCACCGCTGACTTCACCTCGGCGTGCATCGGGTTCATGATCGCCGAGGTCATCCCCGAGGCGATCGCCATCGACAGGAACGTTCCGGTCACCGAGTGTCGGTTCGGCAGGCCGAAGCTGACGTTGGATGCGCCGCACGTGGTGTTGACCTTGAGGTCCTCCCGAAGGCGGCGCAACAGAGCGAACGCCTGCTGACCGGCGGTGCCCATCGCCCCGATCGGCATCACCAACGGGTCGACCACGACGTCGCTGGCGGGGATGCCGTGATCGGCCGCCCGGTGGACGATCTTCTCGGCGACCGCGAAGCGCACGTCGGGGTCTTCGAGATACCGGTCTCGTCGTTCGAGATCGCCACGACCGCGGCGCCGTACTTGGCGACGAGCGGGAGCACCCGCTCGAGCACCTCGTCCTCGCCGGTGACCGAGTTGACCAGCGGCTTGCCCTGGTACACCGCCAGCCCGGCTTCGAGCGCCTCGATGATCGATGAATCGATCGACAGCGGGACATCGGTGACGTTCTGCACCAACTGGACGGCCCGCGCCAGCAACGCCGGCTCGTCGGCCAAAGGGATCCCGGCGTTGACGTCGAGCATGTGGGCACCCGCCTCGACCTGGGCGATGGCGTCGGCCTCGACCCGGCTGAAGTCGCCGTTCTTCATCTCCTCGGCAAGCAGCTTGCGGCCGGTCGGGTTGATTCGTTCGCCGATCATCACGAACGGTCGCCCGAACCCGATCACGACCTCTTTCGACGCCGAACTGATCCGCGTTTCAGTCATCTGCTTCCTCCATGTCCATCTCGTTCATGTCGTTCTGATCGAGTTCCTCCAACGCCAGCAGCCGCGGCCCGGTCGATGACGGCGTCGTCGATGTCGGCGACGAACCCGCCCGCAAACGCCAGCTTGCCGAGGTACTCGCGGGAGTATCGACCCTCGAGCCGATCGGCCTCGGCCTGAGCGTTGGCGGCGATGTCGCCCTCGCACGTCACGCCGACCCGGCGCCACTGGGCGATGTCTTCTTCAGCCGTGTAGATGTTGGCCTTGCGTTTGGCTCGATCGATCGCCCGTTGGAACTTGCCCGACAGCACGACCTGGTGCCGTTGGCGACCGATCTGCCCGTTGACCTGGGCCGGTATGTCACGCCAGTAGATCGTGACCAGGGTCGGCGCTGCGGCAGATCGGCGAGCCATCAGCACATCACCGTTCCGGCGATCGCCGCCTGGATCGACACCTTGACCGGGTGAGCAAACGGCTGCAGCCCGGTCGGTTCGTGAACGAAATCGAGCTCGAGCAGGCGAGCCGCTGCCTGCCCGGCTTCGACGACCGCAGGGTCATCGCTCTGGGAGAGCAGCACCACGCGGCGGTAGTTGGCGAAGTACATGTCACGCAGCTCGGGGTGCTGTTCGATCCCGAGGCCCTGCCAGATCAGCGCCACGAAGTGCCTGGCGAGGAAATCGGTCAGGTAGAACGTGCCGAACTCCTGGTCGTGGAGAGCGGCGAACCGAGCCGACCCGGCGAAGAACTCGTAGCAGTGGTCGCCCGGCAGCCGCGTGATCGGTTGCTCGCTGCGCTCGATGAAGGCGTCGAGCATGCCGCCGGTGCCGCAGTCGGCGTACCCCAGGAAGACCTGCCGATCCGGCTCGACCTCGCTCAGTCGGGCCTCGATCTCGGGCACGATCCGCTCGGGATGATTGTGGAGTGGAGCCGGCAGGTAGGCCACATCGACCGAGTCGGCGAGACCCTCCTGGTCGAGTACGGCTCGCAGCTCGCGGACCAGCGCCCCACACGCCAACACGAGCGGCTTGCTCACTGAAGCGACGGCCCGGCAGGCTCGGCGTCGCGCAGGCTGCGACGGGCGGAGACGAGCTGCTTGGCGATCTCTGCGGCGACTGCAGCATCACGGCAATATGCGTCGGCGCCGACCGCCTCGCCGAACTCCTCGTTGAGCGGTGCCCCACCGACCAGCACGATGAACTTGTCACGCAGCTGTTTCTCGGTGAGGGTGTCGACGACCACCTTCATGTACGGCATCGTGGTGGTGAGCAGGGCGGACATGCCCAGAATGTCGGGTTTGTGCTCGTCGAGGGCGGCCAGGTACTTGTCGACGTCGCAGTTGATCCCGAGGTCGACCACGTCGAAGCCGGCGCCCTCCATCATCATCGCCGTCAGGTTCTTGCCGATGTCGTGGATGTCGCCCTTGACCGTGCCGATCACGATCTTGCCGATCGGCTCGGCGCCGGTCTCGGCCAGCAACGGCCGCAGCAGTTCCATCCCGGCCTTCATCGCGTTGGCGGCGAGCAGAACCTCCGGCACGAACAAGATGCCGTCACGGAAGTCGATGCCGACGATCCGCATGCCCTCGACCAGCGCCTCATTGAGCACCTTGTCGGCACCCCAGCTGCGGTCCAGCAGGATCGTGGTGCCTTCCACGATCTCGTTGGCGAGGCCGTCGTACAGGTCGTCGTGCATCTGCTTGACCAACTCGTCGTCGGGCAGCGTGGCGAGGTCGATCTCGTCATACTCGTCGTCACTCACGATGTCCCCCATGTGTTATGGCCGGGAATCCACCACTCGGATTCAGGTTTCCATCATGCGGAACGTATCCGCATCGTGGAACTTAGCACGGGCACGCCGCGCCGTCACCCCCGGAGCCGCAAACAACCGACATCGCCGGGTCGGTGCCGCACTCGGCTTGCGAGCGTTTACGCGGCGGCGGTGGGGCGGTGACGACCGGCCAACCGATCGGAGATCCGCTGCGCCGTCTCGACCACGGCGGCAGCCACAGAAGCCGACTGACCCGGCGCGGGGAACCGGTACGAGGGACCATGTGCGTGCACGGCGCCGATCACCATGCCGGCAGGGTTGACGATCGGCGCAGCCACGGAATTGAGACCCTCGGACATCTCCTCGTAGACCCAGGCGAATCCGGCCCGTTTGACCTCCTCCAGGCGATGCGCGATCAGCGTCGGATCGGTGATCGAGTTGTCGGTCCAGGCCTCCAGCGAAGCGGCGACGAACGCCTCCCGTGCCTGATCCGAGGCGGTCGCCATCAGCACCAGCCCGGAGGATACGACGTGGGCGTCGACACTCTCACCGGTCCAGTCGCGAACCTGCACCTCGTGGTCGGCATCGACTTGGTCGAGGTAGTAGACCTTTTTGCCGTCGAGTACCCCGAGCCCGGCTGCCTCGTCGATCTGCTCGACCAGTTCGACCAGGTGGGGGCGTGCCAGCGACACTAGGTTGCGGCCCGGGCTGGCCGATGCCGACAGGTCGATGATCAGCTCGCCGAGACCGTACACGCCGAGCACCTCGCTCTGTTCGACCGCCCCGAGCTCGACCAGCGTGCCCAACAGGCGAGACACCGTGCTCTTCGGCAGCTCGGTACGGTCGGCGATCTCCGAAACGCCGGCCGGCCCCCCGGCGAGACATTGCAGCACCCCGAACGCCCGCTCAACTGATTGCACCGTTGCCATCAACCCACCTTTCCGGCCGACAGCATTCCACAATGCGGAACGATCCGGCAATATCGTCACCGAATTCAGCCATCGCCAGCGATAGTGTCCCGCATCGTGAACACGGCACCATCCGTCGAGGACGGCCGACCAATCCAGTACGACGTCGAGAACGACACCGCCGCGACGACCACGGACACCGGCGGCCCGCTCACACATTCGCTGGCATGGGCCACGTGGGCGTTGTTCGTCGGGTTGGGGCTGATGCTCAGCGGGGCCGGGCTGTTCGCCACCATCGTCGGTATTCGCAGCGAGGTCGAGGGTTTCCCGACGTTGGCGATCGGTCTCGTCACCGCCGCCTACTACCTCGGCTTCCTGATCGGGTCACGAGTAGCGCTGGCGGCGCTCGGGTCGGTCGGGCACATCCGCGTCTACGCCGCGTTCGCGTCGATCCTGGCGGCGTCGATCCTGCTGGCCGGCATGGCGGTCAACCCGTGGGCCTGGATCGCCGTACGGCTCGTCGCCGGTGCCTGTCTCGCAGGCCAGTTCGTCGTTGCCGAGTCGTGGTTGAACCAGCTCGTGACCAACGCCAACCGGGGCCGAATCCTCAGCCTCTACTCTCTGGTGACGATCGTCGCCTACGGGCTCGGCCAGGTCAGCGTGAGTGTGATCGACCCGACGACGCTGACGTCGTTCGGCATCGCCGCAATCGTGATCTCGCTGGCGGTCAGCCCGGTGGCGCTGTCGGAGGAGGCTGCGCCGCCGATCATTTCGACGCACGAGCACATGACCCTTCGCGAGCTGTTTCGAATCGTACCGACCGGGGTGGTGACGTCGGTGCTGGTCGGGGTCGCCCACGGGTCGTTCCTCGGGCTGGTCGCGGTCTATGCCACCCGCGGCGGGCTGTCACGTGGCGAGGTCGGCATCTTCGCGGCGCTGCCGACGGTCGGCAGCCTGCTGCTCCAGGTGCCGATCTCGGCAGCCTCCGACGACATCGACCGCCGGGCGGTCGGCGCACTGGCCGCTTTCACCGCAGCCGCCGGAGGGATGCTGCTCGTCGCGTCGGATGTGGGTTCGATCACCAGCATGGCGGCAATGGTCCTGATCGGGGGCACCACCTACCCGCTGTACTCGATCGCCGGCGCATACACGAACGACTGGGTGCCGACCGAGAAGCTCACCGCAGCCGCCTCGCAGCTCGTGGTGCTGTTCGGAGCAGGTGCGTTCGTCGGACCGTTCCTGGCTTCGGTCGTGATGTCCACAGTCGGCAACAGCGGCTTCGCGTGGACCGTGGTGGCGGTGCACCTCCTGATCGGCAGCTTTCTCCTCATCAGATTGATGCAATGGCGCTCACCCATCCGCGCCAAGCCGTGGAACGAGGTGGCGATTGCCGGGCGTGTGTTCTACCTGCCGGCGACGGCGGTCGGCATGGGTCGTCGGATCCGACAGACCCGCAACTGGCGTGTGCCGGGACCCGGAACGAATGCGCTGACCCACGATGCGATCGAACACGACCGGACGGGCGAGATCGTCCGCGCTGGTGGCTCCAGCGACCCAGACGCAACGACCCCCGACTGAGTCGGCATCGATTCACCCGTTGACGGGCGGGTCACGACGTTTGACGTGACGTCCACAGGTGCTGGGCCGCCATGAGGTCGAGGTGGCCGCCACCTCCGTTCTCGAACATGGTGATCGCATCTGCGGCCCGATCGGCCCGGGTGCTCGCCCCGGCAGAGTTGGAACAGGTCGGCTCGCACCACGTCGGGGCCAATGGTGCCGGCGGCCGTCGGGATGACGAGGTCACCGCTCTCGCGGACGGCCGCCCCGCGGGAGTCGACGAAAATCTCGGCCCGGGTGACCACATCGTCGTCGACCTCACGGTGATCGGGCAGAAACGCGCCGACGCAGTCGACGTGGGTGCCGGGACGCAGCAGGGCGCCCTTGACCAGTGGATCGCGGGCCATCGTGGCGGTCGAGATCACGTCGGCGCTGTTCACTGCGACGTCGAGATCGTCGACCACTTCGTCGGCGACGCCGGCGGCGACGAGCGCCTCGGCCTTGTCGGGGGTGCGGTTCCAGATCAGCACCCGGTCGATCGAGGGGCGCACCGCTCGGTGGGCGGCGATCAGATGCTCCGCCAGGCCACCGGCGCCGACCATCAGCAGCGTCCGGCTGTCATCGCGCGACAGCAGCTTCGAGCCGAGCGCCGAATCGGCGGCCGTCTTGCGGTAGGTCAGCTCCGTCCCGTCGATCATCGCCAGTACCTCGCCCGTCTCACCGTCGAACAACAGCACGACTGCCTGCACCGACGGCAGATCGCGGCGCGGGTTGTCGGGGAAGACAGTGACCAGCTTGATCCCGATCGCTCCCCCGCCCTCGCCGCCGGCTTGCCATGCGGGCAGCGCCATGAACCGACGCGGGTCGCCCTCCGGGCCGTAGACGATCCGCTCACAGGCAGCGATCGGGTCGCGGTGTCCTGCTTCGAAGGCTGCGACGAGGTCGACGTACGGGGCTCGGCGCGCCACCTCGTCTGCGTCGATGATGGCAACGTCGTGCAGGCTGCTCATGCCAGCTGGCCGGATTCCCCGAGGCGTATTGGATCACGCATGCGCGGCCGATTCTGCGCGAATCGGCGGTGACCCGCATCAGCAAGCAGCCCCAGGCACAGATCGGCAGATATGGACTACTCGTAGAACTCGCCATCGTCGCCTTGGACGCGAGCATTGAGAGCGACAGCGATCGTTAGAAGACCAGCGACGTCGGATTCGTCGGCAAGGGTCGCGACGATCTCGCCGCGCCACGAGTGCAGCGATGTTCCGTGAGCGAGCGCAAACACCGGTTGCGCGGACGGTTCGGTATCGCCGAGCGAGATCACTCCGGCCTCGACCAAGGTGGGGGCGGCGCGTGCGTGATTGGTCCACTCATCGAACGAGATCGGGTTCTCGTCGGCGGTCGTCCAATCGTCTGTCCGGATGATGTGAAGGTCGTACGACACGCCCGCCAGATTGCCCGATATGGAGTGGCTCCGCAACTGGGGAGCTCACCTCTGGGTGAGGGTCGGGTCAGAATTAGATCGGTGACGTCGGTCGGGACCGGCAAAGAATTCTCGAGATTTCTTTGATGGTCCGAGAGCACCCTTGTGTCGCCGTACGGGCCCTCGAAATCATCCCGGTAGGCGATCGTGTGGCGATAATCCGATCGCCAGAACGCGCATTGTGGAGGCGCTCGGCGGCCCCTGAGGGCAAACGTGGATTCGTACCATTCCGCGAACATACCACCAGGTCACAGGCTTGTGATCGAACATGTGTTTGCTACAATAGGCAGCATGTTCAGCGATCTCCTCCACGAGTTGATGGCGGAGCTCCCCGACGAGGCGCTCGACGACCGGATTCGCGAGATCGCCGTCGAGCGGCGGCGGCTCGACGCCGAGTTCTCGGCGGCCGTCAGGGTCGCTGAGCATCGTCAACTCGGAGCTGTCGACGGCCACCGCACGATCAACTCCTACCTGCGGGCGACGCTCAACTGTTCGAGCACCGACGCCAGCCGCCTCCGTTCGCAGGCGCGTGCCGTCGACGAGATCGACGGGCTCGGCGAGGCATGGCTCGCAGGCCACATCGGCGACTCACAGGTCACTCGCTTGGCGGGCGTCAACAGCAACCGTCGAGTTCGCGACCGACTGCCCGAGTTCGCCCCGATCCTGCTCGACCAGGCCGAGCAGCTGCCGTACAGCGAGTTCGCCCAGTGCGTCGACCGGTTCGTGGCCCTGGCCGACCAGGACGGAGCACACGATGCACGCGACGACGCGATCGAGCATCGCGACGCCCACGTCAGCGACGTCGGCGGCATGGTCGACATCGCGAGCCACGGCGGTGACGGGCTCACCACGGCCGAATTGCTGGCGATCCATCAGCGGTTCACCGAGGCCGAGTACCAAGCCGACGTCGAGGCGCGGCGTGCCGAGTTCGGCGACGCCGCCGATCAGCACCCGCTTCCACGCACCATCGGCCAGCGACGCTTCGATGCCCTGGTCGCGATCTTCCGCCGGGCTGCCGAAGCGAAGGGCCTCGGTACAACGAGCGATCCGCTCGTCAATGTCATCGTCGACGCCGCGACGTGGTCGCGGGTGCTGGCCGTATCGGGGCTCGCTCCGACCACCTCGATCGATGGTCGACCGATCGACCCGTTCACCGGTCTCGCCCGGCCGTCCAACCTGCTCGACGAGCTCGTCGCAACACCGGAATCACTGAACGACCTGCGTTTCGAGACGAGCAGCGGGGTGACGCTGCACCCGCACGACGTGCTGCGGGCGGCGCTGGCCGGTCACGTGCGGCGGGTCGTCGTCGACGCTTGCGGGGTCGCGATCGACATGGGTCGCCGCCGCCGGTTGTTCGAAGGCCCGGCACGTGAGGCGGCCAGGTTGCTGGTGCTCCGATGCGAGCATCCCGGCTGCGAGCTCCCAGCCGACCTGTGCGACGTCGACCACGCCGACGAATGGGCAGATGGTGGGTTGACCGACCAGCACAACTCGAGGATTCGCTGCGGTGGCCACAACGTCGACAAAGCCAAGCGGCGATGGCGATCGAAACGGGCCACGAACGGCCGCACGTACACGATCCGATCAGACGGCACGATCATGCTCCCCGTCGGGGTTCGACCACCGATGTTCCCGGAAGAAGACGACCCCGACGACATCGTCTACCTGACCAAGCTGGCGAGGGAGCGGGCCACCGCCCTGCGGGCAGCGTGACCAGGCCCGGTTCTCTCAGCTCACTCGACTTGTTCTTCGAAGTACGCCTGGTAGGCCTTCAAGAAGGCGTTCCCCATCTTGGAGCTGCCGAACCGCCTGTAGAAGAAGCCCAGGAATCCCGGAGCTTCGACGTCGCTGATGACCATGCGATGCGACACCCCGGTGTCGCTCCGCGTGAACTCGTGGAAGAAGTGCGAGGTCGCCGTGACCTTCGATCCGGCGGCGTACTCCTCGTCGAGTTCCACGACCACGCTCTCGGCTTCCAGACGCTTGGTGATGTTCGTACGTTTCATGAGGCCTTCGTTGGTCCTGATCGTCACGTGGTCACTTCCCTGTTCTACGAGCGCGACACTCGTCAGACCGGGCATGCGACCGATCACGCCGACGTGGTGGTCGCCGAGGTCATCGAGAGAACGCTTCACCTGCTCGATGTCGCATCGGATTTCGCTCGCTCCTTCAAACCAAACAGGCATGACCAATCGCTACGACGGAAGGCGAGTCGACCGACTCATCGTCAACTCTCGTTCGGCGTGCGGTGGACTGCTCTTGTCAGATGGCGCCGAGCATTCGGGCCGCCTCGACGGTGTTCTCGAGCAGGCATGCGATCGTCATCGGGCCGGTGCCTCCGGGCATCGGTGTGATCGCCCCGGCGACCGCCTGAACGGCGTCGAAGTCGACGTCACCGACGATGCCGGACTCGGACCGCGAGACACCGACGTCGATCACGGCTGCACCCGGCTTGACGTGCTCGGCGGTGATCATTCGAGCCTGGCCGGCGGCAGCCACGAGAATGTCCGCCTCCCGACACACCTCGATCATGTTCGGCGTGCGCGAGTGCGCCAGCGTGACGGTGGCGTCGACACCCTTGCGGCCCAACAGCAACACCTGCGGCAATCCGACCAGGGTCGAACGTCCGACGACGACCGCCCGCTTGTGCGAGATCTCGACGCCGTATCGATCGAGCAGACGCATCACACCGAGCGGCGTGCACGGAACATGGCCCGGTAGGCCACGCACGAGTCGACCCATCGAGCGTTCGGTGAGCCCGTCGACATCCTTCTCGGGCGGCACGAGCGCCAACACGGGTTCGGCGTCGAGGTGAGCCGGGAGCGGAAGCTGGACGAGGATGCCGTGCACGGATGGGTCGGCGACCAGTTCGGCGACCGCCGCTTCGACCTCGGCCTGGGTCGACTCCTCCGGTAGCTCGACACCCTTCGAGACCATCCCGGCCTCACCAAGCTTCTTGTGCTTCATGCGCACGTAGATCTGACTCGGGCGGTCGCCGCCGACCAGCACGGTCGCGAGGCACACCGCCGGCGATCCCATCGCCTCGAGCTCCTGGCGGATCCGGACAACCGTCTCGTCACGCAAGCGATTGCCGTCCATCAAGATCGCCCCACCAGGAGTGCGTTCAAAATCTTCCATATCAGGACAATCCTACGATCTCGCCGTTCTCGTCGAAGTCGATGCGTGACGCAGCGGGCTCTCTACCGAGCCCGGGCATGGTGCTCATCGCGCCACAGATCGGGTAGACGAAACCGGCACCGACCGAAGCCCGCGCCTCGCGCACGGTGAGTGTGTGCCCCGTCGGCGCGCCCTTCAGGGATGGGTCGCCGGAGATCGACAGGTGTGTCTTGGCGATGCACACGGGCAAGTTGCCGAACCCGTTGTCCTCGTATGTCTGCAGCTGCTTGTTGGCGGCGGCCTCGTACTCGACACGTTCGGCTCCGTAGATCGTGGTGGCGACGGTCTCGATCTTGGTCTTGAGGCTGTCGCCGTCGGCGTACAGGAAGTGGAAACCGCTGTCCTCTTCGCACGCCTCGATCACGGCCTGCGCCAGATCGGTTGCGCCCGCACCACCATCACTGAAGTGGGTGCACACCGCCACGCGGGCGCCCATGCTCTCGGCGATGTGGCGAATCGCATCGTGCTCGCTGTCGTGATCGGTGGGGAATCCGTTGATCGCCACGACCGGGGTCACACCGTGCGCCTTGACGTTCTCGATCTGCTTGCGCAGGTTGGCGGCGCCGGCTTCGACGTCGTCGGGGTTCTCGGCCAGCAGGTCGTCGGGCAGCGGCTTGCCGGCCACGATCTTGTACTTGCCCGAATGCGCCTTGAGGGCACGCACCGTGGCCACCAGCACCGCCGCATCTGGCGTCAGGCCGGAGGCGCGGCATTTGATGTTGAAGAACCGCTCGGCACCCATGTCGGCACCGAACCCGGCCTCGGTGATGAGGTAGTCGCCACCGTGGATGCCGATCAGGTCGCCGACCACCGACGAGTTGCCGTGGGCGATATTGCCGAACGGTCCGGCGTGCACGATCACCGGTGTGTTCTCGAGCGTCTGCAACAGGTTCGGCAGGAGCGCCTCGCGCATGATCACGGCCATCGATCCGGCACCGTGCAGCTGCTCGGCGGTGACGGGTTCGCCGGCCTTCGTGTAGCCGACGACGATGCGACCGAGTCGGGCCCGCAGGTCCTCGGTCGACGTCGCCAGTGCGAGGATCGCCATCACCTCGGACGCCGCCGTGATGTCGAAGCCGGTCTGGCGGATCACGCCGTCCATCTTGCCGCCGAGCCCGATCACGATGTTGCGAAGCGCGCGGTCATTGACGTCCATCACGCGGCGCCAGGTGATGTTGTCGAGGTCGAGCCCGAGCTCGTTGCCGTGGTGAAGGTGGTTGTCGACCATGGCCGAGAGCAGGTTGTGGGCGGCGGTGACCGCGTGGAAGTCGCCGGTGAGGTGCAGGTTCAGCAGCTCCATCGGGATCACCTGGCTGTAGCCACCTCCGGCAGCGCCGCCCTTGATGCCGAACGTCGGGCCCATCGATGGCTGGCGCAACGACAGCACTGCGTTCTTGCCGACGTGCTTCATCGCCTGGCCGAGACCGACCGCTGTGGTGGTCTTGCCTTCGCCGAGCGGTGTCGGTGTGATTGCTGTGACGACGACGTACTTGGCCTTCGGTCGATCGCTCAGCTCGTCGATCGCGTCGAGCGATATCTTGGCCAGGTCGGTGCCGTAGGGCTTGAGCAAATGCTCGCCAATCCCCATCATGGCGCCAATTGTCTCCATCGACTTGGGCGTCGCCGCCCGAGCGATTTCGAGGTCGGTAGGAAAGGACATGCGGCACAACTCCCAAGGCTGAGGTCCACGAATGGGTGCTGGAAGTGTGGCACATACCAGGCCTGTTCCACAATACGGAATCGTTCCGCCTAGTGGAACCACGGCACCGGCACCTGGACTAGAGTTCCGCTCATGCCACGCCATCAGCACCGGCCGATGCAGAGACTCACGCAACCGCTCGTGCGCCAAGACGGCGTGCTGCGGCCAGCCAGCTGGTCCGAGGCGCTCGAGCGCGCCGCCTCCGGCTTCCAGCGCAACAAAGACGCCAACGGTGGCCGCTCGATCGGCGTGTTCTCGTGTTCGAAGTCGACCAACGAGATGAACTTCGTGGCCCAGAAGTTGGCGAGCGTCGTGTTCGGCACCAACAACGTCGATCGTGTAACCGAACCCGACACGCTCCCTCGGTGGTCGGTTGGCCACGTCTTTCGGAGCCGGCGGCGGCACCTTCCTCGTATCAAGAGGCCGAGGCCGCAGACGTGATCGTGATGTGGGGCTCGAACGCCCGTAACGCCCACCCGATCTTCTTCCACCACGTACTCAAGGCGCTCAACGGCGGGGCCAAGCTGTACTCGGTCGATCCACGTCAGCAGCGAGACGGCCCAGTTCGCCAACCAGTGGCTCGGGTTCCACGTCGGCACCGATATCGCCCTGTCCAACACGATCGCTACCGCGAGATCATCCATGCCGGACTCGTCAACATGAGCTTCGTCGAGCGGGCGACCACGGGGTTCGACGAGTTCGCCGCATCGGTCGAGCCCTGGACGCTGGACCGCGGCGAACAGGTGACGGGCGTGCCGGCCGACGCAATCCGCGAGTTGGCACACGCCTACGCCACCGCCGACGCCGCCCAGCTGTGCTGGACACTCGGCATCACCGAGCACCACAACGGAGTCGACAACGTATTGTCGCTGTGCAACCTGGCGATCCTGACCGGGCAGGTCGGGCGATTCGGCGCTGGGCTCACACCATTCCGCGGTCAGAACAACGTGCAGGGAGGCGGCGACATGGGCGCCCTGCCCACCAAGCTGCCGGGCTTCCAAGACATCGTCGACGACCAGGCTCACGCCAAGTTCGATGCGGAGTGGGATGCCAAGGTGCCCGCCGATAACGGATGGCATCTGACCCAGATGTTCGAGGCGATGGAGCGCGGCGATCTGCGCTCGGTGTTCGTGATGGGCGGAAAACCCAGCCCAGTCCGAGGCCAACATCTAGCGAGCGGTCGAACTGCTCTCCGGGCTCGACCACCTGGTCGTGCTCGACATCCATCTCACCAAGACGACCGGGCAGCTCGCCGACGTCGTGCTGCCCGGCTCTGCGTCGTGGTGCGAGTCGGACGGCACCGTCACCAACTCCGAGCGCCGGGTGCGGGATTTCGTCCGTCAGGCGCTCGATCCGCCCGGTGAGGCGCGGGACGACATCGACATCCTGGTCGACCTGGCTCGACAGCTCGGCCACGACTGGCAGTACGCCGATCACGAGCAGATCTGGAACGAGTTGCGCCGGCTCTCACCGATGCACGCCGGGATGTCGTGGGCCCGACTCGAGGCCTTGGGTGGCATCCAGTGGCCGTGCCCCTCCGACGATGCGCTCGAGCCGCCATATCTGCATGGGCGTCTCCTGGTCCGACGACCCTGACCAACTGGGCCAGCGGGCGCCGTTCAGCGTGGTGGTCGACGACGGTCCCGTCGAGGCCCTCAGCGAGCAGTTTCCGCTGCGACTTACCACGGCCGTCGGCTCGATTCGTACAACACCGGCGTGCAGTCGGGCGGCTACAGCAGCCCCACTCGGATCGGTGAGACGCTCGATCTCTCCCCCGAGGACGCTGTGCGGCTGGATATCTCGAGCGGCGAGATGGTGCGCATCAGCTCGGCGCGAGGCACGGTCGAGGCACCGGCCAGGGTCGATCCCGGCCTGCGACCGGGACTCGTGTTCATGACGTTCCACTTCCCCGACGAGGTCGACGTCAACCAGCTCACGATCGATGCCACCGACCCCAAGTCCGGTACCGCCGAGTTCAAGGCCGCCACGGTCCGCGTCGACAAGCTCGTCGAGGCTCAATCGCAGCATCGTGATCGGCGTCATCGACGCCCAGCATGCCGCGGTCGCCGCGCTCGGCCCACCGGGCGATTCGCTGTCCGCTGCACAGCGGGTCGACGGTGGCGCCAGGCACACGACGCCGCCGCCGACGGACTCGACGAGGCGCGTCGAGCGGCGCGTCGCCGAACGCCATCATCGGCGCCCACCCGCCGACCGAGCAGCTCACGGCGGCCGCCGTGAGGTCGCCCACGGGGTCGCCTCCGACCCTGGCCGGCTGACCCGCTCGTGGGCCGACGACCAGATCGAGGCGCTCGGCGAGGACATCTACACCGAGATCGTTGGTGTCACCTCGATCGCCTGCGTGATCGACCGCTTCCATCTTACGCCGATCGGCGAACCGATCCCGGCGCTTCCCACGCCGCTGCACGGCCGACCTGATCGCCTCCGGCCGGACCAGCGTCGGCGACGTCGGTGCGTGGGTGTCCCAGTCGACGGGCCCGACCACCGCCAATGTCAGCCGCACGCTGAGCTTGGTGCCACGGACGAACTCGACGTGGCGATCGCTGGTCGACTCGCACTACTCGCGTGGCGCCGAGTTCCTCGGCACGATGTGGTCGCGAGCGCTCTCGCGCCCTGCCGTCGAACTGGTCGCTGGCGTGCGACCACGTTGAACGAGTTCTTCTATCGAACGGCATCAGCCGCCGCTGCTGCGTGTGAGCAGCGAAGCGCCCTGAGCCTCGAGGTCGACCTCGAACGGGTGCTCGATCAAAACCACGTGGGCCAGGTCGGTGTACCGCACAGCGCCGAGTTGCTGACGTTCACCGAACAGCGGTCCAGATCGGAACACCGGATCTCGATGCGGCGCGTGCACAACTGGGTCGGGCGGTCGGCGCCAACGGCGTGCTCGAAGCGGCGGCCACGATCGCGGTGTTCAACGGTCTCGTCCGGGTCGCCGACGGCGCCGGGATTGCGCTCGACGAAGGGGTGTTCGCCGTGTCCACTGCCGATCGGGCCAAGCTCGGGATCGACAGCTTCTCGGGCGCTGCCAACAGCGTTTCGGCAGCGAGATCGACCCGTCCACGGTGAACTGGATCGGCAAATCTTCGGCGACACAACCCGAGCGAGGAACTGAACACGACATGGATCTGAAGACTCGCGGCGTGCCCCGACCGAGGACGAGAGGGCGGCGGTCGATGTCGTTCTCGGTCCACAACCGGCCCGCAATCTCCACGATCGGCACAGTGGCCGCGAGCTGCGCCAGCGCCATCTGCTGCTGCCCGCCCTGCACGCAGTCAACGACCAATCGGGTGGATCAGCCAACCGGCGATCGACTACATCGCCGAGCGACTCGACGCCTCACCCGCCGAGATCTACGGCGTCGCCAGCTTCTACGCCCTGTTCTCGCTGACCGAGCGGCCGCCACATCAGGTACACGTCTGCGTCGATCTGGTGTGCCGATCGCACGGCGGGGTGGCCGAGGCCGACCTGCTGGGCGAGCCCGCCGTCGCCGTGCCTCGGCCTGTGCGAGCGGGCGCGGGCCACCTGGTTCGCGACCGCCGGTGCCCACGGCGAGCGGTCGCCGGGCGCATCACCCCCCGGTCCAGATCGATCGATGGGCCGGAGGAGAGATGCCCGGCCCAGGAAGCCGACCAGGCTGCGGTGGTACGCCAGGCCGGCGACGAGTCGCTCGTCCTGCTCGGTCGTG
>CAVRNX010000024.1:0-85691 GCA_963722635.1 uncultured Acidimicrobiaceae bacterium
TCGACATCGCCGTCGCGCGATCCAACGCAGGCGAGTTCTCGTTCGACGCCGGTTCGGTCGTCACCCCGACCTACACCGGTGTCCGCACGTTCGACTCGATCGACGTCGGCGAGCTCGTGCCGTACTTCGACTGGACCCCGTTCTTCCATGCCTGGGGGCTGCGGGGGCGCTATCCGGGCATCCTCGACGATGCCGAGCTCGGCGAGGCAGCATCACCCTTGTTCGACGACGCGCGCCGCATGCTCGATCTGATCGTGTCCGAGCAATGGTTCGCTCCCAAGGCCGTGGTGGGGTTCTGGCCGGCCCACCGCGACGGTGACGACATCGTGTTGCCCGCCCACGGCAAACGTCTGCACGGGCTGCGCCAGCAGCTCAAGCGTCGCGACAACAAGCCGAACCTGTCGATCTCCGACTTCGTCGCTCCGGCCGATGCTGCGGTCACCGATCATGTCGGTGGGTTCGCGGTCACCGCCGGGCCCGAGGAGCTGGCGATCGCTGCAGCGGTTCGAGGCAGTCCACGACGACTACTCGTCGATCCTCGTCAAAGCGCTCGCCGACCGCGTCGCCGAGGCGACGGCGGAGATGACCCACGCCCGAGTCCGACGTGAGCTGTGGGGCTATGCGTCCGATGAGGCGTTCACGCCCGGCGAGCTGATCGGCGAGCCGTATCGCGGGATTCGACCGGCACCGGGATATCCGGCCCAGCCCGACCACTCCGAGAAGGCGACGATCTTCGAACTGCTCGAGGCCGAGCAGCGGATCGGGATCGCGCTGACCGAGTCGTACGCGATGACACCGGGGTCGTCGGTGTCGGGTCTGTACTTCGCTCACCCCGAGGCGTCGTACTTCGCGGTCGGCCGGATCCAACGCGACCAGGTCGAGAGCTACGCCGAGCGCAAGGGCCTCAGCGTCGAGGCGACCGAGCGTCTGCTCGGCACGATCCTCTCCTACCAGCCCTGACCGGCACCGACGGACTCGCCGTCGTCACTGACGTCGAGCGATGAACACCATCTCCCTGCCCGGCCGGTCGGGCGCATCGCGCATGTCGACCACCAGGTACCCGGTGGCGCGTAGCGAACGCTCGATCTCGTCGCTGGTTCTGAACCTCAGCGTCGAGTCCGACGTGAGCCTCGCACCGTCGGACTCGAACACGTTCGTCCAGCGGAAGCTCACGAGTCCAGCCTCGACGCCGGTGACTTCGCACCACGTCTCGACGGTGTCACCGTTGGGAAGCGCTGCCCGCTGGCGGGTGCGTTCCGGGGTCCAGTCCTCCCATGCCCTTGCCGCCGGGTCACGGGTCTCGAACACCAGGTGTCCACCGGGTCGGAGTGCAGCGCGGATACCTCGCAGGGTCGCCAGCCACTCATCGTCTGCGACGAAGACCTGGGCGACGTTGCCCGTCATCGTCGCCATGTCGACCTGCATCGGTGGCAGGGCATTCACATCACCGACAATCCAGGTCACGCGTGCCGCTCCGGGTTTGGCCGCTGCGATCTCGACCGAGGCGGCGGCCGGATCAAGACCGGTGACCCCGAACCCTCTGCGCGCCAAACGGCACGCGAAGTCGCCCGTTCCACAGCCGACATCCAACACCGAGCGGGCACCGAGTTCGTCGGCGATCTGTTCGTAGGCGTCGAGATCATTGCGATCGCCCTCGGATACGTCGTAGGTCGCCGCCAGTCGCCGGTCCGAGAAGATCGGATCCGGCTCCCGAGCATCCCCAGCATCCGCGGCCTCCGCCGTCTGCGCCGGCGGGTCCGTCAGGCGTGCGAGACGGCGGCGGGCGTACTCGGGCTCGACGGTCCAGGCGTTGGCGACTTCCCATGCGTGCGAGAGTCGGTTCGGCACGAGGCGTGCTCGGCGTCGGGGAGCACCTGCACGCCGAGGTTCGACAGGTCGTGCCAGACGACGTCGACACGGCTCTCGTCCCAGTCGATCAGTCCGACCTGGCCGTCATCGCCGATGCACACGTTTGCCGACGCGGGATCTCCGTGGACCAACGACACGCTCACATCCGTGACCGACGCGAACACCTCCAGCACCATCGCCGCCACGTCGGCGGGCATCGCCGCCAGGTCGGCATCGACGCTCGTCGACGACCTCGTGAGCTCGGTGACCACGCTGCATCCCGGTCGCTGGGCGACGTCACGACAGGCGGAGTGGAGACGTCGCAACTCGGCGGCAACGAGCGTCCAGTCTGCCTCCGTCAGCGGCTGACGGCCCTCGATCCAACGTTGGACGACCACGCCACCGTGGGACAGGGCCCCCGAGGCGGTCGGGATCGGAACCGGCACTCTGAACCCTCGACGATCGAGTAGCTGGAGCAGGTCGAGCTCCCAAGCGAGCGACTCCGCCGAGCGTCGCGAGCGGCGGACCGCCACCCGCTCTGCACCGAGCAAGCCGACGAACACATCGTTCCGTTCGCCGTCGTCGACCGGTCGCACCACGACGAGCCCATCCCATGCGCCGAGCTCGGGTCCCATTGGCGCCAGCGTAGATCGACCGATCGCTGGAGCAGCACGGGTACGGCCCCGGTCGGCCCGCCAACGCCCAGCGCTCAGGCTTCGCCGGGTCGGATCCGTCGACGACGAACGGACCGTAGTGGGCATCTAGATTGATCGTTCTACGACAGGGGTGGCCATGTACAAGGCTTCGATCCGAGCGCTCTTGCGCTACAGCATCCGCAAGCTCAACGGTGGCGATCCGAGCCTGCTGCTGCGGCTCGCTGCTCCGGACGTGGTGATCGCGTTCCCCGGTGACAACTCGTGGGCAACGATGTACCGACCCGCCGAACGGGGGCGAGAGTGCCACCCGACCCACCGCGGGATCGACGAGTGTCGCGGGTTCGCCCAGCGCTTCGTCGACGAGAAGATCCAGTTCGTGATCGAGGACATCCTCGTCAACGGCCCGCCGTGGAACACGCGGATCGGTCTGCGACTGCACGACTACATCGAGGGCCCCGACGGTGTCGATCGGTACAACAACCGAGCCGTCGCGTACATGACGATTCGATGGGGACGACTGACACTGTGGGAGGACTACGAGGACACCGAACGGACCGCCGCCTGGGATGCTGCGACCAGCGACGGCAGCTCACCGGCGACGGCACCGGGACAGCGCCAACATGGCCGGATTCGAACCGCTCCGAACCCAACACACCGTGGCGCTCACGACCTTCCGGCGCGACGGCACGGCGGTCGTCACACCCGTCAGCCTCGTCGTCGACGATCAGGACGTCGGCACGGCGGTGATGCGCGACGTGGCGCACAGCAGGGAAGGCCAGAGCGGATTCGCAACAACCCAGCGCGGCACATCATCTCTGTGACACCCCCATGCGCACACTGGAGTCATTCCGGCTTCCCCAATCATGACTGCTACTGATTGGAGACAACTGATGAGTCCTCCCGACACCGACACCGTGTTGCGGCGTTGTGTGCGGCAGATCCCGATGTGATGGATCGTGACGAGCTGGCGGCGTTGACCGGCCACCTCGCCGCCCATCGAGCGTGGTGCGACGCCTTGCAGGTGCGCATCGCCCGCCGCCAACGACAACTTGCCGCCGAAGGCCGCGCCGAGCCCGCACGTGATCTGCTGTCTCGCCACGGTCGGCAGTCATCGAAAGATGCCAAAGCAGCTACAGATCGCGAACAGGTGTGCACGGCTCTGCCGGCGTTCGAAGACGCCCTCGCTGCCGGGGCGGTGTCGGCGGGTCATGTCGACGCGATCGCCAACGCCACCCGCAACCTCGACGAACAACTGCTGGCCGAGTTCCACGCCTGCCAAGCCGACCTGCTCACAGATGCCAGCAAACACGGTGTCGACGTGTTCGAACGTGGATGCCGCGATCTCGCCAAGCATCTGATCGCCCAGTCCCAGGCGACGTCGGATGCCGACGAACTCGACGAACAGCGCAAACGGTCCACGGTGAAGCGTTGGGTCGACAAGGCGACCGGGATGTGCCACACCCATCTCGAACTCGACCCCGTCCGCGACCGCGCCCTGTGGGCGGCGATCGACTCGACCCGGGCCAAGCTGCGTCAGGCCGACGGCAACCGGCGCACACCCTGGGCCCAGCTCGAAGTCAACGCCGTGATCGCCGCCATCGGCGGCAGCGGTGACCGGGTACCTGAGATCACGGTCTTGATCGACCACCGCTCGCTGTTCGACCAGGCTCACGCCGACACGATCTGCGAGACCGACAACGGCATCCCGCTGCCGATCTCTACGGTGCGCAGGCTGTGTTGCGACGCAGAGATCCTCCCGGTCGTGTTGAACGGTGCCGGCGAGGCGCTCGATGTCGGAAGATCGAAACGAACCGCCAACCGAGCTCAACGCCGAGCACTACGAGCAATGCACCGCACCTGCGCCCATCCCGACTGCACCGTCACCTTCGACGCCTGCCGGATCCACCACGTCACCCCATGGCTACGACCCCGGGGCGATACGGATATCTCGAACCTGCTGCCGTTGTGCGAAACACACCACCACACCGTCCACGAAGGCGGCTGGGGGCTGACGATGACCCCCGACCGAACCGCCACCTGGACGCGACCCGACGGCACCCACCACCACACCGGCCCCACCAACGACCGGGTAACACGGGGCGGCATACCTCTGCGATCGACTCGCCACCTGCAGCCGACCTGAACCCACGCGTCGTCCACGACGCCACACATCGCGATCCCGAGAGGCACAGCCCTCGGCAGCCACAACTCCGCCTCGACGCGCACGCGATCCCCTGCGTCTGGCCAATCGACAAGGGCCGAACGGCCCGTTCGGATCGACCTCGGCAGTGTCACGATGGAAGCGTGGGAAACGATCCGCTCGATCGTGTCGATCGGTTGGAACGCGATCTCGCTCGTCTCCAACTCGAAGTCAGCGAGCTGAGGGCCAGGTTGGCGCGCACCGAGCGCGCAGCCGCTCCGGCAACACAATGGGCACCGCCGGTCGCGACACCACCGTCGCACGAGCCGGCGAGTTGGCCGAACCCCGCCCAGCTCGCCCAACCGAAACCGGCACGCCCGATCCTGCTCGAGAGCGAAACGATCCTCAAGTGGGGTGGCATCGGTCTCGTCGTGTTGGCGGTTGGGTTCGCGGTCAGCACGGCCATCAGTCGCGGGTGGATCGGCCCGGAACTGCAGCTCGCCGGCGCGCTGCTGGTGTCGTTCGGACTGATCGGTGCCGGACTGCGACTGCGGGCCACGCGGCCGCCCTGGACCCATGCCCTGTGCTCCGGTGGGGTATTGGCGCTGTTCACCACGTTCGCCTCGACCCTGTTCCTCGACCAGGCCAGCGACGACGTCGCCTTCATGGCGACAGCGGCATCCGGGCTGGCGGGGATCGCACTGACGTGGGCGATCCGATCTGAATGGACGGGCGCCGCCACACTGCTGGGTGGCGCCGTCGGCTGGATGGTGATCGCCGACGGCGAACTGCCGATGGCGCTGAGTGCGGCATGGTTCGGTGTGTCGGTTGCGCTCGGTCTGATCGTCGCACTCGATCGAAAGATGGCGGCTCTGCGTTTCCTCGCACACGTCGCAGGTCTGCTGCTGGTACTGCCACTCGCCGAAGCGGCCGATCACCGCTCCGAGCAGATCGCCGCACTGGCGATCGCCGCTTTGCTGTTCGGCTCGATGACCCGGCTCCCGAGCATCGGAGATCTGACGTCGATCTGGCAGCAGCTCGAGATCCAGCTCACGATCGCCACCGGTCCGTGGGCATTCGGCGTGATCTCGATCACGTTCGAACTCGAGAGCGACCTGTCGCTCGGCTGTGTGGCGATCGGCGTTGCGGTCGGCACTGCGATCGTCGCCCTCGCGGTCAAACGGTCGATCCACGAGTCACACTTCGTGTCGCTGCTGATCGGGGCCAGCGTGGCGCTGACGATCGGCGTCGCCGTGCTGCTGTCGACCACCGCCGCGTTCATGGCGATCGCCGTGCAGGGCGCCGGCCTCGTGGTGCTGTCCCGATCGTTCGATCGGGAGATCCGAGTGCTGGTCAACGCCGCCGGGCTCGTGATCGTCGCCGCCACCTTCGCGCTCGGCAACATGATCGAGGCATGGACCGACGACGCCCCGGTCGGCGACGACATCGCCCACGCAACGATCATCGCCGCGCTCGCGGTCGCGGCATGGTTGACCGGTCTTCGCCAGGTTCAACAGATCGCAGCGGCGGCAACGCTGGCGCTGACGCTGGTGTGGCTCGGATCTGTGCTGGTCCACCTACCCCAGGGCCAGGCCGTGGTGTCGGTCTCCTGGGCGGTGATCGGGATCGGTGTCCTCATCGCCGGTGCAATCCGCAAGATGCCAGAGGTCGGGGCGGCCGGTCTCGCCGTGATCGGAATCACGGTCGGAAAGCTCCTCACCGTCGACCTGCAAGAGGTCGACACGCTGTGGCGGGCCGGTCTGTTCCTCGTGATCGGGCTCGGGATCATGCGGATCGGGTTCCTGCTGCCCCGGTTCGCGCCGGGCGACGACGCAGCCGACGAACCCACCACCGAGTGAAGGACGGGGCGCTCACCAACTGGTAGCGATGTACTGCGTCTCGCAGAACTCGTAGATGCCCTCGCCGCTGCCCTCCCGGCCGAGGCCGGACTGCTTCATGCCACCGAACGGCGCCGCAGGATCGCTGACAGCACCGCGGTTCAGCCCGATCATGCCGGCCTGGATCCGCTCGCTGGTACGCAGGCCCTTGGCGAGATCACGGGTGTACACGTAACCGGTCAGACCCATCTCGGTGTCGTTCGCCTGCCGGATCATCTGCTCGTGATCGGTGAATGTGATCACGGGGGCGACCGGACCGAAGATCTCGCAGCCGGCGATCGGCGCGTCGTGCGGCACATTGCCGAGCACGGTCGGCAGATAGAAGCAGCCGGCACCCTCGACGCGCGACCCACCGACAGCGACAGTGGCACCGGCGCCGACCGCCGCTTGCACCAGCCCATCGACGTCTTCGACGGCTTTCTTGTTGATCAGGGGGCCGCAGGTGACGTCGGCATCGAACCCGCTGCCGATCTTGACATTACCCATCGCCGCCGCCAGCTTTGCCGTGAATTCCTCGGCGATACCGGCCTCGACGTAGAACCGGTTGGCGGCTGTGCACGTCTCGGCGGAATGTCGCATCTTGGCGACCATCGCGCCCTCGACGGCAGCATCGATATCGGCATCGTCGAACACGATGAAGGGTGCATTGCCACCGAGCTCCATCACCGTCTTGAGGACGCGGTCGGCGGCACGCCGCAGCAGCACCCGGCCGACCTCCGTCGAACCCGTGAACGACAGCATCCTCACCGCGCGGTGATCGACGGCAGCATCGAACCACGCCCCCGACGTGCTGGTCGGTACGACGTTGACGAGCCCGGCCGGGACGCCGGCCTCCTGCAGCAGATCTGCGATCCGTAGCGCGGTGAGCGGCGCCTCACGCGGTGGCTTGATCACCACGGCGTTGCCGGCGCCCAGCGCCGGCGCCAGCTTGCGGGTGATCATCGCCGCCGGAAAGTTCCACGGCGTCACCATCAGCACCACACCGACCGGCGGGTGATGCACGATGATCTTGTTGGCCCCACCCGGGGCGGTACCGATCTCACCACGAATTCGCACCGTCTCCTCGGCGTTCCAACGGAAGAACTCGGCGGCGTAGGTGATCTCTCCCTTGGCGTCGGCCATCGGCTTGCCGTGCTCGCGCACGATCAACGAGGCCAACTCGTCGGTGTGGTCGATCATCGTGTGCCAGCAGTTGCGGAGAATCTCGCTGCGCACCCGCGGGGCGGTAGCTGCCCAGGCAACCTGGGCGGCCTCGGCTGCGTCACACGCAGCGATCGCGTCGGCGGGCGTGCCGTCGGCAACCTCGACGATTACCTCGTCGGTGGCCGGATCGAGTACCGCGATCCGGCCGTCCTCGGAACCCCGTCGCCACTCTCCGCCGATCAACAGTTCGCTGCGCATGCTCAGAATGTACCCCCCAGACCGCCCCTCGATCCCACGCCATGGCGGCTGCCGACGTACCTTCTGGGGATGTCCGACAATGCAGAGACACAGTCCGCTCGATCAGAGGCCGTCGGTTCCGAGTTCGCGGACCGGGTCGTTCTGGTCACCGGCTCGTCGAGCGGGATCGGTGAGCGGATCGCCCAGCGCTTCTCCGCGCTCGGCGCCTCGGTCGTGGTCAACTCGTCGTCGTCGGTCGAGGCAGGCGAGCGGGTCGCCGCTGAACTGCCCGGCGAGGCGCACTATGTGCGCGCCGACATCAGCGACCCCGCCCAGGCCCGCGGGTTGATCGAGGCCACGATCGAACGTTTCGGGCAGCTCGACATCCTCGTCAACAACGCCGGCTGGACCACCGTCGTCGACCATCGTGACATCAACGCACTCACCGACGAGATCTTCATCAAGACGTTCGAGGTCAACGTGTTCGGCACGTGGTGGCTGACCAAGGCAGCGATCCCGCACCTCCGCAAGGCCGACGACGGCAACATCGTCAACATCACGTCGATCGCCGGCGTTCGCCCCGTCGGGTCGTCGATCGCCTACTCGATGTCGAAGGCCGCCCTCAACCAGATGACGGTGCTGCTGGCCAAGTCATACGGCCCGATCCGGGTCAATGCCGTTGCTCCCGGCCTGGTCGCCACCCCGTGGACCAGCGACTGGGACGCCCTGCACGCCTCGGTCGCAGCCCAGGCGCCTGTGCCTCGATCGGCCACGCCCGACGATGTGGCCGAGGCCACGCTGGCGTACGCTCGCAACCGCTACACCACCGGTGACATCATGGTGGTCGACGGCGGTATCACGCTCGTCACCTGAGGGCGCCGGTCGAGGCGACGGCGTTCACGTTTCGTCATCTCGAGCCGGTGTTCTACTGTACGACGGGAAGCTGAGAAGGGGGCCACATGGCCAAGCATGCGTATCACGACCATCTGAAGGTAGTTCCACTGTTCGCGGATCTGACCGAGGACGAGCTCGACGAGGTAGCCGGCTGCGCGACCCAGCTCGACTACAAGGCCGGCAAGGTACTGATGACCGAAGGCGGATCGGCACATGAGATGTTCGTCGTGGTCGAAGGTCAGGTCGAGGTCACTCGCGACGGCGAGCACATCGCCGACCTCGGTCCGGGCGAGTTCGCCGGCGAAATGGCACTGCTCACCCACACCCACCGCAACTCCACCGTCACCACCAAGACGGCTGCCTCGGTGCTGCACCTCGACGGACGCGGATTCAGCGCGATCATCCGGGATGTCCCTTCGATCGCCACCAAGATGCTGCCGATCATCGCTTCTCGCGTCACGACCAACTCCGAGCACGACGGCCACTGAGTTCGCAGCCGCCGTCATCGGATGGCGGTGACCGGAACGCTCAGTCGGGGCCGGCGCGCTCGACCCGGCCGTCGGCGTGGCGAGCGAATCGGTCACCGTCGATGCCGTGCACCGGATCGTCGCGATCCCACGGCCACCCACCGAACTGGGTTTGCTGGTAGTCCTCGAAGGCCTGCTGGATCTCGGCCCGTGTGTTCATCACGAACGGTCCGTACTGAGCCACCGGCTCGCCGAGCGGGCGGCCCTGCAGCATCAGGATCTCCGTGCGATCGGTGGTAGCCAGCTGTACGACCCGGGTCGCATCGACCACGGCGCCCGTCGCCGACGCGACCGATTCACCCTCGATGGTGAGCCCGGAGCCTTCGAACACGTACAGCGTTCTGTTCGTCTCGGCACCCTTCGCCGGCGGTAGCTCGAATCGGCTTCCGGCATCCATCACGATGTGCCAGATGGCGACGTCGGCATCGGCGCGCGCAGCCCACGACGCGGGCGGTGGTGAGGGAGGCGCGGCGATGCCCAGCGTGCCGGCGATCACGGTGACCTCGACGGAGCGTGCGTGCTCGTCGGTGACCACGTGACGCGGGATCTCGTGATCCCAGAACATCGAGAAGTGGGCATCGACCATCTTGTCGGCGGCGGGCAGGTTGATCCAGATCTGGAACAGTTCGGTGGTGTTGGGAAGGTCACGATCGAGCAAGGGGAACATCTCGGCGTGCACGATGCCGCTGCCCGCCGTCATCCACTGCACGTCGCCGCGCCCGTAGCGCGCAACGGCCCCGAGCGAATCGGAGTGATCGACCAGACCCTGACGGACGTAGGTGATCGTCTCGAAACCACGATGTGGATGGGCTGGGAAGCCGGGCACGACCTGGCCGTGGTACATCCTCCAGCCATCGGTTCCTGCGAAGTCCTGCCCGAGCGGTCGACCCGCCAGCGAAACGGCGGGTCCGAGCTGATCGTTGGCGGCCGGGTACCGGTCGAGATGGTGGACACAGAACAGGAACGGATCGGCAGTCGGCCATTGGAAATCGAGCGGAACGGTCTGCACCACCGGTGACGTCATCCGTGCAGCGTAGGGCGGTGGTCGTCCGCTGTCGCCTCCAGACGCGCCACCAGCCAGGGTCGGCTCGGTCTGGCCGTATCGCCGAGCACGATGACGATCCAGGCGATGGCGACGAACATCACGGCGGCCAGCACCAGCGCCGACTCGGCAAGTCCGACCGAATCTGCCAACCAACCGACGAGGATCGGTCCGACCACCGCTCCACCGTCCTGCATCATGCCGAGCGCGGCGAGGAACGGGCCGGCATCGGTGGGAGCCAGGTCGCCTCCCAACGTCAGCATCGTGCCGGCGCTCATACCGTTGCCGATCCCCATGATCACGCCCGCCGCAACCGCACCGCTCGCCGTGTCGCTGAGTCCGAGCACGAACATCCCGATCCCCAACAGGCTGAACGCCGGGACGATCGAGTACAGCCGCCCGAACCGGTCCATCAACCAGCCGGCGATCGGGAACAGCACCAGGTCGGCGCCGGTGCCGACCGCCACGAGCGCTCCGACGGCAGTGGCGCTGAGACCGAGTTCGTCACCGATCAACGGCACGACCACATTGCGCCCCTCACGAACGGTCATCACGAGCGCCGGGCCGATACCCGCCAACAGCAACAGACCACGGTGACGATGCAAGGCATCGCTCAGGCTGGACCAGGGCACCGTCGGACGATCGAGACGACGCCCCTCCGGCCGATCCCGGCGCACTGCAACGAACGGGATCAGCCCGCTCAGTGTCGCGACGCCGCACACCATGAACGTCGCAGAGAAGCCGACCTGGTCGACGAGAACGCCCCCGACCAGTGGGCCGACGAAGAACGCCAGCCGGACCGCACCGCCGAGCCCCGACATGCCGCGACCACGTAGGCGGACCGGAACGGCCAGGTTCACGAGCATCTGGACCGACACCCGCATACCGACCGTTCCCATCCCGTACATCAGCCGGAAGGCGACCAGCGCGATCACGGCCGTGCTGATCCCGAGCAGCGCCGCGGTAGCGGCGGTGATCATCGTCGCCCCGACGAACAGCCATTCCGGGCCGAGCCGGCCGGCCACGCTGCCACTGGGCAGCCCGCCCAGCACGGCGCCGAGGCCGAGCGCTGCGAGCACCACCGCCACCATCGTGTACGACAGCCCGGCGTCGCGCAGATACAGGGGGACGACCGGAAGCAGCATGCCGCGCCCCAGCTGAGCGAGCGTCCAGGGCACGTACACCTCGAACGCCAATCGGCGAGCGAGGGATCGTCCGGTCTCGCTCGTACGGGCTTGCACGGCTCCAGCGTAGAGTCGTGGCCGATGACCGAGCCCACCGAACACCCATCCGCGAGCACGAGCGCGAACGACCCGGTTCAGGGGTCGATCCTGGGCAACCGGGTCACACGGACCGAGGACCCGGGGCTGCTGACCGGGGCGAACCACTATCTCGCCGACCTGCCCCTCGACCGCCCGTTGCACGCCGTGTTCGTGCGCTCCGATCTGGCACACGGCACGATCAACTCGATCGACGTGTCGCAGGCACGGTCGATGGCAGGGGTCGTCGACGTGTGGACAGCCGTCGATCTCGGGATCGAACCCCACCACGGTTTCGCAAAGATCCACGAGCACTTCGCCCGGCCCCCGCTGGCGACCGACACGGTGCGCTTCGTCGGTGAGGCGGTCGCCGTGGTGTTCGCCGAGTCACAGGCGCAAGGCGTCGACGCCGCCCAGACGGTGTTGGCCGACATCGATCCGTTGCCGTCCGTCACCGATCCCGAGGCGGCCCTCGCCGACGGCGCGCCGGTGCTGTTCCCCGTTCACGGCAGCAACCTCGCCGTCGCAGAGTCACCGGACGAAACGCTCGATCTCGAAGCCACAGCCGACGTGGTGGTGCGGGGACGATACGTCAACCAGCGGATCGCCGTCGCCCCGATGGAGCCCCATGGTTGCGCTGCCGCACCGTCCGCCGACGGGCGCATCACGGTGTGGCCCTCGAATCAGTTCCCGCACTACGTCAAAGGTCAGATCGCCGCCAGCTTGAAGTGGTCGCCGGACGACCTGCACATCATCACCCCCCAGGTCGGCGGTGGGTTCGGCGGCAAGGCGGGCATGCAGCACGAATACGGCGTCGTGGCTGCGGCCGCCAAGCGGCTCGACCGTGCCGTCATCTGGGTCCCGACCCGCACCGAGGACATGCAGGCGATGGCGCACAGCCGCGGTCAGGTGCAGTACGCCGAACTCGGTTGCAGGAACGACGGCACGTTCACGGGACTGCGAGTACGCCTCGTCGGTGACGGTGGCGCCTACCCCGGTATCGGCGCCGCCCTTCCATCGGGCACTCGGCGGATGGCGCACGGCACCTACGACTTCCCGGCGATCGACTTCGATGTCGCTGTGGCGGCCACCAACACCGCACCGACCGGCGCCTACCGCGGGGCTGGGCGTCCCGAGGCGACGGCGCTGCTGGAACGGCTGGTCGACCAGGCATCGCACGAGCTCGGTATCGACCCGATCGAGCTGCGCCAGAAGAATCTGCTCGGCGATGGCGTGTTCCCGTTCACCACGCTGACCGGCAACGTGTACGACAGCGGCCGGTACCGACTGCCGTTGCGCACCGCTGCCGACGCGATCGGCTACGACGAACTGCGCCGCCGCCAGGCCGAACGTCGGGCCAGCGGCGACACGCTGCAGCTCGGGATCGGCGTCGCCAGCTACGTCGAGATCACCGGCGGGGGCGGCTCGCCCGAATACGGCAAGGTCGAGGTCCACGACGACGGCAGTGCCACCCTCTATTGCGGCACGCTCTCGCACGGGCAGGGGCACCAGACCACCTACGCCATGATCCTCTCCGACCAGACGGGTATCCCGCTCGACCGCATCACGCTCGTCGACGGCGACACCGACCGAGTGCCGCAGGGCGGCGGCACGGGAGGATCCAGATCGCTTCAGATGGGCGGCTCGGCGATTCACCGAGCGACCGAAGCGATGGTCGAGCAAGCTCGCAGCCTGGCGGCTCAGGTGCTCGAGGCCGAACCGGCAGACATCGTCATCGACAAGAGATCCGGCACGATCGGCGTGGCGGGTGTCCCGGCGTCGGCGTTGTCGTGGGGAGAATTGGCGGCCAAGTCCGAGGAGATCAACGACGGCCCGCTCGCGGCCCACCACGTGTTCGACTCGGACGGTGCCTCATTCCCGTTCGGAGCCCACATCGCCGTCGCCGAGGTCGACACCGAAACCGGCCAGGCCCGGTTGCTGCGCCATGTCGCCGTCGACGACTGCGGCACGGTCATCAATCAGCTCCTCGTCGAGGGCCAACAACACGGCGGGATCGCGAGCGGCGTCGGGCAGGCCCTGTTCGAGGAGATCCGCTTCGATGGTGACGGAAATCCGATCACCGGCAACTTCGCCGACTACGGCCTGCCGTCGGCGGCGGAAATGCCGAGCTTCGAGGTGTACTCGACCGAGACCCCCTCGCCGCTCAATCCGTTGGGCGCGAAGGGCATCGGTGAAGCGGCCACGATCGGATCGACACCAGCGATCCAGAACGCGGTGATCGACGCCGTGTCACACCTCGGTGTTCGACACATCGACATGCCGTGCACGGCGGAGCGGGTGTGGGCCGCAATCGAGGTGGCGGCGAGGGGTGACGGTGACCCGTGGCGCCAACCACCGGCGATCTTCGCGACGCTGACGAAGGGCCTGGTGGGCGACGCCGAAGCGGCCGCAGCCGCCGACGGCATCTGAACAGCGGACTCGAAACGACGCAAAGTCGATTCGAAACCACCGGTGGTCGTGAATCGACTTTGCGTCGTTTCAGAACCATCCGGCCGGAAATGGCGGCCGTCAGATTGGTTCGTTGACGACGTCGATCACGCTGATGATCGGGTCGAACCGACGCAGCGCCTCGGCCGCCGACTTGGTGATCGATGCGAGGCGTGGGTGATCTGCCGGGGCTCGTACGACCAGCCGCAACCGGCGCGGCTGACGCTGAACGGCGAACGAGATCGGCGCCCCCGGCCCGTCGACGTCGTCGGGTGAGACGACGCCGGCCATCAACAACTCGCGCCGAATTGCGGCGATGTGTGCGACACCCGATACGGCGGCGTTCGTGCAGGCCGCGACGAGGTCGGGGCCTGCCACCCGGGTGCCGGGACCGAACGAGATCGCGTGGCGGGGGTTGCCGGCGACCACGACCGGAACCCGGTGACGGGCGGCGCACAGTGCACCCCGCTCGGACGGGGTGAGGTCGGCGCCGGCTCGGCTGACGACGGCGACGTCGATGTCGCCGCTGTCGAGCGGACAATCCGCGACCGTTTCGAGGCCTCGGCACGGGGACGATGGGTCTGCTGGTTCGCAGCCCACCACCACGTGGCCCGCCTCGCGCAACTGGGCCTCCGCCGGGGCGCCGACGCCCGGGGCACCCTCGACCAGCAGCACCTTCATCGAACGCTCCCTTCACACGATGACCGTTCCAGCCTGTCCGGCTGGTGCCGACCCGTGTAGGGCCGTTGGTCCTGCGTTCTCCGTGGAGTCCGCCGATCGGCAACGATGAGGTGATGCGCACTCCGTTGGAAGGCCTTCGTGTCCTGGATTTCACCCGGGTCCTGGCCGGTCCACACTGCACACGCATGTTTGCCGACCTCGGCGCCGAGGTGATCAAGATCGAGCCGCCCGCCGGAGACGTGACCCGGTTCACCTCGCCACGTCGCAACAGCATGCCGACCTACTACGCCCAGCAGAACTCGGGCAAACGGTCGCTCAGCCTCGATCTCACACGACCCGAGGCGGTCGAGTTGATGCTGGAGTTGGCCGAGCAGTGCGACATCGTGATCGAGAACTACCGCCCGGGGGTGATGGACCGGTTCGGGCTCAGCTATGCGGCCATCTCGGCCCGCAACCCACGCATCATCTATGCGTCGATCAACGGATACGGCTCGACCGGGCCCTGGAAGAACCGTCGCGCGTATGCGCCCGTGGTGCAGGCCGAGACGGGGCTCACCAAGTCGCAGGGCGACCACGGTGGCGGTGGCGTGTACCGCAACGATCGCCACAGCCACGCCGACGTGTACACGTCACTCGACGCTGCCGCCGGCGTGCTGGCCGCGCTGTACCAGCGCGAGCGGACGGGCCGCGGGCAATGGATCGACATCGCAATGGCGCAGGTGATGTTGTACGTCAACGAGCACGTCCACGACGAGCTGTGGGACGGCCATGACGACCCCAACTGGGTGCGCAGCTTCGGCAACGAGTATCAGCCGGTCGTCGAACTCGCCAACGGCGATCACGTCATCATCGCCGGCCACCCGGCATCACCGGGCAACTTCGAGATGTACATCGCCGCGATCGACAAGCTCGAACTCGAGGAAGACCCTCGATTCGCGACACCGGCCAGCCGCCAACAGCACCTCGACGAACTGATCGGCTACATCCGGGCGTACGCGATCACCGTCGCCGACGCCGATGCGATGGAGGCACACTGCGGCAAGTTCAAGCTGGCCGTCGGGGCGATCCGATCGGTCGCCGACGTGTGCGACAGCGACTGGGCGCGCGAACGAGATGCCGTGCGTGAGGTCGACGACCGGGGCGGCGGCACGTACCGAGTGCCCAACGCTCCGTGGAAGTTCAGCGATGCACCAGACGTCGGCCTGACAGGCATGCCTCGCTACCGGGGTGAGGACAACGCGGAGGTGCTCGGCGAGCTGCTCGGCCTGGGGCCCGACGAGATCACCGCCCTGGCCGACGCCGGCGTGCTGTCCCAACACGTACCGCGGCAAACGGTAACGACCGCTTTGCTGACGTTTCCCCTCGCCCCGATGAAGGCCGGCATCGGCACGCTTCCCGTCGACGATGATCGGTGGGCGTACGAGATCAAATGGGACGGCTACCGGACACTGGCGTTCCTCGATCAGGGTCGGGTGCGTCTGCAGTCGAGCAACCTGCACGATGTCACCGACGCATACCCCGAACTGGGAGAGCTGGCGACCGGCGTCCATGCAACGACAGCGGTACTCGACGGCGAGCTGGTGGTGCTCGACGACGACGGTTACCCGCGATTCGAGCTGATGCAGCGTCACGAGCGGCAGGCCGCGTTGTACGTGTTCGATGTGTTGAGGATCGATCACCACGACACGATCGACTTGCCATACGAGGATCGACGCACCTTGCTCGAGCAGCTGGTCGAGCCCGGTGACAACTGGCTCGTCCCAGGCCATCGCGTCGGCCGAGGCGATGAGCTGCTGGCGGTCACCGGCGAGCACGGCCTGGAAGGCATCATGGCGAAGCGCCTCGGGTCCAGCTACGTGCCGGGCAAGCGCTCTGCGAACTGGCGCAAGATCAAGCATCGGCGGCGCGTCGAGGTCGTCATCGGAGGCTTCACCGCCGGCGATGGCAACCGGGCATCGACGTTCGGAGCGTTGCTCGTCGGCCGCCAGGACGGTGCCAGGCTGGTGTTCGCCGGAGGGGTGGGCACCGGATTCGACCAGCGGCGCTTGGAGCGGATCACCGCACTGCTGAGGGACCTCGAGAGCCCAGACTGTCCATTCGATCCACCACCACCGGCGGCCTACCGTCGGGCCGCTCGATGGGTGTCGCCCGAGCTGACCGCAACGATCGAGATCACCGAGTTCACCAACGAGGGGCTGGTTCGCCACGCCAGCTTCGTCGAGCTGCACGAAGGGACACATTGAGATGTCGAGCACCCACGAGCTCGTGGCGATCGCCGGCGAGCACGACGCCAACGACCCGCTCGGACACTGGCGCGACGAGTTCCACATCGCCGATCCACAGCTCGCCTACCTCGATGGCAACTCGCTCGGCATGCCGCCCAAGCGCACGCTGGAACGGGTCGACAGAGTGATGCGCGACGACTGGGCCGGTGGACTGATCCGCAGCTGGAAGCACTGGCTCGACATGCCGCAGCGCGTCGGTGCGCAGCTGGCGCCGCTGATCGGCGCCGGGGCCGGGGAGGTCGCCGTGCACGACTCGACCACGGTCAACCTGTATCAGATCATCCGGGCCGCGCTCCGGCTACGGCCCGACCGCTCGGTGATCGCCATCGCCCCGGGCGACTTTCCGACCGATCGCTACGTCGTCGACAGCATCGCCGCCGCCGACGGCCTGAGCGTGCGAGCCGGATTCGAACAGCTCGACGATGTCGCCGTGGTCGTTCGTTCGATGATCGACTACCGCACCGCCGAGATCACCGACATCGCCGCCGAGACGGCGCGAGCCGACGCCGCCGGGGCGATCACCGTGTGGGATCTGTCTCATGCCGCCGGATTGCATCCCGTCGGCCTCAACGCAGCCGGCGCCCAGTTGGCGGTCGGGTGTACCTACAAGTTCCTCAACGGCGGGCCCGGCGCCCCGGCGTTCAGCTATGTCGCCGGCGATCTGATCAGCCAGGTCGACGAGCCGTTCCACGGTTGGTTCGCCCAGACCGACCAGTTCACGATGGGTCCGACATTTCGCCCACAGGACGACATTCGACGAATGCTGATCGGGACTCCCGGGGTGCTCAGCATGGTGGGCGCACAGTGCGGGATCGAGGTCACGGCCGAGGCCGGCATCGATGCGATCCGTGCCAAGTCGATCGAGCTCGGCCGGTTTGGGCTGGAATGTTGCGACGCCCTCGGGCTGGCGACCAGCACGCCGCGTGACGATCACCGTCGGGGCGGGCATCTGTGTGTCAACCATCCCGACGCCCGCCGCCTCGTCCCGCTGCTCGATACCGAACGCCAGGTACTCGCCGACTTCCGTGAGCCCGACGTGATCCGGCTCGGTTGCTCGCCACTGACCACACGGTTCTCCGACATCGCTCGGGCTGCGGTTGCGGTGGCCGAGCTCAGCCGCTGACACCCAGTTGGGAGTCGAGTCTGGGGATTCGACGGATATGTCGCTTCGCTCCGTTTCATTCCGCATGAATCCCCGTGATGATTGGTCGCAGTTCGCCTATCGGCTCACGCTCCTGGCACGACTCCCAATGCTGCCGGGACGCGAAGAGGGGACGTGAGCGGTGGCTCAGCTGATCGAGTTCAACTCCTCGTCCCGACGACGGCGGGTGACCAACACGGTCGCTCCGCCGAGCAGGAGCAGCAGGAACGCCGCCTGCACGATGCCACCGGTAGCGTCCGAGCCGGTCTTCGGGATCTCGGGCGCCACCGTCGTGGTGGGCGCTGCCTGGGCCACGATGATCACCGAGGCGTCATCGCTGTTGTTGGTCAGATCGGGATCGGGAGTGTCGGATTCGACGGTACCGATGTTGTCGACCGTGCCGCCCGCAGCGGTTGCGGGCACCGACACCGTGATCGTCACCTCACCGGATGCTCCGACCGCCAGCGAGGCAACCGTGCAGGTCACCGTGTTGCCGGTGTTGCCGCAGGCGAAGTCGGACGAGGTCACACCGGTCACCGTGACGGCAGCCGGCACGAGGTCACTGATCTCGACGTTGACCGCGACACCCGGCCCGTTGTTGGTGATGTCGAGTGTCCAGTCGAACCCGCCGCCGGCACCGATCTGTGTGACGCTGGCGCTCTTGACGATTGCCAGGTCGGCATTCGGGTTGAGCGGCGTGACTTCGTCGTCGCTGTCGGTGACCTGGTTGCAGGCCGGTTGGAAGGCTTCGATCAGTCGGTCCGAGGCGCAGTCACGATCGACGGCGCCGATCACATCTGCGACGTTGAGGATCGACGTACCCGAGGCACCTGCGGCCACTTCGACGGTGACGGTGATGACCGGCGCCGAGGCGCCAGCGTCAGTCCGGGCGGCGCGTCATCATTCACGAACGTACAGGTGACATCTTCGCCAAGACCGAGCGTGACCGAGGTGACCTGACCCGTCGAGTTCGTGCAGGTCAACGACGTCTGCGAGTAACCAGCAGGGCCCGTCTCGGACAGATCGTAGGAACCGGTCTGCGGGCTGGCGGCGTCGTAGCCGGCAGCCGTCAACGTGAAGTCCGTCGAGACGGCTGTGCCGCCGTTGTCGTTCACAACCTGCTTGACCAACGTCAAACACGGCGCATCATCATTCACGAACGTACAGGTGACATCTTCGCCGAGTTCTGGGACGTTCAACACGTTCCGCACGACACGTCGCCCTGACCGACTCGGTGACCAGCAGCAGCCGACTGACGACGCTGCTGACAGACCCGCTCCCAGATCCATAATTTCGGACCAACCCTCAACCTCGACTTGACCCTCACTTCGGCAATTCCTGGTGCCGTCAGCGCGCCGTCGATGGCGGTTGGCCCTACACAGCGCGATAGGTGGCATCGAGCGAGCCGATCCGGTCACCCGCGACCTCAACTTTCCCGTCTGCAACGAGCTTGGCGAGGTGCGCCCACACACTCCGGCCGGCCGGCTTGTGCAGCTCCTGGCGGACGTCGGCGTAGAGCAGGGCGACGATCTCGGGAATCGCGCTGCGCCCGTCACGAACCGCGGCGAGCACGCCCGCCTCGCGCTCGAGGCGATGCTCGACCAGCGCCTCGACATACGCTCGTCCGTCGTCGCGCGGCGGACCGTGGGTCGGCCACAGGATGGCGTCGTCGCGAGCGGCGACCCGACGAAGCGAATCGATGTAGGCGGCCATGTCTCCGTCCGGCGGAGACACCACCGTCGTGCTCCACCCCATCACATGGTCACCGGTGAACAGAGCCGACTCCTCGGCGAGCGTCCAGCACATGTGATTCGACGTGTGCCCGGGCGTGTGCACGGCTCGCATCGTGAGGGTCGACGTGGACACCACGAGCTCGCCGTCGACCACCGCGTGAGTCGGCACGAAATCGTGATCGGTCGATTCTTCGATCTCGACGCCGTCGTCGGGCGGCTCGGAGGGATCGGCGCCGGGCTCGGGGCGCGGGTGTGGGCCGAAGCCGAACGTCGGGGCGCCCGACCGATCGGCCAGCCACGCAGCCAGCGGGGAATGGTCGGCGTGGCAATGGGTGACCAGGATCGCCTGCACGTGTTCACCCTCCACAGCCGCTGCCAGCGCATCGCGATGTGAGTCGAGTCGGGGGCCCGGATCGATCACGACCACATCACCGTGTCCGACGATGTAGGTACCGGTGCCCTTGTAGGTGAACTTCGAAGGGTTCTCGGCGATCACGCGGCGAATCAGCGGACTGACCTGATCGACGGTGCCGTACTCGACCTCGTCGAGGGTGCGGAACTCAGGCGCGCTCATGTCGCGACGATGGGGCGGACGCGCCCGACCGGTTTGCCGTGTCCGAGGATCGGATCGCCGAGCGCGCTCGGATCGACGACGACCCCGACCGCCGCCAGACCCGCCGCCAGGACGACCCCCGCCGCACGACCATTCCCGTCAGCGATCTTCACAGCCGCTGCGCGGCCGTCGGGCAGCGCTGCTGCGAACACACCTTCGGCACCGTCCTTGGCCATCAGCTCGGGCACGAGGCGCATGATCCGGGTGGCATCGCGTCGGTCGCCGGCGACCAGGTCCGGATAGTGGGTCATGGCGGACCACACGTCACCTCGATCGATCGCCAGCGAACGGAACGCTGCCGCCAGACCTCGCAGCGATCCCACGTGGGCCGGGGCACCACAGCCATCGACACCGATGTGCACGATCGGCCCGACGAGCTCGGCGACCCGCTCGGTGATCGCCAGCTGGAGTGGATGCTCGACCTCCAGGTAGCCGTCGACATCCCACCCATTGATGACGCAGGTCGCCACCATCGCGGCGTGCTTGCCGGAGCAGTTCATATAGACCGGGGCGCGCTCGCCACCGCTGGCCAGCAACCTGTCGGCGGCGTCGCGATCGAGCGGCAGGTCGGCCGTGTTGGCCAGCGAACTCTCGTCGAGGCCGGCACCTGCCAGGATGCGCTGGGCCGTGGCAACGTGACGCTCTGTTCCGTCGTGGCTGGCACACGCCAGGGCCAACTCGCTGGGGTCGAGTCGCAGCCCCGAGCGCACCATGGCGTCGGCCTGGATCGGCTTGTTCGACGAACGCGGATAGATGTCGACATCCGGGTCGCCGAGGCTGAAGGCGATCTCGCCCGATCGGTCGAGCACCACGATCGCACCGTGGTGGACGCTCTCGTCGAAACCCGATCGGTCGGTGACGGCGACCGGACGATACGCATCGGTGATCTCGGGATGCCCCATCAGTGTCCGTCGCGTTGTCGACGACCGACCGGCGCGATCATCTCGGTCAGCTCGCTCTGGACGACCTCGTGGCGCACACCCCATTCGCCAATGATGGCTTGCACCATCGCCGCCGCAGGTAGCGCAAGGATCGCGCCGGCCCCTCCCAGCAACGAGAAACCTGCGAGCGCTGCCCCGAACGCCACGGCGGGATGCAGCTCCATCGTGCGGGCGGTGATGCGCGGGGCGAAGAAGTAGTTCTCGACCTGCTGGTAGACGATGATGAACCCCAGCACGACCGCCGCCTTGACCGGAGAGTCGAGGAACGTGATCAGCACGGGAAGGATGCCGGCGATGTACGTACCCACGACGGGCAGGAACTGGCTGATCAACCCCACCCAGAGGGCGAGCGGAATCGGGGCCTGAATACCGGCGGCCTGGAACACGATCCAGTGGAACAACGCCGAAAGCGCCGCCAGCAGCGCCCGCGAGTAGAGATAGCCGCCGGTCTTCGTGATCGCCAGCTCCCATGCGGACAGCACCTGACGTTGCCGGTCCGGTCGCAGGCGGCTGCAGATCACGCGCCGCAGACGCGGTCCGTCGGCGACGAGGTAGTACGTGAACAGCAAGATCGACAGCCCTTGCAGGAGACCGCTCAATGCTTGCAGCGAGAGATCGACAACGTTGTCCTGCTGGCTCTTGATGAACTCCTGGACCGGACCGTCGGGCCGATTGAACTCGTCGACGACCTCCTGCGGATCGAGTGACGCGCCAAACGTGTCGTTCACGGCGTCGACGGTGTCGATGATGTACGTCTCGGAGTTCTGGAGCAGGTCGACGATCTGGGTGCCGATCAGGCCACCGATCGCACCGATGAAGACACCAGCCGCCAACAGCACCCCGAACAGGATCGTGGCGGTGGCGCGGCCACGCCGCCAGCCGCGCCGAGCCAACCTGTTGACCCCCGGTTCGATCGCCAGCGCAAGGAACAGCGAGATCACGAGCAGCAGCATCAAACCGTCGAGGCGACCCCACAGATGCTTCGCCAGACCGACCAACATGAAGCCGAACCAGAACACGGCGATCGCCCGGATCACCCAACCGGGGATGCGTTGCGCGCCGATCTCGTCGTCTGTGCTCGACATCGCCTCGACCTCAGAATGCAGGTCGGCCGGCGAGACAGGCGGTTCGACGGGCGGGAGTTGATCGTCGGACACGATGTGAGCGTAGTGAGGCGACGTGACAGCATGAGGGTATGCCGCTCGACGATGTGCGTACGTGGCTCGCCAACCGGGTTCGCACCAGCGTCGTCGGACCAGGCGAGCAAGCGGCCACCAGACGCGCCGAACTCTTCGATGCCCCCGGAGAACGGTGGTTCGCACCCGACTCTCCGATCCAACGCGTGCACGGCGACAGCGCCATGTTCGTGGGTGGGTTGCGAGCGATCTTGATGCAGTCGCTGCACCCGCATGCGATGGCGGGGGTGGCCCAACACAGCGACTACCGGCACGACCCGTGGGGTCGCCTGCAACGCACTGCCGACTTCCTGGCCGCCACCACGTTCGGCCCGGCCGAACAAGCCGAACTGACGATCGCTCGCGTCCGCGCTGTGCACGAACACGTCACCGGGATCGCCGACGACGGCCAACCGTATGAAGCCAACGATCCCCACCTGCTGAGGTGGGTCCACATCGTCGAGGTCGACAGCTTCCTGGCCGCCAACCGCCGACATGGCGCTCGACCGCTCAACGACGCCGATGCCGACGAGTACGTCGCCCAGATGGCTGTCATCGCACACGCGTTGGGCGTGCACGACGCACCCCGCTCGGTCGATGCGTTACAGGAACAGATCCATGCCTACCGGCCGGAGTTGCGGGCCACCACCGAGGCGCGGGAGGCGGCACGCTTCCTACTGCTGCGACCACCGGTCAACCTGGCGGCGCGCCCGGTCTACGGGGTGCTGGCGGCAGCCGCTGTCGCCCTGCTGCCGCGATGGGTACGCACTCCCCTGCGATTGCCGTGGATGCCGGTGACCGAGCGGCTGGCGGTGCGACCGGCCGGCGAGGTGCTCACCCGGGGCTTGCGATGGGCGTTGCAGGCACCACACCGGCCAACGCCGGGCTGAGGTCGCCGACGCCCACCACCTGCACGCGTTCGAGGCCCAGCCACCCGGCCATCAGCGCCAGTTCGGCGGCAAGCTCATCAGCGACATCGGCCTCGGCAATGCCGGGCTCGCCCCAGGCGCTCTGCACCAACAGGGTGCGCTCGGCACGGTCGGCCTTGAGGTCGACCCGTGCCACCAGCTGGTCACCGAGCAGGAAGGGAAGCACGTAGTAGCCGTACTGGCGCTTGGGCTTGGGCACATAGATCTCGATCCGGTAGCGAAATCCGAACAGCTGCTCGGCCCGATCGCGGTTCCACACCACGGGATCGAACGGGCTCAGCAGCGCCCTCGCCGAGACACGACGCGGCGTCACAGCATCGGGGTGCACGTAGCCCGGCTTCGGCCAACCCTCGACGTCGACCTCGACCAGACGGCCCTCCTCGACCAGCTCCGGGATCAGCGGTCGGCACGGCGGGTTGCCCTGGCGGTGGTAGTCGGCAAGTTCCTCCAACGTCGCGACGCCGTGGTGCCTGGCGGCCAGCACCAGCAGCTCCTTGCGGGCCTCGCGCTCGGGCGGGGTCGGGCGATCGAGGATGTCGGCCGGGATCATCCGATCGGCGACGTCGTACAGCCGGGCGAAGTCGTTGGGTCGGCGTCGCGCCGCAATGCGGCCTTCGTGGAACAACGCCTCGAGCGCCACCTTGCCGTCGTCGTAGTCCCACCAAGCGGCCTTCTTGCCGAGCCGCTGCTTGAGGTCGCCGGCGACGATCGGGCCGTTGTCGGCGACATGGTCGTAGACCCGTTCGACGAAGTCGGGGCGGTCGGCCATCAGGCGCCGGAACACACCCCACCGATGAGGGGACCCCATCCGCCACCGGTACAGGTGGTGGTGTTGCGTCGGGACATGGCTCGCCTCGTGGACCCAGTACTCGAACAGCTCACCGTCGGCGGTGGCGTCGTCGATCAGTGTCCGCGGATGGGGGCCGAGCCGTGCGAACAGCGGCAGCTCCTGGCTGCGCACCAACACGTTGACCGAGTCGATCTGGATCAGTCCCATCCGCTCCAGCACCCTGCGAAGGTGGCGTCGGTCGACACGTCCGGTCGGACGCGGATCGGCGAACCCTTGTGCCCCCAATGCGATCCGTCGGGCCTGGGAGGCGGACAGCGAGGCGTCAGCCATCGCCGTGGGTCAGTCGTCGGCGACGGTGATGGTGACCGAGTTGATGACGACGTCCTGCTTGGGACGATCGCCGCCACCCGTCGGCACGTTCTGCATCGCGTCGAGCACCTCGAGGCCCTTCACGATCTTGCCGAACAGGCTGTACTGGGGCGGCAGCCCGGCGCCGTTGGGGCCGGAGATCAAGAAGAACTGGCTGCCGTTGGTGTTGGGGCCGGCGTTGGCCATCGCCACCGAGCCGATCTCGTATTGACCGGGGCGGGGCAGCTCGTCCTCGAACTTGTAGCCGGGGCCGCCACGACCCGTGCCGGTGGGGTCGCCACCCTGACACATGAAGCCGTTGATGATGCGGTGGAAGACGATGCCGTCGTAGTAGTGGTTCAACGCCAGGAACACGAAGCTGTTGACGGTCTTGGGGGCCTTGATCGGGTCGAGTGCGATCACCATGTCGCCCATCGAGGTGCTCATCGTCGCTGTGTACCGCTTGGAAGTGTCGATCCCCATCTCGGGCGGAGCGGAGAACTTCTGCTGCTTGGGCGCGGAACCATCGAGGGGTGGGAACGTGCTGGACATGCGCAAGACCCTACCGACCCCAGTTGGGACTTGTGTCACGAGCGTGCGCCGATCGGCGCACTGCATCGCTTCGCGATCGGGTGCGGGTCTGGGGCGGTGGAGACCCGTACCTCGTCTGACGCCGCGCTCGGTCAGTCGGTGACGGTGACGCCGTGCCAGAAGGCGACCCGGTCGGCGATCTCGGCGGCCGCCTCTTTCGGCTCGGGGTAGTACCAGGCGGCTGCGGGATTCGTTTCGCCGCCGACCACCACGTCGTAGTAGCTCGACGTGCCCTTCCAGGGGCAGACCGACGTGTGCTCGCTCTTCACCAGCACGTCTGAGTCGACCGATTCGATCGGGAAGTAATGATTGCCCTCGACGATGACGGTGTCGTCGGACCGGGCGATCACGGAGCCGTTCCAGGTTGCAGTTGCCATGACGGAGACAACCCGGCGGCCGGCGTCGGTGTTCCCGACGACCGACGCCGCAGCGCTGTCGGGCAGCTCAATGCCCGACCGTTGCCACACCCTGTGGTCATGATGGTTGCCATGGCCAAGACCAGGATCGAACACGTCTGCACCGATTGCGGTGTGGCGCACCCCAAGTGGGCGGGCCAATGCACCTCGTGCGGGCAGTGGAACACGCTCGTCGAGGAGGTCGCCCTCGCCGATGTTCCGATCATCGCTCCGGCATCCGCACCGGCGTGTTCGATCACCGACATCGATCCACTCGCCAGCCATCCGATCAGCACCGGTCTCGGCGAACTCGATCGTGTGTTGGGCGGCGGTGTGGTTCCCGGGTCGGTCACCTTGCTCGGCGGCGAGCCCGGCATCGGCAAGAGCACGCTGCTATTGCAGTTGTTGGCGGCCTGGCCGGGTCGCGCCCTCTACGTCACCGCCGAGGAGAGCGCCCAACAGGTGCGCCTGCGCGCCGAGCGACTCGATGCGGTACGTCCCGAGTTGTGGTTGCAGGCCGAAACCGCGCTGCCCCACGTGCTTGCCTCGATCGACGACGTCAAACCCGATCTGGTGGTGATCGACTCGATCCAGACCGTGCACGACCCATCGCTCGGTTCGCCTCCGGGTTCGGTCGTGCAGGTGCGCGGATGCGCCCAACAACTCGTCAACGTCGCCAAGCGCACCGGCGTCCCGGTCGTGCTGGTCGGTCACGTCACCAAGGAGGGGTCGTTGGCCGGCCCGCGGGTGCTCGAACACATCGTCGACACGGTGCTGGCGTTCGAGGGCGAGCGCCACCACGCCCTGCGCCTGCTGCGCGCCACCAAACATCGCTTCGGCCCCACCAACGAGCTCGGGTTGTTCGAGATGGCGGGGCACGGACTGGTCGGGGTGCCCGACCCCAGCCGGCTGTTCCTCGGCGATCGGCGCACTGGCGTGCCCGGTTCGGCGATCGCTCCCACGATCGAGGGGCAACGCCCATTGGTGGTCGAGGTCCAGGCGCTCACCACCCCGGCACCGCCCAACGTCCCCGGCCGGCGCACCACACAGGGCGTCGACGGCAACCGGTTGGCGATGTTGTTGGCCGTGCTCCAGCAGCGTGCCCGCGTCCCCGTGCAGCAGCAGGACGTGTACACGTCGACGGTGGGCGGGGTGCGGTTGGTCGAGCCAGGGCTCGACCTGGCAATCTGCCTGGCGATCGTGAGCGCCATCAACGACCGGCCGCTCCCACCCGACCTCGTGGCGTTCGGCGAGGTCGGTTTGGGCGGTGAGGTGCGCCAGGTCACCAACGCCCCACGCCGCCTCAACGAAGCTGCCCGGTTGGGCTTCAAGCGGGTCATCGCCCCCCGCTCGTCGCCAGCCGCGAACGAAGATCTGAACATGCTGCGGGTCGCCACGTTGCCAGAGGCGCTCGCAGCTGCCGGCCTCACCGGATGAGCAATCGCACAATCGAGGGGGCGCCGGTGGCGCCGGTCACCTACAATCACGACATGTCGAGCCGGCATCGGGGTACCAACGAGGGCATGCGAGACGCGCTCGCCCGCGTGTCCCCCGGCACCCCGCTGCGTGACGGCATCGACCGTGTCGTTCGTTCCAAGGCCGGGGCGTTGCTCGTGCTGTCCGACGACCCCGAAGTGCTGTCGATCTGTTCGGGTGGCTTCCTGGTCGATGCCCCGTTCAGTCCGCAACGGCTGTCCGAGCTGGCGAAGATGGACGGTGCCATCATCATCAGCAGCAACGGTGGTCGTATCGCTCGCGCCAATGTCCACTTGGTGCCCGATCCAACCGTGCCCACCAGCGAAACGGGTACACGCCACCGCACCGCCGAGAGGGTCGCCCGATCGCTCGCCGTCCCGGTCATTTCGGCGTCCGAGGAGATGGGCGTCATCAATGTCTATGCCGGTGGGTCCAAGCGCCAACTGCAAGAGACCGGTCGGCTGCTCGACCGCGCCAACGAGGCCCTGCAAACGCTCGAGCGCTACAAGACCCGCCTCGACGATGCGATCGGCAATCTGACAGCGCTCGAGGTCGAAGATGTCGTCACGGTTCGCGATGTCGTCTCGGTCGTACAGCGCGGCGAGATGGTCACCCGAATCGCCGATGAGATCGAGACGATGATCATCGAGCTGGGGGTCGAGGCCCGCCTGCTGCGCCTGCAGCTCGACGAGATCTACACCGAGATCGACGACGAGCTCGATCTGGTGGTCGCCGACTATCTGCCGCCGCACCGCAGTGTCGAAGACACGCTGATCGAGATGTCGCGTCTACGAGACGACGATGTGCTCGATCCCCGCATGGCGCTCAACACGTTGCACCTGTCCGATGTCGAGCTCACGTCGGAGATCGCACCCAAGGGCCTCCGCCTGTTGAGCCGCGTCAGTGCGCTGCCGTCCGATCTGGCGGCCCGGATCGCCAACAACTTCGGCGGCCTGGCACGTCTGCAGCGGGCCACCATCGACGACCTCATGAAGGTCGACGGTGTCGATCAGGCGACTGCTGCCTCGGTGAAGGAAACGTTGGCCAGGGTCACCGAGAACACGATCCTCGATCAGTACAGCTGACCCACACCTCCAGGAGCCCCGAATGCCATTGCGTCATGTCGCCATGTTCAAGTGGGAAGCAGGGCTCGGTACCGAGCACGTCGACCGGGTTCGCGAGGGCCTCAACAGCATGCCGACCGTAATCGAGGAGATCCGCGGCTACGCCCACGGCACCGACATCGGCATTTCCGAGGGCAACTTCGACTACGTGGTCGTGGCCGACTTCGACAACGTCGATGGGTTCCGCACCTATCGCGACCATCCCCACCATGTGCTGTTCATCGAAGAGGTCATCAAGGGCAACGTCGCCGAACGTGCCGCTGTGCAGTACATGACCGGGCCTCGCTGACGACCAGCGGTCGAACCGCTCGATCTGCCGTCACCAGGCGCAGTTGTCGGTGACTCAGGCGCCGGCGAAGGTGAGCCGGTTGCGCCCGGACTTCTTGGCGTCGTACATCGATGCGTCGGCTTGGCGGATGAGATCGTCCAGATCGGTCACGTTGACGGACGGGAACGACACCGCTCCGAGACTGATCGTCACGCAGATCTCCTTCTGGTCGTAACGGATCGATGTCGACTCGACAACCCGCCGGATCCGCTCGCCGAGCGCCCGAACATCGGTCTCGCCGGCGCCCGGAAGCACCGCGAGAAACTCTTCGCCGCCGTACCGCATCAGCGTGTCGCCCTCGCGCAGAACGTCCTTCACCGAGTCCGCAACCGCTTTCAGAACGAGGTCGCCTGTCTGGTGTCCGTAGGTGTCGTTGACCGCCTTGAAGTGATCGATGTCGAACATCACCACGCCGAGCGGCTCGTTCGACCGAACGGACCGGCTGAACTCCTGACTCAAACGCTCCAGCCCGAATCGCCGGTTGTACAAGCCCGTCAACGTGTCGATCGCAGCGACACGCTGGAGACGTTCGTGGCTCAGAGCGTTGTTGAGTGCCACGGCGAAGTTCGGCAGCAACTGGCGGATCAGCTGTTGGTCGTCTCGATTGATCGGCCGGGTCGACGCCAGGACGATCACTCCGATCGGCACCATCCGGATGTGTAACGGGTAGGCCACCACCGACCGCGGTCGGAATGTGACGACACCGCCGTCGAGGCGAATCTCATCGGGCAAGTCCAGTTCGACCACGTCGAGCGTGCGGTACGACCGGGTGACCAGGTCGCCCGTCGCCAGCTCGGTCGCGTCAGAGATCCCGTTCGATGCGACGGTGGTCAGATCGCCGTCGCGGACGAGGCACAGCGCAGAGGCCGAGAACCGGCCTGCTGATTGCAGGCTGCCGAGCGCGGCGTCGATGAGGGGCGTCAGTTCGATGTGGGACGACAAGATCGCTGCGAATCGGCGAGCCTCGAGAGTCGCCATGTGCGACGAGGCTTGCGCTTCGACGAGGCGATTGAACGAGGCGGCGACCGCCCCCAGTTCGTCCTCGGAGTCGACCGGAATCGCGCACGTCTCGGGTCGGCAGTCGTTGACGTCATCGGAGTACGTGGACCGGCGCAGCGTCTCTTCGACGGTCGACATCTTGGATCGCATGAAACGCAACCGCGATCTGACGACCAACCGGGACAAGTAGTGATTCGCAGCGCCGACCGTCAGTCCGGCGCCGATGGTGGCGACGAAGAAGCCCGGCGTGATGACGTACCGGGTCGGAACGCCGAGGGCGACCACGAAGAACGGAAACGCAACCCCCATCAGCAGGCCCAACCCGGTCATCCAGATCGCGAGGTCGCTGAACACCCGCTTGGTCAGGCGCGGCAACGGGCTGCGGTATTCACGACTCAGGTGTTCGACCTGAACCGTCGCTTCAACAAGGGTGTCACTCGGCTCACTATCCGACATGGTTGTCTATCGGCGGATTTCGTCGAGAACGTGAGCCCAGACCGATGTCGAGCATGCAGCGCAGGGCCCGACCGTGCGGCCACACCAGTTCGTCGTGTGTTTGCACGGGTGCCTCAGGTCGCGCCGTCAACCTTTGGCAGACCCTCTGGCTCAGCGCGAGGGGTTCAGCAGTTCGCCGCGGAGTTCGACCAGTTTGGGCGATGGCTCGCCATCGCTCCACGGGTCGGCGGTGATCACCCGTTCGTAGCTCTCCCACTCCTGGCGCACCCCGGCGTGGTCTCCGGCACGGGCGTGGGCCTGCATCCGCAGCCCGATCAGTTCCTCGTGTCCGGGCAACACCTGCAGGCCCCTGCCGGTCGCCCGGAACACCCCGGTGATGTCGCCGATCGACAGGCAGTGAGCTGCCAACTCGGCAGCTGCCGACGTGGCCAGCAACACCAAGTTCGAGGTGATCCCCTCAGGGTCCGGCCACAGGTACGAGGTGCCTTCGAACGGCATGCCGTTGATCAGTTCGACAGCCGGCGACAACGTCGCGATCGCTTGCGCCGGCGGCTGCAGGCGGGCAGCGTCGAGGGCATGCTCGAGCAGATCGGCATCGGTACTGACCAACACATGCAGTGGCAACGCCTCGGTCATCGTGCGGCCGACCCACTCGTCGCCTGCCGGCGGCTCGACGAGACGTGCCAACGAGCGCCTCGCCTCGGAGACGACGTTGGCGAAGGTGGCATCGCGCACATCGAGTTCCCACAGTGCGGTGCGGGCGGCCGACCTGGTCGATCGGCCACGATGGGTCGCCAACCATGCCACCAGCTCGCGTGTCTTGGATCGCTCGAAGCCGACCGTTGCACCGGAGGAGGAAACAACCTCGACCGGGCCGAGCAGTCGCACCATCAACTCCCAGCTCGGGGCCGGGGATCCACCAACCAGGGCGTCGACGTCTCCGCCGGCGCCGGTTGCCGGCAACGAATCATCACCGGCGACCACCGGTTCGTCGAATCCTTCGAGATCGCCGAGATCGCCGAGATCGCCGTGATCGCCGAGTTCGTCGTGGTCGGTGATCGTGTCGTCGGGCCCCGGCCGGAAGGGATGCAATGGCTCAGGCGCCGGAACGTCGACGTCGACCAGTTCGGCGATCGCCGAAGTCTCCTCCATCGAGAGCCCGATCGGCAGCAACCGCAGCCCTGCCGGCTTGAGCTCCCAGGCATCACCGTCGGGCGCCAATCGGCTCGATGGCCCGTGGATCGGCGAGGCCGACACCACGGCTACCCCGGTCAGACCCGATGGCAGCGTGACCGTACCGGCCGCAGAACCTGCGAGCACGACAGCCGGCTCCCACACCTCGCCGGCGACCGCACGGGCACGGAGTTCGAACGTCGAGCGATCCGCGGCTGCAGTCGAACCGACCGCCTCGCGGCGCTGCCTCGAAGGCGCGCTGGCTGTCGAGCGCCGGAACATGTAACCGGTGACCGAGAAACGCCTCGTCGGGCACGCCGACGCCGATCAACGTCGTGACCTCGGCCAGGACCGATCCCGCCAACGTGGCTGCCACTGCCGCCACGATTGCATCGGCTTGATCGGCCGGTCCGCCGACTTCGATCGCTCGGCAGGCCTCCAGATCGACATAGATGTCGCGGCCGTCGACAGCCCGACCGAGTTGCACCAACGTCGGGCAGGGCGGGCCGACCCGACCGGCGGCTTCGGCCAACAACTCGAGCGGCGTGGTGCCCGGGAGCTGCCAGACATCGGCCCCGCCGATCCAAGGTGCCGGCAATTCGACGGGGCCCGACAACCGCAGCTCGAGATCGCCCTCGGCACTGATCAGTACCGCCACCAACCGCTGACCGTGGTCGATCATCGAGCTCGCCGCAGCACGAACGGCGATGTCGACCCGTGCAAACAGATCGCCGGTATCGATCGCCCGCAGCGAACGCTCGGTCTCGGCCGGACGCGTCGCCGGTTCGGGAAGCAGCGCCCGCGGGCGGGCACGGCGCAGCTGATTGCGTCGACGCACAGCGAGCAAGGTCAACACACCGGCCGACAGCATCGCCGCTCTGGTCAACGTGAGCAGTTCGGGAGCCTCGTCCTGGGAGGTGGCGTCAACTGTCGGAGGTGGGCCGTCGGCGGGTGCCTGCCGATCGGGGGCGCCCGATTCGGTGGGAGTCGTGGGTGCCAGCTCGAACGATGTGGGATCGGTCGGCGATGCCACCACCGGGTCGGCGATGTGGACCGCGTCCTGATCATCGGCTGACCGGCGTTCCAGATTCTCGGAGGAATCATCGCCGACCCTGAGATCGGCGCCTGTCGGGGTCTCGGGAACCGACCAGGGCTCCCACACGTTCTCGGGACGGGCAGCAGACTCGTCGTCTGGGTGGTGAGGCGGGTGGGGCTGCGGCGGGATCGGGCTCGTTGGTGCCAGGCAGGTGGAGGTCCCAACCAGGCTGGATCAGATCGGGATCGACGAGGCGACGACCGTCGTCGAATGCGCGACCCTGATTGGCGTCGAAGATCTCCGGCCAACGCCGACCGTCGCCCAGCTCGTCGTCTGCGATCGACCACAGCGACTCGCCGCGCTCGACGGTCCGTTGACCCGCAACGTCGAGGTCGGCACGCCCGGTCTCGACCGGCGGGAGCTGCAACACCCACCCGACATCGATGTAGGCGGCGTTCGTGAACCGTTGCCCGTCGGGCATCACCGTGTCGAGATTGATATCGATCAGCCGCTCGGCGAACTCCGCAATCGAGGCGGGATCGGGCCCGGCAAGCCTCCCGGCGATGGCGTAGATCGAGTCACCGGCGCGCACGACATAGCGCCCCGGCTCGGACTCTGCCCCCTCGACGGCCGCCTCGATCGACCTGACCGAGTCGGCCGGAACTCGGGGTGTGGAACCCTCGACGGAGGCTCCGGCCACCCACACGTTGTCGGGGCGAGCCAGAGTCTGGTCGAACCCGGCGCTGAGCGACGCGGCAGCATCCTGTTCGGGCGGCAGCAGGCCGTCACGAGCCACGGCCCGAGACGGGGCGGTGAACATCGGCACGACCACCAGCAGCCCGGTCGCGATCACCCGCGCCACCGACTGCGGCATACCGAGACCACGGATTTCGGGCATCGACAGGCCGTCGTGTCGCAGCATGTGGACGACTTCGGCGAGCGTCGTCACCACCAGCACCAGAATTGCCGCCCACGCCAGGATCAAGGAGGCTCGGATCACGATGTCGGCGATCGTCTGATCGGTCAACCGATCCGTCAGCGCCTCTTTGATTCGGTCGGCCTGCCAATCGGCGGGCGAGGCGACGCCGTGCAGCGGCGAACCTCCGTCGAATCTGGCTCGAGCTGCTGCAACCAATGCCGACGGCGCCCCGACCACCAAGACGGCGATCAGCGCCAGCGCACGAGTGAACGCAACCGCTCCGGAACCTGTTTGTCGAATCATGGTGGCGTGCCCCCTACCCGACCGGTGTCGTGGCGTGCTTCACATCCGCAGTGGAGGTCACCGGATTCCGAATGGGGAAAGCAGTCACCGGAATACCCAGCGGAGCGAGCCGTCACGATCCGACCTCGGCACGCGCCGAACCGACACCGATCACGTCGCCGGCGGGATCGGAGATCTGGACCTCGACGGTGACGGTGACATCGACCACGCTGATCCGCAACACCGACCCGTCGACGTCGTACTCGTCGAACAGCCTTTCGGCGATTCGCACTGCCTGCTCGCGTGCCTGCGGTTCATCGATCGTCAATGCGGCCGGTACGTCGTCACGCAGCGAGCCGACCTCGACCTGTTGTGCCCCCGACCGTAGCCGCCTGAAACGCGATCGACTGTGCCGCTGAGCGATGGCTGACCCGCTGATTCACATCTCGCGCCAACCAGATCACCCCGCCGGCAGTGAAGGAGAACAGCAACACGAGGGCGGTGACCATCGCCGTTCCTCGCTCGCCTCGGCACCTCTCGTCACCGACGCAGCCACCGGTCGAATCGTGACGAGTGCTCATGGCGCACCCGACGCCCGGAAGAAGTCGACGCTGGCGACCGCTGTGACCGCCTCTTGGCGCGACCCGGATTGGACGACCTCGATGCCGCGATCGGACACGTCGCATTCGATCGTGACTTCCACCAACCCGAAACTGATACCCGATCGGGGGCTTGCGGGCTGCGGGTACACAACCCGAACGGCTGGATTCGAGCACGTGTCGCTGTCCACCAGCATCGCCCTCGCCACGTTGTTGGCGGCGATTGTTGCCGAATCGGCGTCGCGCTCGAGGGCGGCGGCCTGGGCGCTCGACTCGGCCGCCGAGCGAACCTGCGCGCGAGCGTCGACACCGCGCCCCAGCGCGACAACGAGGATCGCCAGACCGATCACGGCCGGGGCGATCAGAACCAGCCCAAGCGCGTCGGCAGCACCACGATCACGCCCGCAGGTCACGGCCGGAAGCCCTCGATCGGCATCGCCTCGGTGACCTCCACGGGCGCCGACGTGCCGCGGATGATCCCGGGCGCCCGGCCTGTCACCCGCACGATCACGAACTGACCCTGCGGGATGATCTCGACGTCGGGCTGATCGATGTCGGCGCCCGACCGCAGCGCTGCCTCCGCCGAGGACTCGACCGCGGCGGGACTCTCTCCATTGCGGGCGACCAGCGCGGCGGCGTCTCTGGCGACGGCGCGGGCTTCGGTTCGGGCGTGCGTCCACATCGCCGCTTGGAAGGCGGCAAAGGCGACCACCACGAACACCGGCGTCAAGAGCACGGTGGTCAACGTGGTCGAGCCGCGATCGCCGCCGCCGGAGGGACACATCGGTTGGTCGGACTCGCTCAGGGCGCCGACGGCGAGATGATCGGATCGTCGGCCTTGTCCTTGATCTGGCCCCACAGGATCGCTGCGATCACCGCCACGCTCACGCCGGCGGCGACGAACCACAGCACCTGCTCGAGCGACACGGCACCGCGGTCGCGGCCGACGCCGGGTTCGGTGTCTCGTTCGTCGGCTGTGCCAACGAACATCGCCAGGCCGGCGGCGTACACCTGGTGGGTGACCGCGGTGGTCAAGGTGGTGACGTCGTTCATGGATGATCTCCTTCTTGTCTCGACTTCACGAGAAGCTCAATGCCGGGTAGATGACGAGGCCCATGAAAATCAGGGCCATCCCCACGATGGGTGTCGTGAGTCGGCTGGTACGGAGTCGGGCCTCCGACTCCTGTTCGGTGGACAGCGCGGTTCGCAGGGTGGCACATTTTGCTGCCAAGGTTCGCGCGACCGGAGCGCCCTCGGCGGCACTCAGCGCTGCGGTGGCCGCGATCTGTTCGAGTTCGTCGAGGCCGAGGTCACTGCCTGTTCGCTGGAGGGCGTCGGTGAGGCTGAGGCCGCGAGCACCCGATTCGCGCATCCTGCGCCGCAACTCGGCGAACAGCCGTCCGTCGCCGGCGTGTGCGGCCTGTTCGAGGGCGCCCTCGTAACCGGTGTTGCCGGCCAGCAACATGGTGACGACGTCGAGGTAGGCCGAGACCTGATAGCGGAGATCGCTGCGCACAGCGGCCGCCCGCTCGATCGTGGCGGTGTGGACGAGCAGCGGGCCCAGCGCCGCCGAGCCGAGGGCGGCGATCAGTGGCACGAACCAACCCAGACTGATGACCCCCGCTGTCTGGAGCAGCGCGATCACGAGCGGCGGGAGCACCAAACCCGCCAGCCCGGCGCCGACGAGGTAGACGATGTGCTGTTCGAGCGAACGACCGGCGAGCTGGAGCTGCGGGTTGCTGGGAAGCAGACCCGGATGGCGCCTGGCGGCGCTGACCAGCGGAGGAACCAGTCGGCTGCCGTTGGGTACGAGCCGGGAACGACGACGCCGCGGGTGATGCCTCACCGAGGCCGGGGCGTTGGAGATGGTCGAGCATCCGTCGCAGCGATGGAGCCGGCTGCAGCCATCCGCTGATCGCCAACAGCGCACCGGCGGCGCCCACTGCGGTGAGCAGCACGATCGAGCCGACCGGGCTCATCGCGGCCCTCCCGCCGAGATGGTTCGACCGGCCCCGGTCAGGAACCGACTCGGACGCGGGAATGCCGCCAGTCGCTGGACCCGCACGATCAGGGCCACGTAGCCGGCGAGCGACGCCCCCAGGAACAGCTGGCCGCTCGGCTCGTCGTAGGCGTCGAGGTACCGGCTGCGGCCGAGCACCAGCAGACCGATCACGAGCGCGCCCATGATCAGGGTCAGCGCCTGCACCTCGCGTCGGGTCGGGGCACGTTCGGCTTCGACGAGACGACGCCGATCGACCTGCTGACGGGTCTGTTCGGCGAGTGCCGTCAGAACAGGAACCGTGCGCGCGCCGCGCCTGATCGCGATCGACAGGCCGGCGGCGACCAGGTCGGCCAGCGGATCGTCGAGGTCGTCGGCGAACCGGCGGAACACGAACTCGGGATCTTGGCGACCCAGCCCGGCCGCCAACCTGCGGACCTGAGGCCGGATGATCGGTGGACACGCGCCGACCGTCGAGGTGATCGCCCCGATCGGCTGCTCACCGGCCATCAACACGTCGCGTACGTTCTCGATCCAACTCGCCGAGCGCGTCGAGTCGGGCGATCTCGGTGTCGTTCGATCGTTGCCGGCGCTGCCAGCCACCGACCGCCCAGAACGCCCCGACTCCGACCACGATGCCCGGCACGAGCCAGCTCGACACGAGCAACACCAGCAGGCCGATCACGGTCGCTGCGACGATCCGGCTGCCGAGCCGCCGGATCGACACCGTGTCGAACGTCGGCGACGGTGCCGAACTGGGCGGCATCACGATGATCGCCACTGCCGACGACGAACAGCGCCGACAGCAGCACGACGATCACGTCATCACCAGGCTCCGATCGGTGCGAACAGCTTCGGGTCGTAGCCCGACAAGTCGAAGCCGCTGGAGGTGACGGGCCGACAGCGGGGCGTGCTGCACCAGCTGACCGTCGTGGTCGAGGCCCCACACCTCGGTGGTGGCGAGGCCGCCGTGTTCGCCGAGGCCACCGATCTCGATGATCGACGTGACCCGTCTGATCGGAGCGCTGTCGTGTTCTTCGTTGCGAACGAGGTCGATGTGGATGATGAAGTCGACCGTTTGAGCGATCAGGCTCCACACCGCGAACTCCGGCAGGCTGGTGTCGGACTTCGACACGTAGTAGGCCAGCCGCTGGACCACCACGTCGGAGGTGTGGGCGTGGATCGTGGCGAGCGAGCCCCGCTTGCACATCGACGCCACGTCGAGCATGTCGAGCGCTTCGTCCTCCACGAGTTCGCCGACGACGACACGATCGGGATTGAGTCGGCGCGTGAGCTCCACCAGCTGGCGTGTGTTGATCTCGCCTTCGCCCTCGGCGTTGGAGTGCCGCGTGAACAGTGCCGGCGCATCAGGGTGTCGCGGATCCTCCTCGAGCCGCAGCTCGAGCAGGTTCTTCTCGACCGTGATGATGCGCTCGCGCGGCGATACCTCGCCGAGCAGCTCGGTCAACAGTGTCGTCTTGCCCGCACCGGGCGGCCCGCTGACCAGCACCGTGAATCCACAACGGATCATGGCGTGCAGTCGGGGGACCATGCCGGCCGGGAAGAGACCCCGCTTGGCCAGCCCGTCGAGACCCTCATGGCGCACGACGAAACGGCGAATCGCGATGCGGGGATGTGTCGAGATGCCGTGCTCGCTGCGACCACCGAGCACCATCACGACGCGCGACCCGTCGTCGGACTGGAAGGTCAACATCGGCGATTGGGTATCGAGCCGGCCTTCGCCGGTGCCGGTCATTCGGCGGGCGAGCCGCTTCTGGTAGGCCGTGACATCGGCGGACGAGTCCCACAGGGCACCGACATCGACCTTGCGACCGTCGCTGTAGGTGACCCACGTGGAGAGGTGTGAGTTGACGTCGATCTCCTCGACCAGCGGATCGTTCATGTACGGCTCGAGCGGGCCGGATCCGGTCAGTTCGGCGACGACGCGAGACCGGATCTCGCGGTCGGCCAACTCAGCCAGTGGCGCATCACCACGATGCATGCGGTCTTGATTGACCCCGGCGATCTCCTCGCTCAGCCAAGCCCCGACCATCAGCTGCTGACGGCGGGCGTCACCGACGAGCGGAGTGTCGCTGGTGGCGATCCCGTCGTGGCGGTCGGTTTCGTCGTGTTCGATCGCCTCGACCAGGCGCGCCGCCACCTGATCGGTGACGAATCGGACGAGAGCCGATCGATCGTCCGCGAGTGGGCGCCCGTTCCGGTTCATCGAGCGCTTCTCCACAGCCCGTCGGCAGTGGTGGCGAGCGCACGCTCGGCGGCGGCGGCGAGGTCGCGACTGGCGCGCACGAGGGGCAGGCGCGCCAGCCGGCGAGCCGACACTCCAGTGCGGCCACCGAACACGGCGGCCGCCAGTTCGTCGACGGGCAGCCCGACGACGGGCGGTGAGCCGATCGAGTCACCGAGGAACGACTCGATCTCGCCCAGATCGAACGGGTTCGCGCCGATCACGGCGACGATCACCGGAGCGGGAACCGACAGCAGCGTTTCGAGTTGATCAGCGAGCCGCTGCAGACGCACTGCGGCTGCTCGGGACGACTGAACGGCCTGACGATGGACCAGCACCACCGCCGCAGCCGACCCGACGAACGGGTGCGCCGCCGGAGAGGGCTGAAGACGACCGGTATCGGCGATCACCACGGGCGAGCGCAAGGTGGCCAGCGTCGTGACGAGCGAGCGAGCCGACTCGCTGACCGCCTGAGCAGCTTCACCCGAACGCGGCGGGGCCGGGATGACCCGCAGCCCGGCATCGGCAAGGCGCGTCATCCGTTCGACCTCTGGCCACGCGCCGTCGAGCACACGCGTGACGACCGTCGACAGGGACGGCGTGGTGGGCAGGTCGAACCAGGCCGCCAGATCTCCACCGGAAGGGTCTGCCTCGACCAGGATCGCATCCTCCGACACCGGCCAGGACGACGCCAGGCTGACGGCCGTCGTGGTACAGGCATCGCCGGCGACCGCAATGATCGCCATCAGCCGCCCGCTTCGGTGGCGGTATCGGAACCGGGATCGAGCACGACGACACGAACATCGTTGCCGGCTGCAACCATCGGGGCGTCCATCTCGGACACCTCGACCGACAGCCCGAACACGCCGGTCACGTTGTCGGCGTCGTTGCCCCGAGCGACCACCCGGCCGGTGGTGACGAACATCTCGTCATCGCTGTTGTCGGGCACGACGACGATCATCACCCGCGACCGTTCCCGCAGACCTGACGGCACGCGGGTCGGTCGGATCTCGACGGCGACGACACCCGCGCCGGCCGTGACGAGCGGCATCGGTTGGACGAGCTGCTCGACCATCAGGCTGCCGGACGTGATGTAGACCCGCGCGTACTGGTTGACGACGAGGCCGATCTGATCGGCGGCGACCGCCGGAACCGTCGGGTCGAGATCGACCTCGACGACGCGCAGATCGTCGCTGGTGACGATCTCGCCGGCCCGCACGTTGCGGACCAGCTGCAATACCTCGCTCTTGTCGTCGAGCGACGAATAGACGAGCACGTTGCCACCGATCGCGACCGCCGCCAGGGCGACGCCCGTCGCGATCCGGGCGCGCCGCCGCGACGCCGGGCGAAACCCACGCGGCTCGCCGGTGGCCGGGCCCGTCTCAGGTGCGGCGTTGGCCGGTCGCCGATCGGTCATCGCCATGGCAGTGCACCCTCTCCGAGCTGCCCGGCGATGAAGAGCGCCACGATCGCGCCGAGCACGAGACCAGGGCCGAAAGGAAGCGTCGTGCGACGTGCGGCCACTCCGAACGCGGCCGTCGCGGCTGCGGCGATGCAAAGTGCCACGAGACCGAGCCCTGGCGCGATCAGGCCGAGCGCCGCACCGAGCGCTGCGGCGAGCTTGACGTCGCCGAATCCGATTGCGGGCGGCGACACCACGTGTGCGATGAAGAGCGGGGCAGCGAATGCCAGAGCACCGAGCACTGCGGCGCCGACCGCCTGCCCGCCGTTGCCGCTGGCGACCGCAGCCGCCACGACGACGACGGTCGGCACGACCGCCGTCGCGACGATGGCGTCAGGGATCCGTCCGGACCGGGCATCGACGGTGGCCGCCATGGCAGCGATCGACACCGCAAGGGCGACCATGAACCCGGTCACGCCCCACAGGCCGGTCGCCAGCACCACCCCCAGAAGAACGCCGAGCGCGATCGTACCCTCGGTGGCCAACTGTGTTCGGTCGTGTGTCGTCACAACATGCATGGGGGCTCCCGCGGCACTCTCGACAGTCCGACACCCTAGACGAGGTGTTGAAGCGACGCTTCGGCGACATCGATATCTGAGTGAGGGTGACGAATGTCGCGCAAAGGGAAACCGCACCTCCAGCCGGGCCACTGAACGATCCGTGAACAACGCGCTCGAGCGCGTGCAGCGCGTCGCCGGATGCGGCAGGCTGGTGGGCATGAGTGACACGAACGTTCCCGCCTCCGACGAGTTGAAGCTGCGCCTCACTCCGATCCAGTTCCACGTCACGCAGGAGGCCGGCACGGAACGGCCCTTCACAGGTGAGTACTGGGACACCACCGATCCTGGCACCTACCACTGCATCGTCTGCGAGGAGCAGCTGTTCGACAGTGACACCAAGTTCGATGCGCACTGCGGCTGGCCGAGCTTCTACGAGTCGCTCGGCACCGACAAGATCGAGTACATCGAGGACCGCACGCTCGGCATGTTGCGGACCGAGGTGCGCTGCAAGAACTGCGGTGCCCACCTCGGCCATGTGTTCCCCGACGGCCCGCAGCCGACCGGCAATCGCTACTGCATCAACTCGGCCAGCATCGGCCTCGAACGCCGCCCCGCCTGACACCGTCCGGGCCGGCCAGATCGCAGTGGCCGGACTCCAGTCACGTCGTGGAACCGGTGTGTCCCCGTGCAACACTGCACGTCATGAGCCCGATCGCAGACTGGGGAGACGCCGAACGCCGCCTGACCGATCACGTCAGCGTGTTGGTCGGCGACGACAACGGGAAGTACCCGTCCGGCAACTCGCTCGTCATCCGTGGTGACGGCGAGGCGGTGATCATCGACCCGTCGGTCACGGTCGTCGCCAAGGGCGGCGCCCCGGTGCCTGTCGATGCCGTGATCAACTCGCACAGTCACGAGGACCACATGCCCGGCAACGGGTTCTTCTCCGACGCGCGCGTGCACATCCACCACGACGACCTGCCCGGTGCCCGCAGCCTCGACGGGTTGATGGACGTGTACGGCCTGAGTGGTCAACCACGCGTGGATTTCGCCAAGCAGATCGTCGAGGAGTTCAACTTCGCACCACGCCCCGATGCCGAAGGATTCTCCGACGGCCACGTGTGGGATCTCGGCAAGGTGCAGGTCGAGGCCGTGCACCTCCCCGGTCACACCCGCGGCCACAGCGGGTTCCGCATATCGGGAGGCGTGTTCTTCCTGTCCGACATCGACCTGACCGGCTTCGGGCCCTACTACGGCGACGTGTGGAGCGACCTCGAAGACTTCGAGCGCTCGCTCGTGCAGATCCGCGACGAACAGGCCGAGTTCTACGTCACCTTCCACCACAAGGGCGTGATCGAGGGACGCGAGCCGTTCCTCGATCTACTCGACGACTTCCACGCCGTGATTCCGCGCCGCCACGAGACGATGCTGACGTACCTCGCCGAGCCGCACTCGATCGACGAGATGGTCGACCCACCGATTCGTCTACCGACCGCACGTGCAGCACGTGTTCGCCGACAACGTCGAACACCGCTGTGCGGCGATGCACGTGCAACGCATGCTCGTTCGCGGCGAAGCGGCCGAGGTCGCCCCGGGCCGGTATCAAGCCATCTGAACCCGCAGCTTTCAACCGCCCAACCCGTTCGAGTCCGAGCTGTCGGGAACAAGTTGCGGCATGACACGTTGACACCCTTCGTGAACGCGTCACGGTGACGGTGACCGGCGGCCCAGAGGAGACGACATGGCAGCGATCGAAACGAGAGACATCCGGCGCACGTTCGGCGACAACGAGGCGGTGGCGGGGATCGACCTGTCGATCGAACCCGGTGAGATGTACGGCTTCCTCGGCCCGAATGGGGCCGGCAAGTCGACGATGGTGCGGATGCTGTGCACCCTGCTGCGCCCCACGTCGGGCTCTGCCACCGTTGCCGGGTTCGACGTCGTGCACAACCCTGGCGAGGTGCGCCTGCGGATCGGCGTGGCGTTGCAGGACGCCTCGATCGACGGCAAGCAGACCGGTCGCGAGCTGCTCCACATGCAGGGCCGGCTGTACGGCCTCGAGCGCAAGGACATCACCCGCCGCATGAGCGACGTCATCGATCTGGTCGACATCGGCACGGCGATCGACGATCGGGTCGATTCGTACTCGGGGGGGATGAAGCGGCGGCTCGATCTGGCGATGTCGCTGATCCACCGGCCCCAGATCCTGTTCCTCGACGAGCCGACCACCGGGCTCGACCCCAGCAGCCGGGCAGCCGTGTGGGCAGAGGTGCGGCGCCTGAACACCGAGTTCGGTATGACGATCTTCCTGACCACGCAGTACCTGGAGGAGGCCGACGAGCTGGCCGACCGGGTCGGCATCATCGATCACGGCGTGCTGCAGGCCGAAGGCACACCGACCGCCTTGAAGCGGGCGATCGGAACCGATCTGATCGTGGCCGAGGTGACCGGCGACCCCAACGTCGCAGCAGCTGCGATCGAGGCGCTGCCGACCGTCAGCGGTGTCGAGTTGCACGGCAACGAGCTGTCGCTGGCGACCCCCGACGGAGCCGCCGTGATCGCCGATGTGGCGGTGGCACTCAACGGCTGCGGGGTGCCCGTCAGTTCACTGACGCTGCGCACACCGACCCTCGACGACGTGTTCCTGTCGGTGACCGGCGCGCACCTGGCACCCGGCAGGCGAATCACGACCGGGGTCGCCGACGAATCCTCGGATCAGCCCACGTCCGAAGGGATCTCGTCATGAACTCGACCTCGATGTCGACAGCGATGCCGGAATCGTCCAGCGAGCCGCTGGCCAGCAGGTCCTCGGTCGTGTACGACCTGGCGACGGTTGCCCAGCGGGCGATCCGCGGCGTGTTCCGCGAACCGGAGTTCTTCATCCCCGCTCTGATCGTTCCCGTCTTCTTCTTCATCGTGAACGTCGGCGCACTACAGGACTTCACGCAGGCCAGCGGTGTGATCCCCGACTTCAAGGCGTTCCAGCTGCCGGTGTCGATCGTGTTCGCGGTGACCGGCGTGTCGCGTGCGAGCGCACTCGTGACCGACATCCAGAGCGGCTACTTCGACCGCTTGCTGCTGACACCGATCCGGCGACCGACGCTGCTGTTGGGTCTGATGGCCGCCGACTTCGTGTCGGTCGTGATGCTGGCGGTTCCGGTACTGCTGCTCGGCCTGGTGCTCGGTGTCAGCTTCGAGACCGGCATCATCGGGATGATCGTGTTCATCGCGTACGGCGCCGCGTGGGGGCTGGCATTCGCCGGGTTCCCGTACGCGATCGCGTTGAAGACCGGCAACCCCGCCGCCGTCAACTCGAGTTTCATCCTGTTCTTCCCGTTCGCGTTCCTGACGACGACGTTCCTGCCGAAGCAGGCGCTCACCGGCTGGCTGTCGACCGTGGCCACCTACAACCCGGTGACCTACGTGCTCGACGGCCTGCGCAGCCTGATCACGGAGGGCTGGGTCTGGGAGCCGCTGGCGAAAGGGATGGCGGCGACGCTGGCGCTGATGACGATCAGCTTCGGGCTGGCGAGCGCCGCAATGCGTGGTCGCATCACGAGCGCGTGAGCCCGGTTGCTGCCATCGCGAGGACCGTTCTGATCATGTGAGACCTCCGGCACACTCCGTTGAGCGACCGACCGGCACCTGCGAAGATGCGTCCGGGGCGCGTTGAGATCGGGGGCGCTCTCTCAGCGAACAGGAGATCGAACAATGCGGCGAATGACGCTCGGACTGACGGTTGTTGCACTTGCACTCACAGCGTGCGGAGGTGGCGACGACGCCGACTCCAGTGACCCTTCGGCACCCGCAGCCGAACCGGCAACGGAGCCGGCCGACGAACCGGCCGACGAACCCGCCGTCGACGAACCGGCCGGCGAACCCGCGGCAGAACCGGCTGACGACGCCGCAGCTCCGGCAGATGAGCCGGACACCGCCACCGGTGCTGCGCCTGCAACCGGCCTGAGCGAGAACACGGCGATCGTCACGATCGGCGACCAGCGTTACGAGTTCGATGTGACGCCCGGTGCGATTCAACGCTGCGATCCCGAAATTCTTCGGTGCGTTCTGGGCACTCGGCCAGGACGCCGACGGCAACGGGATCGAGTTGCTGATCCCACCGGAGGGCGACCCGAACTTCGAGGACGCTCCGTACGTCAAGGTCGGTGACAATGTGCTCGACATCGAGTGGATCGCCAACGCTGACGAGGAGATGGCGGGTGTCGACCCTGGTGAGAGCCAGGTCGACACGTCGACCGTCGACGGCACGTACATCAGCGGAACGGCCACGTTCGTCGATCGGAACGCCTCGTATGCGTTCCAAGGTGGCGTCGGCGACGAACCACAACCGATCACCGGCACCTTCGAAGTGCTGTGCGCAGACGGCTGACCGACGGGCGCGGACTGATGACCGTCAGACCGAGACGCGTGGGCGCGATCTGGATCAGGTCGGGTCGTTGAACTCCTCGATCATGCGCCAGGCGTCCTGGCTGAGGTGGTGGGCGAGATCGTGCAGGGCCCTCGCCGTTGCCAGTTCCTCCCCGACCTGTGGGAGGGTCGGGTCGGCAGGATTTCGCCTGGACCGACCGACACCCGCCAGGCCGCGGTCGCCAGCATCGAGGTGGGCGGTCACTTCGCAGTGATCACCGTCCTCGCGGATGTCGAGCCGCACGTCCCAATGGCGTTGAACGGTATCCATAGCCCTATGGTCCGCCTGACGCCCGCGCACCGACCAGGGCACAACGTCACTGCGATGTGTACATCGCCGGCTCAGTCCGGCGATGTCGGCGACCGCCGCCTGGTACTCGGCGATTCGGGCGAGGTGGCCGTCGACGTCGGTCGGGCCGGCGTTGTGGGTGGCGATCGACAGGTGGGTGGCGCCGAGGTCTTTCCACTTCTGGGCGTGGCTTTGCCAACGCTCCGGGTGTACCACCGCCGTACTGGGCCTGGGCATAGATCGTGAAGCCGTCCCACGACAGGCCTGCCGCTTCGCGGATTCGCCGCATCTCGGCGATGCGCTCGGCCGACTTGTCGTTGGGGCTGCCGAGCGGGAATCCAGCCGTCGCCGAGTCGGGCACAGCGCTCGATCAGCGCCGGGGCGGAACCACCGAACAGCACCGGGATCGGCTCGGTCGGCCGCGGCAGGATGCCGGCGTGTTCGAACGAGTGGTAGTCGCCCTCGTAGCTGAAGACGTCTTCCGACCACAGCCGACGCATCAGGTCGACCTGTTCTTCCTGGCGGCGGCCACGATTGCCGAACTCCTCGTTGAGGGCGTCGTACTCGACCGTGTTCCAGCCGACACCGATCCCGAACCGCAAACGGTTGTTCGACAGGACCGCCACCTCGGCGGCCTGCTTGGCGGCCAACACCGTCTGGCGCTGAGGCAGGATCATGATCGCCGTGACCAGGTCGACCTTCGACGTGCACGCCGCCAGGAAGCCGTACAGCACGAACGGCTCGTGAAACGCCGTGTTCGAGTCGTACGGGCCCTCGAAACCACCCGGCCGGTTGCGATCGACCCCGACCACGTGGTCGTAGATCAACAGGTGGGTGACACCGAGCTCTTCGGCGCCCTGGGCGTACGCCTTGATCGCGCCCGGATCCGTACCGATTTCGTTGTGCGGGATGACCGCCCCGATTTCCATCCCGAATACCTACCAGTTGCGAGTCGTGAGAGGCACAGTTCACACCAGGCTCGGACTCACCAGGAGCCGCTGCTGCCGCCGCCACCACCACCGCCGCCTCCGCCGCCGCCACCGCCGAAACCGCCACTGCCTCCCGAGCCCGAGCTGGATGGTGCCGTCCGCGACGACCTGACCGACGAGCCCATCCGATCGATCAGGATCGGACCCGCCACGACTGCGCGCCTCGGCCGGCACCTTGGCCCGGTCGAGCGCCCTCGACCATGCCATCGCCTCACCCAGCGCGACCGCCCAGGCGCTGTACTCGCGCAGCAGCCCGTGTTTCCACGCCCATTCGACATGGGTCGCCCTCGCTGGCCTCGAGAAACCGACGGAACGACTCCGTCCGCAGTGCCAGCGCCGACCCCTGTGCACTGCGAGCCGGCAGCAACGTGCGATACACGAAGTAGGCGACGACGCCGGGCAACACGACACCGAGGGCGATCGCCAGTGGCCACGTACGCAGGAACCCGACGAAGGCGGCGACACCCGAGCCGGCCCACACCAGCGACGAAGCACGACGATCATGATCAGGCCGAACGGCGAACCGCCGCCCTTCGGGTTGATGCCGCCACCGGGCGGCAAGTGTTTCCACCAGCCGCTCTTGGCGATCTGCTGGCGTTGGTGTTTGGCGACCGCACTTCCACGCCGACGCGAACGACGAGTTGTACGTTCCCGGTCACGAACGGGTCCTGCTTCTTGAGGAACCGATCGAGCAGCTTGGCGTCCGACCCCTCGAGCTCGCCGCGCTTCGGGCCGGTCCCGATCGCCAGGTCGTCTGCCACTCTGCTTCGAGTGTGATCGCCTCACGACCGGCGAGACCCGGAGAACCATGCCTCGACGGTGTCGTCGCCGATCTGCTCGGTCAGCAGCACCTGGGCCTCCCACGGATCGATCCCCTTCGGTGGCACGAACTCGATCGTGGCCAGGTCGCTCAGCTCGTCGTCGGCGATGTACTGCATGGGCGGCGCGGGCGCGACGCTGCCATCGCGCCGAGGTGGCGGCAACGCCCCGTAGGCGGCCTCGGCCGCCCCTCCCGCGAACACCTCGTTGCGCCCCCTCCGGCGAGCCCACCGATAGACCGGCACCGAGCCCGCCAGCCCGATCGGAATCATCGCCAACGCCATCTTCGCCCTGTTGTCGGGACGGCGGTCGGGTAGATCGGGAACCGGGACCGCGGCGGGCTCGGTGAACGACACGATCGTGCCCTCGATCGAGAGTCCGTCGTCGGCAGGGAGCGGCTCGAGCACGACCCTGTAGAGGGGCAGCTCGCTGATGGTGACGCGCACGAGCGAGCATCCACCAGCGGCACCGAATGCGCCGACGTTGCAGCCGGTGTCGGCCAGCTCGACGCCGGTGACGATCACCTCGAACCTGCCGGTCTCGTTGTCACCGACACCCTCGGGCCCCTGCGCTGCGACGATGTCGAGCAGCAACCCGAGCTGGGACAGCCTGGCAGCGGGGTAGGTGTACGACAGCACGTATCTGTGTTGACCCTTGATGGTGGTATCGGGGTCACCGATCCGGATCCGAGTGGTGCTGCCCTGGTTCAGCACGCTCACGTCGTCGGGCGCGTCGGGCGAGCTGGCGACGACACGGGTCGGCACACCGAAGTCGTTCGGGATGATGCGCTCGTAGCCATGACGAGCGTGATGCCCGAAGTCCTGATCGACATACTCGGTGATCCGAATCGAGTCGTCGGGCGCCGGTTCGACCACGATCGTCTTGGCGTCGAACCGTTCCTCGTGCGATCCCGCCCCGATCACACCGATTCCGGCCAGCAGGCTGGAGCCGCCGATCGCGATGCCGACCGCTGCGTGGCGAGCCTTGGAGATCTTCCCGAGCATCTGCTCATTCTGCCCCGAGTTGGGAGATGTGCCTGGGGTTGCAGCGGAGAGACCGCTCCGCTGCTCTTGATTCCGCACGACTCGACCCGTGACGATTCGTCGCGGTTCGCGTCTCGGCGCACGCTCCTGGCACAACTCCCGACCGGTGGGTCGGGTGTCAGCGGTTGCCGGTCAGGCTGGTCAGGCTGGTCGGGCCGGACGGGTTGCGACGACCAGGGTGTCGAGCGCCGTCCGCCGGCCCTCGTCCGTCTGCACGGGTCGTTCGGCGACTTCGGCCACGGTGACGGTGAGTCGATCGCCGAGCGCGGCGACCACCTGCGTCAGGTGTGGTGAGCACCGCCGGATGCTGCGGCCCGCCGTATCCGGCCTCGAGGTTGGCCAGGTCGTGGCTGACCAACACCATCCGGCCGCCGGGGGCGACCGCGTCGGCAGCACGGCGCAGGATCGGGGCCAGCTCGGCATCGACCAGCTGCAGGTAGGCGATCACCACCAGGTCGTAGCCGCCTGGGGTCGGTTCGTAGTCGGCGAGGTCGGCGACCTCGGTCGTGATCTCGACACCCCGCCGCTCGGCGATCTGGCGTGCCTTGTCGATCGCCACCGACGAATAGTCGACGGCGGTCGCGTCCCAGCCGCACTCGGCGAGCCAGATCGCGTTACGTCCTTCACCGGCGGCGAGATCGATCGCCGTGCCTGGCCGGGAGCTCTTTGCAGTACCGCTCGACGAACATGTTGGGCCCTGCCGACCAGACCAGTTCGGTGTCGCGATATCGGTCGTCCCATGCGCCTTGATCCATGTCGACGAGCGTACGTGCACGACGATCGCGGCGAACAGCTGGCAGGATCGGGACGTGCCGACAGCGATGATCTGGATGACCGGCCTGGCGATGCTCGCCAACACGGCCTTCGCGTCCGTGAACGCTGCCGTCGAGGCGGTCGTGTCGTTCATCGACAACGCGAGCGATCGTGTCGGAACAGGCCGATCGTGGCGAGCAGTCGGCCGTCACCGATCCGCAGCTGCCGACCACGACGCCGTACGGACTGCCGGTCGCCGACGTGTCCGGCGCCGGATGGAGCCCGACCCACTCGACCTACCCGGCCACCGACATCTTCCTCGGGTGCGGTGCTGCGCTGGTGTCACCGGTCAACGGCACCGTGCTGGAGGTTCGTCGCGTCGACTCGTGGGACCCGGCGATCGATGATCCCGCAACCCGCGGCGGCAGGTCGGTGTCGATCCTGGGGTTCGACGGGGTTCGCTACTACATGGCCCACTTCGACACGATCGAACCCGATCTGGCTGTCGGCCAGCAGGTTCAACTCGGCCAGACGCTCGGCACGATGGGCGACACCGGTCGCACGTCGGCGTGCCACCTGCACTTCTCGATCTCGCCGCCGTGCCCTGGCGAGGAATGGTCGGTCCGGCGCGGTGTGGTGTGGCCGTATCCGTACCTCGACGCCTGGCGCCGCGGCGAGCAGCTCAGCCCGGCCGCCGAGGTCGAACAGTGGGTCGCTCGACAACCCGACAGCGTGCGCCGACGCGATCGCCGACGCCTGAGCCGGCGACGCCGGGGGACGCGCCAGGCACGTCGTCGGGCCCGACTCGAGGCTGGTCGGTGTAGGTGACGATCAGGGCAGTCTCGTTGACCCGGTCGGTGCTCGGCGGAGCGACCGGGCTGAACGTGCCGAGGTAGTTGATGAGCGCCTGGAGGTCGTTGCCACCGTCGAGCTCGCGGCGCGGTGATCGTGCCGAACGTGGTGAAGTTGTCCCCGCCGTCGGCGAGGAAGTTGTTCACCGTGACGTTGTAGGTCGCCGTCGGGCTCGAGCGGCCACGCCGTTCAGCTTCACGTTGCTGACCGTCACCGACGGTGCAGTCGCCCGCCACGATCGTCTTGGCCAGGTCGTAGGTGAAGCCCGTCCGACACACCGAGGTGCAGGAACGGCCGGCTCGACCCGAGCGGCTGGCACTGCTCCTCGAGCACCGAGACGATCTGCGCCCCGGTCATCGGGAAGGTGACCAGCGTGTTGCCGAACGGCTGGAACGTGAACGCCTCGCCGAAGGTGACGACGCCGTCGCCCTCAGCCCGCCGACTGCGGCGTACGTCAGATCGGAGCGCACACCACCCGGGTTCATGAACGCGACGTCGGCGCCGTTGGCCGACGTCGCCCACAGCTGGGCGTCGGCGACCAGGTTGCCGGCCGCCGACTCGACGCCACGATCCGATCCGGGCGGGGTGCCACCGCGGATGATGTCCTCGGTGATCGTGCCGACCGGCGTGTTGCCGGACTCGTCGAACAGCGGCTGCCACTTCTCGATGATCGCGGTGATCGCCGGATCCGGCGTCAGGTCGGCCTGGACGACGACGTGGTTGGTCGCCGTGCTCAGGTCGCGGCGGACGTCCTTGGTCCGCTTGTCGAGGACGAGGTTCGATCTCGGAGACGACCCGGCCGAACGAGTAGGCGCTGGTGACGATGCGCGGGTTGCCCGGCCGCATCGGCGAGCAGGCAGTTGTACGGCAGATGCGTGTGGCCGGTGATCATCACGTCGATCGCCGGGTCGAGCGCGTCGTTGATCGCCACGATCGGCCCGGAGATGCCGACGCAGGCGTCGACGTCACCGGGAGGCGGCGTCTGCGAGCCACCCTCGTGCAGCAGCACGACGATCGCCTCGACGCCCTGCGCCTTGCAGGATCGGGACGAGCGCGTTGGCCGTCTCGGCCTCGTCGAGGAAGTCCCAGCCCTGGATGCCGGCGGCGGCGACGAGGGTGTCGGTCGCCTCGAGCGTCATGCCGATGAAGCCGACCTTGACGTTCTTGAACCGCTCGATCCAGTACGGCGGCAGCGGCGTCTCGCCGGTCGTCGTTGACGACGTTGGCGGCGAGCCACTGGAAGTCGGCGCCGGCGTACGGCTCGTCCGGGAAGTAGCAGCCGTCGACCGGGTGACAGCCGCCGTTCTGCATGCGGAGCAGCTCGGTGACACCTTCGTCGAACTCGTGGTTGCCGACGCCGGAGACGTCGAGGTCCATCGCGTTGAGCGACTCGACCGACGGCTCGTCGTGGAAGAGCCCGGAGAACGCCGGCGAGCCGCCGATGAGGTCGCCGGCGGCGACGGTCAGGCTGTACTTGTTGCCCTGGCGCAGCTCGCTGAGCTTCGCGGAGAGGTACTCGCCGCCACCGGCCGGCGCACCGTCGACGGTGCCGGGCGTGTTCGCCTCGAGATGACCGTGGTAGTCGTTGAACGCGAGGAGCTGGAGTTCGATGAGCTGACCTTTCGGGTCGGGGTTGCCGGGCGGCTGGGGGTTGGAACCCTTGCCGGCGGAGACCGTCGGGTTGCCGATCGCGACGCTGGCGACGGCGAACGAAAGCGCGCCGAGGCCGGCAACGATACGTCGTGTTCTGCCTCGCGATCGGTGGATGACGGGTGTGGCGGAACGAGCCATGGTGAACCTCCGAAGAAGTGGGAGTCTGGCTCCGATGATCGAAGCCAGACGGGACAAACCATCTGTTTAGCACCGGTGAGCTCGACACCCAAACGGGGCGATAACAGCCGTTCACCGGACGCGGTTGGCCCTTCACTTTGGGTCACTCATCGGTGCCGCGCGTTCAGCCGTCAAGGCTGTGTTGCTGGAAGAACTCCCAGCTGTCGACGGTGGCATCGACCGCTGTCGTGGTGTAGCCGAACACCGCCTCGACCGCGGCGGCGATCGGCCAGTTCGGCCACGTGTGGCCGCCGCCGGCGACCTCGAAGAACGCCATCGGGGTGTCATCCGAGCATCCCGAGTAGTCGTACCGGGTCACGTCACCGAGCGTGACGGCCGTCGGCGCGAGTTGGCACCCGGCATCCTCCGCGAACTCGGCGAACTCCTCGGGCATCACCTGTTCGAAGAACACCCGCAGGGCCGGATCGCTGTCGGCCCCCAAGAGGACCGACTCGCCGTCGCCGTCGAATGGCACCACCCTGTCATCGGTGCCGTGGAAGGCGATGTACGGCACCGTTCGAGACGGCATGCAGTCGTCGGTGTGATACAGCCCGGCCACGGATGACGCGGCGGCGAGCCGGTCGGCGATCGTGCACACCAGGCGAGCGGTGAAGAAGCCACCGTTCGACATCCCGGTCGAGTAGACCCGATCGACATCGGTGCACCAGGTCGCGATCATCTCGTCGATCAGCGCGTTGGCGAAGGCGACGTCGTCTCGATCGTCGGCACCCGACGAGGGTGCGAGTTGCCACGAGTTGCGGGTGTCACCAGGCGCCGGCACTCCGGTCGGGTGGACTGCGATGAAGCCCTCCGCCTCGGCGAGCTCCTCATACCGCGTGACGGCCGCTTGCTGCGGTCCATCCCCGCCGAGGCCATGCCAGTTGAGCACCGTCGGTAGCCGTTCCCCGGCGAAAGATGACGGCACGAACACGCGAACCGGATGGTCGGCACCGCCCGCCGTGAGATCGAACTCGGTCACACCGACCGGCGGCTGACCGCAGGCCACCACCGCGGTGGACGACACGGTCGACGTCGTCGTGTCCTCGATCGTCGACGTCGATTGCGTCGGCTGTGTCGGCTGGGCGGCGGGAAGCGTGGTCGCCGCCACGGTCGATCCTGACGTCGCCGGGGGGTCGGCTGGTGGGTCCGTGGCAGCGGCGATCGCCGGCTCGGCCGTGGAGGCCGGCTCCGCAGTTTCAGAATCTCCGGCGCAGGCGCCGGCGACAAGGCACAGCACCACCAACAGCGCTGACGGTGCAGACGGGCGTGCGGCATCCATGTGAATCAGCCTTGCCGCAGACAGGGCTGGGAGCCAAGACGGTCAGTCGACGGCGACGCCGCAGCGGGCGAACCGGTAACCGGTGACGGCACCGGTCAGGGCAATCGGTACGACTTCGAGCATGGCGTGCCCCCGGTCCCACAAGGTTGGCCCACGCATCAAGTCGGCGATCACGAGCCCGATCCCCACCACGATCGTGACGAGCAAGGCGGCGACGGCTGCCTGCAACGCATCGCGGTTGGCAACACGCAACGGACCTCGCCGCAGCAGGAACGGCCAGGCGCCGGCGACCAGGAAGGGCGCGAGGTGGTACGTGCTGGTCGGCCTCCACAGCGCCAGCAGAATCCAGGCGACGGCGATCGCTCCGGTGCCGAATGCTCCACGCCGGTGCTCGGCGAGTCCGACCCGTTCGAGGTCGTTCAGCAGCTCGACATCCACACCTGCAGCAACCCGATCGCCTCGGCAACCATTCCGCAGACGATCCAGCACAATTGACCGTACGAATCGATACCGGCGGGTAACCCGGGCCTACTGTGGGGGCATGAGCACCGCTTCCTCCCGGTCCGAGCCGCCGAAGCCGCTGCTGCGATTGATGGAGTCACGGGCCCTGTTCGAGTTCGGCGCAGTCGCTGCCGCGTCACCACTGCTGAGGGCATTCGGGCGAGGCGACAACCACCCCGTCCTGATCCTGCCGGGTTTCCTGGCCGGCGATTCGTCGACGGTCCCCCTACGATCGATCCTGCAGAGTCAGGGGTACTGGGTGCACGGCTGGCGACTCGGGCGCAACCTCGGACCAACGCCCGACGTGGTCGATGGCCTGGTCGATCGGCTGCATGATCTGCACGATCGCCACGGCCGTCCGGTCAGCCTGATCGGGTGGAGCTTGGGGGGTATCTACGCCCGCCGGTTGTCGCGCAAGTGGCCGGATCTGGTGCGCCAGGTGATCACGCTCGGCAGTCCGTTCCGGATCACCCCCGACGACCGCAGCGCCGCATCTGCCCTGTTCGACCGCCTTCAACCGACCCATGCGGTCGGCGTGGATGAACTGTTGCCGGGCTTGGATGCCGGCCCACTCACGGTTCCGGCCACTGCGATCTACTCCCGCACCGACGGTGTGGTTCGGTGGTGGCAGTGCATCGAGCAGATCGGCGCTCAGACCGAGAACATCGAGGTGCGCGGCAGCCACAGCGGGCTCGGATTCAACCCGGCCGCGATCCTGGCGATCAGCGACCGGCTGGCACAACCGCCCGACGACTGGCGTCCCTTCCGTCCACCGTTGGGCACCCGCCACATGTTCCCGCATCCGGCCGACTGGCGCCCGGGGCTCACGCAAGAAACTGCCGAAGCGCTCGTCTGAGCAGACGCCAGCGGCCCGTCAGCGGCTGCGGACGATCGCCACCGCGTCGGCGATCTTGACGACCGCGGCATCGGGTTCGTCGTAGCGTCCGAACAACGTGTCACCCATGCCGACGGCAATCGCCCCTGCATCGAAGAACGCCGCCATGTTGTCGACCGTGACGCCACCGGTCGCCATGAACGGCTTCTGTGAGTACGCCGGCGCAACCTGCGCCAACCACGCAGGCCCTGGCGGGTCGGCAGGGAAGAACTTGAGCACATCGGCGCCGCTGCGGATCGCCAGCTGGATCTCTGCCGGGCTCTGCACCCCCGGCAGCGTGAGCATGCCGAGTTCGGCACTGCGACGAGCGGTCGCCTCGTCGACGCCCGGCAACACACAGAACGTGGCACCGGCAGCTGCGGCCGACTCGGCCTGTTCGATCGACCAGGTGGTGCCGACGCCGACCGAGGCATCCGAGCCGTAGCGCTCGCTGAGCAGCGCCACATCATCGGTCGCCCCGGGATAGTCGTGGGTGATCTCGAGCGAACGCACCCCACCCGCGACAAGTCGATCAGCGAGCGCTAGCAGGTGCTCCGGCGGAATCTGGCGAAGCACCGCCATGATGCGGTCCTCGGTGAGACACCGCAGTGCGTGCGCTCGCTGATCGATCATCGGTTGATCCTTCCACCTGGCGGGCTGAGGGCTGACGAACCGGGGGGCGGTTCGGCTGCGATTCAGTCTGCCAGGTGGTAGGCCGAGCGGATCAGACGAGTTGTGGCTCCTTCTTCTTGGAGCTGGTGGCGACCGGCATGGGGTCGTCCTGCTTGCGGTTGCCGAACAGCGCGAACGCAGCCATGGCGACCAACAACACACCGGGGATCGCGAAGAACAACGTGAACAGGTTGAAGTCGGGAAGGGCGGCGACCTTGTCGTAGTCCTCGACCTCGGCCTCCATCGTGTCGACGAGTGGCTTGTAGTGATCGAGACCACCGGGCACCTGCTCGAAGATCTCGACGTTGGCGCCCATCAGGCCGAGCAGACCTTCGAAGTCGGTCTGCATCTGCGGCAGCGCCTGCAGCATCTGGAACATCGCCGGGAACTCGGTGGCCATGAAGGCGCCCGCCTCCTCCTCGCTCATGCCGGTCGCCTGAGCGAACGCCGGCACCAGATTCTGGGCCTCGGCACCCATCGGGCCGAATCCGGCCAGGTAACCGTTGAACTTGTCGATGTTCTCCTGGCTCATCGCCGGCGCGACCTGGCCGAGCGGCACGAACACGTCGTAGTAGTAGTCGGAGGTGATCTGGACGTTCTGTTCGTCCATGATCGGCTCGAACGCGTCGATCATGTCCTGTCCACCGGAGGCTTTGTCGGGCAATCCGATCGCGAACGGAGCTGCGATCAGCAATACGCCGACCACCAGCACACCCCACATCATCTTGCGGCACATGGTTATTGTCCTTTCCACACCGCACGGGGGGCGCGGCCTTTCCGCCAATGCTCCTCCTCTGTTCGGCGGCACGATATGGACCTTGGTCCCTCAACGTCCGGACAAATGACCAGTCTTCCGCGATAACTTCACAGGCATGTCACGCCCCCCGGCCACGCAGTACTCGATCTCGCTGCGCGTCACGCTCGACAACGTGCCGGGTGTGCTCGGTCGGCTCGCATCGGCGATCGGCGAGGCGGGCGGCAACATCTACGCCGTCGACTCGTTCGTCGCCAAGGGCGTCGATCGTCGATCGCGACATCGTGGTCAACTGCCGCAGCGTCGAGCACCAGACCGACGTCGTCGAGGCGGTGCGCGACACGCCCGGAATCACCCTCCACGACTGGTGGGACCGCACGTTCCGCATGCACGAGGGCGGCAAGATCGAGGTGCTGCCGCTGTGCCCGGTCGGCGATCAGGAGGACCTGTCGATGGCCTACACGCCCGGCGTCGCCCGGGTGTGCACGGCGATCGCCAACGACGAGACGCTCGCCGACGAGTACACGATCCGCAAGAACACGGTGGCGATCGTCAGCGACGGCACCGCCGTGCTCGGGCTCGGCGACATCGGCCCGAAGGGTGCGATGCCGGTGATGGAGGGCAAGGCGCTGCTGTTCAAGGAGTTCGGCGGCGTCGACGCCTTCCCGATCTGCCTCGACGTGTCGACCCCCGAGGAGATCATCGAGACGGTGGTGCGGCTCGCGCCGACGTTCGGTGGCATCAACCTCGAGGACATCGCCGCGCCGGGGGCGTTCCAGGTCGAGGAGGCGCTGAAGGAGCTGCTCGACATCCCGGTCTTCCACGACGACCAGCACGGCACCGCGGTCGTCACGCTGGCGGCGCTCCAGAACGCGCTGCGGATCATCGGCAAGCAGATGGCAGGACCTCTCGATCGTGATCTCCGGTGTCGGCGCAGCAGGCGTCGCGATCGGCAAGATCCTGCTCGGGGCGGGCGCCACCGAGCATCGTCGGTGTCGACTCGAAGGGTGCCGTGTACGACGGACGCGAGGGCCTCAACCAGTGGAAGCAGTGGTTCGCCGAGAACACCAACCCCGAGCGCAAGCAGGGCGCTCTGTCCGACGTGATCCACGGCGCCGACGTGTTCATCGGCGTCAGCGCTCCCGACGTCCTCACCGTCGACGACGTGAAGGCGATGGCCGACGACCCGATCGTGTTCGCGATGGCCAACCCCGATCCCGAGATCCGGCCCGAGCTGGTCGAGGGCCTCGTGCGCGTGATGGGCACCGGCCGCAGCGACTACCCGAACCAGATCAACAACGTGCTCGCCTTCCCCGGCATCTTCCGCGGTGCGCTCGACGCCCGGGCGACCGACATCACCGAGAACATGAAGCTCGCTGCCGCCAAGGCGATCGCCGAGTCGGTCACCGACGACGAGCTGTGCGAGACGTTCATCATGCCGTCGGTGTTCGACAAGTCGGTGTCGCAACGGGTCGCCGCCGCGGTCGCCGCTGCAGCCGTCGCCGACGGCGTCTGCCGCCCCTGACCTTCGAGTTGTCGACATCGCTCGCTCTCGACTCAGACGGGGAGGCCGCCACCGGTGACGATCGCCCTGCTGAACGGGCGAGCGAGTTGGCGCAGCTGGTCGCAGCCGTCCTCGCCGATCGACTCGTACGGAGCGAGGGCGAGTGCATCGGTGCGGTCCTCGACCCACTGGCGGCGTTCGGCACCGAGCTCGGACAGCGTGCCGTCGGGATCGAGCAGGCCACGGTCGATCAGACGGTCGACCGCCGACGTCCATGCCTCGTCGCTCCAGTTGCGGGTGGTCTGCAACACGTCGGAGCCGATCAGGCCGGTGCCGCCGTGCATGATCAGCGCCTCGATGCCCGACATGTCGTCGGCGACGAGGGCGGCGATGTGACCGTCGCCTCGGAACTCGCGCAGCAATGTCTGGGCGTGCCACATCACGAGGTGCGGCTCGTCGGGCCACTCCAAGTTGGCGTGGGCAGCGAACAGCGGTCGGCCCTCCAGACGGTCACACGCCGACAGCGCGGCGGTGCGGGCCAGCTGCGACGCGGCGACCATCTCGTCGCTCGCGATGGCATCGCCGAGCAGCCGCCGCAGGGCTGCGTCGGCGGCGGCCAAGCGAGCTTCGATCAGTTGGGCCGGGCTGGCCGTTTGCCAGACCGCCGGGATGACGAGCGCGCACATACTCGGGATTGAAGTTGTAGAACGTGGCGATCACCAACTCCGCGGACGCCTCGCCCATCGGCGCCGACCGAGAGGCAAAATACCCGGCCTGGCCCGTCTCCGAGACCGACTCGGCCGTACTGCTCGGCCGCCTCGGGGACGAAGTAGATCATCCCGTGAATCGGCTCAGCCGTGCGCCACGTCTTGCGAGCGATGATCGGGTCCATGCCGCGACCGTACCCGCCGAGCACCGCGGTCGAGAGGCGTCCGTCGCGTCGTTCTGGGCTGGGTCGTGAGCCGTCGCTGAGCACCGGAGCGAGATCGCCGCGGAAACGGCCAAACCACGTGACCAGAACGCAGGCGGTGGGCCGCGGGGTCAGGTCGACTGGCCGGCGAACTGGGCGTTGTACAGACGCGAGTACGGGCCGTCGTGGGCGAGCAGGTCATCGTGGTTGCCCTGCTCGACGATCCGGCCGCCGTCCATCACGAGGATCACGTCGGCACCGCGGATCGTCGACAGCCGGTGGGCGATCACGAAGCTGGTGCGCTGCGAGCGCAGGGCGTTCATCGCCTCCTGGATCAGCACCTCGGTGCGGGTGTCGACCGAACTGGTGGCCTCGTCGAGGATCAGGATCGACGGGTCGGCCAGGAACGCCCGGGCGATCGTGATCAGCTGCTTCTCGCCGGCCGAGATGTTGTCGCCCTCGTCGTTGATGACCGTGTCGTAGCCGTCGGGCAGCGAGTGCACGAAACGGTCGACATAGGTGACACGGGCGGCCTCGCGGATCTGCTCGTCGGTCGCATCGGGGTTGCCGTAGGCGAGGTTGTCGCGGATCGTGCCGCCGAACAGCCACGTGTCCTGCAGCACCATGCCGATCTTCGAGCGCAGCTCGTTGCGGGGGAAGCTGGCGATGTCGCGACCGTCGAGGCTGATCGTGCCCGAGTCGAGGTCGTAGAACCGCATCAACAGGTTGACGAGCGTCGTCTTGCCGGCACCGGTCGGGCCGACGATGGCGATCGGTCTGGCCGGGCTCGGCGACCACGTTGAGACCCTCGATCAGCTTGGTGTCCGGGCTGTACGAGAAGTGGACGTCGTCGAACACGATCCGGCCACGCACCGGCGCCGGGTCGACGGTGTCGGCCTGCTCGACCGTCTGCTCGTCGGCGTCGAGCAGTTCGAGCACTCGCTCGAGCGAGGCGATCCCCGACTGGAACGTGGCCGTCATCGACGCCAGGTGGGTGAGCGGCTGCGAGAACTGGCGGGCGTACTGGATCAGCGCCTGCATGTCGCCGACCGACATCGCCCCGGTCGAGATCCTCAGCCCACCGACGACGGCGATCAGGATGAACTGGATGTTGCCCATGAAGACCATCATCGGCTGGATCAGACTGGCCGTGAACTGGGCCGGGTAACTGGCCTCGTAGAGCTCGTCGTTGTCGTCGCGGAAACGGGCTTCGACATCGCGTTGGCGACCGAAACTCTTGACGATCGCGTGGCCGGTGAACACCTCTTCGGCCTGGGCGTTGAGGCTGCCGGTGTGGCGCCACTGCGACATGAACTTCGGACGGGCGCGCGTTCCGATCACCTTCATCAACCACACCGACGTCGGCACCGTGATGAGCGCGATCGCCGCCATCAGCGGCGAGATCGTGAACATCATCACGGTGACGCCGATCACCGTCAGCAGCGATGTCAGGATCTGGCTCAACGTCTGCGACAAGCTCTGGGACAGATTGTCGATGTCGTTCGTGACGCGGCTCAGCAGGTCGCCGCGCGACTGGCTGTCGATGTAGTCGAGCGGCAGACGGTTGATCTTGTTCTCGACCGACTGGCGCAGCCCGTACATCGCTCGCTGCAGCACGCCGGCGAGGATGTAGGCCTGCGAGTAGGCCAGCAACCAAGCCGCCAGATAGAGCACCGCAACGAGAATCAGCTTGCGGTGCAGGGCACCAAAATCGATGCCGTCACCGATCACACCGCTGACGATGATGTCGGTGGCCTGGCCGAGCAGGCGCGGCCCGAGCACCACCAGCACGACACTGGCGACAGTCAGCGCCACGACACCGATCAGGCGATGGGTTTCGCGGCCGAGGATCGTGCCGAGCCGCTTGAGCGAGGCCGTGAAGTCCTTGCTGCGCTCGGTCGGCATCCCGGCGCCGCCGCCGGGACCGAAACTGCCCCGACGCGCCTCGCGCCCGGTGGTGGTCAGTACTTCCTGGTCGTCCTTGCCGGTTCCGTGATCGCTCATGCCACCGCTCCTTCCCCGAGCTGTGACTCAACGATCTCGGCGTAGGTCGGGACAACCGCTCGATCAGGTCGGCGTGGGTGCCTTTGCCGACCACGCGGCCGTCCTCGATCACGAGGATCTGATCGGCGTCGGAGATCGTCGACACCCGCTGGGCGACGATGACGACGGCAGCGTCCGCGCGTGTGCGGCTCGAGCGCGGCCCGCAGGCGCGCATCGGTGGCCAGGTCGAGCGCCGAGAACGAATCGTCGAACACGTAGATCTCGGGGTTGGCGACCAGCGCCCTGGCGATCGACAACCGCTGACGCTGACCGCCCGACACGTTCGAGCCGCCCTGCTCGATCCGGCTGTTCAGCCCATCCGGCATCGACTGCACGAAGCCGTCGGCCTGAGCGATCTCGAGCGCCTGCCACAACTCGGCATCGGTGGCATCGGGACGCCCGAAGCGCAGGTTCGATGCAACGGTGCCGGAGAACAGATACGCCTTCTGCGGCACGTAGCCGACCTTGCCCCACAGCAGGTCGGGGTCGAGGTCGCGGACGTCGACCCCGTCGACGAGCACAGCGCCGTCGGTGGCGTCGAACAGACGCGCCACGAGGTTGACGATCGTGGTCTTGCCGGCGCCGGTGCTGCCGATGATCGCAGTGGTCTGGCCCGCCTCGACCCGGAACGAGATGTCGCACAGCACCGGCTCTTGAGCGCCGGCATACCGGAAGTCGACGTCACGGAACTCGAGCGTGCCGTGCTCGGGCACGTCGGTGACCGGGTCGCTCGGTGGACGCACCGACGACGAGGTGTCGAGCACCTCGACGATGCGGTCGGCAGCCACGGCCGCACGAGGGATCATCGACGCCATGAACGTCGACATCACGACGGCGATCAGGATCTGGATCAGATAGCTGAGGTAGGCCACCAGCGAGCCGACCTGCATGTTGCCGTCGCTGATCCGGTCGGCCCCGATCCACAGCACGGCCAGGCTCGACACGTTGATGATCAGGCCGACGGTCGGGAATGCGGCCGCCATCAATCGGCTGGTGCGCAACGAGGTCTCGGTGAGCTCGGCGTTGGCGCCTGCGAACCGTTCGGCCTCTTGCGGCTCGCGCACGAACGCGCGCACGACGCGGATGCCGGTGATCTGTTCGCGGAGCACGCCGTTGACGCGATCGATGCGGGTCTGCATCAGTTGGAAGGCCGGCACCATCCGGGCCACGATCGAGCCGAGCAGGAGCACCGCGCCGGGCATCGCGAACACGAGGATGACGGACAGTCCGAGGTCCTCCCGCACGGCCAGGATGATGCCGATCACCATCGTGAGCGGGGCAGCGATCATCATCGTCGCCCCGAGCACGACCAGCATCTGCACCTGCTGCACGTCGTTGGTGATACGAGTGATGAGCGAGGGCGCCCCGAACCGGCCGACCTCGCGGGCGGAGTAGTCGGTGACCTGATGGAACAGGTCGCGCCGGAGATCGCGACCGAACCCCATCGCAGCCCGGGCGCCGTACCAGACGGCGGCGGCGGCGAACACGATCTGCACGAAGCTGAACCCGACCATCACCGCACCGATCCGCCAGATGTAGCCGTTGTCGCCGCGCAGCACGCCCTTGTTGATCAGATCGGCGTTGAGCGCCGGCAGCGCCAGAGTGGCGCTGGTCTGGATCGCCTGCAGCACGACGACGATCCAGAGCACACGTTTGTACGGCGCGAGGTGGCGAGCGGAGCAGTTGCCGAAGGCTCACGAGCCGGCTCCATTCAGGAACAGATCGACGATCTCGGTCGCCGAGCATGGTTCGGCAGCCAGCATCGGATGCGTCAGGGACAGCGTCAGCGCCCGCAGCAACCGGGCTGCGTCGACCGCCTCGATGCGAAGCCGGCCGGGTTCGGCTGCCAACAGCTCGGCGAGGGCGGGGCTGGAGGGCAGGGGTCGATGGTCGGCGGGCTCGTGGCGGCCGGGGCCGATCTGCGACAGCAGCTTCCAGATCTCGACGATCCGGCGCTGGATCAGCTCGGTGGCCAGTTCGAGCCGTTGTTCGAAGGGCACGGCCGGGTCGATCTCGGAGATCGCCTCCTCGAACGGGGCCTGGTCGATCGCCACGTCGAGCGCCGCCGCGAGCAGCTCGTCCTTGTCGGCGAAGACGTTGAAGATCGTGCCCTCCGACACGCCGGCGGCGCCGGCGATCTGACGCGTGCGTGACGCTTGCACCGTGCTCGATCAGGAGTGGAAGGACGGCCGCGATGACGGCCGCGCGGCGCGCTTCGGGGGGCATCGGTGTGGCCCGCCTGGCGGGCGCAGGCGGAGCTGAAGTCGTCGGCACGGAAACCGATCGTACCGGACTGAGTGAGCACTCACTCAGTTGAGTCGGCGAGGGTACCGATCATCATGGTCCCGAGCCGGATCACCGGGTCGCGTCGTCAGTACATGACGAACAGGTGGTGACGTTCACGCAGGTCTTTGCGGCTCGAAACCGTCGATTCGTTGCGGGGATTCATGTCGGTCCCCGGATCCTCGAGCCGAACGGCCACCGGGCGCCAGTCGTGAAACCCGGTCGGGATCGTGCAGGCACGGTTGATCGGCACAGGCTCCGGACGCACGATGTCGTTGCCGGGAGCATGCACCGTCCATCCGTCTCCGGCATCGTCCCAGCCGCACAGCGCGTCCGGTACCTCGTCGTCGCGCACCAGCCAATAGCCGTGATGATTGGGGGCCGCCTTCGAGACAGCGATCACGTCGGCGCTGCATTCATCGACACGACCGGGGTACTCGCAATCGAGCATCCAGTAGGCGAGATTGTGCAGCTGCCACGGATGGACCACGTCCGGAAGCCGGATCGCGGTCCACTCACCGGACGTCGCGACCTGCAGATCGTGGCCCTCGGAACGTTTCAGGGAGAACAGCGACGAGTATTCGTCGAGGTGGCGGGTCACCGCCGAGTCACCGGCTCGCACGTACACCACACGCTCGACGGGTGGGTGGTCGATCGGCTCCTCGACTCGCTTCGAGAACAGTCCCATGCACGTCTATCGGTTGTTCTCGGTCGACCATGAAGCCCGAATATCAGAACACGATCAACGAGACACTGCGCGCCAGACGACAACGACCTCACCGCGAGCATGTACGCCTCGTCCCTGTTGCGGACCTCCGGCCCTGACCACGCTGGGCGCCCGGGTCGACAATGTTGGCATGGCCGACGAACAACCGCAGCTTGCCGCTCCTGTCCGAGACACCCTTCGGCGCCGGCGCACCTGGATCCTGGTGACACTCGGCGTCTGCGTGCTCGTTATCGGAGCGGGTGCGCTGATCGGCCTGGCTGTGTGGTATTCGGCAGCGCTCGTCGCCGCCACGCTGATCGTTGCGGCAGCGATGGCGGCCTGGTGGAATCGATCGACCGTTGATCGCCACGGCGCTGCGCTTCGTGACGTGGTGCCGCTGGTTCTGATTGCCGGCGTGGTCGTGTTGGGTGTGATCCAGGTCGTGCCGTACGGACGCGCCCACTCCAATCCTGTCCCGACCGGCGAGCCGGAATGGTCGTCGCCGAGGACGCGCGAGCTGATGGTCGGCGCCTGCTACGCGTGCCACAGCAACGAGGTCGAGTGGCCCTGGTACTCGAACGTGGCACCGATCTCATGGGCAGTCACCGATCACGTCGACGAGGGCCGCGATGCGGTGAACTACTCGGAGTTCGCCACGCGACGCGGCGACGCCGATGAAACGATCGAGGTGATCCAGGAAGGATCGATGCCGCCCGGCTACTTCACGGCGTTCGGATTGCACCCTGAGGCGAAGCTGAGCGACGCCGAGATCGACGAACTGATCGCCGGTCTGCGAGCGACACCCGGCCTGTCCGAACACGGTGACGACGGTGACGACGACGACGATTGAGTCACCGTCGAACCGATGCCGCTCGCGTCGAGTCAGCCGGGCCCGGGTGGATCATGGGCATCGGGCTCGAAACGCTTGCGGAACGTGAACGCATGCGCCGTGGGGCCGTGCGATTTCAGGTATTCGAGCCGTTCGATCGCCTCGTCGACGCTGGGGTGATGCCCGGCCGGCACCCACCACAGCACGACACCGATGTCATCGAGCCGCTCGAACCACTCACGCCGTCGCCGCAGGTACTCGGCGTGGACACTGCGGTAGACGTAGTCGGACAGGGCGTCGATCGACGTCCAGGTCGAGAAGTTGACGAGGATCGTCTCGTCGGGAAACGGCCGTTCCGCCGTGGCGTTGCCCTCCTCGGTCTGGAACCGCCAGACGAATCCCGGGCTGTCCTCGGCGAGGGCGTTGACGGCATCGAGCGCCTCCATGAACTCAGCCACGATCGGCGAATCCGTCGGCGCCAGGAGACGACCGACATTGAGCTGGGCGAGATCGTGCTCACGCATGCCCGAACGGTACCTCGGGCCGGTGTCGGCCTCGGGCCGACGGGCCGACGGGCCGACCGTCGGTGTCATCGCAGTGCGTCGCGACAGACGTCGATCAGGACACGATCGGGCAGGTCCAGCTCGGCGACCTCGCTGACACCAAACCATGCGATCGCGTCGTGTTCGGCCGGGGCTCGATTGGACAGCTCACCCGACCACGCCCGGACCACCCAGACATGTACCGTCAACCCGGCTTCGGGGGTGAGTGTCCGGTTCGGTTCGAGGGTTGCGAGCTGGACGACGATTCCCAGTTCTTCCTCGAGCTCGCGGACGAGCGCTTCATGCGGCATTTCGCCATCTTCGATATGCCCACCCGGAAGGTCCCAGATGTCGGGATACCACTGCCGGGCCGGGTGTCGATGACACATCAGGATGCGGTCGCCTTCGACGATCACGGCAGCCGCGACACGTTGGTGTTCCGGCGGGGTGGTGGCACTCAAGCCTTCATGGTCTCATGGCGGCACCAGCTGCGAAAGTGCAGGGAGGCCTCTGGCTGCGCGATCATCGATCGTGGACGACGCCTTTACGATGATCGCCGACGAGCGGCGACTGACCGCCGAACTGCTCGACGGAGGAAGGGGCCGGTCGCCGGCCTGGATCAGGTAATGATCACGGGAGCGCGACGCGCAGCGCTCCTCCACCAGACTGCTGCGGGCGCGATGATCATACGATGGCCGATGAGTTGATCGAGATCCGGCGCAACGACACGGTGTGGCGTTTCGAGCGTGAGTTCCTCGATTCGAACTGGGTGTGCCTGTTCGGGAACGGCTGCAAGGGGATCCTCCCCGAACCGGCCGCCGAGCTGAACCAGGGGTGCTGCTCGCTCGGTGCGCACTTCGGCGACGGTCCTGCCGGCGAACAGGAATCGATGACCGTCGCCGCCTACGCCTCGGTGTTGAGCGCCGAACAGTGGCAGTTCCACGACGTCGCACACGACGATGCCGGCCGGAGTGGCGTGATCGACATCTTTCGGGATGAGGAGCGTTCCCACACCCGCGTCGTCGACGGTGCCTGCATCTTCCTGAACCGACCCGGCTTCGGCGGTGGCGAAGGGTGCGCCCTGCACATCGCGGCGATCGCCGCCGACGAGTCGCCGACCGATTGGAAGCCGTCGGTGTGTTGGCAACTCCCACTGCGCATCGACTGGCAGGACATCGACACCGAGACCGAGTCGGCAACGGTTCGGCGCTGGACCCGCTCCGATTGGGGCGAGCACGGAACACAGATGGCGTGGTGCTGCACCGAACGGGCCGACGGCGGCGAGGCGTACTCGGGTTCGGAGCGGGTGATCGATTCCATGCGCGACCCGATCACGGCGCTCGCCGGCGAGGACGTGTACGTCGAACTGCGAGAACATCTCACCGACGACTGACCGCGACGGACTGTCCGTCGCGACCTGGTGACATTCGGCCATACTGCGGCGACACCCGACCGCGCCACGAGGGGAACCTCGACATGCCCAACCAAGCTGAGGAGGCGACCGTTGCACTATGAGCGATTGACGGTAACGGACGCATCGTTCCTGCGGATCGAGACACCGCACGAGCCGCAGCATGTCGGTTCGTTGTCGGTGATCGAAGGGCGCACCGCTGCGCGACGCCTCAGGACGGATCCGGCTCGATCAGCTCCGCCACCATGTCGCCCGCCGGATCCACCGCGTGCCGCGCCTGCGGCAACGGATCATGGAGGTGCCGTACGACCAGGGGCGTCCGGTCTGGGTCGACGACGCCGACTTCGACATCGACTACCACGTGCGGCTGACGGCGCTGCCGCGCCCGGGCGACGACGAGCAGCTGTCGGTCTTGATGAGCCGACTCCAATCACTGCCGCTCGACAGGGCACGCCCGCTGTGGGAGATGTGGATGGTCGACGGGCTCGCCGACGACGAGGTCGGCTTGATCCTCAAGACCCACCACTCACTCGGTGACGGGATCGCCAATGTCGATCTGGCCCTGGCGTTGATCGACATCGAACCCGAGCCGGCGCCCGACGCCGATCCGCCAAGGTGGCATCCGCGACCCGCCCCTTCGCGGCAACGATTGTTGACCGATTCGATCGCCGAACAGGCGACCCGTCCGATCCGGATCGCACAGTCGCTCGGTCGCGCCGCGCGCGACCCTCGCCCTGCGTTCCAGACCGTGACCAATGCGGTGCGAACGGCCACCAACTTCCTCACTCGGCCCGAGCCGGCACCCTGGAACCAGCCGGTCTCGCCACACCGACGGTGGGTGCACGCCGACGTCTCGCTCGAACTGGCGCGCTCGATCAAGCAACAGCGGTCGGTCACGCTCAACGATGTCGTGTTGGCAGCGTGCAGCGGAGCACTGCGCGACTTTCTGATCGAGCACGGGGAGGGCACAGAGGGTCGCCAGCTCAAAGCGATGGTGCCGGTTTCGTTGCGCGCAGATCATGAGCACGGCAACACCCTCGGGAACCTGGTCTCGATGATGGTCGTCGACCTTCCGGTCCACGAGGCAGATCCGGTGGAACGACTGGAGTTGATTCACGCTTCGACGAGTGAGCTCAAGGCGTCGGGCCTGATCGACGGGGCCCAGACCATCATCGAGTTGGCCGACGGGATCACCCCGCTCGCCACCACATTGACCCGATTCGTCACGCGCAGCATCCCGATGAACCTGGTGATCACGAACATCCCCGGCCCACCGATGCCGCTGTATCTCCTGGGCGGGCGGGTGTTGCGGACCTACCCGTACGTCGAGGTGATCGACCGTGAAGGCCTCACGATCGCCGTGGTCTCGTACGAGGGCCAGCTGTTCTTCGGGATCACCAGCGACCACGATGTCGTGCCCGACCTGACCCGCATCGCACAAGGTATCGAACAGCACTTCCTCACCCTGGCCGACGCCAGGTGACCTGAGCGCCGAGGTGATTCGGAGTGTTCGAGGCGCCCGACTCGACAACGACCGAGGCTTCGCACTGCCGTCAACCCCCGCCTGACCCCGATGGCGGGGTCAGGCGCCGGCGAGTGGGTCGAGGCCGAGCGCCAGACGTCCGGTGAACCGCTCCTGGCGGGTCTCCGACAGCGGGTGGTAGAGAGCTCCGTGCACGTCACGGAACAATCGCTCGATCCCGTTCTGTCGTCCGAAGGCGGGGCCACCGCCGACTTCGAGCGCGATCCGCACGGTATCGATGCACGCCTCGGTGGCATTGGTCTTGCGGGTCAGCGCAGCCGCTGCCGCCTCAGGCGTGTTGTCGAAGTGGAGATCTTCGCTGGCATCGATCATCGCTCGCACGGTGTCACGCCCAACGGTGAGACGATTCAGCATTCGGCCGGTGAGCTGGGCCACGTCGGGACGCTCTGCGCGACGCGCCGCCAGTTCGATCGCCCGCTCGGCCGCCAACTCGGCGATGCCGACGTACGTCGACATGATGAGTGGCAGCGCGGTGCCGAGCACGATGCTCCAGACCGGGTGCCACGCACCTGCCGGTCGAATCAAGGCGACCGACTCGTCCGGCACGAACACATCTTCGAGGACGACGGTGTCCGAACCGGTACCTCGCATCCCCATCGTGTCCCAGGTCGGCACGATGCTGACGCCGTCTGCGGCAAACGGGATCGAGCAATGGATGACCTGCGGCCCCTCGGGAGCGTCGTCCCAGCAGATGCTGGTGACCAACACGTCGCCTCCCGGACACCCACTCGCAGGCATCTTGCGGGCCGAGATGCGGAAACCCCCATCGACCTGGACGGCGCTGCCGCTGGAGTCGATCCAATCGGAGGCGCCGGTCGAGATCAACGTCATCTGGCTGGCGGCGACCTCGCCCAGGACGGGTGCAGGTAAGTCGTGATGGTGGCGCCACACCTGGGCGCCGACAACGTGGGAGTGCATCGAATACGACAGCGACGTCGAGGGACATCCCCGGGCGAGTTCGCTGAGCACGGCGCACGCCTCGGCGTGGCTGGCTCCGCCCCCGCCGAACTCGGCGGGCACCAACATCGACATGAACCCCTGTGCGCGAAGCTCGTCGAAGCAGTCGGCAACGAATGTGCCGTCACGATCGTGCTGCGCCGAACGCTCGGCGAGTTGTGGGGCAAGCCGGCGGGCCGCTGCGACCCATCGACTGTCGGGGTTGGCCCCGGTCCAGTGGGGGATCGACGGAGCACGTGATGCTCGGGCCGTCTCGGTGGCCCCCACGTCGGAGCTGAGGTTGGTCTGGGTGGCGTCCAAGAGGCTCATGTCTAGTTCCTTGTTCGAGATGTGAGGTGCGGCCCGGTTGTGGCCCGTGTCGACGAACGTACGGATCAGGCCGATCGACGACCAGTACACGATCTGGACCCGGCCGGTACAACATCTGTACCGGCCGAGCCTCCGGTGCCGTAGAGTCGCGTGGCAGCGAGGACGTGAGAGGTCGAGATGAGTGACGTGAACGGCTACGGCCAGTACTGCCCGATCACACGGGCAGTCGAGGTGTTGGGCGAGCGGTGGTCGGTGCTGATCTTGCGCGACATGTTGGTCGGAGCAACCCGCTTCAACGACATCGCTCGCGGCAATCCACGTCTGTCGCGGACGTTGCTCTCGAAACGTCTCCGCCAACTCGAGCAGGCCGGCGTGATCGAGCACGTCGATGACCAGTATCTGCTCACCCCGGCGGGCGAGGACTTGCGCGGCGTCGTGTTCGGGCTGGGTGAGTGGGGCGCCAAGTGGCAGTTCGACGACCCGCGCGACAGCGAACTCGACCCCGAGTTGTTGATGTGGTGGGTGCACGGTCGGCTCGACTATTCACAGATGCCCGACCGCCGTCTCGTCTTCGAGTTCAGGTTCAGCGATCAGCCACAGTGGTTCTGGATCCTGAAGGACTCGCAGGGTCCCTCGATCTGCCTCCACGACCCCGGATTCGGGGTCGATGCCATGGTCCAGACCGATCTCTCGACGATGTACCAGGTCTGGCTCGGCAAGCTGCCGCTGCGTTCAGCGGTCAAGGACGGGCGCCTCGAACTCCACGGATCACCCGCGATCGTTCGGCGCCTGCCGGCGACACTGGAACTCAGCCCGATTGCCGACGTCGTCACCGCCGCCGTGGAATCACGCTGAGATCGGCCGCCTGGTCACGTCGCAGCGTCGGCCCAGCAGTCAGCCGATCGATTCGACGCCCGGCGGGAGTGGCTGGCGGAACAGCCCAGAGGGCACCGGGGCGCCCGACCGGACGAGCGCCAGGTGCCACGACGGTGACGACCCCAGAGCCCACCGAAGGCTGTGGACCGCTGCTCCGCCGATGCGGCGCCCGCCCGGCGATGGCTTCAGGCCGATCACGTCGGTGGTCCGCTCGGGCAATGTCGCAACGGCTGCTCGATAGAGGAGCTGGTACCCGGCTCTGACCGGTGGCGAAAGTGGTGGCTTGCGCAGGAAGCCGATCGCGCTGGCTTGGGCCTTGGTGCTCATGGCGTCGGGATGATCGTGGACCCAGTGGGCCAACTCGGCGGCGGTGCTCGGCAACGGGTCGGCGTCGAGCAGGGCCCCGATCCGGGTCTGCTCCTCGACGAACCGGTCGGCCTCGGCGGGTGTCAGCGGTGCGGGTCCGTAGGCCTGATAGGCGGCGAGGAACGAATCGGTCAACACGTTGTGGACCCACGCCGCCATCTCGGGCCGACCGGCCGAGTACGGCCGATCGCGCTCGCTACGGCCGCGGACGGGTCGGTGGGCAGTGCGCACCGTCGCCACGGCTGCCTCGACCTCTGGCATCGCCCCATACGTGGTTTCGGTGACGTAGATCGATGTGCGGGTGAGGCGCCCGAGCGGATCGTCGCGGTAGCGCGAATGTTGCTCGACGCCGGCCACGACCTCGGGATGAGCGGTCTGCACCAGCAAGGCTCGGATGCCACCGACGAATGCGCTGGCGTCGCCGATCACCCGCCACGAGACGGAGTCCGGCCCGAGCAACCCAGGATCGGGCGCATACGTCATCGTGTGCTCGAGCGGCGTGGGGCCGTGCGAGAACAGGCTGGTGGTGGCCGTCACCACACGGTTCCTGAGACCGCCGACGGTGGCACCGAACGTGTCGCCAACGCTCATGTCACGTCCAAACTGCGCATCGCAACGACGCTACGCCGTTCCGGTCGCGAACTGGCAGCCCCGGACAGGAGGTCTTCGGACCGGAACGGTGGTTGGGCGTCAGGCCCGAAGTGCAGCGAGCATCGGGTGGTACAACGTGCGCTCGTAGTCGGCGACCATCCGGGCGGCGGTGACCTTGGGACCGAGCGTGCGCCAGTTGTGACGCATGCGGTCGATCCAGGCGGCGGATGGTTGGCCGCGACCATCGGCGTGGAACTCGGCGACGATCGACGCCAACAGCTCGAGCGCCGAAGCCGACTCCTCGTCGTCGCGAATCCCTTCGACGGTCGCCTCGGAGGTGGGGATGTCCCAGCCATTGCGGCCGTCACTCATCTCGGCCCACCAGCCGTCGAGGATCGAGCAGTTGAGCACGCCGTTCAACGCTGCCTTCTCACCGCTCGTGCCCGATGCTTCGCGGGGGCGAACCGGGTTGTTCAGCCAGACGTCACAGCCGTAGTACATCGCCCTTGCCACAGCGATGTCGTAGTCGGGGAGGAAGCTGAAGCGACCGTTGGCGGCGGGGGTGTGGCCGTAGGCCACGATCTCGTTCAGCAGTGCCTTGCCCGGCCCGTCGGCGGGATGCGCCTTCCCGGCGAACACGAAGTGAACCGGGCGCTCGTCGTTGCCCAGCAACGATGCCAGCTCGTCGGCATGCCGCAGCAACAGATCGGCACGCTTGTACGTGGCGAACCGGCGGGCGAAGCCGACCACCAGTGCATCTGGTTCGAGCGTGGCTCCGGAACGCTCGGCCAGCAGCTCGGTCAGCGGGGCACGGGTCGGGATCCGTGTCGCCACGATCGCCTCGGTCGGGACGTCACCGATTCGCGCCCACGCCGCTTCGTCGCCGTGGTCCCAACCGTCGCCGAGCTGGTCGTCGAACAGGTCTTGCAGCACGGGGCTGACCCAGGTACGGGCATGGACACCATTGGTGACGGACGTGATCGCATCGCCACCCGGCACCATCGCGAACAGCCCGCGGCTGACTTCACCGTGCAGCTGCGAGACGCCGTTGGCGCGGGCCGCGAGATGCAGGCACAGTGCCGCCATGTTGAAGACCTCGGTGCCGTCGTGGGGGTCTTCACCGAGCGCCAGCAGGTCGTCGACCGGATCGCCCCAGGCGTCTGCCCACGGCTTGAGGTGACGTTCGATCAGCGAGCGCGGGAACCGGTCGATACCGGCGGGCACCGGCGTGTGGGTGGTGAACAGCAGGTGCGGCTTGACCCGCTCGACCGCGGCTGCGAGTGACGTGGCTCCACCCGGCGTGCGGGCCTGGTTGAGCAACGTGAGGGCCAAGAAGCCGGCGTGGCCCTCGTTCGAGTGGAAGACACCGGGCTTCCAGCCGATCGCTGTAATCGCCCGAGCCCCGCCGACACCGAGCACGAGTTCCTGTTCGAGGCGGTGCAGCTGATCACCGCTGTACAGCCGATCGGTGATCGCCCGATCGCTGTCGGAGTTGACCGGCAGGTCGGTATCGAGCAGCAACAGCGGGATCCGCCCGACGTCGAGACGCCACACCTTGGCGCTGACCTTGCGGTCGGCGATCGGCACATCGACGACGATGCCGGTGTCGACACAACCGAAGTCGGTGGCGTCGTAGGTCTCGACGCGCTCTTGCTGATGATCGTCCTCGATCAACTGACGGAAGAATCCGTGCCGGTAGAACAGTCCGACGCCGGCCAACGACGTGCCGATGTCGCTGGCCGACTTGAGGTGGTCTCCGGCCAGGATCCCGAGCCCGCCCGAGTACTGCGGGACGACTTCGCTGATGCCGAACTCGGGCGAGAAGTAGGCGATATCCGGCTTGGTGACGGCGGTCTCCATCGTCTCGCTGAGGCCGGCCAGCTGGTTCGTCACAGCGGATACGAAGTCGCCATCGTCGAGCAATGCACCGAGCTGATCGTCGGTGAGCGCTCGGACCGCTTGAACCGGGTGGCGGTCGACGTCAGACGTCGGCAGCGCCGAGAAGAGGTCGGACGTGCGATGCTGCCACGTCCAGAGATGATTTGAGGCGAGCGTGCCAAGGGCACCTCGCAGCGCGGTGCGGTCCACGTACTGCTCCAGAGGTCGATTGGGAACACAGAAACCTATCGGGCGCCTCGGCCGACCGCGCTCGACCGAGGCGGCGGCTGATCGCCCTCTCCGGCGGCTCGGGCATCGCACCACGCCGACCGGGATCCGAACGCCACAGCGACCGTGGTCCTGTTGCGGCTCGACGGCGCCGACCCTGGTGCGACCAGGGCCGTGTCGACGACCGGGTACGTGGGGTGCCGACCGGGCGGTGGCGGGCGGGGAGATCGTGTCGATCGTCGGCCCCGGCGACAGCGGCAAGTCGACGATTTCGTTGCGCTACGAGAATGGGCAGCGACGATGCGGCTCGGACGGCGCGGCGGTGACACGCTGTCGTGATGATCCACTCATACCGCATCGTTCCGGTCCTGTTGGCGACCCTGCTCACGGCTTGCTCAGGTTCTGGATCGGATGACGGGGCCGACACCGACGAGACATCGACAACGACGACCGCCGCCACCCCGGCCACGGTCACCACCCCGACCACGGCACCGGCTGCTGACCCGACCTCCCCCGAGACCACCGCGGTTCCCCCGACCACCGAGGCACCGACCGCGACCGCCGCGCCCACCACGACCGTTGCCCAGCCGGCGGCGTGGGCACCCGCCGGGCTCGGCGAGTACGCGGTCGGGGTTGCCACCGTGACACTCGACGATCCGGACGGGGAACGCCCGCTGACGGTCGACGTGTGGTTCCCGATCGACGACGACGTCGACACCACAACGTTCCCACCGCAGCAGTACACGTTCCTGCCGGGCGTCTACTACGAATCACCGGACGCGTCGGCCGCCACGGCCGACCAGCTCGAGTCGGACGGGCAGTTCCCGTTGATCGTGTACTCGCACGGCAGCAGCGGGCTGCGCTACATCCATTCCTCGTACACCGAGGCACTCGCCAGCCACGGCTACGTCGTGGTCGCTGCCGATCACACCGGCAATACCACCGTCGACTACATCGCCGACTCGCAAGCACCAGCGGCCGAGGTCGGGTTGGCGCGACTGGCCGATGTGCGCCGCTTGATCGATGCGTTCGCCGAGCCGGCGCATCCGGTGGCGGGCCCGTTCGCGGCCAAGGTCGACAGCGATCGGATCGTCGTGACCGGGCATTCGGCGGGCGGTTTCACCGCGCTCGCCACTGCGACCGGGTACTCGAACGAGTTGGGTGAGGCCGCGGCTGACGACCGAGTCGATGCGATCGTCACGCTTGCCCCAGCGGTCGGTTCGTCGTGGTTCACCGACGAACGGCTGGCCACCATCACGACGCCGATGATGACCGTGGTCGGCACCAACGACCAGACGACACCGGTCGACCCGAACGTCACCCGATTGTGGGACCTGACGACCAGCGCCCCGGCCTACCGCGTCGAGTTGGTCGACGGAGCCCACCAGACCTTCACGAACCTGTGTGCCTACATCGACTTCCTGCCGACGCTCGAGGGCGTGCCGGAGATCATCACCGCCACGATCGACGACTTCGCCGCCGAAGGATGCTCGCCGGGTGACCTCGATCAAGTCCGCGCCGCCGACCTCACCATCACGTACGTGGTCCAGTTCCTCGACGAGGTGCTGCATGGCGGACCGGCGATCGACCCGGCGGTGGTCGCCGTGCCCGAGGACGTGATCTTGTTCGCCCGCTGAACCCCGATCGTGACGGACGTCTCTAGCGAATCGGTTGACGTTCAGCGATGATCGAGATGGGGCGAGGCGCGCCCCCGGGAGGTTGGTCATGACGCACACACTCATCGAGAACGGCAAGCCGTACCTCGTTGTCGAGTCACCCTACGAATTGGCGAGGTGGCGGCCGCTCGTGAACTGGGTGCTGTACGTCCCGCACGGCATCATCCTTCGGGCCCTGCAAGCCCTGTCGGGAGCGGTGTTCCTGATCTACTGGGTGATGTTGATCTTCACCGGCAAGCTGCACCCCGGTATGTACGGCGTGATGGCGATGTACGAGCGCTACAACGCCCGCGCCAGCGGCTTCCTGATCGGCTACTCCGAGACGTATCCGCCGTTCGACTTCAACCCCGAAGCGGCCGACAACGACGCCTACCCGCCCGTGCGGCTGCTGCTGCCCGAGGTGCCCCAGGTCGCCAGCCGATCTGACGCGCTCAACATCTTCAAGGCGATCCCGCACTACTTCGTGCTGTTCTTCTACTTCATCGGCTGCGCCGTGGTGGGCTTGATCGCCTGGTTCGCCGTGCTGTTCACCGGCGTCTGGCCGAAGGGAATGCGCGACTTCACGGTACGGGTCAGCAACTACTACTACCGCGTCTGGACCTACGTCACGATGGTCCAGGACGACTATCCGAAGTTCGGGCTGCCCGCCCGCTGATCCTCTCCGATCTGTGGGACAGCCCGACCTGTGGGGTAGCCCGACCTGTGGGGTATCCCGACCTGTGGGGTAGCCCGACCTGTGGGATATGGCGATCAGCACGATCCCCAGGATCAGGACGTGACGACGGCTGGGGTAGCCGGGCCCGAATCGCACGGGCCCGATCAGCTCGTGCAGCGAATGTCAGCCGATGCCGCCGAGCACGGCGACCGCAGGGCCCCGGAGATCATCGCTCCCCCGAGTGATCGTGACGTGAACGCAGCGGATCAGTCCTGGCCGGTATCGATCGAACGTCGCCTCGAAACCGCAGCGAATCACGATCGACGGAGGCGACGACGACGTTCCCCTCCTGCTCTTGCGGGCGGCTCGCCAAAGGCAGACGATGGAGGTGAAGGAGGAGGAGGAGGTTGTGATGCGCGTGCTGACGAATCGGACTCGTGCTGGGGCTGCTGGTTGCCTCGTCGGCGTGCGGTTCCGACGCCGAGTCGACCGAGGTGACGGATGCGACGAGTACGTCGCCACCCACGACACTGACCACGACCACGACCATGGCGACGACTCCGACCAGCGAGCCGAGCGCGACCACGGACGTGCCTGCGACGACGACCGAGGTGACGGCAGGGCCCGTCACCACCGTCACCACCGTCGCACCTGCCACCACCGTCGCACCTGCCACTACGCAAGCTCCGGCGATGGTCGACGTGAAGGTCTACTTCCTGCGTGGGGAGCGCCTGGCGATCGCCCACCGCCAGGTCCCCGGCCCGGCAGTGCTGCGCGGCGCGCTGACCGAGCTGCTCGCCGGCCCGACAGCCGACGAGCAAGCAGCCGGCCTGCTCTCGGTGATACCGACCGGGACCGAGCTGCTCGATCTCAACTTGGCGGATGGCCTGGCGACGATCGACCTCGACTCCGACTTCGAGAGCGGCGGCGGATCACTGTCGATGACCGCTCGAATCGCACAGGTCGTGTTCACCGCCACCCAGTTCGACAATGTCCGACCGTGTGCTGTTCTGGCTGGACGGCGAACCGATCGAGTACCTCGGCGGCGAAGGGATCATCCTCGACGAACCGCAGGCCCGGATGGACGTCGACCGCGACCTGTCGGGAAGTGTCATCATCGATACTCCCGCCTACGGCGCCACCGTCACCAGCCCGATCACGGTCACCGGCGAGGGCGACGTGTTCGAGGGCGACTTCCCGATCGAGGTCTGGGCGAACGGCGAGCAGGTCGGAGGGATCGCACCGGTCACGGCCGGCGCGGGCGACTGGGCGGACTTCGAGGTGACGATCACGGTCGACGCGCCGGCCGGCCCGATCGAACTCGTCGCCTACGACGAAGGCGGCTGTGGCACCGACCCCGAGTGCCCGGAGATCATCCGGACCGTCGTTCCCCTCACCCTGGCAACGTGAGCCGAACCACACCGCGAGCTGCACCGACGAGCCGCTTCGTCGGGGATCGACGACTCGACCGTCGGGACCGGCGGCCCTAGAACGGTGGCCATTGTCTGCGTACGGTTGAACCAGCCCACTGTGCCCCCGCCCGACCGATCGTGATCGAGCGCGGATGACGATCAGGAGGTCGGCGATGGACGACGGCAGGCCAACACGGATCACGCGGCGGGGCTTCCTCGCCGGCACGGTCGCAGCTGCGCTGGCGGCGTGCAGCGACAGTGGAGACGGGGCTTCCACGACGTCGCCACCCGGAACGACAGGTGCCGGCACCGTTGCGCCCACGACACCGCCGAGCAGCCTCGCCCCATCGACCAGCGCCGCTCCGACAACCACCCTGGCGACGACCACGACCACCGTCGCGCCGGCACCGGTCGAGACGTATCCGTTCGCACTCGGGTGGCCTCCGGCGATCCACTCCCCGATTCGGTCATCCTCTGGACCCGCCTGACTGCCCGACGAGCCGCTGCCCGACACCGACATCGAGGTCGAGTGGGAGGTCGCCACGGATCCGGAGATGGCAGGCATCGTCAGCACTGGAACGGCCACGGCCTTCGCCGCGCTCGGGCACTCGGTGCACGCCGACGCGGCCGGACTGGCGGCAGACACCGAGTACTACTTCCGATTCCGCGTCGGAGAGTTCGAAACGACTCCGGCCCGGACCCGCACGTTCGCCGCGCCCGGCACGACACCCGAGCGGTTCCGGTTCGCCTTCTCGTCGTGCCAGAACTGGGAGCAGGGCTACTTCGCCGCCTACCGCGACCTGGTCGAGCAGGGCGACATCGATGCGTTCGTGTTCCTCGGCGACTACATCTACGAGTACGCCAGCGGCGGCTACGCCGACGATCGCAGCCGAACCACCGGCCAGGACTTCGAGTGCGAGACGATCGAGCAGTATCGCCAGCGCTACGCCCTGTACCAGAGCGACCCCCTGCTCCAGGCGGCACATGCGCTGGTGCCGTGGATCATCACCTGGGACGACCACGAGGTCGACAACGACTACGCCGCCGACAGCAGCGAGGACGACGCCGAGCGCGAGGCGTTCCTGGCCCGCCGAGCCGCCGGCTACCAGGTCTGGTACGAACACATGCCCGTACGACTCGACCCGCCGAGCGGGCCCGACTACCCGATCTACCGCTCGTTCGCGCACGGCGACCTGCTGCGGTTCCACGTGCTCGACACCCGTCAGTACCGCGCCGACCAGCAACGCGGGGCACCCCTCGTCGAGGCGCTCGGCGACGCGGTCCAGTTCCGCGACGAGGAATTGGCGTTCTCGCCCGAGCAGACGATGCTCGGCGAGACCCAGCACCAGTGGCTGGTCGACGGCGTCGCCGGCTCGACGGCGATCTGGGACGTGCTCGCCCAGCAGGTGTTCATGTTCGGTGGCAATGCCGTCGTCGACGCCGACCCGCCCGTCGTGGTGGTCGACACGTGGGACGGCTACGCCGGCGCGCGCCAGACCGCTGCTCGACGCGATCGGCGCCAGCGCCGACAATCTGATCGTGCTGACGGGCGACTTCCACTCCGCCGCCGTCGCCGACCTGCGCGCCGATCCGTTCGACCTGTCGCTGCCGATCGTCGGCTCGGAGTTCATGGCGAGCAGCATCTCGTCGTCGTTCTTCGACGATGACGAGGTCGTCGAGGAGCTCGTCACGGCTGCGCTGGCCGCCAATCCGCAGCTCAAGTGGTTCGACACTCGTCGCGGCTACACCGTGTGCGAGGTCACGCCGGATCGCTGGCGGGCCAGCTACCGAGCGGTGGCCGATCAGTTCGACGAGGCCTCACCCGTCGCAACGGTCACCGAGTGGGAGGTCATCGCCGGTCGCCCCGGTGTCGTCGAACTGAGCTGAGCCCGTCGGCGGGTCGCAGCGATCGGGACGAACAGCCCTGTCGCAGCCACGCAAGACGTCCGTACTCTTGCTCTCGTGAGGCGATGGTTGTTCGCTCTCTTCGTGACGGCGGCCGTGTTCGTGCCGGTCGGCATCTCACGGGCCGTCGCCGAGCCCGACGAACCGAACTCTCCGCCCGACTCGGTCGAGCTGATCATCTTCCATGGCGACGGGTGCCCGCACTGCGCCAAGATGCTGGAGTTCCTCGACGACCTCGCCGATCGGATACCGGCGCTCGAGGTCGTCGAGTACGAGGTCTGGTACGACAAGCCGAACCAGGTGATCTTCACCGAGACGCTGGCTCGACTCGGCGAGCAGCCGAGCGCCGTACCGACCGTGGTCGTCGACGATCGCGTGTATGTGGGATACACGGAAGCGTTGGCCGAACGTATCGAGGAGGTCGTCACCGATCTCGCGGCGGGCGTCACACCGGGCGATGAAGGCGACTTCGTGATCGACGTGCCGTTCGCCGGATCGGTCAACGTCGGTTCTCGATCGCTGGTCGGCGCCACGATGCTGATCGCCTTCGTCGACGGGGTCAACCCGTGTTCGCTCTGGGTGCTGTCGATGCTGATGGCACTCGTCGTGCACAGCGGCTCGCGGATCGCGGTGTTCGCCGTCGGCGGCCTGTTCCTGCTGATCACCTCCCTGCTGTACGGCCTCTACATGCTGGGGGCCTATTCGATGCTCAGCATCGTCGGGCGCCAGACGTGGATCAGGGCGGTGGTCGCCACGGTGGCCGGTGTGTTCGGCCTGTTCCACCTCAAGGAACACTGGACGTCGAAGGGGCCCTCGGTCACGATCGCCTCCGAACGCAAGCCCGGCATCTTCCGCCGGATGCGGACGCTCGCCGACCCCAACCGATCGCTGCCCGCCACGCTCGGCGGAACCGCGATGTTGGCGGTCGGCGTGAGCCTGCTCGAGACACCCTGCACGGCGGGCTTGCCGCTGCTGTGGACGAACCTGCTGTCCGAACGCGACGTCCCCACCTCGGGTGCGATGGTGCTGTTCCTGCTCTATCTGTTGATCTTCCTGATCGACGAGCTCGTGATCTTCGGCGGCGTGGTCGTGACGATGCGGGCCGCCAAGATGCAGGAACACCACGGGCAGCTGCTGCAGTTGATCGGCGGCACACTGATGGTCACGCTCGCCGTCGCGATGGTCGCAGCTCCACACCTGCTCGAGAGCGTGACGGGCACGGCGATGGTGTTCGCGCTCGCAGCGGCCACCTGCCTGCTCGTGATCCTCGGTGAACGCCTGTGGGATCGTTGGGGACCGGCGGACCCGCTCAGGCGCACACAGATCCGCCCTCCGACTCACGTGGTCTCGCCCAGGGTTGAGGACAGGACCAGCGTGCCGAGGGCCCGCACCGATCGGCGAATTGCGACCAATCGTCACAGGTGGTCTCTGCGAAATGAGCGGGGCGAAGCCACCGATGCGCTGAATCCCGGGCACGAGCACAAATCGACACAGGTCCAGTTACGTTGAGGGACGGCCTCGAACAGCGCTCACCGGGCCGAAAGGAACCATGGTGAAACGTCAACTCAGCTTGCTGATCATCGTCGGGATTCTGGCGGCCTGCGGATCGAGCGACAGCGCCGATCAACCGGCCGCCGAACCGGCGCCATCGATCGAAACCGAAGCCACCGCCGGAGACGAACCCGAACAGCCATCCGTCGACGACCCCGAAGTCGACGAACCCGAAGTCGACGACCCCGAAGTCGACGAACCCGAGGTCGACGAACCCGAAGTCGACGAACCCGAAGTCGACGAACCCGGGGCGGCGGTCGTGATCGACAGCCTCGATGACATCCCGTCCGAATGTCGCAAGATCATGGGGGCCTTCCTCAGGGAACTGGAACCGATCCTGGAGGGCATCGATTGGGAGAACGCCACCATCGGCGACCTCGAGGAGATCGAGCTGGCGTTCGACGAGCCGGGCACCCGGCTCGACACGGCGATGACGAACAGCGGCTGCGACGATCTCGACTTCGGCCCCGACCCCGATGCCGAGCTGGAGCTGACCCTCGAGTTGGCGCGCCAGGAGGCGCCGGGTTTCGTGACATATCTCGAGTTCGTGCGGGATCTGTCGGCAGCGTTCGAGGAGGCCGGGGTGGTTGCAGGTGTCCCGACGGACTGCGATGGGGCGCTCGCCTTCGTCGCCGCCATGGCCGACCGAACGGACACCGTGTCCGAGGTTCCGATTCCCGAATACGCCGCGCTGACCGCAGCGATGACGACGATTCAGACCGAATGTCCACCCGAGCGGTCGAACGCGTTCTATGAGGATTCCATCTTCGACGACTGGATCTCGGGCTGACCGCCGACAGCCGGTTCTTCACAGGTCGGCGCCGCTCGTAACCTCTGGCGATGGCACGCCTGCGCGACCTCGGGTTCTCGATCGGCAGGTATCCAGTTGGCGATCGGAACGCGATCACCGATGTCACCGGCGTCTCGGTCGGACATCGCACGGTGATCCGTGACGAGCCGCGGGTGGCACGCACCGGTGTGACGATCATCAACAGCCGACCGATCGGTCAACGCGACCAGCTCTGTTTCGGCGCGATTCATTCGTTCAACGGAAATGGCGAGATGACCGGATCGCACTGGCTCGACGAGTCCGGGCTGCTGAGCGGCCCGATCGGTATCACCAATACCCATCAGGTCGGTCTGGTGCGCGACACGCTCGTAGCTGCCGAGGTCGAGCGCGACCCCGATGCGTCCTGGTGTCTTCCGGTGGTCGGCGAAACCTACGACGGGTTTCTGAACGACATCGATGCCTTCCATCTCACCGCTGACGACGTGTTCGCTGCGATCGCCGACGCCGACGCCGACGCCGACGCATCGTCGCCAGGGCTCGTCGCCGAGGGCAACGTCGGTGGTGGCACCGGCATGGTGTGCCACGAGTTCAAGGGCGGGATCGGAACATCGTCCCGACTCGTCGAGATCGACGCCAGCACCTACACGATCGGTGTCCTCGTGCAGGCCAACTACGGCGCTCGCCACCTGCTCAGGCTCGACGGGATCCCAGTCGGCACGATCCTCGACGAGAGCGTCGTACCGCCGCCGACCGATCCGGCGGTCGCCGACGCCGGCTCGATCATCGTGATCATCGCCACCGATGCTCCTGTGCTGGCCGACCAGTGCAGGCGCCTCGCACGCCGCGCCACGATCGGCCTGGCCAGGGTCGGCGGCACCGGCGGCAACGGCAGCGGCGACATCTTCCTCGCCTTCTCCACCCACAATGCCGTCCCGCTCCACGCGACGACCCCTGTCGAGGTGACGACGATGCCGGCGGGCGGGATGACCCCGTTGTTCAACGCCGCTGCCGAGGCCGTCGAGGAATCGATCTGGAACGCCCTGTGCGCCGCCGACACGATGACCGGTCACCTCGGCCGAACGGTACACGCCCTCCCCCACGACCGCCTCGCTGCGCTGCGACCGGCCTGAACCACTTTCACCGAAGATCGACACGCAGCTCGGGGCGTGCTACGCCAGTGGGATGCGCTGGATCGAGATGACCGATGAGTTGTACGACTATGTCTCGGCCCACGCCAATCCCAACATCGACCCGGTCAGCGAGCAGTTGGCGGCAACGACGAACGAGCGCTTCAATCTGTTGTCCGGCATGAACATCGGCCAGGACCAAGGCCGCTTCCTGAAGATGCTGGTCGCCCTGACCGGAGCGCACACCGTCGTCGAGGTCGGCACCTTCACGGGGATGTCGGCGCTGTGGATGGCACAAGGCCTCGTTCCCGGCGGCCGGCTGATCTGTTTCGACATCACCGACGAGTACCTCGCGACCGCTCGCGAGGCATGGAAGCAGGCAGGCGTCGACGACCGGATCGAGATGCGGATCGGCCCCGCCGCCGACGGCTTGGCCGCCCTGCCCGCCGAGCAGCACATCGATCTGGCGTTCGTCGACGCCGACAAGCCCGGTTACAGGACCTATCTCGAACTGCTGCTGCCGCGCCTCTCCGCGGGTGGCGTGATCGTCGTCGACAACGTGCTGTGGAGTGGCAAGGTGGTCGATCCCGACGACCAGAGCGAGTCGACCGTCGCCCTACGAGACTTCAACGACCACGTCGCGGCTCGCTGACGACGTCGACGCCGTGATGCTGCCGATCGGCGACGGCATCACGATGATCACCCCACGTCGCGCACACTGACGGTTCAGCCGCTCGTCGGCACTTCCGTCAGAGCTGACGCCTCCTCCCGGGCCGGTGACCATTGCGGCGGATTCGTCGCCCAGGTGCAGGGCTGACCGGGGAGCGGTCGCACGGTGCGGCGCCGGAACGTCGAGCGCCGGATGTCTGCCGTCGTGTGCCGAACGGTGCGCCATCCCGCCCTGAGCGAACGCCACGGATGGCGCAGCATCTGGCGCGGCGAGCGCACGTCGCGGAACGGGTAGCGCAACTGCCCGGCCATCGTCATCGGCATGTTCTCACTCACGCCGTATCGCATCGGGCGCTTGTTGCGCGGCATGTAGTAGGTGCCGAACACGATGTCCCACAGCGGCAGGAACACCGAGAAGTTGCTGTTGTGGGCCTCGACCTCGTTGGCGTGATGCCAGTGATGGAACTCGGGCGTGATCAGCAGCCGGTGCAGCGGGCGCAGCCGCCAGCGCACGTTGGCGTGCAGGAACAGTCCGAGCACGAGCTGGATCACGGCCAGCGCACCGGTGAAGGTGGCGTCGAAACCGGCGGCGATCAGGAAGAAGAACGGCGGCGCAACGATCGCACCGTCGAAGGGGTGATTGCGGAAGCCGCTGACCCAGTCGAGGTGCTCGGTCGAGTGGTGCACGGCGTGGAATCTCCACAGCGCCGGCACCTCGTGCGACCAACGATGGACCCAGTAGATCGCCATGTCGAACAGCGCGATCCCGACGAACGGCAGCAGCGCCGGCGGCAGCATCCCGACCAGCGGGCGGATCAACAGGCCGGGCAGCCAGGCGAGACTGACCAGCCCGACCACGATCGCGACGCCGATCCCGATCGCGTTCATCGCCGGCGACGCCAGGGCATACGACACGTCGAGTGTGGCGTGGGGGCGGCGGATCCGCTGGCTGCGGTGGCGGGGGAACATCTTCTCGAACGGCACGACCAGCACGAACAGGATCGGCACCACGAACATCGCGCCGAGATCGAGATACAAGGACACGCCGATCGCCGTCAGCGCCACAGCTCGCGCCAACCAACGCCCGGTTCGGGGGTGGGAGAACGTCATCATGCGAGCTCTGTCGAGACGATCACCCGAATCGGTTCACGGGAACGGTCCACGGGAACGGTCCACGGGAACGGTCCACGGGGAACGGTCAGGACGGTTCACGGGAACGGTCCGTGGGGAAGCGGTTCACGGGAACGGTTCACGGGGACGGTTCACGGCAGCCGACGGATTCGGTTCACGAGACCAGCCGGGGTTCACTTGCGGCCGGCATGAACCGTTCGGGGGCGCCGATACGACAGGATGGTCGTGGTGAGCAGCGGCAACTCCGGCGGCCACGCCGACAGCGCCGAGAGCGACGAGGGCAACGGCGAGGACCGTGCCCTCGTGGCGCGGATCGCCGGCGGCGACCGCGTCGCCCTCGAGATGCTCTATCGCCGACACGCTCCGTGGCTGACCGCACGTCTGCAGGCACGCTGCGGCGATCCGGAGATCACCGACATCGCCGTGCAGGACACGTTCCTCGCCGTCTGGAGTTCTGCTCGCAAATACCGAGGCGAGGGCGATGTCGGCGCCTGGTTGTGGGGCATCGGCATTCGGCGTCTGATCGACCAGCTCCGCAAGCGACGTACGACCCCGCTCGATCCAGCCGTGATCGCCCGTGCAACCAGCGAGACGACATCATTCGAGGACCAACTGTTCGGCGATGGCAGCCACGGCGACCTCGGGGCGGCGATCCACGAGCTTCCGGATGAGCTGCGAGCGGTGCTCGTGGCAACCGCCGTCGACGGATTGTCGACCAAGGACGCGGCGCGCCTGCTGGGCGTGCCGCAAGGCACCGTGAAGACACGATTGATGCGGGCCCGCCGCGTCCTTCAGGAGGCACTCTCATGACCGCCATCGACCCAGCCCGGATCGACGCCAACTGGCGGGCGATCACCGCCGAGCTCGACGCACCCCGACCGGTGCTGGTCGAGCGGATGCTGCGGACGATCAGGGTCCCTCCCCATGTCGTGCGGATGATCGTGGCCACCCCGGCGCTGCGCCGCTCGTGGTACCTGTCGGTGCTCGCCGTCGTGCTGGTCGGGCTCGGTGGCGCCGATCCCGAGAGTCGCGATTCGTTGTTCGCCCTGCTGGTGCTGGCACCGATGCTGCCGGTGCTCGGCGTGGCGCTGGCGTACGGGTCGGCTGCCGACCCGTCCCACGAGATCCAGCTGGCGACCCCGACCCACGGCCTGCGGCTCGTGGCGATTCGCTCGGTGACGGTACTGGTCGTGTCGATCGCGATCGTCGCTCCGCTGGCGGCGCTCAGCGAGGCTGCCCGGCCGATGGCGGCGGCGTGGCTGCTTCCGGCACTGGCGGTGACCGGCGCCAGCCTGGCGGTGATGACCTTCCTACCTCCCCGGCGGGCGACCGCTGCCGTGGCGGTCGGCTGGTTGGCGGGCACCGTGATCACGCGTGTCGCCGCCGATGACCCACTCGCCGCCTTCACGACGATCGGCCAGCTGGTGGCGATCGGCGTCACCATTGCTGCCGTCACGATCGTGGTCGTGCGGCGCAGCAGCTTCGAGAACCTGGAGTACGCAGCGTGACCCCGGCCCACCTCCACGTGCAGGGCGTCACGAAGCGATTCGGGGATCGTGTCGCCCTCGATCGGGTCGACCTGCTCGCCCAAGGTGGCCTGTGCGCCGTGCTGGGGCCGAACGGGGCCGGCAAGTCGACACTGCTGCGGTGTGTGGCGACGGTCTTGCAGCCCGACGCCGGAACGATCTCGATCGATGGGCTCGATCCGGGGCGCGAACGTGAGCGGATCGAGGCCCGCGCTCGACTCGGCTACGCACCCCAGGACGCCGGCTTCGACACGCGGGTGAGAGCGTTCGACTGCCTCGATCTGATGGCGGTGTTGAAGGGCATCGACGACGACCGTCGTCGGCGCCGGATCGTGTTCGAGGCGCTCGATCGGGTCGGGCTCGGGCAACGGTCGGGCGATCGTGTCGGTGATCTGTCCGGTGGCATGCGGCGCCGATTGGTGCTGGCGCAGGCGTTGATCGGGTCGCCGTCGCTGCTGGTGCTCGACGAGCCCGGAGGCGGACTCGACCCCGACGAACGGCTTCGCCTCCGCGAGATCCTCGGCGAGCGTCGTCGTACGAGCACGGTGCTGATCGCAACGCACCTCACCGACGAGGCCGCCATCTGCGACTCGGTGATCGTGCTGGGCGAGAGCACGATCAAGTTCTCGGGCACTCCCGCCCAACTCGTCGCCCGTGCCGACGGGCAGGTCTGGGTGCAGGACGGATTCCCCCCGCCCGATGTGCGAGCGAGTTGGCAGCAGGCCGATGGCCGCCACCGCTGCCTGGGGCGCCCGCCCGAGGGGGCGCAGTTGGTGGAGCCGTCGTTGGAAGAGGGTTACCTGATCGTCCAGGACCTCCGCACGACGCCCGCCTGACAACGCCACCGTTACCCCAGGTGCCTGCCTGGCACCTGGGGTAAC
>CAVRNX010000025.1:0-61978 GCA_963722635.1 uncultured Acidimicrobiaceae bacterium
AAGGCCGGTCCGACCAACGCCGCGTAGGCTCCCGACTTCGGATATCGCTCCGAGCAGGAGGACCAGCAAGCGATCTTCCCGATCGTCACGATGCCGGCCGGACAGACGTTCAATCGGATCGACGACCTGATCGGAGTCGGTGAGACCGACCGCTGGATCGACGTCTACGCCCAGCCCGACTACCTGGTGTTCGAACCCGACCCACTGGTCACCGACCCGCCGACATCCGGCTGGTCGCAGACCATGGTCGAGTGCACCTATGTCGATGCGTTCACCGCAGGCTTCCCGCTGGTGACGAATCGCACGCTCTACAACGGGACGGACACACGTGATCGGCGAGTACCTCCAGGTCCAGTCGGATGCATTCCTGACGCTCGCCGGGCACGGCGCGTTCGACCCGGCCTCGGGGTTGTACAGCGGCTTCGTGCCGTCGTGCACGATCACCAATGACGCCGCCGGGATCATCATCGAGAAGGCCGGCGCCGGCGATCCTGACCCAGACGTTCGGCTTCGACGGCCAACGGGCAGACCGCCGACCTGGCGATCGGTGATCTGACGTTCCTCGCCTTCGACGAGGGCACGTCGGTGACGATCACCGAGGCCCCGCTGGTCGGGGCCGACCCGGCCTGGGATCTCACCTCGATCGCATGCTTCCACGAAGGCACGATCGAGCCCTTCGTGACCGGTGACGTGGCAGCACGTCGAGGTGACGCATCACCTCGCGGGCCCGACCGACATGATCCGTTGCGTGTTCACCAATGTCCAGCGGGGATCGATCACGATCACCAAGCACGCCGCTCCCGATCTGGGCCAGGCGTTCACGTTCGAGACGGCACTTGTCGCCGGGGGTCCGTTGCTGCTGATCGATGGCCAGTCGGAGACCTTCGACGACCTCTCGCCCGGGGCCTACTCGGTGGACGAGACCGAGGTGCCCGGCTGGACCCTCACGGACCTGACATGCTCGAGCGCGCTGGGAACCTCGGCGATCGTCGACCGACGCGTCGGACCGGCATCGCCGACATCACGTTGGCCGCCGGTGACGCCGTCTCGTGCCTGTACACGAACGACGCGATCGAGGCTGAGTTGACGATCGACAAGACGATCTCCGGTCTGATCGACCCGGCCTTGGCGTGGTCGTTCGGGTTCGAGCTGTCCGACACCGACGGGGTGGTCGGAACCGGCAACATCGCCGGAGTCGGCACCGTGCGCCGACGACACACTGACGTTCACCGACCTGGTGCCCGGCACCACCTACACCGTCGCCGAGTGGGAGATGCCACCCGGCTGGACCACCAACTCGATGACGTGCACGGTCACGCTCCGCCGATCCGCTCGCCGACGGGATCACCACCGACGGCACGTTCACGGTGCCTGCCGGGCTCGACGGTGGCGTGCACGTTCGACAACTCGCCCGACCCGGGTGAGTTGACGATCGACAAGATGATCTCCGGGCCGATCGACGACCCGCCTCGGCGTGGTCGTTCGGCTTCGAGCTGTCCGACACCGACGCCGTGGTCGGAACCGGCGACATCACCGGCAGTCGGCACCGTCGCCGACGACACACTGACGTTCACCGACCTCGTCCCCGGCACCACCTACACGGTCGACCGAGACCGTGCCCGACGGTTGGACCGCCGACGCGATGGGCTGCACGGTCATTCCGGCCGTGCCCGAGGGGTCTGCCGGTGACCACCACCGATGGTTCGTTCACGGTGCTTCCGGGATCGACGGTGACGTGCACGTTCGACAACTCGCCCGACCCCGGCACTATCACGATCGCCAAGACGACCGCCGGCGGTGACGGTGACTTCACCTTCGCCATCGCCGCCGGTGACGGCCCTCCGCTGGCGGTCGTCGTCACGACCACGGACGGGTCGGGCGCCGAGACGTTGACCGGCCTCGTCCCCGGTACCGCTTACACCGTGATCGAGATCGACCCCGGCCCGAGCTGGATCGCCGGAGATCTGCTGTGCTCGGTCGAGCACGCGGACGGATCGAACGCCGTCTACGAGGCTGCCGGCTTCACGGTGCTGCCCGGCGACGCCATCTCGTGTGGGATGACGAACACCGAACGCGGCATCATCATCGTCGACAAGGTGACCGTGCCCAGCGCCGACACGACAGCGTTCGACTTCACCCTGGCCGGCGAGGCATCCGACACGTTCACGGTGTCGGGTCCGGGTGACCCGTACACGACCGGGTTGGTGTCGCCGGGCACCTACACGGTGACCGAACTGGCCGAGGCCGGCTGGGTCTTCCAGGGCGCCGTGTGCGACAACGAAGGTGCCACCGTGCAGGGAGCGACGGCAACGATCGAAGCTCGCTCCCGGTGAGGTCGTGACCTGCACGTTCACCAACGCCCGTCGCGGCCCGCTGACGATCACCAAGACGGTCACCGACGGGCCGACCCGGATCGCTGTCGACACATACCAGGTGACCTATCAGATCGTCGTCGGATCACAGTCGTACGTCGACGAGGTCTACGACCTGGTCGACGAGGTGCTGTTCGGCGACGGGATCACGGTCGTATCGGCAACGGCGACCGGCCCCGCCGGCGTGAGCCTGGAGGCGGGGTGGAACGGCACCACGTCGACGCTCCTGGTCGACGACGCCACGATCGCTGCGCTCGACACCCAGCAGTTCACGATCGTGGCGACCGGAATGGTCGATCTGATGTCGACCGTCGACTCACGCGATTGTGTGCTCACCACGGACGAGTCGGGGACCGGGTTCCTGAACGATGCAACGGTGACGTGGCTGGACGGGTCGGCGTCCGACGAGGCGTGCGAGCAAACCCCCGACCCCGATGTCGCCGACCTGGTGATCGTCAAGACCGCCGGCGTTGCGACAACCGGGCCCGACGGAGCGTTCGACTGGGTCCTCGACATCACCAACGACGGTCCTGCGGTGGCCGTCAACGTGCTGATCGGTGATCTGGTGCCCAACCAGGTCACGGTGACCGCAGTCGCATCGTCGCAGTTCGCCTGCACCCACACCGCCAATGACGTCGCCTGCACCAAGGCGTCGATGGCGGTCGGCGAGACCGGGCGGGTCACGATCTCCGTGGTCGTGCCGGCAGCTGCCGTGAGCGGCTCGGTGACGAACGTCGGCACCGTCGAGTCGGACACGCCCGACCCCGATCTCACCAACAACAGTGACGACGCCACGGTCGACATCGTGAGGCAGTTGGCGCCGACGACGACGACTGCGATCCTCCCCGCCACCGGTTCCGGTTCGACCAACACCCTCGTCACGATGGGGGCATGGCTGAGCCTGGCTGGTGCCGGGGCACTGCTGCTGGCTGTCCGTCGCCGCGCCGGAGTTCTTGAAACGGGCTGACCGGATCCGCCCGGTCTGCTCCGTCCGCTTGACGGTTGGGGCGCCCCCACTCGGGGGGCGCCCCTCCGGCGCGTTCGGAAGGCCAGGCGCGGTGCGAGAAGGTACGGTTGGGCCATGACCGCACCACGACGGCGGAACCTGGTCGATACGGTGTCAGCATGATTGACGAGCTGATCCATCGTGCCCCGAAAGTGCTGTTGCACGATCACCTCGACGGTGGGTTGCGACCGGTCACCGTGCTCGAGCTCGCTCACGAACACGGCTACGACAAGCTGCCCACCGACGACGTCGACGAGCTGGCGAAATGGTTCAATCGCGGGGCCAAGCGCAACGACCTGGTGCTGTATCTCGAGACCTTCGCCCACACGGTCGGCGTCATGCAACACCGTGATTCGCTCGAGCGTGTGGCCTACGAGTGCGCCCAGGATCTCGCCGGCGACGGCGTCGTCTACGCCGAGGTGCGCTTCGCCCCCGAGTTGCACACCGAGGCCGGGCTCTCGCTCCAAGAGGTACTCGACGCCGTGTTGCTCGGGTTCGAGCGCGGCTCGGCGGGCACCGATCTCTCGATCTACGCGATCTGCTCGGCGATGCGCACCGCTGCTCACAGTCTGGAGATCGCCGAACTCGCCGTTCACAACCGTGACCGCGGAGTGGTCGGATTCGACATTGCCGGGGCCGAGGCGGGCTATCCGCCGTCGCGACACCTCGATGCCTTCCAGTACGTGATGCGCGAGAACTTCAACTCGACGATCCATGCCGGAGAGGCGTTCGGGCTGCCGTCGATCTGGGAGGCGCTCCAGTACTGCAGCGCAGCACGTCTCGGACACGGCGTACGAATCGTCGACGACATCACCGGGCCGCCTGGCGACGAACATCTCGGTCCGCTCGCCTCGTTCGTACGCGATCGTCGTGTCTGCCTCGAGTTGTGCCCCACCTCGAACGTCAACACCGGAGTGTGCGACTCGATCGCCGACCATCCGATCGGGTTGTTGCGGCGACTGCGATTCCGGGTCACCGTCAACACCGACAACCGCTTGATGAGCGACACCTCGATGACCAAGGAGATGCACCAACTACAGGAGGCATTCGGATGGGGCCTGAGCGACTTCGAGTGGCTCACGATCAACGCCATGAAGTCGGCCTTCGCCCCGTTCCCGGAACGCCTCAAGATCATCAACGGTCTGGTCAAACCGCGCTACGCGCTACTCAACGCCGAATCCTCCATGGGAGCCCTCTGATGCCCGTCACCGTCACCCTCGTCGACCATCCGCTCGTCGCTGATGCACTCGCACGAATTCGGGATCGAGACACGCCCAACCCGATGTTCCGTACCAACCTCGAGCGGATCGGCACATTGCTGTTGGCCGAGGCGACCAAGTCGTTGCCGACCGTGGAGGGCACGGTCGAGACGCCGATCACCACGGCACCCGCCCGCCGCCTGGCTGTGCAGCCGGTCATCGTGCCCGTGTTGAGGGCGGGCCTCGGGTTCGTCCACGCCGCCCAGGAGTTGATGCCGATTGCCGACGTCGGTTTCATCGGCATCGCACGCGACGAGGAGACGTTCGAGCCCAAGCCGTACGTCAACCGGCTGCCCGAGTCGCTGGCCGGTCGGCCGGTGATCGTGATCGACCCGATGCTCGCAACCGGCGGCTCGCTGGTGCACACGATCGCACTCCTCACCGAGCGCGATGCTCCGACCCCGATCACGGTCGTGTGCGCTCTCGCTGCGCCTGAGGGCCTCCAACGCCTCGAGGACGAGGGGCTCGACCTGCACGTGGTGACCGGCGCCATCGACGACCACCTCAACGATCACGCCTTCATCGTGCCGGGCCTCGGCGATGCCGGCGACCGCCAATTCGGCACAGGTGTCTGACCCAACACCCACGGTCGTGGCCACGACCCGTGAGCGGCTTCGCCCACTGTCCTCGTTGGCGGCGCCCGCTGGATTGGCGTTGATCGTCGGCTCCATTGCGGCGATCATGTTCGCCTCCCACCGGGCTGGTCACTGGTGGGGCGACGACTGGGCGCTCTACATCCGTCAGGCGAAAGGGCTGATCGACGGCGAGCCGGGGCGCGTGATCGAGGAAAATCGTTTCACGGTCGAGGCTTCCCGAGGAGCCGCGTTCAGCCCGCCGCTCTACCCCTGGGGATTCCCGTTGCTGTTGGCGCCCTTCGTCGCCGTGCTCGGCACCGATCTCGATCGACTGACGATCGTGCCGGTGTTGAGCGCGAGTGTGTTCGCCTGCAGCTGGTATCTCCTGGCCAAGCCGCGGATCGGCACGATCGCTGCTCTGACGGGTGTCGGTGTCGTCGCCTTGAGCCCGCTGGTGCTGAGTTGGAGCGAGTTGATCCAATCCGAGCTGCCGTTCATGGCCGTCACCGGCATGGCGCTGGTCGGGCTCGATCGCGCTACCGCGTCCGGCGTGCTGACACGATCCGGCGCGGCCTGGTGGCCGCTGGTCCTGCTCGGGTGCGGCGCGGCAGCGTCATTCTCCGTGCGCCGTGAGGGGCTCGCCGTCGTCGCCGCGATCGCCGCCTCACAGGCTGCCGCCCTGATCGCCACCCGCGACGAGCAATGGTGGAACGATCGTGTCCATCGCAGGGTGCTCGCCGCTCGGCTGCTGCTGCCCCACTCGACGGCGCTCTTGCTGGTGGGGCTGTTGCAGGCCGTGCTGCCGAGCACACTCGTCCCTCAGTACACGGGCACCAGCGTCGCCAACGTCTGGAAGTTCCGAGGTGAACACGTCGAGCACCTCGCAGAAGTGATCGGCCTCAAGCGGTCGTGGGAGTCCAGCCCGACGGTCTTCGACAACGTCGCACTCGGTTGGATCGCCGTCGCCATCTACCTGCTGCTGGCCCTGGTCGGGATCGCCCTCGCAGTCACTCTCCACCGCCGACGCGACGCCCACCTCGTGGCGTACGCGGTCGTGGCGTTCGTGATCGGCGGGAGCTTTCGCGTCCCGATCAATCGTTATGTGTGCACCGTCGCTCCGCTGCTGCTGCTGCTGGCGCTCGTGGCGTTGACAACGCTGCTGCCGAAGCGGCGGGTTCGAGCCGTGCCCACGATCGTTGCCTGCCTGGCGCTGGGCGGAATGATGGCCGGCAATCTCGCCAACGCCAACATCCGCGTCGACCGGGCCTCCGACTTCGCCGATCGGGGACGGATCGAATGGGGCCCGTCCCACCCCGATGCAATCGCCATGTTCGACGCCGTGACCGATCTCAGTCAGGCCGACGACGTGATCGCTGCGCCAAAGGCACGCGCGATGACCCTCGAGACAGGGCGATTGGCCGTGCAGGTCGACACCCATCGGCCGCTCCCCACCGCCGTGCAGCCGGCGCTGATCGTGACCGAGGCCGACGCCGACATCACCGCCGAGCTCCTTGCGCAGCCGGATCAGTTCACCGTCGTGTGGCGCAACGTCCGTTTCGTGCTGTTTCAGCCGAGCAGCGCGGCCAGCGCCTCGACGAACGGGGCTGGGTCCTCGTCGACCGCCTCGCCGTAGAGCTTGACTTTCGGCTCGGTGCCGCTCGGACGGATCTGAACGCGAACCCCTCCGTCGAGCTGGAAGCGCAGCAGGTCGGCCTCGGGATACTGCTCGGTGCTGACCACTGCCCGGCCACCGATCTCGGTCGGCGGGTCGGCCCGCAGCGCCGCAACCTTGGCGGCCGACTCGACCGGTGACATGCGAACGGCGGCGTCGGCGAGCAGGTGCCGGCCGTACCGAGCCGCGATGTCGTCGAGCCAGCCCTGCATCGTGCGCCCTTCGGCCGCGACTACCGCAGCCATCTCGGCGAACAGCACGGCGGCGCTGATGCCGTCCTTGTCGAGCGGCTGGCCGGCAACCAGGTAGCCGAGTGCTTGCTCGTAGCCGAACACGAACCGCAGGTCGGGCCGGTCGAGCACCGCCCGCGCGATCCACTTGAACCCGGTGAATGTCTCGGCCGAGTGGACACCGTGTTCAGTCGCCATCTTGCCCAGCAGCGACGATGACACCAGCGTCGTGACCACGAGCCGATCGGGGTCGTCGTCGAGGGCGAGCAGATAGTCGGCGAACAGCCAGCCGATCTCGTCGCCGCCCAGACGCCGCCACGACCCGTCGGGCTGGGGGATCGCCACCGCCAGCCGGTCGGCATCGGGATCGTTGGCGATCGCCAGTCGAGCCTCGACGCGCTGAGCGAGCTCGATCAGCAGATCCATCGCTCCCGGTTCCTCGGGATTCGGGAACGAGACCGTCGGGAACGAGCCGTCGGGTTCGAACTGCTCGGCCACCAGGTGCGGAGCCTCGAAGCCGGCGGCCTCGAACGCTCGCACCAGGGTGGTTCCGCCGACACCGTGCATGGCACTGTAGGCCACCGGAACACCCGCCACGTCCGGGCGCCGGCGTACCGACGGGATCGCCGCCAGATAGGCGTCGACGAGATCGTCACCGACGCTGCTGATGAGCGGATCGTCGGGCGCCGACATCGGCACCGCGGTCGGATCGACGGCGTCGATGCAGGCCGAGATACCCACATCGTGGGGTGGCGCGATCTGGGCGCCATCGCCGAGGTACACCTTGTAGCCATTGTCGGCGGGCGGGTTGTGCGACGCCGTCACCACGATGCCGGCCGCCAGGTCGAGCTCGGTGATCGACCAGGCCAACACCGGAGTGGCGACCCGTTGATCGAACAGCCGGGCCGGGATGCCGACGGCCGCCATGACGCGAGCGGTGTCCGAGGCGAACACGTCGCTCTTGCGGCGAGCGTCGAAACCGATCACGACCCCACGGCGGCGGGCATGCGGGTCGGTCTCGAGCAGATACTGCGCCACACCGGCGGCCGCTTGTTGCACGACCAGGCGGTTCATGCGCATCGGTCCGGCGCCGACCGCAGCTCGCAGGCCGGCAGTACCGAAGTGGAGTCGGTCGGCGAACCGCTCGCCCAACTCGATTGGGTCCCCGTCGATCAGCGCCTGCAGCTCATCACGGATGTCGTCGTCGGGTTCAGCCGCCAGCCACCGCAGAGCGGTGGCGCGTCGATCGTCGATGGTCACCCCATCAGCGTACGCAACTCGACCAGCGGGCGTGGACCCACGTGCGAGATCACCTCGGCCGCCGCCAGCGAACCCAACTGGCCACAGCGCTCGATCGGCTTCCCGGTCGTCATCCCGTACAGGAATCCGGCTGCGTACAGATCACCAGCACCGGTCGTGTCGATCACCCTACGGACCGGCACGGCGGGGACCTCGATCATCTCGTCGCGGGTGACGATGATCGAACCCTTGGCGCCGACCGTGATCGCTGCCGTGTGGCAGTGCTGCCTCAGCTCCGCCACCGCTTGGTCGAACGTATCGGTTTCGTACAGGGAAATCAGCTCGGCTTCATTGCCGAACAGCAGATCGACCTCATCGGTGACGAGCGATCGAAAGTCGTCGCGATGCCGGTCGACGCAGAATGAATCCGACAACGTGAGCGACACCAGCCGTCCCGCCTCGTGGGCGACACCTGCGGCATGGCGAAAGGCAGCCTTGGCCTCGTCGCGGTCGTACAGATAGCCCTCCATGTAGAGCACCTTGCCGGCGGCGATCGCCTCGTCGTCGAGGTCGCCGACGCCCAACATGCTCGATGCACCGAGGTACGTATTCATGGTGCGTTCGGCATCGGGGGTGACCACGATGATGCAGCGCCCGGTCGGGATCTCGTTGCGGTGGTCACCGGGCCGGAACTGAACTCCGACAGCCAACAGGTCGTGGCCGAACGCACCGCCGAGCTCGTCGTCGGTGACCTTGCCGACGTAGGCCGCCGTGCCGCCGAAACTGGCGACACCGCACATGGTGTTGGCGGCCGAGCCACCGCTCATCTCGACCGCCGAGCCGAGCGCCTGATACAGGCTGACGGCGCGGTCTGTGTCGACGAGGTCCATGCGGCCCTTGATCAGTTGGTGTTCGTCGAGGAAGCTGTCGGAGGCGTGAGCGATCACGTCGACGAGCGCGTTTCCGATCCCGACGACGTCGAACCGGGCGTCGCCCGTCACCATCTGGTCGTGAATCGCACCCACGAGCGGGCACGCTACCGCGCCCGGGCGACCATGACTGCGTCCCCGAGCGTCGGGGACGAGGTGCCGTGTGGCAGGTGCTGTCGCTTGCGGAGATGCCAGTACGCTCCGGACATGTGACAGCTCTCGATGCACCGGCCGGCGAACTCGATCCGTACCGACTGCCGCGGACCACGGTCCCGCTCCGCTACGACTTGGTGCTCGAGCCGGATCTCGAGTCGGCCACGTTCCACGGCACGGTCGAGATCACGGTGACGACGAGTGAGCCATCGCCGTACCTGGTCCTCAATGCGATCGAACTCACGATCGACGAGTGCACCCTCGATGGCGTCTCCGTGCCGCACCGACTCGATGAGCCCTCCGAGCGCCTGTTCGTCCTGCCCGACACCGTCGTGTCTGCGGGCGATCACGTCGTCTCGTTCGGATTCCGCGGCACCCTCAACGACCAGCTGCGCGGGTTCTACCGCAGCACGTATTCGGACGAAGCAGGCGTCGAACGGGTGATCGCCACGACCCAGATGCAATCGACCGACTGCCGGCGATCGTTCCCCTGCTGGGACGAACCCGATTTCAAAGCGGTCTTCGGAATCACGTTGGTGGTCGCCCCGGATCTGTTGGCCGTCTCGAACGGTCCGGAGGTCTCGCGCCACGACAACGCCGACGGTATGGCCGTCGTCCGGTTCGCCGACACGATGGTGATGAGTTCGTATCTGGTGGCGTTCGTCGTCGGCCCGCTCGAGGCGACCGAGTGGGTCGACGTCGAGGGCACCCCTGTGCGGATCGTGCACCTCCCCGGCAAGGCCGGACTGACCGGTTTCGGTCTCGATGTCGCAGCGTTCAGCCTGCGCTGGTTCGAGAATTACTACGGCATTCCGTATCCCAGCGACAAGGTCGATCTGGTGGCGTTGCCCGACTTCTCGGCCGGGGCGATGGAGAATCTCGGGTGTGTCACGTTCCGTGAGAACCTGCTGCTGGTCGACCCCGCCACCGCCACGCAGGGCGAGCGCCAGCTGGTGGCCGATGTGATCGCCCACGAACTCGCCCACATGTGGTTCGGCGACCTGGTCACGATGTCGTGGTGGAACGGCATCTGGTTGAACGAGGCGTTCGCGACCTTCATGGAACTCGCCGCCTGTGATGCCTATCGGCCCGAATGGGATCGCTGGACGTTTTTTGGGCTCGAGCGCAGCGCTGCGTTCGAGGTCGATTCGCTGTCGTCGACCCGGCCGGTCGAGTACGAGGTGCAGTCCCCGGCCGATTGCGAGGGAATGTTCGACGTGCTCACGTATCAAAAGGGCGGCGCATTGCTGCGAATGCTCGAGCAGTACCTCGGCGAGGCACGCTTCCGACTCGGGGTCAGGCACTACCTCGCGACCCACGCCCACGGCAACACCGAGACCAGCGACCTGTGGGATGCGATCGAGCACACGTCGGGAGCGCCGGTTCGTCGCATGATGGATTCATGGATCTGGCAACCGGGCTATCCACTCGTGTCGGCAGCGGTGCACGGGGCCGAGCTGGTGCTCTCCCAGCGCCGTTTCTGCTTCGTTCCCGACGACGCCTCGACATCTTTGTGGGCGATCCCGCTGGTCGTCCGCCAGGGTGACCGCACCGACACCGTGCTGCTCGACGACGATCAGGTTCGGCTGCCGCTCGGCGATGGCGGGGTGGTCGTGAACGCCGGCGGACACGGCTTCTATCGAGTGTCGTACTCCGACGAGTTGCGGTCCCGGCTGACCAGCGAGGTGGTCGCCACGATGTCGACGCTCGAGCGGTACAACCTGGTCGACGATGCCTGGAACGCCGTCGTCGCGGGTGCGCTGGAGGCGATCGAGTTCGTCGAGCTCGTCGAGCGGTTCGGTGACGAGCGCGAATACGGCGTGTGGCAGAACATCGCCATCGGCCTGCGCAGCATCCGCCGGCTCCTGCCCGACGACGATCAGGCGATCGCCGGATTCGAGCAGCGGATCGTCTCGCTGGTCGGCCCGGCGCTGGAGAGCCTCGGAGAACCGGCGGGTGACGAATCGGAGCTGACCTCCAAGCTGCGCGGCCTGCTGTTGGCCGTGATGGCGATCCAGGGCGGCGACATCGACGCTCGACAACGGGCACGCCGCTACTACGACGATTGGGCGAGCGACAACGCGTCGGTCGATGCCGAGCTGGCCGCTGCAGCGACCGGCGTCGTCGCGGCGACCGGCGGCGCCGACGACTACGCGCGGATGTTCGAGTTGGCGAGCAGCGGCGCCACACCACAGGTCAAGCTGAGGCATCTCTACGCACTCGCCGAGTTCGACGATCCTGAACTCGTGCAGCGCACCTGCGAACTCGCCATGAGCGACCAGGTCAAGACGCAGAATGCCCCATTCCTGCTACGGGCGTGTATCGGCAATCGCAGCCATGGCGCTGCGTCGTGGGACTTCCTGCGGCGCAATTGGGCCGAGGCCAACGATCGCTTCCCGCGCAATACGATCTCGCGGATGGTGGAGACGGTGCGCCTGCTCGACAGCCCCGCACAGGTCGCCGACGTGCAGGCGTTCTTCTCCGAACATCCGATCGAACAGGCCGCCAAAACGCTCGAACAGATCCTCGAGCGCCAACAGGTGAACGCCGAGGTGCGGGCCCGCAACGAGGCCACTCTGGCCGCTGCGCTGCGCTTGCGCTGAAGATTTCTTTTCGTATCTGCATCCAGATCGTGGTCCCGGTCCGTAGTCGTCGGTGAATGTGACGTACAATCGTCTGTGCCGATCGTTCAGTGCCCAACCAAAGCGGCTCGCTCGAGCCAGGCACAAACACACTCGAACCGAAAGGCAACAACAACATGAAGCGAGTACTCGCAGGTATCGCGGCAATCGCCGCCATCGTGGTCGCCCCGGGCGCCGCGAACGCCCAGGACGACACCCAGATCACACTGCTCCACGGAATTCCGGGCGTGACGGTCGATGTCGCAGTCGACGGAGCGGTGCTGTTGCCCGGCTTCGAGCCCGGCGCCACCCAGGATCTGACGCCGTTCGCCGGCCAGACCCTGGAGAATCTCGAGGTTCGCCTCGCCGGCACCGAAGACGTCGCAATCGGCCCGGTCGCCGAGTTCGCCGTGCCCGCCTCCGGCAACTGGACTGTGATCGCCCACCTCGACGCCGATGGTGCACCCGCGATCGGTGTGTTCGAGAACAACACGGCGATGACCGCAGACGGTCAGGGCCGCTTGACGGTTCGCCACGCCGCCGCTGCTCCCGCCGTCGACTTGGTCGTCGGTGAAGCCCGCCCGATCGAGGGCGCCGTCAACGGCGACAGCGCCGAGATCGAGCTGCCCGCCGGTGAGATCGCCGGCGCCCAGCTCGCACCCACCGGCGCAGACCCGATCGTGGACGTGCCGACGGTCAACCTCGAAGCCGGCTCGAACCTGATCGTCTATGCCGTCGGCTCACTCGCCGACGAGACCTTCACGTTCCTGACTCAGGAGATCGAGGTCGGCATGGAGGCCGCTGCCGGAGACGGTACGCCCGCTCCGACCGCAGTCAACACCGGAAACCCGATCAGCGACTCGGTCAACACGACCGTGCTGGCCGCGGCTGCCGGGATGATGGTGCTTGCCGGTGGAGCGTTCGCCCTCCGCCGTCGTACCGTCGACGCCTGACACACTGTTCCCGTGACAGAGCTCGCCCGACCCCGACGCCGTTCAACGGCACGGGGTCGGGCGTTGCTCGTTTTCGGGTTGGTGGTAGGTGTCGGCGGGATCGCGACGGCGTTCGCCGCCTTCGCTGGTGGCGCTTCCGAGCAAGCCACGCTCGATGTCTCGGATGCCGTTGCATCGATTCCCCCCGCCACCGTCGCACCACTCGTCACCAGCGCCCCGACCACCGCTCCCCCGTCGACGGCGCCGGCCGCGTCGACCGCGCCGTCACCGACGACAACGACGATTCCACTGTCGCCGCTTGCCGAGCTGCTCGGCCCAGGTGGTACCGCGATACCGCCACCGATCGAACCGCGGGTACGACCGGCGTCACTGACGATCGGCGATCTCGATCTGTCCGGACCAATCCGCACGGTGGGTCTCAGAACCGACGGAGCGCTCGAAGTGCCGGGGGCCAGCGAGATCGGCTGGTACCGGTACGGGGCCGCACCGGGCTACGAGGGGGCCACCGTGCTCGCCGCCCACGTGACCTGGAACGACGAGCTCGGACCATTCCTCAAACTCGGCGATCTCGAGCCCGGCGCCAGAGTCGAGGTGGCGCTCGAGGACGGAACCGAGCGGATCTACGAGGTCACCGAACGCACGATGTACGACAAGGACGAACTCCCGCGTGAGCGGATCTGGCGCAACACGGGCGACGAGACGCTGGTGCTGATCACCTGCGGTGGATCGTTCAATCCCGACATCCGGCGCTACCGCCAGAACATCGTGGTCTACGCCGTTCCGGTCGCGTGACCGTCGGGCGACCCGATCGGCGCCGATGATCAGTAGATCTCGATCAGGCCGGCGGCGCCCTGACCCCCGCCGATGCACATCGTGACGACACCCCACTTGGCGTTGCGGCGCTTGCCCTCCAGCAGCACATGGCCCGCGCAGCGCGTTCCGGTCATCCCGAACGGATGGCCGATCGCGATCGAACCGCCGTTGACGTTGTACTTCTCGGGGTCGATCCCGAGCTGGTCACGCGAGTACAGGCACTGGCTGGCAAAAGCTTCGTTGAGCTCCCAGATGTCGATGTCGTCGACGGTGAGCCCGTGCCGCTCGAGCAGCTTCGGCACGGCGTAGATCGGGCCGATTCCCATCTCGTCGGGCTCACAGCCGGCCACTGCCCAACCCTTGAAGGCACCCATCGGCTCGATGTCGCGGCGCGACGCTTCCTGATCGGACATCATCACGACTGCGGCGGCACCATCGGAGAGCTGGCTGGCATTGCCGGCCGTGACGTAGTTGCCCTCACCGCGAACCGGTTGCAGCTTGGCGAGCCCCTCGAGCGTCGTGGTGGGACGGTTGCACTCGTCGCCGGTGACGGTGTGCTCGACGATCGTCTCTTGCTTGGTCTCCCGGTCGACGAGCCTCATCTTGGTGTCCATCGGAACGATCTCGTCCTCGAACAAACCGTTCTCCTGGGCCGCAGCCATGCGCATCTGGGACTGGTACGAGAACTCGTCCTGGTACTCACGCGACACGCCGTAGCGCTCGGCCACGATGTCTGCCGTCTCGATCATCGCCATGTAGACCGCCGGATACATCTCCGGCAGGCGCGGGTCCATGTTGACGGCGCCTCCGAAACCGGGGCTGGGGATCGAGATCGACTCGACACCTCCGGCGACGACACAGTCGGCACCGTCGGCCTTGATGTAGTTGGCGGCCACGGCGATCGAGTTGAGGCCTGACGAGCAGTGGCGCTGGATCGTGTTGCCGCCGGTGGTCGTCGGCAGACCGGCCAGCAGACTGGCGAGGCGACCGAGGTTTCCGGCGCCGTGCGCCCCATTGCCGAGTGCGACGTCTTCGACGGCCTCGCCCTCGATCCCTGCCTTCTCGACGGCGCTACTGATCGCGTGGGCGGCCATGGTCATCGCCGGCGTCATGTTGAAACCGCCACGGGCTGCCTTCGCCAAACCGGTCCGGGCGTAGGAAACGAATACTGCTTCGCGCATCGAGGCGCTCCTGTCTGGGTGGAAGGGACAAACGTCCGAAGCGACGCTAACGATTCGAGCTGAGCCGCCTCCAGTCGGAACGCCGGAACGCCTCGAACCCGCCAGATCGCACGAACACGCGACCGTCCACGATCCGCGATGACTGCTGCCGGGGTGCCGAGGGTGCCACGAGCCTGGTCACGGGTGCTACGAGACCGTTCAACCGGTCTCCTGGTTCTCTCAAGGATTCGTCAATCTGGGCCGATGAATTGACTGATGACAAGTCCGAGGTGGACCTTGGCGTGGATGCACGCCACCGTGCGCGCCGTAGCCCTCTCTGCTCTCCTGCTGATCGGCTCGGCGTCGTTTGTCGCGCCCGGCGTCATCGCAGCCCCGCCAGACGATGCAGAAGAGCTCCCCGTCGATGGCACCCCGAACGACGAGGGTGTGGTGATCAGCGGCTACCGAGGGAACTACGAGCAGACCGTGTTGGTGCCGTTCGGCCGACGGGTCAGCGAGCCCGGTGTCGGCCGAGCCAGTTTTCGGCTACCCGACCTGGTCGTCGATGCCACGCTGACAGCGACCCTCAACGACCAGCCGATCGGTTCCTGGCTGCTCGGCGACGGCCCAGCGGAGGTGACCGTCGAGATCCCCTTGCCGGCCGAGGCCTGGCACTCCGGCACCAACGTGCTGCGGCTCGAAACGGGCGTACCACTGTCGATCGACGACGTCTGTCTCGACCCGATTCACCCCGCCCGTTGGGTCGAACTCGAGCAGCCGGTGGCGATCGATCTGCGCACGGCCCGCGACGGTTCGCTGCGGCTCGCCGACTTTCCGAAAGTGATCCAGGACCCGTTCGGCGAGACGACGATCGCCGTCGGGGCGATCGACGGCCCGCATCTGAGCGCCGCAGCGATCGTTGCGGCGGCAGCCGTCGACGAGTTCGGCCGCGACCACTCGATCCATCTGACGAAGCTCGACGCCGACCGACCGGCCGCCCACATCGCGATCTCGGTCGGCGAACCGGCTGGGATCTCGGTGTTCGAGACCACCGACGGTACATCGCAGATCTCGATCGTCGGGGCCGACGCAGGGCAACTGATCGGACTCGCCCGGTCGCTCGCTCAGCGCGGCAGCCGAGCCCGCATGTCGGCAACGACGATCGATTCCGGAGCCGCACTCGCACTCATCACGGAAGAAGTGCCCGGTTTGCAGGAGGCCAGCGCAGCGTGGTTCGACGGCATGACGCTCGATGGGCTGGGTTTCGGCGCAACGACGCTCGACGGCCCCGGCGTCGACAGCGTCAGCTACTCGGTCGATCTGCCGGTCGGTGGCTCCACGGGTTCGATGCGTGTCGGAGTCGAGGCGGCGGCCTCACTCGACGGTCCCGGCTGGACGCCCGGCCTGGATGTCTACGTCAACGGCCGGCTCGCCGGCAACGTCCCGCTCGAGGATTCCGTGGAGACCTCGAGGATCGACGTTCCCGCCGACCTGCTTCGCCCCGGCACCAACTACGTTCGCCTCGAAGCCGACTTCGGGCGCGGATCCGCGAACTGCATCGCACCGACCCCACCGACGAACCGGATCGACATCCTCGGCTCCACGTCGATCCGGCTCGAGCGCGACGGTGAGATCGAGGCCCAACTCGATGACATCCCCTTCCTGCTCAGGTCGTTCGATGACACCGCCTCAACAGCCGTCATCACCCCGTCGCAGCCTTCGATCGAGGAGGCCGAGCGGGCGCTGCAGCTCGCCGTGCAGTTGGGCGGCCGAGGCAGGGCACCCACGGTGCTCACCGCCGACGAGGAGCTGATCAGGCCGACCACAGCTCGCCATCTCGTGATCTTCGGCACGGTCGACCGGCAGCCGCGCCTGAGCGAGCTCGCTCGGCTGCTGCCGATCGGCGCCGCCATACCCGATCGCTGGCCCGTCCAGATCGAGAACCAGCTCGGCGGTTCCGCGCACAGCGTGACGATCCAGCTCGGCGAGCTCGCCGACGCCGGTCTGCTGATCGCGATCATCGGTGCCGGCGATGCCGACGCGATCATCGGGGTCGACGTGGTCACGGACCCGACGCTGCGACGCGAACTGATCGGCGCCAGCGTGATCGCCAGCACCGATCCACTCACGATCTACCCCGTGTCGTATGACGGCGTTCCGCTCCCCCAGCCTCAACGGTCGGACGAGACGCCCGAGCCGAGCCTGAACATCGCCCCCGACGAACTGACCGGCGACCTCGCCGCGCCGGGCAGAGTGATCGAAGGGCTCAACTCGCCTGCGTCGGGCAGTCGCACCGGTGAACTGTTGATCGTCGTGCTGGCTCTCGCCGCTCTCGGCGTCGGCGCCGTCGTGATGCACCGTGTACGCACTCCGACCACGTGACCGCTGCCGTCGCCGGCAACACAGGGCCAGGGATGTCCGACGACATCACAGGAGTGGAGCTGAGGGGAATTGAACCCCTGACCTCGTCATTGCGAACGACGCGCTCTGCCAACTGAGCTACAGCCCCGTAAACCGGTGAGGAGTGTACCGGCACAGGTCGGCGACGCTACCTGCTCAGTGCTGCATCCAGTCGGTCGGCCACGAGCCGCTCTCACGCTGGCGAACCTGCGACAGCAGATACGCATAACCGCACAGGGCGAGGAAAGCGAGCGCGAACAGGTACAACATCGCCGGCTCTTGCGTGGTGGCGGCGAGGAACAGTGTGGCCCCGGCGGCGGCCACCAGCATGAACAGCACGTTCGAGCGGCGGCGACGCAGCTGATCTGTGGCCGACACGTTGTGACGGGTGACGTGCGATTGGCGATGATGCTGCTGTGGGCGGGGCTGGCCTCCGGTGGAGTCGCCATGGGCGCGACTGCGCGGCGCCTCACGTAGCTGGGTGCCTGTGGCCGCACGGCTGGTGTTGGGACCACCGTGGGAGCGCCCGACGCCGTTGCGTCGCAGCTGCGCCGGCTGCTGACCAGGGCGACCGCCGGCAGCGGGGCGCTGCAGCGGCGACTGGGCGAGTGGACGAGCCATACCGCGCATCGAGCCACCGGCGCGATGGGGAACAGCGCCCTGGAGCTTGTTGAGCTTGCGGCGGAAGTCGGTGACCGACGAGTTGGGCCGGTTCTCGATGCGAGAGCGCAACAGCGGCGGAATCAGTACGGCTGCCCAGGCAGCTGCAACGACCAGCAGGACGAGTTCGCCCATTTTTCAGATCCTTCGTTCGGTGGCTAGGACAGCGTTCGGTGTCGAACCGCAACCAGATGGTCACGAGAACAATGTTTCATTACGATTCTACGACATTTGTAACACACTCGGCAACATCAAGCGTGGCATTCGTCACATGTTCTGCCACGCTGCGTGTCGGTGCGCCGATCACGATGCTTCCGGACGGCGATAGGTACCGGACCGACCACCCGTCTTCTCCCACAACGCCAGTTCGCCGATCGTCATTCCCCGATCGGCCGATTTGCACATGTCGTAGATCGTCAGCGCCGCGATCGAGCAGGCGTGGAGCGCCTCCATCTCGACCCCGGTGCGCTCGACGGTGTCGACGAACGCTTCGACGGCGACGTGGTCGTCACCGATCTCGAAGTTGACCGACACCGCCCCGACCAGCAGCGGGTGGCAGAGCGGGATCATGTCGGATGTGCGCTTGGCGGCTTGGATCCCGGCCACTCGCGCGACAGCGAGCACATCGCCCTTCTTGACCTCGCGGTTTGCGATCGCCGCCGTGGTCTCCGGCTGCATGAACACCTTGCACCGGGCGACAGCCCGACGGTGGGTCGGCTCTTTCAGCGTGACGTCGACCATGCGGGCGTGGCCGAGCGGGTCGAGATGGGTGAACTCGAGATCGCTCATGGTGCCCTCGACGTTAGTGCCCGGGCTGCACCGCGCGGTGTTAGCCGCCGATTTGACTCATCGTGCGTTTGGGCCGGATGAAGTTGACCTGGTTGATCTGATGACCCGCCCACTTGGTGCCGACGGCGGACGCGATGCGCCCCGCGATCTGATCGTCGGACTCGCCGCTGCGCATGGCGTCGCGCAGGTCGAATTCGTCGGTCGCGAACAGGCAGGTTCGAAACTGGCCATCGGCCGTGAGACGCACACGATCGCAGTCTCCACAGAACGGCTTCGTGACGGTAGGAATCACGCCGACGGTGCCGTTGCCGTCGAGGTAGCGCCACAGGTTGGCGGGCGCAGCGCCCGTGGCCGGCACCACCTCGATCGGCCATTCGGCTGCGATTGCAGCGACGATCTCGTCCTGTCCGACGACCTTGGAGCGCTGCCACTCGTCGCTGGCATCGAGCGGCATGAACTCGATGAACCGCACCTCGACATCCTCCAGGCGGCCGAAGCGGGCGAGGTCGACGATCTCGTCGTCGTTCGTGCCGCGCTCGACCACCGCATTGATCTTGACCCGGTCGAAGCCTGCTTGTTTGGCGATGCGGATGCCCTCGAGCACGTTCGCCAGCTCGTCGCGACGGGTCATACGGGCGAACTTGTCGCGATCGAGCGTGTCGAGGCTGATGTTGATGCGATTCAGCCCGGCGTGGCGCAGGTCGTGAGCGATGTTTCGCAGGGTGGCCCCATTGGTGGTCATCGCCACGTCGACACCGAGTGCCGCCAGCTTCGACACCAGCCGGGTGATGTGGGCGCGAATGGTGGGCTCGCCACCGGTGAGACGAATACCGTCGAAGCCGTAGTGCTCGGACACAGATCCGTGCCAGCCGTTCGATCTCCTCGAACGTGAGGATCTCGGCACGCGGCATCCATTGCATCCCCTCCTCGGGCATGCAGTAGGTGCATCGGAAGTTGCAGCGATCGGTGACCGAGATCCGCAGGTCGCGCACGACACGATCGAAGGGATCGATCAGATCACGCGCCCCGGGATGCGACATCGTTCCAGCCTACGGGCAAACAGCGCGCCCCGCAGCGGCGGGCAACAGGGCCGCAACAGGGCCGTCAGCCCTGCATCATCACGACGGCGACCTCTGAGCCGGCGGAGAGCCCGTCACCGTCCGGCACGATCGCGATCGCGTTGGCGAGCGCCGTGGCGGCCAGCTGGTGGCTGCCCTGGGCACGCGCCGAGCGCACATGACAGCGGCCGTCATCGGCAAAACTGGCCAGCACCCGCATCAGGTGCACCTTGCCATCCGGGCGACGCGACAGATCGTCGTCGGCGAGCGCCACGTAGCTCGGGCGCGCCAGCTTGCGGTGGCCCATCATGCGCCTCAGCGCGGGTCGGGCCAGCATCTCGAAACTCACGATCGAACTGACCGGATTGCCGGGCAGGCCGAAGATCGGCGTGCCGTCGATCGCCCCGAATGCAAATGGCTTGGCGGGCTTGATCGCGATCTGCATCCAGGTCATGTCGGCGATCCTGCCGAGTACCGCTTTGACCACGTCGTAATCGCCCATGCTGACGCCACCGCTGGTGACGATCGCGTCGCACTCGCCCGCCGCCCGCCGCAACACGGTCTCGAGCGCCGGCTCGTCGTCTCGCACGATGCCCATGTCGACGACGTCGCAGCCGGTCTCGCGCAACAACCCCGCCAGCATCGTGCGGTTGCTCTCGCGGATCTCACCCGGCCGCAGCGGGCGCCCGTCGTCGACGAGTTCGTCGCCGGTCGACATGACCGCCACGCGAACGGGCCGGTGGGCGCTGACGACACGGGCGTTGATGCTGGCGAGCACGCCGATCACGGCCGGGGTCGCCACGGTGCCGGCCGGGAACAGCAGGTCGCCGGGCTGGACGTCGTCGCCGGCGTGTCGCACGGCGGCGCCGGCCTCGACGCCGGCAGTGATACGAACCCGTTGATCTGGCAGGCGCTCGGTCTCTTCCACCATCACGACGGCGTCGCAGCCCCGCGGTAACGGCGCGCCGGTCATGATCCGGATCGCCTCACCGGGCTGGAGCACGTGATCGGTTGAAACACCGGCCGCCACCTCGACAACGACCGGCAACTCGACCGGCACCGATGCGGTGTCGGCAGCGATCACGGCGTACCCGTCGACTGCGGAGTTGTCGAACGGCGGCACCTGTTCTGCGGCGATCACGTCCGAGGCCAGCACGAGGCCCTCGGCATCGCCCATCGCCACCTCGACCGGAGCCAGGGGCGGGCAATTGCCGATCACGAACGTCTGGGCATCTTCGAGCGGCGTCACAGCATTCACGGTACCGGTCGCACCAACTCGCAGGGCAGACTGGGACGGTGAACGACGGCAAGCCGGCACCATCACCGATGTTGAGGGCGTTCCCGGCCGACGGCTACGAAGCGCGCTGGACCACGTGGGACGGCGAACACGGCGACACGTTGTCCTTGGCATGGGAGAACGAGGCGTGGACCGCCGTCGGCTCGGTCGAACGTGACGACGTCCAGTACGTGGTTCGGCTCTCGCCGATGTGGCAGGTGCGCCAGTTCTTGCTGTTCCGCGACCTGTCGGAACCCGACTTGTGGTTGGGCACCGACGGGCGCGGCCGATGGGGCGAGATGAACGGTGCCCACCGAACCGACCTGGACGGCGCCTACGACCTGGCGATGCCGTGCACGCCGTTCACCCATACGCTGCCGATCCGTCGCCTGCCGCTGCACGTCGGCGATGCCGTGGAGCTGACTGTTCTCGAGGTCGACGTCGAGACGCTCGGCGTGGTGCCGATCGGATACATCTACGAGCGGATCGAGGTGCTGCGCTGGCGTGTGACCTCCCACGACTCGAATGTCGAGTTCGATGTCGACGAATTCGGTGTCGCGATCGATCTCGATGGCAGCCACCGACGGATCGTCTGACGGCGTCAGCGCTGCGAGTGTGCGGCGAGTACCGCCGCGATGCCTTCGGACATCTCGCTGTTGCGAAGCGCGAACGAGATGGCGGCATCGAGGAATCCGACCGGGTTTCCGGTGTCGTAACGTTCGGTGCCGGACAGGACACCCGAGAACGGCGAACCGGCGGCCTGCGCCCGCAATGCGTCGGTGAGCTGCAGCTCTCCCCCACTGCCCGGTACGAGGCGATCGATCTCGTCGAACACATCGGGGGTCAGGACGTAGCGCCCGACCAGGATGTAGTCGCTCGGTGCATCCTGGATGGATGGCTTCTCGACGAGGTCGGCGACCGGGATCACACCGTGCTCGTCGATCGGGCCCGACGGCGCCAGCACACCATACGAGCTGACCTGATCGCGCGGCACCTGCTTGACGCCGACCACGCTCCCGCCGGTGCTGGCGCAGACGCCGCTCATCTGGGCGAGCAATGACGAGTCGCCCATCAGCTCGTCGGGGAGCAACACCGCGAACGGCTCATCACCGACGGCCTCGCGAGCACATCCGACAGCATGGCCGAGGCCGCGCGGATTGTCCTGGTAGGTGATCGTGACGCGCCAGTCACGGCCGATGCTGGCCAGCCGCTCGGCGAGCCGATCGTTGCCCTTGGCCCGGACCGCTGCGACCAGGTCGGGATCAGGGGCGAAATAGCGCTCGATCGCCGGTTTGCCGCGGCTGCTGACCACCACGATGTGGTCGACGCCCGCGCCGAGCGCCTCATCGATGATGATCTGGATCGCCGGCGTGTCGCCGATCGGCATCAACTCCTTGGGCACCGCCTTGGTCGCGGGAAGGAATCGAGTGCCGAGACCCGCTGCTGGGATGACTGCGCTTCGCACCTGCACACAGGCGACGTTAACGCCCAGATCAGCGTCCCCAGAGGGATCCGACGGGTTTGACAGCCGCGCGAGCGTGAAGCTGCGCCAAGTTGCCGCTATCTTTCGTAACCGCGATGCCCACCTACGTGTACAAGTTCATCGAGACCGGAGAGACGATCGAGGTCCAGCAGTCGTTCGACGACGACACACTGACCGAGGCGGTCCACCCCGCGAGTGGCGACACGATGCCGGTCAAGAAGGTGTTCTTGCCGGTCGGTGTCACGTTCAAGGGCGACGGCTTCTACAAGACCGACAGTCGCGCCTCGAGCAAGTCGGCAGCGTCGATCCCGGCAGCGCCGGGCGAGTCTGGTGCGTCGTCGAGCAAGTCGGATGGTTCGTCGAGCAAGTCGGATGGTTCGTCGAGCAAGTCGGATGGTTCGTCGAGCAAGTCGGATGGTTCGTCGAGCAAGTCGACATCCAGCGATTCGTCCAGCTCGTCGTCCGGCTCGACCGCGTCGAGCGACTGACATGTTGATCCCGCTCAGCGACCGAGCCTCGGAGCTCGGCGCCGAGATCGGGATCATCGGCGGGTCCGGCTTCTACTCGTTGCTCACCGACGCCACCGAGGTCGAGGTCCACACGCCCTACGGCCCACCGGCGGCGCCGATCAGCGTCGGCGAGCTGGCGGGTCGCACGGTGGCCTTCCTCCCGCGTCACGGGCGCAACCACCAGTTCGCCGCCCACCGGGTGCCGTACCGGGCCAACGTGTGGGCAATGGCAGCGCTCGGCGTGCGAGCGGTGATCGGGCCGTGCTCGTGCGGTTCGCTGCAACCCGAGCTGCACCCCGGCGACTTCGTCGTGGTCGACCAACTCGTCGATCGCACCTGGGGGCGACCCGACACGTTCCATGACGTGGGGGCGCCCGAGGGCACGCCCGGCCGTGAAGGCTCGGTGCATCATCAGGCCTTCGCCGAACCGTACGACACCGATCTCCGCCAGGTGCTCGTCGCCGCAGCCCGCGCCAGCGGTGTCAGCGTCCACGACGGAGGCACGATGGTGGTCATCAACGGGCCGCGCTTCTCGACACGCGCCGAGAGCACGTGGTATCGGCAGATGGGGTGGTCCGTGGTCAATATGACCGGATCCCCCGAGGCCGTGCTGGCGGCCGAAGCCGGGCTGGCGTACGCATCGGTGGCGCTCGTCACCGACTACGACGCCGGGGTCGACGGGTTCGCGCCCGGTCACGATGGAAGCGGTGTTCGAGGTGATGCGCAGCAACATCTCGCACCTGTGCGATGTGCTCACCCGGGCTGTTCCGTCGATAGCCTGACGCTGCCGACTTCCCCTCGTCCTGATATCTGCAGGGAGGGTTCCGATGTCGCCCGTCCAAACCATCACCGTGTCGACGCGCCGCGTCCTGGCTCGCCGACCGTGGATCCAGTGGGTCGCGACCGTCGCCGTCGCCGTCGCGGTCACGATTTCGGCGCAGGCTCGCTTGGACCGCGTCGATGCACAACGTGATTCGTGGGGTGCGACGCGCACCGTGCTGGTCGCAGCCGAGCCGCACGAGATCGGTCAGGCGCTGCACGTCGAGCTGCGAGAGCTCCCGACCGCCATGATCCCCGACCGAGCGATCGATGGTCGCGGCGAACTCGCCAGCGGAGCGGTCGCCCGGCAGCGGATCGGCGCCGGCGAAGTTCTGACGCCGCTCGACCTGGCTGCCGACTCCGGGCCCCAGGCGATGACACCCGCCGGGTGGCTGGCGGTACCCGTGGTCGAGTCACCGCGGTCCGGCGCCGCGATCGGAGACCGAGTTCAGGTCGCCAGCGACGGTTTCGTACTGAGCGCCGAGGCGATCGTGGTCGGCCTGCTCGACGACGTCACCGTGATCGCCGTTCCGGCCGCCGAGGCTGCGCTGCTGCCCGTGGCCGCCAACGCCGGCTCGCTGACCCTCCTCCTGGAACCCTGACAAACCGGCTGCCAGGGCTCAGCGCCAGCCTGCTGCGATCACCACCAACACCACGACCCCGAGCGCCACGCGGTAGACGACGAACGGGGTGAAGCTGTGGGTACGCACCAGGCGCAACGTGCCCCACACCGCTACCCAGCCGGACACGAAGCTCGTAACGACACCGACGATCATCGGCGTCAGCAGCCCGTCCGGAATGCCGTCGGCGGCGAGCTTGCCGACCTTCAGCACCACTGCGCCGGCGATCACCGGCAGGCTCATCAGGAAACTCAACCTGGCTGCGGCATCGCGGTCGAACCCGATCTGGCGGGCAGCCGTCATCGTGATCCCCGAACGCGAGGTACCAGGGTTGAGCGCCAACGCCTGGGCGGCACCCACCAACAGCGCATCGCGGGTCTGGAAGTCATCGACGTGTCGGCGTCCGATGTGGCGATCGGCCCACCACAGCAGCAGGCCGAATCCGATCAGCGAGATGGCGATGATCGTCGGCGTACCCAACCGTTCGTCGATCCAGCTTTCGAACAGTGCGCCCACCAGCGCCGCCGGCACGGTCGCCAGCACGAGCAGCCAGGCGATCCGACCGTCGGTGTCGACCGGTCGTTGGCGATGCCACAGCAGACGCACACCTTCACGGATGTACCGCACCAGGTCGCGACGGAAGTAGCCGACGACAGCGACGAACGTGCCGAAATGCAGGGCGACGTCGAACGCCTTCTTGACCGAGGCGTCGTCGAGGTCGTTCCAACCGAGCAGCCACGGCACCAGCAGCAGGTGTCCGCTCGACGAGATCGGCAGGAACTCGGAGAGGCCCTGCACCAGGCCGAGCACGATCGCGTGGAGGATCGGCATCGACGCAGGACGGTACCGCCATACGATCGACAAGATGGTGATCCGAACGACGAAACGAGACGGCAACCAGCGAAGGCTGCTGGTCACGGGAGGCTCGGGCTTTCTCGGGCGCCACATCGTCAACGGGCCGGCGAGCGAGCGGTGGGAGATCATCGCGCCCTCGTCCCGAGCCGTCGATCTGCGCGATGCCGAATCGATCAGTTCGCTGGTTCACGACTGGAAACCGACGGCGATCATCCACACCGCCTACCGCAGGGGTGACCGGGCGTCGATCGTCGACGCAACCCGACATGTCGCCGAGGCGGCGCAGCACTGCGGCGCACGGTTGGTACACGTGTCGACCGATGCCGTGTTCCGGGGCCGTCCGGCCCCGTACCGCGAGATCGACGAGCCGACACCGGTCCACGAGTACGGCCGCGACAAGGCCGATGCAGAACGGTTGGTGGCGATCACAGCACCGGCCGCGGTGATCGTGCGGACCTCGCTGTTGTTCGGTCACCACGAGTTGTCCAGCCACGAGTCGGCGGTGCGCGACGCCATCTCCGGTCGGTCGCCGATGTCGTTCTTCACCGACGACATCCGATCAGCAGTGATCGTCGACGACTTGGCCGCGGCGCTGGTCGAGCTGGCTGAACGTCGCGATCTGGCCGGGCGCCTCCATCTCGGTGGGCCCGAGCCGCTGAGTCGCGCCGACCTGGCGATCCGCACAGCGAGACGCCACGGCTGGGACGAGTCGAAGTTGAGGTTCGGCACGATCGGCGAATCGGGTCTGCACCGACCCGGCCGGGTGGTGCTCGACTCGTCGTTGGCCGCCGCCCACGGCCTCACCGTAGGCGGCCCGCCGGCTTGACCCTGGGGAACGAGGGCGATCGGTCAGGCGCCGCTCATGGTCACGTCGTGGATCACGAGGCTGACACCCGCCGCTCGCATCGGGAGCCAGTCGACGTCGCTACCGACCTCGGCGATGTCGAGCAGCATCCTTTGCAGCGTGGACGCAATCGTGAACTCCCGGACCGGCGCCCCGAGTTGGCCATCGCTGATCAGCAGGCCGGCCGCGCCGGTGCTGAAGTCGCCACTGATCGGATTGACACCCGAGTGGATACCCGTGACGCTCTGCACCAGCAGACCATCGTCGATGTCGGCGATCAGATCCTCCTGGGGGCGGGACCCCGGCACCAGCGACAGGGCGAGGGCCCCCACACCAGGCGTGCCCGAGAAACCACCGCGCACGGCGTTGCCGGTCGACACGGTGCCGGCCCGCCGCGCCGAGTACGAGTTGTGGGTGAACTGGCGCAGCACCCCGCCCTCGATCAGCGGATTACGGCGTGCCGCCAAACCTTCGCCGTCGACGTCGGTCGCCGTGTACGCGAGCGGATTGGTCGGGTCGTCGATCAGGCTGACGAACGACGGTGCAACCTGCTCGCCGAGCCGGTCCTTGAACAGACTGCGGCCCTTGACGACCGCCTCACCGTTGAGCGTCGACGAGATGATCCCCAGCAGCTGGGCGGTGACGAACGGGTCGAGCACCACCGTGGTGCGCTTCGACGGCGGCTTCGTGGCGCCGAGCAAACGGGTCGCCCGGTCGGCGGCCTCTTTGGCCGCCTTGCCGAGATCGAACATCGTCGGTGATCGGCCGACGCTGAATCCGAACCCGGTCTGGGTCTCGTCACCATCATCGGCCAGCGTCGAGATGCTGACGTAGCAGCCGTTCTCCCGGCCCCACTGTCGAATCCCGGTCGTCGTGGCCACGGCCGCCTCACCGAACGCGTCGGCGTAGTTCGAGTCGTCGATGCGAACCCGCGAATCGATGCCGAGCGTCAGCTGCTCGAGCTGTTTGGCCAGCTCGATCTTCCGATCGGTCGGGTAGTCGGCGAGTTCGTCGTTCCAGAGTTCTTGATCGGTGACAGCGACACCGTCGGGTTCGGCCAGCCCGGCCCACTCGTCGATCGTGCCGAACTGGACGTTGTCGCGAGCCTCGGCCAACACCTCGGCCACCGCCGCCTCGTCGAGCGTGCCGGCGTAGGCGAACCCGGTGCGGCCCTCGCTGATCACGCGGATCCCGATGCCTTCGGCCTGGGCGGCGACGAAGTGCTCGACCTCGCCCTGGTAGACGCGCACCTCGGTGTCGCCACCCCGCGCAACGAACGCCTCGAGCTGCTCGCCGGGGTCGGCCTGGGCGATGACCCGATCGGCGATGTCGAGCAGATCGCTCACGATGCGGTACCACCGATGGTCAGCGACTTCACGCGCAGCGTCGGCTGGCCGTCGCCGACGGGCACACCCTGTCCGTCCTTGCCGCACGTACCGGGGTTGCCCATCGCGAAGTCGTTGCCGAGCATGTCGATGTCGAGCAGCACCTGCGGACCGTTGCCGATCAGGTTGCCCTCGCGCAGCGGCTCGGTGATCTCACCGTTCTCGATCAGGTAGGCCTCGTTCATGCCGAACACGAAGTCGCCGGTCGCGGTGTTGACGCTGCCACCGCCGAGGTGGCTGACGTAGACGCCGTGCTCGGTCGACGCGACGATGTCGTCGGGGTCGTCGGTGCCGTCGAGCACGAACGTGTTGGTCATCCGAACCATCGGTAGATGCATGTAGCTCTGTCGGCGGCCGTTGCCGGACGGTGCACGGCCTTCCTTGCGGGACCGGATGTGGTCCCACATGTAGTCGGTCAGCACACCGTTCTCGATCAGCACGTTGCGCCGGGTCGGATGGCCTTCGTCGTCGATCGCGATCGTGCCCCACTCGGTGGCGAGGGTGCCGTCGTCGACCAGCGTGACCAGCGGCGATGCGACCAGCTCACCGACCTTGCCGGCGTAGACCGAGGCACCCTTCTGGACGTGGTCGGCCTCGAGCCCGTGGCCGCAGGCTTCGTGGAACAGCACCCCACCCGATCCGTTCTTGATCACCACCGGCATCGCGCCGGACGGCGCCGGGCGGGCCCTGAGTTTCACGATCGCCTGACGGGCGGCGTCCCTGGCGAGCGCCTCGACGTCGACGGCGTCGAACGCCTCCCAGCCGATCGTCTGGCCCATCGACTGGAACCCCGTCTGCATGCCGGTGTCCCCGTCGGCGACGACGCTGATACGGGCCAGCACGCGCACGATGTCGTCCTCGGCGAACAGCCCGTCGCTGTTGGCGATCATGACCTTCTTGCGGCTGTCGCCGTAGCCCGCCGACACCTGCACGATCTCGCTGCCGGCCGCACGTGCTGCCTCGTTGATGCGCATCACCAGCTCGACCTTGTCGGACTTGGCGATCTCGTCGGGATAGCGATCGATCTGGTTGACCACGCGTGGGCCCGACCGGGTCAGCAGCGATGGTTCGGGTTGCCCCGTCGCCTTGGCTGGCGGCTGCGGCAGCAGCAGCGGCGGCGTCGGCCAACCCGGACTCACTGAGATCGCTCGTGTGGGCGAACCCGGTGGTGTCACCCTTGATGACCCGGATTCCGGCACCACGGTCGCGACCCGAGGTGACCTGCTCGATGCGACCGTCGTCGAGCGCCACCGACGTGTTGCGCTTGTCCTCGGCGTAGATCTCGGCGAAGTCGGCTCCGGTCCGCAGCGCCGCGCCGAGTGTTCGTTCGATGACATCCTGGTCGATCACGGGGTGCAGCCTACGTGACCTCGATCGGGCCGGGAGGGCGATCCGGGCAGGTACGTGGGTGTCGATCCGCTGTCAATGCTGTCACAACACCGTCACGTGGTTCGCGTGCTCTCGGGCGTTATCGTGACGCCCTGTGAACGTAGCGGTCGGATTGAAGGGCGAAGCCAAGCTCGTCGTCAGCGCTGTCGATACTGCGCTGGCGCTCGGTTCAGGCGACGTCGAAGTGCTCGGAACCCCGCGACTCGTCGCTCTCTTCGAACAGGCCACCGTCGAGGCACTCACCGGTGTCCTCGAGCCAGGCCAGTCGTCGGTCGGCATGCGGGTTCAGGTCGATCATCTCCAGCCGACCCCGGTCGGCGCCGAAATCGTCGTCGAGGCCAGCCTCGAGAAGATCGAAGGGCGCCGCATCACCTTCACCGTCACGGCCACCGACTCCGGTGGGCTCGTCGCGGCTGGAAAGGTCACTCGCGTGGTCGTCGACGTCGACCAGTTCATGAGCAAGTGCTGCAAGGCCGACTGACCCGGGTCGCGATCGCCACCGCATCCGCGGTGCTCGTCGCCGGTTGTGCAGGCGTCGACGGCAGCGACCGGGGCGTGATCCGTGAGAACGTGATCGAGCCGGGCATCACAGCTATCGCACAGGCCAGCGACACTCGCCTGCAACTCGGATGCAGCGACGCTGCGCACGGCGCTCGAGACCTACGAGCTGCTGGTCGGCGCCCCAGCACCCGACGAATCGGCGCTGGTCGGCGAGTACCTGCGGGAGGAGTCCGACCTCTGGGACGTCGTCGACGGGCAACTCGTACCCGTCGACCCCGGTTGCGGCTCGGTCCCCACCGATGCTCCCGAGGCGGTCGACATCGTCACCTCGACCGAACCCCCACAAAGCGCTGATGAGATCTTTTCCGGTTTCACCACCGAACAGATCCTGGCGGTCGGCGGCGAGGCATGCGCTCGCCAGCTGGCGGCGATCTTCTCCGGCGCCGATCGCTACGCGGTCGAGGTCGGCTCCGACCCGGTCGACCTGCAACAACTCGTCGACGAGGGATACCTCGACGTCGTGCCCGACCTGTGGGAGATCACGGACGACCTGCTCGCACCGGTCGCCGACTCCGGTTGCCTCAGTCTCAACTGACGACGATCGGTCAAGCGCAGGCCGAGATGCCCTCCACCTCCCGCCCCACCACACGGATCGCCGCGCTCGCCGCCGTCGTACTCTGGCTGACGGCCTGTGGGAGCGAGCCGACGGCCGGTGGCCCGGCCGGCCCGAGCGATCCCCAAGGCTCGACCAGCATGAGGGAGGTACTGGCGACCACGACCACATCCACGATCACTTCGCGCGTCGCCAGCGAGCACGACCACCCTCGTACCCGACGAGTGTGAGCAGGATCGCCGCACGTTCGAGATCGCCATGGAGGCCCATCTCGCGAGCGAAGACCGGCTGCCCGACGCCGAAAGTGAACTGGTCGACAACGGCCTGCTTCGGACCGAGAGCGGCAGCTACGACCTCGTCGACGGCGAGATCGTGAGGGTCGTCGGCGCGCCGTGCGATTACGAACCGATACGGACCGCCAATCCGCTCACCACCGACCGGGTGTTCGGTTCGTGGCCGGATTCACTCGTCGAGCGGTATGGCGGTCGGGATTGCGCGCTGGAGCAAGCGGCCGTCATGGCAGCCGGCCAGAACTTCATCAATCGTGAGAACCGCTTGCCCGAGACGTTGGCCGACCTCGACGGCGATCTGGATCGACCGGTCGTGCTCTGGCAGTGGTCGGAGAACCGCCTGATTCCGGTCGAAGGATCCGGATGCGTCGACCTCGACCAGGCCGACGTCGACCAGGCCGACACGGCACGCGCCTGTCGCGTGGAGAAACGCACGCTGGAGGTGGCGCGCGAGGCCTACCTGGCGCAGAACGGAGCGGCCACCGAGCCGACGGAGGACGACCTGGTGACAGCCGGCTACCTGCGTACGACGTCCCCGACGCTGGATCTGCTCGACGGCGTGATCACCGCTGTTCCCGGCGGCGACTGCGAGGGGATCGAGCTCGACCCCGAGCCGACCCAACCCGACGACTGCGAAGCTGATCGACGAACGCTCGAGGTTGCCGCCGAGGCGTACCGCGCCCAGCTCGGCGAGTGGCCGGTCGACGAGACCGATCTCGTCACGAGCGGCATGCTGCGCACGGTGTCGTCCGGCTACGACCTGGGAGCCGATGGCGTCGTGATCCCCGCCCCGGGAGGCGGGTGCGAGTAGCAGGCGCTGTTCGTCAGGCGAGGTTGCTGCTGCGCGGGTAGACGTCGCCCGGGTCGGTCATGATGTTCACCAGGTACGGCACGCCGCTGGCGAACGCCCGGTCGAGCGCCGGGCCGATCTCGTCGGGGCGGGTGACCATCTCGCCATCGCCGCCGAGGCTCTTGACGACCTCGTCGTAGCGCGTGTTGGGCTGCAGATCGCACGCCACATCCCAGCCGTAGATCATCTGCATCGGGTGCTTCTCGAGCCCCCAGATGTTGTTGTTGCCGACCACCATCACCACGGGCAGGTCGTGGCGCACCAGTGAGTCGACATCCATCAACGAGAAACCCGCCGCACCGTCGCCGAGCATCACGACGATCTGGGCCTCGGGCCGCACGACCCGAGCCGCGATCGCGTACCCCATGCCATTACCGAGACAACCGTACGGACCGGTGTCGAGCCAGCCGCCGGGCTGGTGCACCTCGACGTACTTGCCGGCATACGACACGAAGTCGCCTCCGTCACAGATCACCACCGCATCGCGCTCGAGCCGCTTGCGCAGCTCACCGTAGATGCGGGTCGGCTTGATCGGGTCGCTGTCGGCGGTGAGCAAGGGAGCCTCGGCGGCGATCGCCGCGTTCTCGGCAGACCGCAGCTCAGCGATCCATCCGGCGTGATCGACACGATCACCGGTGTATTCGGCCAGACCGCGCAGCGTGGTGGCGATGTCTCCGGTCACCGTTGGCACATCGACGTGACCGGCGACCTGTGAGGCGGCGTCGACGACGTGTGCCACATCCGCCTCCCCGAACCGGCCGAAGCCGACCCGGAAGTCGAGCGGTGTCCCGATCACGACGACGAGGTCGGCGCGCTGCTTCAACAAGCCTCTCGTGCGAAGGAACGTGTGCGGGTGATCAGCGGCGAGCATGCCGCGCCCCAAGCCGTTGAAGAAACACGGGACACCGAGCGCCTTAGCGGCGGCCTCGAGCTCGGTCCAGGCACCGTCCCAATAGGCGTCGCTGCCGACGAGAAAAGCGGGGCGCTCGGCGTCGGCGACCAGTCTGTGCCAACCGCTCCACCTGCGCCGGATCGGGTGCGACACCCGGCGCTGATCCGCTATCGGGCACATCTCCCTGCGACGGACCGAACAGGTCGAGCGGGAAATCGAGGAATACCGGCCCGCGGTGCGCCTCGGTCGCCAGCCGCACCGCATCGTGCACGACCTGGCCGGCGGTGCTCGCCTCGGACACCGTGGCCGATCGTTTGGTGATCGGCGCCAACACCGGGACGTGGTCGAACTCCTGCAGCGACCCGGCACCCCATCGGGCCGCCGGCGCCCTGCCGCCCAGCACCACCAACGGCGAGCCGTTGAAATGCGCCGACGTGACGGCCGATACGCCGTTCGTGACACCCGGCCCGGCGGTCAGGGCCGCCAGTCCGGGCTTGCGGGTGAGTTTGGCGTACGCCTCAGCGGCGAACGTGGCTGACTGTTCGTGGCGCGTGTCGACCACCCGCATGCCCCGGTCGCGGGCAGCCTCGTAGAACGGCCAGATGTGCCCACCGTTGAGCGTGAACATCACGTCGACGTCGAACGACTGCAGCGCCGCCACCGTCTGTTGTCCGGCGTGTCCCTCGATTCGCGTCATGTCCGCAGCGTAGGCGTCGGCCCCGATTCGGGTCCGATCCGGTTCAGATCCGCTCCGATCGACGGGCGCTGCACCCGGCGGCGGCGCTACGGCGCCCCACGGCCGGGATCAGCAGGGGGTAGCGTTTGGCGCCAGATGTTTCTCGAGCGAGTCAACCAACCAAGCGATCTGCGCGACCTGACGTACGAGCAAATCGACGCGCTCGCCGGTGAGATCCGCGACTTCGTGGTCGCCGCGGTGTCCGAGACCGGCGGCCATCTCGGCTCGAACCTCGGGGCGGTCGAACTCTCGTTGGCACTGCACAGGGTGTTCGACTCTCCGACCGATGCGGTGCTGTGGGACACCGGCCATCAGGCCTACATCCACAAGATCATCACCGGGCGCCGCGATCAATTCGAGCAGCTGCGTCAGGCGGGCGGGCTGTCGGGATATCCCAGCCGGGAGGAGAGCCCGCACGACCACATCGAGAACAGCCACGCCTCCACGGTGCTCAGCTACGCGTACGGCATGGCGATCGCCAGGGACGCCGGAGTCGACGAGCACCGTCACATCGTCGCCGTGATCGGTGACGGCGCGATGACGGGTGGCATGGCATACGAGGCGCTCAACAACCTCGGGCACGGCAAGCGCAAGGTGATCATCGTCTTGAACGACAATGGCCGCAGCTACGCGCCGACGGTGTCCAACCTGTCGGCCAACAGCCAGGGTGCCGACGAGCGGGCCGACCACCCCAGCCTGCCCGACAAACTCACCGACAAGCTCGCCCACGCGCTCACCGACATCCGCCTCAACCCGGTCTACGTACGGCGCCAACGCCGGCTCGAGGACTTCTTGTCGCACCTGCCGGCGATCGGTCCACAGGCCGAGAAGGCGATGGAGGGGTTCAAGGCCGGCGTCCGCGAGTTCCTCCAGCCGCCCTCGTTCTTCGAGGCGCTCGGTGTGCGCTACGTCGGCCCGGTCGACGGACACAACGTGGCCGAGATGGAAGCCGCCTTCCGCAACGCCGAAGCGCTGTCCGCCGAGGGCCCGATCATCGTGCACGTGTTGACCCAGAAGGGCCGCGGCTACTCCCCCGCCGAGGACGACGACGAAAAGCATCTTCACGACGCTCCCGTGTTCGATCCCGTTCACGGGCCACCCAAGGCGGTGCCGACCGGCTATACCCAGGCGTTCGCCGAGAGCGTGATCAAGATCGCCGAGCACGATCCTCGGATCGTCGCGATCACGGCTGCGATGCCCGGCCCGACGGGCCTGATCCCCTTTCAGGAGCGCTTTCCGGATCGTTTCTTCGACGTCGGCATCGCCGAGCAACACGCTGTCGCCGGGGCTGCCGGGATGGCCATGTGGGGGCTCCGCCCAGTGGTCGCGATCTACGCCACATTCCTCAATCGGGCGTGGGACCAGGTCGTCTACGACGTCGCACTGCACCGGCTCCCGGTGATCTTCTGCCTCGACCGGGCCGGCGTCACCGGCCCCGACGGGGCCAGCCACCACGGCGTGTACGACATGGCGCTGCTCTCGAAGGTGCCGGGCATGCGCGTGCTCGCCCCGTCGAGCGCACAAGAGCTCCAGCAGATGCTCACCGACGCCGCCTGGCTCAACGACGAGGGGCCCGTCGTGATCAGGTATCCGCGCGGATCGGCCCGCCAGGTCGACGAGACCGAGGTCGGGTCGGGGCTCCAGGCCCGACGGGCCCGCCAAGGCGACGGCTCGATGTGCATCCTGGCCGTCGGCCGCACCCTCGAGTTCGCGTTGAAAGCAGCCGCCACGCTCCACGAGGAAGGCGTCGACTGCACCGTCTGGGACGCTCGCAGCTGCGCCCCACTCGACCCGGCGATGATCGCCGACGCCGCCGCGCACGACGCTGTCGTCACCGTCGAAGACGGTATCCGCGACGGTGGTATCGGCATGACCATGGCCGACCAGATCACAACGATCACCCCCGACACGCCGATCCGGGTGCTCGGGGTGCCGACCCGTTTCCTCACCCACGGCGACCCGAAGCACATCCTCGCCCAGCTCGGCCTCGATGCCGCCGGAATCGCCGCCGCTGTCCGATCACTCCACTCCTAGGGTTGGCATGATGGACAGCGCCGGATTGGCGGACGAACTCCGATTCGCGCTCCAGCTCGCCGATCTCGCCGATGCATTCACGTTGCCGAGGTTCGAGCAGGCCGACTTCACGCTCGGCTGGAAGGACAACCGCACAGAGGTCACCGAGGCCGACCGTGGCGCCGAGCAGCTGCTCGCCGGCCAGGTACTCACCGATCGCCCCGAACACGGCTTCTTCGGCGAGGAACACGGGCTACAGGGCAACCCCGACTCGCCATGGCGATGGATCGTCGATCCGATCGATGGCACCTCGGGGTTCGTACGCGGGATCCCCGTGTGGGCCACCCTGATCGCCCTCACCCACTCCGTGCACGAGGTCGCTGTGGCCGTGGTGTCGGCTCCGGCGCTCGGACACCGCTGGTGGGCGTCGCGAGATCACGGAGCGTTCGCCGACGGGAAACGATGTCACGTGTCCGACGTCTCCGAGTTGTCAGCGGCCCAGGTCAGCATCACCTTCAACCACGGATGGGACGAGTTGGGCCTGACCGGCGAACTCGTCGCGATCCAGCAGCAGGCCCGCCGGGGGCGCGGTTTCGGCGACTTCTGGCAGCACTGCCTCGTGGCCGAGGGGGCACTCGATCTCGCTGTCGACGCGGTCGGAGTGGCGGCCTACGACATCGCCTCGGTACGCCTGATCGTGGAGGAGGCCGGAGGGCGCTTCACCGATCGACACGGCGAAGCCACCCACGAACACCCGACCGCGATCAGCAGCAACGGGCTGCTCCACGACCGGGTGATCGCCCGCCTCAGTTCGTGACGAAACAGAACTCGTTGCCGCCCGGGTCGGCCATGACCTGAACCATGCCGCCGTCGTCGTCTTCGAACCCGACACCGACCTTGCGGGCACCGAGCTGCTCGGACTCGTCGATCGCCTTCGCCAGATCGTCGACCTCGACATCGAGGTGGATCCGGTTCTTCCCCGATTTCTGCTCGGGCACCTTCTGAAACCCGATGAAGAAGCCTTCGTCGTCGCCGTCGAGGACCACCCAATCGGAGCTTTCGACCTCGACCTCGCCGCCGATCAACGCCTGCCAGAAGCGAGCAAGCGCCTCGGGGTTCGAACAGTCGACGACGATTTCGTGCAGCGTGCCAATGGCCATGCAGGTACCGTACGACGCATGGCGACGCCATTCCAGATCACGATCGATTGTCACGACGCTGCGGTCATGTGCACGTTCTGGTCGATCGCCCTGGAGTACGTCGAGGAGCCACCTCCGGCGGGGTATCTGTCGTGGCAGGATTTCCTGCGAGCGAACGACATCACGATTCCGCAGCCGGGGTCGATCGGCGCCCTGATCGACCCCGACAACATCGGCCCGCGTCTGCTCTTCCTACGGGTGCCCGAGGCCAAGGTCGTCAAGAACCGGGTCCACCTCGACCTCCGGGCAGGGCCGACCGACGCCCAGCGGCTGGCCAAGGTTGCCGAATTGTTGACGGCCGGCGCCACCGAGATCCGACGCGTCGAGGAGCACGGCCGCTGGTGGATGGTGATGGCCGACCCGGAAGGCAACGAGTTCTGTGTCACCTGAACAGCAGCCGGTGCAACCCACGAGCGCCGCGATCCGCTCCGGGCGACGCGCCAGCGGTGCCTCGCTGGCACCGGCGCTGTGGGCGTCGAGTGTGTGGGAGTCCGGCTCGATGGACGACGCCCACCGGCGAGCCACGCGCCTGCGGGCCGACGAGTTCTACGGCCGCTACTCGAATCCGACCGTGCGCTCGTTCGAGGACGTGATCGCCGAACTCGAGGGCGCCGAGGGCGCGATGGCGTTCGGTTCCGGCATGGGAGCGATCGCCAGCACCGTCCTGGCGCTGTGCTCGGCCGGCGACCACATCGTCGCCGCCAAACAGCTCTACGCCGGCACGCTCGCCTTCCTGCAAGGCCCGTGCGCCCGATTCGGGATCGAGGTCACCCTCGTCGACGGCACCGTGTCCGGCGCGTTCGCGGCGGCGGTGCAACCCGGACGCACGATGGTCGTGCTGGCAGAGACGCCGTCGAATCCGCGCCTCGAGCTGTGCGACCTCGACGAACTGGGTTCGATCAAGGGCCCGTTCACGGTGGTCGACTCGACGTTCGCCACGCCGCTCGGCCAGCAGCCGCTGGCGCACGGTGTCGACGTCGTGCTGCACTCCGCCACCAAGGGCATCGCCGGTCACAACGACGCCACGATCGGCGTGATCGCCGGCGAGAACGAACTGATCGATGCGATCTGGAGCTACGGCGTGCTGCACGGCGCGACGGCGTCGCCGTTCGACGCCCTCAACGCCCTGCGCGGCACACGCACCCTCGGTGTGCGCACCTCCCACCAGTCCGCTTCGGCGCTCCGTCTGGCCGAGTGGCTGGAGCTGCATTCCGAGGTCGCCGCCACCTACTACCCCGGTCTCGGCTCGCATCCGCAGCATGACCTCGCCAAGCGCCAGATGCGCCAGTTCGGCACCGTGTTGGCATTCGAGCTGACCGGCGGGGCCAGCGCCGTCAGCACGTTCCTCGACCGGATCCAGCTGGCCCGACGGGCGACCTCGCTGGGTGGCCCCGAGACGTTGGTCTGTCACCCGATGACCACCACCCACGCCGGTCTGACCCCAGCTGAGCAAGCCGACATGGGGGTCACCGACGGCCTCGTCCGGGTCAGCGTCGGCCTCGAGGATTGCGACGACATCATCGCCGACCTGGCCCAGGCACTCGACACCGTCTGACCGACATCACCTGACCGGCATCACCGCTGACCGCATCGAGGTCGCACGCGTACCGTCAACCGCAGCGCCCGCTGCCAGACTGCAAGGCGATGTGGAGCCTGACCCTCGCAGTGCTGTCGGCATTCGGCGTGATGTTCGTCGCCGAGCTCGGCGACAAGACGCAACTGCTGGCACTCGGCTTCGGTGCGCGGTACAGCTTGCGAACCGTCGCGATCGGGCTGGCGCTGGGCTATGCGGCAGCGGGTTCGGTCGCAGCACTGGTCGGCGGAGTACTCGGCTCGACACTCCCCGAGCGGCCGATCGGATTGGCGGCCGGCGCGCTGTTTCTGGTGTTCGCCGTCCTCGCACTGGGCGACGACGACAGCCAGGGCGACGAGCGCTTGATCAGCGCTCGCAGCGTGACCGCCTCGATCGCGCTGACGATCGCCGTGGCGGAGATGGGCGACAAGACACAGTTGGCGACCGCCGCCCTGGCGGCGCGGTCGAATCCGGTCGCAGTCTGGATCGGGGCCACCGCCGGCGAAGTCACGGCGGGAATGATCGGCGCGATCGCTGGTCAGCGGATCGGCGCCAAGGTCGACGCCAGAACGCTGCGACTGGCCTCGGCGGCACTGTTCGCCGTGTTCGGCATCGTGCTGATCGTCACGGCATGGTGACGATCGGGTTCTGCTGTTGGATTCAGCTGTAGTACGGGTTCTCGCCGGTCGTGTGATCGGTCAGGTCCTTGACCCGCTCGACCGCCGGGATCGCCTCGCTGAGCATCGTTTGAACGCCGTCGAGCATCGTCATCTTGCTCATCGAACAGCCGTGGCAGCCACCGCCCATCGTCATGAAGACGGTGCCCTCGCCGTCGTGACCGACGTACGTGACGAACCCGCCGTGGGCGGCGAGTGCCGGATTGACCTCGCTCGACACGAGTGCCTCGATCTCGGCAGAGAGGGCGTCGTCTCGAGTGAGCCCTTCGATGCTGGGGGCCTCAGGACGGTTCGGATTTCGGATCACGAGGCCCTGCGAGTCGGTGAAGTCGAGCGTGCCATCCTGCAACAGCTCGACGTTTTCGGCTGGGATGATGATCTTGATCGCGGCACCGTCGGCGCCCTCGTGGGTGCGGACCTCGTCGGTGAACGACGCCTTCAGGTACTCGTCGAAGCTGAGGTCGTAGCGGAAGTCCTCGCCGGGCGCTGACGCGATCGCCAGCCGCAGACCGAGCTGATCGGCGTCGGTTTCGTCGGCCCGCAGCTCGAGCAGTTTCGCCATCGCCGCGTCACTGACCGTGATGATCGGACGGCTGGTCGCTGGACCGCCGCCGCCGGACGCCAACGATTCGAGTGGGCTCATCCAAGCAAGGCTACCGTCAGGCGTCGTGAACCTCGTTGCAGGCCCCGAACCGACCCCCCACTGGTACATCGAGCATCTGCTCGCCGACGCAGGGCGGCTCGCCGCCGTACTCGCCAGCGAGCCGCTCGACACCCCCGTCCCCGCCTGCCCCGATTGGGACGTCTCCCGGCTGGCCGAGCACATCGGTCAGATCCACCGTTGGGCCAACTTCTGCGCCGGCCACGGCCGACGTCCGTCGGACGACGAGGCTCAAGCGCTCGAGTCCTACGACGCCACGATCGCCGCCGACTGGTTCCGCGACGGTGCCGCCACGTTGGCCGACACGCTGCGGTCCCTCGAACCCGGGGCACCGACCTGGCATCCGTTCCCAGCCGAGCAGGTCACCGACTTCTGGCCACGCCGCATGGCACACGAAACAGCCGTGCACCGGTGGGACGCCGAGCAGGCCGTCGGTCGGTCGGCCACGATCGATGCGACGCTGGCGAGCGACGGTATCGACGAGTACTTCGAGATCGTTGCACCACGTCTGATCGCCGGAGGGCGCGCCGAACTCCCGGCCGGGAGCCTGCACGTGCACTGCACGGACGTGCCCGGTGAGTGGCTGCTGTGGAGCGACGATGACGGTTACCGGATGATCCGCGCCCACCAGAAGGGCGACGCCGCTGTGCGCGGTCCGGCAGCCTCGATCCTGCTGAAGCTGTGGGGCCGCCAGGCCGCTCACGCCACCGAGCTCAGCCCGATCGGCGACGAGTCGGTGCTCGACGCCTGGCTGGCGATCGGTGGCGTCTGAACACCGCAGGGAGCATCCCGGCCGCAGCTGCGATGACGGGAGGATGAACGCTCCATGTCGACCGCCTGATTGCCTGTGCCATGTCGACGGTGACGTCGTACGCTCCGGAATCCAAGCAACAATCATTCCTCGAAGGAGGTCTTCATGATCAAGCGTTCAAACGGACCCGCCGGTTCGGTCAAGGTGACCTTTGTGGTCAGCGTCGACGAGTGCGACCGACCGGTGTCGGTCGTCGGCGAATTCAACGAGTGGGACCCGCTGGCGACGCCATTGCGCAAGCGCAGCAACGGCACCCGCAGCGCAACCGTCGAGCTGCCGACCGGTGGCTCGTACCGCTTCAGGTATCTCGCCGACGGTGGCACCTGGTTCTGCGACCCGGACGCCGACTCGTACGTCGATGACGACGCCACCTCGGCCGACTCGCTGCTCGTCGTCTGAGCGTCGCCGACCGAACCGATCCGGCACCGTCACGCCGGGATCCAAATGTCAGCGGGTACGGGCGCTGCCTGCGCCTCCGTCGACGACGATCCGCTGCCCGGTGAGATACCCGGGCACCCAGGCGGCGTACGCACATGCCACCCGCCGCCGCGAGTTGTTCGCTGATCGCCCGTCCGATCCAACGACCACCTCCAGTCACCAAGGCGATTCGACCCGAGAACTGACCATCCCGTGTGCCCATGTGCCAACCTTGCCGGGTGACAGACGGCAGCAGGAAGGCGATCATTGCGGCGTTCTTCGCCAATCTCGGGATCGCCATCGCAAAGTTCATCGGATTCCTGATCACGCGATCGGCCGGCATGTTGGCCGAGTCGGTGCACTCCTTCGCCGACACCGGCAACCAGGGGCTGTTGCTGCTGGGTGGCAGCCGGGCCAAACGCGACGCCACCCCCGAGCATCCGTTCGGCTACGGGCGCGAGCGCTACTTCTGGTCGTTCGCCGTGGCACTCGTGTTGTTCTCGATGGGCGGGTTGTTCGCCCTCTACGAAGGGATCGACAAGTTTCGGCACCCGCACGAGATCAAGAGCATCTGGGTCGCCGTCGGGATCCTGGTGTTCGGCCTGGTGATCGAGGGCTACTCGCTGCGCACCGCGATCAAGGAGGCCAACCACGTCAGGGGCGAGGGTGTCAGCTGGTGGAAGTTCATCCGCACCTCCAAGCAGCCCGAACTGCCGGTGGTGCTACTCGAGGACACCGGCGCCGAGTTGGGCCTGGCAATGGCGTTGTTCGGGGTGACCATGGCGCACTTCACCGGCGACGGTCGCTGGGATGCCGTCGGGTCGATGTCGATCGGTGTCCTCCTGATCTTGATCGCGATCGTGTTGATCATCGAGATGAAGGGTCTGTTGATCGGAGAGTCGGCGACACCGAAGGATCGGGCGGGCATCGTCGCTGCGATCGAGGCATCCGAGCACGTCGACCACCTGATTCACCTTCGCACCCAGCACATCGGTCCCGACGAGATCCTGGTGGCGGCCAAGATCGAGTACGACTCGAGCCTGACGTTCGACGAGGTCAGCCGCACGATCGACGTCACCGAGGCCAACATTCGCGCCGCCGTTCCGGCAGCCAGGATGATCTATGTCGAGCCCGATCTGAAGCGCGCCGCACCTGAGTCGCCGGCCGACACCAGTGCCGACACCGACGCCGGTCACTGACCCGGAGTGATGTGCGAACCGGGCCGGTGAACAGCCGAGTACCCGAACCACAGCGCACGCCACGCACCCCACATACGCTCGGGCTGCTGGCCGTCTTTGCGGCAGCATTGTCGTTCGCGATCAGCCTGTCGATCATCAAGTGGCCAGGGGTTCCTGGATCGGTGATCGCCTGGTGGCGGTTGATCGGCTCGGCGTTGCTGTGGTGGACGTTCCTCCTCGTACGACGTCGCCGAACCGGGCGCTCGTTCCCCTCCTTGGCGGCGTGGAAGCTCTCCACACCACCGGCACTCAGTTTCGGCATCAACATCTCGCTGTTCTTCCTCGCCCTGACACACACCAGCGTCGCCCATGCCGACTTCATCTCGTCGATGTCGCCGTTGATCCTGATCCCTGCCGGGTTCGTGTTCTTCGCTGAACAACCGCGCTGGAAAGCGTTGAGTTGGGGCGGACTCAGCGCGATCGGCCTGGTGGTCATCTTGTCGAACGGGTCGGACACCGGTGTCGCAACGGTCAAAGGAGATCTCCTGGTGGTCGCCGGCGTGATCGGCTTCGCCGGTTACCAGCTGCTCGCGAAGCGCGCCAGAGGACACGGCGTCGAACCGTTCGACTTCATGGCGATCGTGATGACCGTGGCGCTGGTGACCGCGACACCGGTTGCGCTCGCCACGGCCGGCGACGAACTGTGGCCACTCAGCGCCAAGGCGTGGATCGCCGTCGGCATCCTGTCGGTGATGACCGGCATGGTCGGCCACGGCTTGCTGTACTACGCCCACCGATCGGTGCCGATCGCCAGCATCAGCATGCTGCAGACCAGCCAACCGACGATGTCGACGTTCTGGGCGTGGGTGCTGCTGGGCGAAACGATCACACTCGGCCAGGTTCCTGGCATGGCGCTGGTCACGATCGGGGTGGCGATGGCGGTGTGGTTGAGCCATCGACCGTCGCGACAGCACGGGTGAACATCTGTTGATCGCTCATGCGAGGTCGGCAAACGGTCCGACGTCACGGTCGTCGACACCACCGGGCCGGCCTGGACACCTCACGCCGACGACCCTGTCATCGCTCTGATCTGGGCCCGGGCACGGGAAGCGCACGATCTGCTGGTATCCAGGTGTGGTGCGCATCCTCGTGACGAATGACGACGGCATCCATGCTCCCGGGCTGATCCACCTCGCCCAGGCGATGACCGAACACGGCGACGTCGTGGTGGTCGCGCCCGATCAGGAGTTCTCGGGTGCCGGGGCGGCGATCGGGGCGATCTGGGAGTTCCAGCCGCACGTCACGCGACATCGGCTCGATGGCATCCCCGAGGCATGGGCGGTCAATGGCCCTCCGGCGCTGGCGGTCATGTACGCCAGGTTGGGGGCCTTCGGCGCCGATTTCGATCTGGTCGTGTCCGGTATCAACCCCGGCGCCAACGTCGGCCGTTCGGTGTACCACTCGGGCACCGTCGGCGCCTGCCTGTCGGGACGCAACGGCGGCTGGTCGGGCATCGCTGTCAGCCAGGCCTCGAGCGGCTGGGGCGTCGAGGGCCAGGCGTGGGAGGAATCGCTCGAACTCCAGAAGTGGGACACGGCCGCCGCCGTCGCCAGCTCGTACGTCGGCGGATTCATCGCCGACCGGCCCGACGATGTCGTGGTCGCCAACATCAATGTTCCGAACCTCGATCTGGCCGACATCTCCGGCTGGTCGGTGACCGAGGTCGGCCAGCTCCCCCCGCGCGCCATGTCAGCGGCCGAGCTGGTGCAGCACGACCACGATCCCAACCACTTCGATGTCAAGGTCTCATGGGGCGAGCCGATCGACCTCCCCGCGCACACCGACGGCGGAGCAATCGAGCGCGGCCGTGTGTCGGTCAGCTATCTGACGCGCCTCGAGGCGGAGCCGAGGACCGATCTGAGTGGCGCCGAAGCGGCCCTCGGTCGGCTCGTCGGCTGACCCCGAGAGCCCCGATCGCGGCCAGCTGATGTTGTGACGAGCCGGCGGCGTTACGTCTCGAGCATCTCGGCGAGCCGCTCTGCCGGCACCGCCGGCGACACGAGATATCCCTGACCGCGTTCGCACCCCAGCATCCGGAGGATGTCGAGCTGCTGCTCGGTCTCGATGCCTTCTGCGATGAGCGGCAGCGACAGTGCGTGCCCGAGCCCGACGATCGACTCGACGATCGCACGGCTGTCGGTGTCGGAATCGACGTCACCCACAAAACTGCGATCGATCTTCAACGCGTCGACCGGGTAGCGCTTCAGGTACACCAGTGACGAGTAGCCGGTACCAAAATCGTCGATCGCGAACTCGACGCCGATCCCATGCAGACGCTCGAAGGTCTCGAGCACCACATCGGGAGCATCCATCAGGGTGGTCTCGGTCATCTCCAGGCAGAGCCGCTCGGGCGGCAAGCCCGCGTCTGCCAGCGCCGTTCGCACGAGGTCGGGGAGTTCGGGTCGGGAAAACTCGCGACCCGAGATGTTGACGCGGAGGACCAGTGACGGATCGCAGGCGTCGGTCGTGATCTCGGCGAACGAACGGCACGCCTCGCGCAGAGCGAATCGACCGATGTCGTCGATCAAGCCCGACTGCTCGGCAACATCGATGAAGTACGCAGCCGGAAGCAGGCCTCGTTCGGGATGCCGCCACCGTATGAGTGCTTCGGCACCCAGGATACGAAGGTCGTCGAGCGCGAACTCGGGCTGGAAGTGGACTTCGAGCTGGTCATGGTCGATCGCAGAGCGAAGCTCGCGCTCGATCGCCACACGGGCCAGCCCCTCATCGCGCATCGATGCGTCGAACACGACGTATCTGTTGCGGCCCAACTCCTTGGCGGCGTACATCGCCCTGTCGGCACGCACCAGCAGCTCGGTCGGGTTGGCACACTCGTCGCCGATCGCCACGCCGATGCTGATGGTCTGTGTCGTCAGACGGCCGCCGATGTCGAGCGGCCGACCGAGCGCCCGGCGGAGTCGCTCTGCGAGGTCGCGAACGTGCTCCTCGTCGAGGTCGTCGACGACGACGGCGAACTCGTCGCCGCCGAGTCTGGCGACAAGTCCGAGTTCGCCGACCTGCTCGACGATCCGTCGACCGACCTCGGCGAGCACCTGGTCTCCAACGAAGTGCCCCAATGAATCGTTGATCAACTTGAATCGATCGAGATCGGTGAGCAGCAGGTGCGGTAGCCGCCCAAACCTGCCCTGGATCTGTTCGATCCGCTCGAGCATCGCGAAGCGGTTCGCCACACCGGTGAGCGAATCGTGTCGGGCCGCCCAGTCCAGCTCGCTGCGCTGTTCGTGGACTTCGGTCACGTCCTCGATCGAGCTCAGCAGCAACGGGTCGGGCGAGTTGCCGGCCTGCAGTTCGACGGCGTGAGTCTGAACCACTTCGGGCCGTTCGGCACCTCGGTCGCCCGCACCTCGCGGTGAACTCGATCGGTTTCGCCGCGCCGCAGACGTGCCACCTGGCCTTGGAAGCACGTCCAGTCGTCCGGATCGACGAGTTCGCTGAGATCAATGCGGTCGACCTGCTCGCGGGTCAGCCCCCACGTGTCGAGGTACTGCTGGTTGCAGTCGACCAACGTGCCGTTCCAGTGACGAATCGCGAACCCGACCGGACCCTGCGAGTACGTGAGCGTCAGCAGCTCCTCGGCGCGGGCGACGTCGAGCGCTCGTCCGTACACCTTGGCGATGCCGCGAACCAGTTGTGCATCAGCCTCGGTCCACGAACGAAGCGTGTCGCTGCGCACCATCACCAGAATCCCGCGGGTGCTGCCAGCGCTGATCGGCGTCGTCAGGATCGAAGCGGCGAACGTGCCGGCGAGGAGATCGGCGACCGGTGCGTGTTGTGGCGCGCCGAGGTCGTCCGCGACGAAGGTCTCCGACAGCAACAGCTCGATCGCGTCTCGATGCTGCTTCCATCTCGACCACATCGAAACCGGCGGCGGGAACCGTGCCGTGTGACCATCGGGCGATGCGCTCGACGACATCACGCTCCGGTCGTTCCATATAGACCGTGACCACTTCTACGTAGGCCAACGAGGCCAACGTCTTCGATCGAACGTTGAATGAGCTGCGGCACATTCGCCGATGCGGCCGCCTCCATGAACTCGGCACTCAGACGATTGCAGAACTCCTCGACGATCAGCTGCCTGCGCAGCGAACTCTCGCGGGTGATCTCGCCGTCCTCGGCGCGCAACGTCAGCGATGCGACGCCGAGCCCACCTTCGGGGAGTAGCGCTACCGTGACCCGTACGGAGACCCACTCGCCGGTGGCGTGCCGCACGGTCAATTGATGGCTGAGATCGTCACCGTCGTGGTCGAGTCGACGCAGCAGCATTCTCGCCGTCACATCCGCTGTCATCGGGGTGGACGTAGGACAACACGGACGTCCCGACGGACGTCTCGGCGTCGTAACCGAGCAGCAGCGTGGCACCGGCCGAGACGTAGCAGATCGTTCCGTCGCCGTCGACCGTGACGATCGCGTCCCGCCCATTGACGAGCAGGGCGTCGATCAGTGGCTTGACGGACGGACGGGCGATGGGGACGCGTACCCTCGGCTCACCCACGACTCGCCCAGCTCTTCATCACGGGTGGCGCCCCGCCCGACACGTCCACCCGCCTGACTCTACGAGTCGACAGACGTTGTGGTGCGCCACGACCCGGCCAAGCGCTGGTAAACGATGATATTTCGTGGTTTGCCGTGGTTTCAGGACGCAGGGATGTCCGGCATCCCGGTTTTGGCGTCGTGTCGATCCCCGAACTGTTGCGCCAGTTCGGCGCCGATGTCGTGGTGGCGCAACAGGAAGGTGCGTTCGTCGAGTCGTTTGCGCCGCAGCCAACCGGTCACCTCGTCGTTGCATTTGCTGGCGTTGCACGAGCGGCAGGCCGGTGCGATGTTGTCGAGCGTGTAACGCCCACCTCGCGAGAGCGCCTGCACACAATCCTTCTGCACTGGCTGGTCCGTCGCACCGCAGTAGGCACAACCGCCCCAGGCGGACTTGAGCGCCGACCACTGATCGTCGCTGAGATCGTGTTCGACGCGGTCCATCCGGCGCTTTCGCTTTCGTGCTGCTCTCGCCTTGCGACTGCGGTTGACGGCCATCGCCCGACAGTAGGCGCAGCCAGCCCGACGGAGCTGGAACCGCTGGTCCGGCAGCGACCGGCATCACCCGGTTCGGCGCACGTCCGTGGCTCGCCTCGCGAGTCGTCGTCGGGATGGCCGGGTCGCCCACATCGAACGGAGGACGGAGCCGTGCCGTCGGCACCGCGACGTCGTTCCATCGCATCCATTCAACGATCGACACGACAACGGCATGTTTGTCCGTGGATGTCGGCTGAACGGGCCTGATTTCGGCAGCATCACTGTTCATGTCGACCTCCTGTCTCCACGCCCATGGAACCACCGATCACCGCCACGGAACAGGGCCGAAAGGAACATGACAGCGGTCACGCGGCTGTGTGGCGGCGAGCAGCTCCGGCAGAGCAGGTGGGCGATCCGGCCCTGGTTCCGCGATGATCATCACCTCACGGTCGTCGGTTCGCACACAATGGATCATGACGACATCGGGCCCGAGCACCCGAGCCATCTCTTTCGGAGGTCCATCGATGCAGGAATCGACATACGACATCCATCCGACCCAAGCGCGCTGGACACACGTGGCGTTGAGGGTCGACGACATCGACGCCACGATCGAGTTCTACACCTCGATGACCCCGATGGTGCTGATCGACAAGCGCCAGGACGACAACGGATTCGGTGCATGGCTCGGCATGCCGGGTGCCACCAGCAATCCGTTCATCCTGGTCGTCGCCCAGTTCCTCGAGGGTTGCGACCCGTTCGGCGACGCCCCCAAGGAGGTGTTGGCGCCGTTCGCCCACCTCGGCATCGAGCTCCCGACCAGACAGGCGATCGACGAGATCGCCGGGCGCGCCGCCGACGCCGGTTGTCTGGCGATGTCGGCCACGATGATGCCGCCACCGATCGGTTACATCTGCATGGTCCGCGACCCCGACGGCAACATGGTCGAGTTCTCGTGGGACCAGGGCGTCTACGCCACGTTGCGCGAGAAGTGGGGCTTCCCAGAATCGAGCTGACGAACCCATGCGCACATCGTTCGCAACACGTTCACGACGACCCCGTCGGACGCCCCACCAGCGACTCCCAGGCCAGCGGCTCGGAGGACACCGGAAACACCGCACCGGACTCACGGTCGTAGACGCTGAGGCTTCGCAGGTCAGACCCGCCGGAGCCCTCCCGACCATCGAGGAAGAACGCGAACCGACCGTCGGGCGACCACACCACAGCCGGCATCCACCATGTCTCACCGAGTTCGACAACGGCGCCTGACGTGAGGTCGATCAGTCCCAGCAGCGGGGCCTCGAGCGACGGCAACATGACGGCCACCATCGTGCCGTCGGGGGAGATCATCCGGCCATGACCCGGCGGCCCCCAGCCGTACATCGGTTCGATCGCCACCAGCTCATCACGGAGAGGGACGAGTTCCAGGCCACGAACGGCACCTGTTTGCCGGTCGGTGACGAACAGTCCACAACGAAGTTGCTCGTCACAATCTCTGAACACGGCGATGTCTGCCGACAGACCGATCATCTCGCCGGTGCCGATCAGCGAGATTCCCGACTCGCTGATCGTGTAGTACTTGCCGACCCTCTCGACGATCAGGCCGCCCTTCGGATCGGTCTGCTGGACCCAGGTGCCGATCGGGAGTTCGAGCGTGACACCGGTCGGCTCTCCCGTGATGTCGAACTCCTCGTACAACGACGGACCGTTGAACGATTCGAACTCGTAATTGGGGCGCCAGAAGCGATCGGCGTCCTCCTGCCAGAGCAACTCCCACGGCTCGCCCAGCTCGACCAGCTGCGGGGGGTCGCCGTCGCGGAGCAGGCGCGTGGTCCCACCACCGGGGCTGAGGAGCGCAACCCAATCCTCCCCGACGAACATCGCCCCCGACTCGAAGCTCCTCCCGACGTCCTGGCGAGTCAACGTCTGCTCGGCGAGGTCGAGCTCGACCAGGATCCTGCTCTGTTCAGAGCCGACCAACCGGAGATCGACACCGACCAGTCGGGGATCGATCGCGACGGACTCGATCGACGGCGGGGAGAGCGTCGTGGTCGTCGTCGTGCGTCGCGGCCGCGTCGTCGTGACCTCCTCGACCGGCGGCAACGGCTCACCGGCGGCAAGAGTGGTCGCCGGTGGCTCGGTGGTGACCGGAGCGGTTGCATTCGACGTGGCGACCTCGTCCGCACCGCCCGAGCGGCCGATCAGCCATCCGAGCAACAATGCGACCACGCCGACGATCGCCGCCGTCGCGAACAAGCGAAGCTGACCGCCGGCCGCCGTGCCCATCGACGCCTCGCTTGGGCTCGTGACGAGCTCGTCACCGCTGTCACCGCCGCCGTCGTGGGAGTGTCCGTGCCGCCAGCGCTCATGATCCTCGACGTTCGAGATCAGTTCGATCTCGATCCGCTCGGGCTCGGGCCGGTCGTCCACCAATTCCATTGGACCACATTTGCGGGCCCGATGACACAGCGATCGCTACGGTGAACGGATGGATCCACGCACGACGGTCGAGCTGTACCTGACAGCACTGTCGAACGGCGACGTCGATGCCGTGATCGGGCTCGTCACCGACGATTTCCACAACGAACACACCAGCACCCTCGGGTCGAGTTCGACCGGACGCGCCACCTATCGCGAGCGATTGCCGGGTTTCCTGGCCCAGTTCGCGGCACTCCACTACGAGGTCGTCGACATCATCACCGAACACGATCGGGTGGCGGCTCGTTATCGGCTGACCGCCAACTTCGACGGCCACCCACTCGACATCCCCGGCGTGATGCTGTTCGAAACGCACGATGGTCTGATCGCCCGGCGCACCGACGTGTGGGACAGTCTCACCTTCTTGCGCCAGACGGGCGCAGTCGACGAGCGACCACCGGGGTAGGGTACAAGCCACAAGCACGGGGAGCTCGCTGGCACGGCGGGCTGAGAGGGTGGACGCCACCACCGACCCGAGAACCTGATCCGGGTAATGCCGGCGGAGGAACGATATGGACGAGACAGTCATCGTGGTCACGGGAACGGAACCACTTCACCAGGACGCTGTCGCGGCGCTCCCCCGGCACGCAATCGTGATCGCCGCCGACGGCGCACTCGACCATGCCCTGGCTGCCGGCCTCACCCCGGCGGGCCTGGTCGGCGATCTCGACTCGATCTCCGCCGACGGCCTGGCGTGGGCCGAGCAACACGCCACGATCCAACGCCACGACCCCGACAAGGATCACACCGACACCGAACTGGCGCTGGCGATCGCCGTCGATCTCAATCCGGCCCGGCTGGTGTTGATATCAGGTGGCGGAGATCGGCTCGACCACACGCTCGCTGCGATCGGCGCGCTCGGCCAGCCCAGCCTGACCAGCGTGCCCGTCATCGAGGCCTGGTGGGGATCGCAGCACATCCGGATCCTGCACGGACCGGGACGGGTGGAGTTCGACGTCGTTCCCGGCACCACGGTCTCGCTGCTGGCGATGCAGGGTCGGTGCAAAGGGCTCTCGATCAGCGGCGTCAGATGGCCGCTCGAGAGCGAGCGCCTCGCACCGCTCGCCGGTCGGGGTGTCAGCAACGTCGCTGACGACGAACACATCGAGATCACCGTCTTGGAGGGCGTCGTCACGATCTTCACCTACGCCGGCTCCGAGACCTCGTGATCACTCGTCGCTCCATGTCGTGGCTCGTTGTCGCTGCGCTGGCGCTCACGGCGTGCGGCGACGACAGCGCTCCGTCGAGCTCCGTCGCCGAAGAACCCGACACGATCACGCTCGTCGCCTACGACTCGTTCCCGGCACCGGATCCCGAGAACCCGATCTATCTCGCGCTGGCCGACTTCACGGCCGAAACCGGAATCGCCGTCGACGTCCTGATCGCCGGCGACCCCGGCACGATGTTGTCGAAGGCGGCGCTCACCGCCGGCAACCCCGAGGGCGACGTGATGTGGGGTGTCGACAACACGTTCCTGTCGCGCTCCATCGAAGCAGAGGTGTTCGAGCCGTATCTCGCCGCCGGTGCCGACGGGCTTCCCGAGAGCTTCACCGAGTTGGTGCCGAACGGGGAGGCCACCCCGGTCGACTTCGGTGACGTGTGCGTCAACTACGACATCGCTGCCCTCGATGCGGCCGGCATCGCACCTCCCGCCTCGCTGGCCGACCTGGCCCTGCCGGCGTACTCCGGTCAGCTCGTCGTGCCGAACCCCGCAACGGAGTCTGCGGGATTGGCGTTCCTGCTGGCCACGATCGCCGAGTTCGGTGAGGACGGCTGGGAGGACTACTGGACGTCGTTGCGAGCCAACGATGTCGAAATCGTCGACAGCTGGACCCAGGCCTACTACGAGTCGTTCAGCTTGGCGGGCGGCACGCGCCCACTGGTCGTCAGCTACGGATCGAGCCCTCCGTTCGAGGTGCTGTACGCCGTCGAGCCGCTCGACACCGCACCGACCGGCGTCGTCGAGTCGACCTGTTTCCGTCAAATCGAGTTCGCCGGGGTGCTGCGTGGGACGCAGGCGCCGCAGGCTGCCCGCAGGCTGGTCGACTTCTTGATCACCGAACGTTTCCAACGCGAGGTACCGCTCAACCTGTTCGTCTTCCCGGTCAACCCGGATGTCGAACTGGCCGACGAGTTCGTGCGGTACGCGACGATCCCTGAGAGCCCGCTCGGCCTGGACCCATCCTTGATCGAAGCCAACCGCTCTGACTGGATCGACCGGTGGACAGCAGTCGCCACTCGCTGAACCGATTGCCGCGCTGGTTCGTCACTGCGGTCGCCGTGCCGCCGTTGACGTTCTTGCTCGTGTTCTACGCGTGGCCCTTCGCCACCTTGATCTGGCGGGGCGTGAGCTTCGGGGCGATCGCCGACACATTCGGTCGATCCGACACCTGGCGGGTGTTGTGGTTCACCACCTGGCAGGCAGTGGCCAGCACCTTGTTGACCTTGGTGCTCGGTCTCGCCCCGACATGGGCGACCGCACGATTCACGTTTCCCGGACGACGGGCCTTCCTCAGCGTGCTGACCGCCGTCTTCGTCCTGCCGACCGTGGTGGTCGGGGCGGCGATCGTCGCCGTGCTCCCGAGTTCGCTCGATCACAGCGTGTGGGCGATCCTCGGCGCCCATGTGGTGTTCAACCTGGCGGTCGTCGTGCGCACGGTCGGCACGGTGTGGGAACAACTCCCACCGGATCTCGAACGTGCAGCTGCGACCCTGGGAGCGAGCCCGTGGCAGGCGTTCCGGCATACGATCCTGCCGCTCCTGCGACCTTCGCTGGCAGCCGCAGGGGCGATCGTGTTCCTGTTCACCTTCACGTCGTTCGGCGTGATCCGCGTACTCGGAACCGCCGGCCGCTCGACGATCGAGGTCGAGGTGTGGCGGCGCACGACCCAACTCGGCGACATCGGTGGGGCGGCCGTGCTGGCCGTGCTTCAACTGATCGTGCTCGCCGCACTCGTGACGTGGTCGGCCGGTGCACAGCGTCGCCACGCTCGCACGATCGATCTGCAAGGTCCGGTCGTGCGATATCGCCCGATCGGTCGCCAGCGTTGGATGGTGGCCGCCAGCCTCGGCGCTGCGCTGACCATCGTCGCGATGCCCTTGATCGCACTGGTCGAGCGATCGATGCGGGTCGATGGCTCGTACTCGCTGGCGGCTTGGCGGTCGCTCGGCGACGACGAGATCCGCCCCGGCCTGCGGCTCGGCATCGATCCGCTCGATGCGCTGCGAAACTCTGCCACGACGGCGCTGTGGGCCACATCGTTCGCCGTCGCCATCGGCGGCTTGGCGGTCGTCGCGATCACCGCCCTCGGGCGGTCGGGCAAGCTGCTCGACACCGGCCTGATGCTGCCGCTCGGCACGTCGGCCGTGACGATCGGGTTCGGCATGTTGATCACGTTCGACGTGTCGCCCGTCGACTGGCGCGCCTCCTGGTGGCTGGTGCCGGTCGGTCACGCCTTGGTCGCAGTGCCGTTCGTCATTCGTGCAGCGCTCGGCGTCAGCCGCAGCATCGACCCCGATCTGCGAGCTGCGGCGGCCACGCTCGGGGCAACGCCGATTCGAGCGTGGGCGACGACCACCCTCCCGTTCCTGCGCAGGCCGCTCGCCACCGGTGCCGGGCTGGCTGCGGCGATCTCGTTGGGCGAGTTCGGCGCCACGAGCTTCCTCAGCCGGTCGGGGTCCGACACACTGCCGATCGCGATCGAGCGGTTGCTCGGTCGCACCGGCCGCCTGTTCCAACCACAGGCGTTCGCGCTGTCGGCGATCCTCGCTGTCGCGACGATGGCGATCGTGATGCTGGTCGATGCCGGAGCCGCCAACGAGAACAAGGACGGCCATGCTCGACGTTCGTGATGTGTCGATCTCGTTCGAGGGCCGACCACTGCTCAGTCAGTTCGCGCTGCATCTCGATCCAGGTGAAGTCGTCGCACTGCTCGGCCCGTCGGGCAGCGGCAAGAGCACCCTGCTGCGAATCATCGCCGGATTGATCACTCCCGAGCGTGGCGTCGTGCAGATCGACAACGTCGACGTCACGAGGATTCCGACCCATCGTCGCTCGGTCGGGATGGTGTTCCAGGACGAGCAGCTGTTCCCCCATCTGTCGGTGGCTGACAACGTCGCCTTCGGCTTGAAGATGGCGGGCATGCCGACCGGCCAACGACATCTCCGGGCCGCCGAGATGCTCGAACTCGTCGGGTTGACCGGATTCGGTGACCGCCAGGTCGATCGATTGTCGGGTGGCGAGGCAAAACGGGTCGCTTTGGCGCGGTCGCTGGCGCCATCGCCCAAAGTGCTGCTCCTCGACGAGCCGTTGACCGGCCTCGATCGCGAACTGCACGATCGACTCGCCGCGGAAGTGTCGGCGATCCTCCGGCTGGCGGCGACGACGGCTGTGTGGGTCACCCACGACCCGACCGAAGCCGAAACCGTCGCCGATCGTGTCGTGCGGCTGCGTGACGGCACCGCGTAGTCTTTCGACCGTGGGCGCGGAGATCATCGAGTTACGCCCACAGGACACCTACGACCTGCGGCGCACGATCCTGCGCGACGGCACGGCCAGCGATGTGGTCGAGTTCGTGGGAGACGAACTGGCGACCACGCTCCATCTCGGGGTGCTGCTACACGAACGGATCGTCGCTGTATCGACGTGGCTCGTGGCGTCCCACCCCGACCACCCGGACCGCACGGGCGTGCAACTGCGCGGTATGGCCACAGCCCCCGCTCAGCGCGGCACAGGAGTGAGCACTGAGCTGCTGGCGGCCGGCATCGAACGCTGCCGCACGAACGGTGCCGAATTGGTGTGGGCCCGCGCCCGGGTGGCTGCACTGGGCTTCTATCTGCGACACGGCTTCGAGTTGCTCGGCGACGAGTACGTCGACCGGACGACCGGGCTGGCCCACCACGACATCATCCGCCTGTTCGACTGACGACCGCGTGAGGTTTCTGCACATCGGGTGCCCAGAAACCTCACGCTGTTGGCGGTCGTTCAGCAGACTCGCTGCGGTCAGGAACCTTCGTGCGAATCCGACGGCGTGTGGTGGCACACGTACAGGCCTGGCACCGGGCTCCAGTACGTGCCGTCGGCCGACTCCGGATCGTGCGGGCATGGACGGTCGTCGGCTTTCGGGTCGACGCTTCCGGTCTCCTGACGGAATCCGCCGTCCTCGAACACGAGCAACGTGAACGTCGGGCTCTGCGAGCGGCCGTTGATGCAATGACCGGGGGGCAACATTCCGCCCGACTCCTCCGGGCCGCAGATCCACTGCTCGTCGATCACGTCTTGGGGTGGGCCTTGGGCGCCGACGACCGCTCCGTGGCCGATCACGGCGACTGCCGAAATCGCTGCTGCTGCGAGAACTCGCTTCATGGTCTTCTCCTGTTGTCGAGGTGTGAGTGGTGAGGAATGCTCGCCAGGCATGGTTCGCTCCGGCCACTCGGCCGGGCTTGCGATGACTGACTGAGCATGCGTCGATCGTGCATGCACATCCGTTCGGAAACCTTCAGACGGCGGTCCGACCCGACGTATCCGGGCCCGTCGTTTCCCTTTCGGCAGGCGAAGGGCCCCCATTGCATGCGGAGGTCACCGTGCAGCACCAGTCGTCTCATCATCCATACTCCGGTTCGCTTCGGCAGCGGGCCGTTCAGCTTCGCCAGTTGGCCTCGTCGATCGAACGGTCACTGGTGGTCGTGCTCAGGGATGCCGGCGAGGCCGCCGTCTGGACCACGATTCGGGCCGACCTGTGCGATCGGATCCTCGACCGCAACCTGCACCAACTGCACCAGGCCGCGGACGACCTGCGAGAGACGTCGGTCCGGTTCTGTCAACGCGCCGACGAACTCGACCTCGCCCACCGCTCCCGGGTCGCATGAGCATCGATCGAGCCGACCGCGAACAACTGGCTCGGCTGCGGACCCGAACGGCCGACGCCCTCGATGAGCTGACCGAACTCACCGAGTTCCGCAGCCACGACCCAGCCGCCGCCGATGCGATGCGGGCGATCCGTCTCGCCCGCCAAACCCTCGAGTGGTTCTGGATTCCTGCCCTCGACCATGACCTCGAGGGCGACCGACGACACCACCCGGCAAGCGCGGTGACCGGTCTGACGCACGACCCGTCAGAACAGGTCGGCGGGCGGCAGGCCGTCGAGCTCGATCCGGCCCATCATCCAGCCCAACCGGGTAGCGGGCGGCACCGCCAGCGCTGTGGGCGGAAGCGGTGTCATGCCCATCGGTTTGCGGGCCTTCCACAACATCCCCATCAGGCGCAGATCCTTGCGCACGTACTCGGACGGCATGTCGGTGAATTCGTAACCGAGCCCGAGATCGACGCGATGCACTTCGACCTCGCGTTGACGCAGCAGGGGCAGCAACGCCATCGGCCGATCTCCCCCGAGCGTCACCGCATTGGCGTTCCAGTTCACGGTGTCCTGCGAGAAGCCCACATCGACCGCTGACGATGTCGCCACGACGTCGTCGACCAACTCGAGCCACGCACGCGATGACCCGGTATCGATGTCGGCATTGCGACCGTCGACGCCGTGCGGATACTGCGGTTGTCCACCGAGCATGCTGAGGTGGCCGTCGGCGTTGCGAGCGATGTGGGTCAGCACGTGACCGACGGTCCAGCCCGGCAAGCGGCTGGGACGTGCCGGGTCGATTGGGTCGACCGATCGCAGGTACGTGGTCAGCGCAGCGTGCGAGCGTGCGCACGAGGCGACATCACGTTGCACCTCACGAAGGTCGACCGGTTTCCCACCCACAGCGCGACGGTACCCGGTTCGTGGCAGGCTTGACCGATGCAACACCCTCAGCAGCACGCGATGCAGCTCGGCATGATCGGGCTCGGCCGGATGGGCGCCAACATGGTGCGCCGCCTGATGGCCGACGGTCACGAATGTGTCGTCCACGACGTCAGTCCCGAGCCGATCGACCAACTCGCAGGCGAGGGCGCTACGCCCGCGCACACGCTCGACGAGCTCGTCGCCGCCCTCGAAACGCCGCGCAACATCTGGGTCATGATCCCTGCCGCCTACGTGGGCAGCACGATCGAACGCTTGGCGCCTCTGTTGTCGCCCGGCGACACGATCATCGACGGCGGCAACTCGTGGTATCGCCACGACGTCGATCGCAGCGGCCCGCTGGCCGAGCGGGGCATCGACTACCTCGACGTCGGCACGAGCGGCGGTGTCCACGGGCTCGAGCGCGGCTACTGCTTGATGATCGGTGGCGCCGACCAGGCCGTCGATCGAATGGCACCGATCTTCACGTCGCTGGCGCCCGGCGTCGACGCCGCCGAACGCACACCGGGCCGCAGCGGCGACCCCTCCCCCGCCGAACAGGGTTGGCTGCACTGCGGTCCGTCGGGTGCCGGTCACTTCGTGAAGATGGTCCACAACGGCATCGAGTACGGATTGATGGCTGCCTACGCCGAGGGTCTCAACGTGCTCGCCAAGGCCGACATCGGTGCCGCCGACCACGCCGTCGACGCCGAAACCGCACCGCTCGACGACGCCAGGTACTACCAATACGACATCGACCTCGCGGCCGTCAGCGAGGTCTGGCGACGGGGGTCGGTCGTCACCAGTTGGCTGCTCGACCTGACCGCCGAGGCCTTGCTCGGCGACCCGATGCTCGACGAGTTCGCCGGCCACGTCAGCGATTCGGGTGAGGGTCGGTGGACGATCCATGCCGCGATCGACGAGGGCGTTCCGGCACCGGTACTCTCGGCGGCGCTGTACCAGCGGTTCAGCTCGCGCGGCCGATCCGACATCGGCGACAAGGTGCTGTCGGCGATGCGGGCCGGGTTCGGCGGACACCACGAGCGGAAGGAATCGAGCCGATGATGCTGCTCGACAGCACGCAACCACGCGCCGACGCCCTCGTACTGTTCGGGGCGACCGGCGACCTCGCCAAGCGCAAGCTGTTCCCCGCCCTGTATCACCTCGAACGCACCGGTCAACTCGACGTGCCGGTGATCGGTGTCGCCCGCAGTCGACTGGACCGACGAATCGTTCCGTCGGCACGCCCGACGAGTCGATCATCGCCGCCGAGCCACACGCCGACGCAGCGGTACTCGACCCGCTGATGAAACGGCTCGACCTGATCCAGGGCGACTACGCCGAGCAAGCCACCTGGAACCAGTTGCGCGACACGCTCGACCGCTCGGGTTCGTGCAACGCCGTGTACTACATGGCGATCCCACCCTTCATGTTCCCAGAGGTCGCCAAACGGCTCGCCTCGGTCGAGCTCAACGGGCGTGGCCGGATCGTGGTCGAAAAGCCGTTCGGCCGCGACCTGCGCATCGGCCCAGGAACTGAACGCCACGCTGGCCTCGGTGTTCCCCGAGGAGAGGATCTTCCGGATCGACCACTACCTCGGCAAGGAGAGCGTGGAGGATCTGCTGGTGTTCCGGTTCTCGAACACCTTGCTCGAACCGGTGTGGAATCGGCGCTACGTGCGCAGCGTGCAGGTCACGATGTCGGAAACGATCGGCGTCGAGGGCCGCGGGTCGTTCTACGACGGAGTCGGAGCAATCCGCGACGTGCTCCAGAACCACCTCCTGCAGGTGGTGGCGCTGCTGGCGATGGAGCCGCCCGCCGGCTCCGACGCGCAGTTCCTGCAAGACGAGAAGGCGAAGGTGATGGCCGCCATGCGGCCGATCGATCCGACCCAGATCGTGCGCGGCCAGTACGTCGGATATCGCGACGAGCCGGGCGCCCAGGCCGACTCGTCCGTCGAGACATTCGCCGCCGCTCGACTCGAGATCGACTCGTGGCGGTGGGCGGGCGTGCCCTGGTTCGTACGGGTCGGCAAGGGGCTGGCCGAGTCGGCGACCGAGGCGGTCGTCGAATTCCAGTCGCCGCCGCGGATGTTGTTCGACGAGGCCGGAGGCCCGCCTCCCGATCGCAACCTGGTGCGGTTCCGGCTCGGCAGCCACGACGGCGTCACGTTCGCGTTGCAGGCCAAGACACCGGGCCCGCACCTCGACAGTCAGGAGATCGATATCTCCGTCGATTTCGCGGCCGCCCTCGGCGAGCGTTCTGCCGCCTACGAGCGCCTGCTCGGCGACGCCATCGCCGGTTCGCCGCGGCGGTTCGCACGCCAGGACGTCGTGGAACAGACGTGGCGGGTCGTCCAACCGGCGCTCGACGAGCCCGGGCCGGTGCACCCCTACTTCCAGGGCTCCTGGGGGCCGTCCGAGGCGGACCGGCTGTTGGCCGACGGCGATCACTGGTACGAGCCCAGCACCTGACGTTCGAGGCCGGCGGCACTCCAGCCGGAGAACTCGAGACCGAACCGACGCGAATCGATCGACTACCCGCTCGTCCCATCCGGTAGTGGTGACGGTGTGCCACCGCTCTTGGCGACCCGGCTGAGCACCGTATGGAGATGAGAACGCCGACCATGCTCGGATGCCAAGGGGATCTCGACGGTCACTATGCTGTGGTCGTCGGGATCGCTGCGATGCACGGCGCCCATCGACGTCAGCAGTCCCAGCATCTTGATGTTGTCGCTGAGCACGGTGGCGGTGCCGATCGTGATGCCGTTGCGGACAGCGTGATCGACGAGGGCGTCGAGCAGCAGATGCCCGATACCTCGACCGTGGTATTCGTCGATCACTGCGACCGCCATCTCGGCCCGCGTGGGGTCGGTGGTGGACGCGATGTATCGGGCGACGCCGACACCGAGGCCCATGGTCTGCTGGTCGACGTCGGACACCCTCGACATGTCTTCTGCGACGACGGCCACGTGGCGTGATTCGTCGACGTCGAGCAGGCGATCGAGAAAGAGCCTGGACAGACGCGGCATGCCGGTGAAGAAACGAGCGATCCTCGACTCCGGCGAAAGACGCTCGAACCCGGCCGCCAATTCGTCTCGGTCGTCAGATGTGCCGAGCCGCAATCGGAGCGGAGTGCCATCGTCGAGTTCGACGCCGATGGGCAAGCCGATGTGGTCGCTCATGTCGATGAGTATCACAGTTCGTTCGCGGCGAGGACGACGCTCGGCCGATCCGGGCACTCCCGAGATCGAAACCCGTACGCGGTTATCTTCGCGAACGCATGTCGAGATCCACGCAAGCTCCGGCCAACGCGACGCCCAGCCGATCGGATCCTGCTCGATCGCACACGAACCTGTCTGCGATGCTGCTGGCCGCCGGTCACGGCACTCGTCTCGCCCCGTTGACCGATCTCGTGCCCAAGCCGCTGTGCCCCGTCGGGAACACCCCGATGATCGACCTTGCGCTGCGTCATGCGTCCGGTCAGACCGACCACACCGTGGTCAACGTTCATCGGTTTCGAGATCAGTTCGAGCGATGGTGTCCGAGCGGCGTCGACCTGTCGATCGAGAACGAGTTGCTCGGCACAGCCGGCGGCGTCGCCAACGTGGCGTCGTGGGTCGACGACGACGATCTGCTCGTCATCAACAGCGACGCACTGCTGCTTGGAGACATCGGTGAGTTCGTGTCCGGATGGGATCGCACAACCATCCGCCTGCTCGTCACGCCCGACCCGCGACGCCCCGATTTCGAAGGGATATGGCGCTTCGCCGGCGCGTCGCTGATGCCGAACCACACCGTGCATGACCTGGCCGAGGGGTTCTCTGATCTGTATCGCTCGGCGTGGCTTCCCGCCCAGCAGGCGGGCTTGCTCGAACTGGTGCCGTTCGCCGGGTGGCACATCGACCTCGGCACCCTCGCCGACTATCTGTTCGCCAATCTGACCGTTGCCGGGCAGCGTGCGGTCGTCGCCCCCGATGCGGTCGTGCATGGTGAGGTCGTCGACTCGGTGGTGTGGTCAGGATGCGAGGTGGGTCCGGCCGAGCGACTCGTCAGGTCGGTCAGAGCCCGCAACGACCTCACCGTCGAGATCCCCGTCGCCCCCTGATCCGGGAACCGATTCCGGGCGACCACCGGAGATCACCTCTGTTCGGTTCGCCAAGGAAGACCGATCAGGGAAGACGTGCGTCGGTGAGCACCGGCCACGGGGCGAATCCGATGCGAGGCACCCGCCGTTGATGCACCACCTCGAAACCGGCACCGATCAGCAGACCGCGCAGGCGACGCGGTGTCAGTGCCCGAACGGGCTGCCCGCGTGCCGACGACCACCTTCTCACGGCGGACTCGCCGACATCGGTGACCGCTGCAATCGAGGCGATCACCAGTTGCCCGCCGGGGCGAAGGATCGTTGCGAGCGCCGCAAGTGCTCGTCGTTGATCGCGATACCAGTGAAACGACTCCGTGCAGACCGCAACGTCAGCAGAAGCCGACTTGAACGGCAGGTTCAGGGCATCCGCCCGCACGAGGTTCGCACTGCCCCCGACTCGTGCACTCGCCTCGCCGAGCATCCCGGCCGAGTAGTCGACGCCGACCACCTCGGCATCAGGGAACCGTTCCGTCAACCGACGAGTGAGCTGTCCGGTCCCACATCCGATGTCGAGCACCATCTCAGGCTGCATCTCCGTCAGACGAGCCAACACTGCATCGTGAACCGGCCGATACGTCGCATCCTGGAAAGCAGGGCGGTCATAGACCGCCGACCAGCGATCGAACAACGGCGATCCGGTGCGTGCCATGCGCCATTGTCGCACTGACCCGACAACTCGGCTATTCGGCTCGCAGCAGATCGCTGGTCGACGTGCGCAGGGTTGGGGCCGATGCAGCGAGGCCGACGAGCGCTCCGGCCGCGACACACAACGGCAGCAGCACCACCAGCGGGCCGACGACCGGCACGGTGGCGAGCCCGGGGCCGATGCCGACGGCATTCATGATCGCGCCCAACAACGCCTTCGAGACCACAAAACCGAGCGGAATGCCGATCGTCGCTGCCACCGCCCCGATCATCGCGCCGGCGATCGCCGACTGACCGAGCAGCTGGCGCGAGCTGAATCCGATCGAGCGCAGCACCCCCGTGCGCCGCTCGCGCTCGCGTGCGGTGCTCGCCATCGTGGCGGCAAGGTTGCCGAGCGCGACCACGATGATCACAGCGGTCAGCAACAACAGCACGACTCTCACGAAGTCGGCAGCCTCGAGGTCGGGTTCGAGCACGAAGAAGTTCGTGTCGATCGGCAGTTCCGCGGCAAGCCGGTCGGCGACTCACAAACGAGTCGGCACCGTCGACGACGCTGACCCGCCACATCGCAAGATCCCACACGATCCCTGCTTCGCGGAACGTCGCCGCCGGGATGATCATGATCCGCCCGGTGTCTTCTGCGTCGGCATGACGGCCGACGAGTTCGACGTCGAACGTCTGCTCGGCGAAGGTCACGGCGACGGTGTCGCCGATCGAGTAGCCGTACTTGTCCATGAACCCGAACGCTGCCATCGCCTCGCCTGCCTCGGTCGCCCGGCGTCCCTCCAGCACGACGTGGGCCGGATCGTTCGATCCCGGCGCAACCGCAAAGGTGGTGACCTGCTCGTTCCCGACGACCACCTTGATGTGGTCGCCGCGGTACCAACCGGCAACGTCCGCATCAGCGGCGAGTGCGCCGTCGACACGGTCGGAGTCGCCGGGTTCGGCCGGCGTGATCGTGATGTCCCACGGATCACCCGCCTTGTCCGGCTCGGCGAAGATCTGATCGACCGTGCGGCCGAGACTCCACGTCGTGTAGATGGCGGTTGCCGCCAACGCCACCGCGATCGCAGCGAGCACCATTCGCATCGGGCGGGCAACCGCTAGGCGAGCCCCGAGCGAAGCGTTGGCCGAGCCGGGAAGCCGATCGGCCATCCGCTGCAATCGTTCGCCTGCGAGCGACGGCGGATTGCGCAGCGCTTCGACCGTCGAGAGCCGACCGGCTCTGATCGCCGGGATGGCGGTCGCCGCCGCCAAGACGCCGAGTACCAACACGAGAGCGAACACCAACAGCATCGGCCTGAACTGCGGTGACGAGCGGCCGAGCGCGCCGACCAGGCCGACCTCGAGACCAGGGGCCAGGAACGC
>CAVRNX010000026.1:0-53127 GCA_963722635.1 uncultured Acidimicrobiaceae bacterium
CTCCACAACCGCGGTCTCGGCTTCAGCCTCGACGAGGGCCATCCGGCCGAGTTCGGCCCAGGTCGCCGCCCCCCGCACACGCTCTCACCGGCGCTCGCCACCCGCAGCGCCGACCTGGTCTCGGTGTTCGGAACGATGGGTGGTGATGCCCAGCCTCAGATCCTGTTGCAGATCGCGGCCAGGTTGTTCCATCACGGGCACTCGCCTGCAGCAGCGATCAACGCACCACGCTGGGCGCTCGCCGGGCCGACGACCGGCTTCGACACGTGGACGGCGACGAACGGCCCACACGTCGAGATCGAAGGACACGCCCCCGACGCTTGGGATGCCGCCCTGTCGGCACGAGGACACCGAATCGGCCGGCTCCCTGCGTACGACAGCGGCTTCGGCCATGCCCATGCGATCGTGCTGGGTGACGACGGCGTGTTGGCCGGCGCAGCCGACCCACGGGCACGCGTCTCGTCGGTCGCCGCCCGATAGATCCGGACCATCCGGTCACTAACCTGGGATCGATGACCGACCACGTGGGCCTGATCGACACGATCCGGGCGTCGGTGATCGGCGGCTCCGAGATGGTCGACGGCCCGTTCGGCCCGCGCCCGGTCGTCTACGCCGACTACACCGCGTCGGGGCGGTCGCTGCACGTTCATCGAGGACTACATCGAGCGAGGTCGTCCTGCCGCTCTACGCCAACACCCACACCGAGTCGTCCGGCACGGGCCTCCAGACCACCCGGTTCCGCGAGGACGCCCGCGAGATCATCGCCGCGTGCGTCGGGGCGACCGACGAGCACGCCGTGCTCTTCTGCGGCAGCGGCTCGACCGGCGCGATCGCCAAGCTGGTCGGCGTCCTCGGCCTGCGGATCCCGTCGGACCTCGACGACCGCTTCCATCTCAGCGACCAGATCCCGGCCGACCAGCGGCCCGTCGTCTTCATCGGCCCCTACGAGCACCACTCGAACGAGCTGCCGTGGCGCGAGTCGATCGCCGACGTGGTCACGATCGACGAGGACGCCGACGGCCACGTCGATCTCGACGCAGCTCGAGGCCGAGCTCGAGCGCCACCGCGATCGACCCCAGCTGATCGGGTCGTTCTCGGCCGCGTCGAACGTGACCGGCATCGTCACCGACACCGTCGCCGTCTCGTCGCTCCTGCACCGATACGGGGCGATCGCCCTGTGGGACTACGCCGCCGCCGCCCCCTACGTCGAGATCGACATGGGATCGGCCGAGCGACGGCGACGGCTACCTCGACGCCATCTTCATCTCGCCCCACAAGCTCATCGGCGGCCCCGGCACCCCGGGCCTGCTGGTGGCCCGGCGGGAGCTGTTCACGAACCGGGTGCCCGACGTGCCCGGCGGCGGCACGGTCGCCTTCGTCAACCCGCACGAGCACGACTATCTGACCGACATCGAGCACCGCGAGGAGGGCGGCACGCCCGACATCGTCGGGTCGATCCGTGCCGGGCTCGTCTTCCAGCTCAAGGAGGCGGTCGGGCGCCGACGAGATCAAGAGCGCAGAGAGGAACGGTTCGTCCGGCGGGCGATCGACGCCTGGGACGCCCACCCGAACCTCGAGATCCTCGGCAGCCGGGAGGCCGAACGGCTGTCGATCGTGTCGTTCGTCGTCCGCGATGGCATCGCGGGGCGACGCCGGCGAACGGTCGATACCTGCACCACAACTTCGTCGTCGCCGTGCTCAACGACCTGTTCGGCATCCAGTCGCGCGGCGGCTGCTCGTGCGCCGGCCCCTACGGGCACCGGCTGCTCGGCATCGACCTCGACCGTCGCACGAGTTCGAACGCGAGATCACCCGTGGCTGCGAAGGCATCAAGCCCGGGTTGGGTGCGGGTCAACTTCAACTACTTCATCGACGACGACACGTTCGACTACATCGTCGAGGCCGTCGCGCTCGTCGCCGACGAGGGTCGCAGAGCCGTGCTGCCGTACTACCGCTTCGAGCCCGACACCGGGCTCTGGCACCACCGCGACGGGCTGGCCGCCGCTCCCCTGTCGCTGCACGACATCTCGTACGCCGACAGCGACCATGTCGTATCGACCGCCGCCCGCGAGCTGCTGCCCGATGGCGGCCTGCTCGAATACCTCGATCGGGCCCGCCAGCTGATCGCCCATCTGGCCGACACCGCACCGACACCGCTCGGCCTGCCGTCGACCACCGACGACTTCGAACACCTCCGCTGGTTCCCCTACCCCGACGAGGCGTAACGACCACGTTGTGCCAGACCTAACGTGGCCGCCGACACGGCAAGCGTTGAGGGCCGCGGCGCTAGTGTCCCGACGATGCTGATCGCTCAGATCACCGATTGTCACATCGTCGAACCCGGTGCATCGATGGCCGACCGGGTCGACCCGGCCCCCGGGCTGCGCGCCGCGATCGACCTGCTCAACGCCCTCGACCCGCAGCCGGATGTCGTGCTGGCGACCGGCGACCTCGTGAACGACGCAACCTCAGCGCAGTACGACCATCTCGTCTCGCTGCTCGACGCCCTGGACGCTCCACTGCTGCCGATCCCCGGCAACCACGACGACCGCGTCCAGCTGCGTCGTCGTTTCCCACAGCTGCCGACCGGCGGGGCGGACGATCGCATCGACTACGTGATCGACGACCACGAAGTCCGGTTGATCGGGCTCGATACGTCGATCCCGGGACGGCACGACGGCCGGGTGACCGCCGACCAGATGGCCTGGCTCGATCGCCGGCTCTCGACCGACGCTGCGCGCCCGACGATCATCTTTCAGCACCACCCGCCGTTCCCGTCGGGGATCCCCTGGATGGACCACAACGCCGGGTTCACCGGTGCCGGGCTGGAGGCTGATCTGCTGCGGCGTCACGCCCACGTCGAAGCTGTGGTGTGCGGCCACCTGCACCGAGCGATCCATCGGCGTTTCGGCGGCACGGTCGCCAGCTCGTGGCCGAGCACCGCCGTCCAGATGGGGCTCGGGTTTCGAGACGGCCCGCCGGTGTACACCGATGAGCCGCCCGCGATCGCGCTGCATGACTATGCCGACGGTGCGCTCAACTCGCACGTGGTTCCCGTCGTTTCGGCCGATCGGTGGACTCCCAGCTGGGCCGTCCCCGGCGCTCTGTGAACGGTGTGTGAACGGATCCATGGCCTGCGGGGAGGGGTAGGAAGGCCCGACCCGAGCCACTACGGTGCGGCGCACGCAGTTGGTCTGCCGGGATGCCGTCCCGGAGCTGGAGGAACGCATGTCCACCGCATCCGCGGTAACCGGAACAGAAACGCTCTCGTTCGAGAATATCGGCATGATCTTCCCCGACGGGACCGAAGCCGTCCGCGACGTTTCGTTCAGCATTCGCAAGGGCGAGTTCGTCACGGTGGTGGGCCCCTCCGGCTGTGGCAAGTCCACGCTGCTGAAGATCGCCTCCGGCCTGCTCGAGCCGACATCCGGTCAGGTGATCGTCGACCGAGACCGGCTCGGCTACGTGTTCCAGGACGCAACGTTGTTGCCATGGCGAACGGTCACGGGCAACGTCGAACTGCTCGCCGAGCTGCACGGCATCCCCAAGGCTGAGCGCTCCAAGCTGGCAGCCGACGCGATCTCACTCGTCGGTCTCGACGGGTTCGAAGGCCACTACCCCAAGTCGTTGTCGGGGGGCATGAAGATGCGCGCCTCGCTGGCCCGCACGCTCACGCTCAGCCCGCCGGTGTTCCTGTTCGACGAGCCGTTCGGCGCCGTCGACGAGATCACCCGTGAGCACCTCAACGAGGAAACCCAACAGCTGTTCCAACGTGAAGGGTTCGCCGGGCTGTTCATCACCCACTCGATCGGCGAGGCGGTGTTCATGTCGACACGCGTGCTGGTGATGTCGGCCCGGCCGGGCCGCATCGTGGCCGAGTTCGAGGTGCCATTCGAGTATCCCCGGTCGCCCGATCTGCGCTTCGACACCGAGTTCGCCAAGCTCAGCGGCGAGGTCTCGCTCGCTCTGCGAGGGTCGCACTCGTGAGCGGGACCCAGCCATCGAAGACCAAGACCTTCGCCTCGGTCGTTCTGCCCCCGCTGGTGATGGGCCTGCTGGTGCTCGGCGTGTGGTACTTCATCTCATACGTCACGCTCGACCAGGCACCACGTCAGAACGGCTTCCTGCTGCGCCCGCCCCACAAAGTGCTCGAGGTCGGATTCCTCGACTGGAACAACTTCTCCGACATCCTCGACGCGCTGTGGGCCACCACCAAGATCGCCACGATCGGGCTGGCGATCAGCATCGTGCTCGGCATGGCTCTGGCCGTGATCATGAGCCAATCGAAACTGTTCGAGCGGGCGCTGTACCCCTACATGGTCACGCTCCAGGCGATCCCGATCCTGGCGATCGCCCCGCTGATCGGCTTCTGGTTCGGCACGGCCCGCACCGGGCGGTTGATCGTGTGCGTGATCATCTCGCTGTTCCCGATCATCGTGAACACGCTGTTCGGCCTGCAGTCGGCCGAGAAGGGCATGCACGATCTGTTCACCTTGCACCACGCGGGCCGATTCACCCGGCTGCGGAAGTTGATGTTTCCTGCCGCTGCGCCGGCGATCTTCGCCGGCCTGCGGATCGCCGCCGGGTTGTCGGTGATCGGTGCGATCGTCGGCGACTTCATCTTCGGTCGAGGCGAGCCCGGCATCGGCCAGGCGCTTCGCAAGTACGCCAACAACCTCGACGGCGAGCAACTACTGGCAGCCGTGATCATGTCGTCCGTGCTCGGTGTCACCGTGTTCCTGCTGTTCGGCTGGCTCCAGAACGCCGCCATCGGCCGCTGGCACGGTGAAGTCTCGTAGCCAGTCGCTGCCATCGCCCAGCAACTGTTCATGCACATCTCTTCAGCAGAAACCGATCCGCCAGCAATCACTCCACAGGGGGAGCCACCCACCATGAAACGACAGCGAATCCGACACGCCGCAGCAGCGGTCCTGGCCGTGAGCCTCGTCGCAGCCGCCTGTGGTGGTGACGACGACGACGCAGAGCCAGCAGAGGTACCAGCGTCCGACCCTGCAAACGGACCGGCGGCAGCGACGCTTGCCGACGTGTGCCCTGCCACGGTGGCAATCCAGACGGACTGGTTCCCGGAGGCCGATCACGGAGCGCTGTACCACTTGGTCGGTGACGACTACGAGATCGATACCGACAAGAAGGTCGTCACAGGCAGCATGGTCCTGGGCGAAGAGGACCTCGGCATCGACGTCGAGGTGCGTGCCGGCGGTCCGGCGATCGCCTCCCCCACGGTTGCAGGCGAGATGTACCTCGACACCTCGCTGATGCTCGGGTACGGCACGACCGACAGCCAGATCCTGCGCTTCACCGAGGCCCCGTTGCTCTCGGTGATGGCGCCGCTCGAGACGAACCCGCAGATCATCTACTGGGACCCGGAGACCTACCCCGAGGTCGAGACGCTCGCCGATCTCGGTGATCTCGGCGTGACGATCAACGTCTTCGGCGGCGGCACGTACGGTGACGTCTTCGTCGGCCAGGGCATCTGGACCGAGGACCAGATCGACCCGTCCTATGACGGCTCGCCGGGCCGTTTTGTGGCTGAGGGCGATATCGCCCAGCAGGGTTTCGCCACGACCGAGCTCTGGCTGTACAAGAACAGCTTTGACGATTACGGCCGTGACCTGGCGTACCAGACCCTCAACGATGCCGGCTTCCCGGTGTACTCCCAGACGCTGGCGATCCGGCCCGACGACCTCGAGGCCCTGCGGCCGTGTCTCACGCAGCTGATCCCGGTCATCCAGCAGGCGACCGTCGACTACTACGCCAACGCTGCCGACACGAACGCGTTGATCGTCGAGACGGTCGTCGCGTACGACACGTTTTGGACCTATCCCGCTCGAACTGGCCGACTTCTCGGTCGCCCTGCAGATCGAGAACGGATATGCGGGCAACGGGCCCGACAGCACGGTCGGCAACATGGACGAGGCACGTGTCCAAACGGTGATCGACCTCTTGCGAGGCGCCGAGATGGACTTCCCGGCCGAGCTCACGGTCGCCGACCTGCGTGACGAACGAGTTCATCGACCCGTCGATCGGATTCTGATCTGATCGACCCCGATCGACGACGGCCGGCGGGGTCCGGCGCGGGTTCATTCTGCGGCTTGTGCCCGGTCGAGCAGCACGTGCAACAGCACGTTGGCGCCGGCTTCGAGATCGGCAGCTTCCGTGAACTCGGCGATGTTGTGACTGAGCCCGTTGACACTCGGCGTGAAGATCATCGCCGTCGGACACACACGAGCCAGCATCTGGGCATCGTGACCGGCGCCGCTCGGCATGCGATTCGTGCTGTGGCCGAGTCGGTGTGCCGTCAGCTCGACCAGTTCGACCATCGAGCGTTCGAACTCGACCGGCTCGAACCTCGCCAGCGTCCGCCGTTCGATCGACACGCTCTCGGCGGCCACGACGTTGTCAATGGTCGCTTGCAGCCGCCGCTCAGCCTCCCGCAGCACGAACTCGTCGGTGTTGCGGAGATCGACGGTCATCGTGACCGACGACGGCACGACGTTCACGAGATTCGGATGGATCTCCATCCGACCGACGGTCGTCACCTGGTCTCCCCCGAGCTCCGTGGCGATCTGACGCACGGCGGTGGTGATCTGTGACGCAGCGTGCAGCGGATCGTGCCGCAAGCGCATCGGAGTGGTACCGGCATGTGCCGATTGACCAGTGATCGTGAGCTCGGTCCACGAGATGCCCTGGACTCCTTCGACGACCCCGACGGTGACGCCCATGTCCTCCAAGATCGGGCCCTGCTCGATGTGCAGCTCGACGAAGCTGTGAGGAAAGCCGGCCGCAGGCGCCGGACGGTTGCCTGCATACCCGATCCTCAGCAGTTCGTCGCCGAGTCGCGGCATCATCGTCGACAGCTCGGACATCGAGCGCCGATTCGACCGCCATACCCCCCACGAAGACCAGGCTGCCCAGCATGTCGGGAGGGAATCTCGCCCCCTCTTCATCGGTGAAGAACGCCACCGTGATGGCGCGTGCGGTCTGCACATCGTTGCTGATCAGGGTCTCGAGCACCTCGAGGCCCGCCAGCACGCCGAGGTTGCCGTCGAAACGGCCTCCGGTGCGCACGGTGTCGATGTGCGACCCCGTCATCACCGGCGCCAACGACGGATCGGCACCTGGCCGTGTCGCGAACACGTTGCCGATCTGGTCGATCTCGACGATCAGCCCGAGATCGCGCATCCAGGTGACGACGAGGTCGCGGCCGTCCCGATCCTCGTCGGTGAGCGCCAGGCGGGCGCATCCCCGTTCGCCGTTCGGCCCCTCGACGACTCCGATCTCGCCCAGCGCGTCGATCCGGCGAACCAGACGTGCGGCATCGACGCGGAGCTCATCGAGATGTTCACTCACAGGTGCTGAATCCACACGGCGACGTTACCCATCCAGCGCGGTTCGAGGAATACCGACCGGGCCGTCCTGGTTACAGCATGCAGCGCACTACCACCTTGATCAGTGCCCAAAGGACATCACCGTGAACACCGGTTCGTTGAAGCTCGGCAGATTGTTCGGTATCGCCGTCAACATGCACTGGAGCGTGGCGTTGATCGGCTTGCTGCTCGGAGCCAGCCTCGGCAACGCGATCGGCTGGCTGGCCGGCACGATCGGTGTCGTCGCGTTCCTCGCCTCGATCCTCGTCCATGAATTCGCGCACGCCCTCACGGCCCGCAGGTTCGGTGTCGGCACCCAGTCGATCCAGCTCTGGGCCCTCGGCGGGATCGCCCGCCTCGATCGCGAATCGCCGACCGCCAAAGCGGAGGGCTGGATCGCTGTCGCAGGACCGGCCGCCAGCGTCGTACTCGGCGTTGCCGGGATCGGCACGTGGTGGGTGCTCGGCGCCGGCGCCAGTGACAGTCAGTTCGTCGGCCTGATCGGATGGCTGGGCCTGATCAACGTGTTCTTGGCGCTGTTCAACCTGCTCCCAGGCGCACCGCTCGACGGTGGCCGAATCCTGAAGGCTGTCCGCTGGGGAATCCACGGCGACCGGCACAAGGCGGCGCAGGAGGCCGGCCGGGCCGGCATCGTGCTGGGTTGGCTGATGGCCGGGATCGGGTTCGGCTTGATCCTTCGGGCCCAGAGCGGGGTGTGGCTGATGGTGACCGGCCTGTTCATCATGATGAACGCCCAGGTCGAGATCGCTGCCGCCCGGATCGCCGGCAGGCTGGCCGGCGTCAAGGTTCGCGACCTCACGTGGTTCGGTGTGGCTGAGGCCGGCGTCGACATGGACGCCGACTCGATGCTATGGCAACGGGGCCGACTCGGAATGGCCGGCGGCGTCGCAGTGACCGACGCCGCAGGCAACCCGCAGGGGCTCGTGCTCGAAGACCAACTCTGGGCGGTCCCGGCCGACCAACGACCGTGGGTGATGCTGACGCAGCTGATGGTGCCGCTCGACGGAATGGCACAAGCCGCACCCGAGGAAGAACTGTCGGCGGTCTTGTCGCGGCTGAATCCTCGTCAGCCGGTGCTGACGGTGTGGCAGAACGGCCATTTGGTCGGCATGGTGCCGCCGAAACGGCTGCGGGATCAGCTCACCGCTGCCGGCCTGTGAGCCCGCTCAGGCGTCGGCCACGTTCCACTCGCGCTGCACGACGGGTGGCTGGTCGCTCCAGGGGAAATTGATCCACAGGTCGGTGCGCTTCCAGACGTAGTCGCACTTGACGACCGAATGGGATTTCTCGTAGATCACCGCTGTGCGCACCTCACCGACCTTGCCGATGCAGAACTCGTCGACCGACTTGAGGGTGTGGCCGGTGTCGGCGACGTCGTCGACGATCAGGATCTTGGCGTTGTGGAGATCGACGAAGTCGGGCGCCGGCGGCAGGATCCGCGGCACTTCGAGGCGCTCGTCGACGCCGGTGTAGAACTCGACATTCATCGTGTACGTGTTCTTGACGGACATCGCGTATCCCATCGCGCCACCGATCAACAGACCGCCGCGGGCGATCGACAGGATCATGTCGGGCTCGTAGCCATCGTCGGCGACCATCTGCGCCAGTTCGCGCGAGGCGACTCCGAACTTCTCCCAGGTCAAGATCTCACGCTCTTGCGACATGTCAGTGCACGCTACCCGTTCGGCCAAGGTCTCCAAGAACGACGTCGGCAGGGCCGGTCACACGACGACGACCCCTTCGATATCCTCGTCGGCAGGCGGATACTTCGGGTCGATCTGCTCGAGGTGGTGGCGCAGGATCTTGGCGACGACAAGGTTACGAACCCACTTGCGATCAGCGGGAACGACGTACCACGGAGCATCGTCTGTCGTGGTCTCGCGGATTGCGTCGCGAAAGGCGCGCTGGTAGTCATCCCACAGCTGGCGATCGTCGAGGTCGCCCAGCCGAAACTTCCATCGTTCGTCGGGATCGTCGACACGATCCTGCATGCGCTCGCGCTGCTCCTCTTTCGAGACGTTCAGGAAGATCTTCACGAGCTGCGTTCCTTCGTCGACGAGCATCTGCTCGAAGTCGCGGATGTGGCCGAAGCGCTTCGACCACACGGACTCGGGTACGAATCCTTTGACGCGCACGACGAGCACGTCCTCGTAGTGGCTGCGGTTGAAGATGCCGATCTGGCCCTTCGCTGGTGCATGGGCGTGCACCCGCCAGAGATAGTCGTGAGCACGCTCTTCGTCCGACGGCACGCCGAACGAGTTGACATCGACACCCGCCGGGTTGACACCGTTCAACACAGATCGAATCGTGCCGTCCTTCCCGCCTGCGTCCATCGCCTGCAACACGACCAACAGCGCCGTGTCCTCGGCAGCGAAGAACTTGCGTTGCAGATCCGAGACGACCGCCATTTCCTCGACGAACGCGAGCTTGGCGTCCTCCTTCTCCCATCCGAAATCCTCACCCGGATCATGATCATCGAGGTCGACTTCGTCGTCAGCCCGGCACTTCTTCACCACAACATCAGCCATGCAATGACCGTACAACGAACTCGACGACTCTCGGCGACCGGTCGCCGGGTGATGCTTGTCGAACGGTCGCCATCATGTAACGTCCGTCACACTTAGGCGGGCATCGGCTCGCGCTACTTCCAGGGGGGAAGACACCAAGACATGATTGCTACTCGTCGATTCACGAACCACCGCACGGTCCGAGCGTTGGCGCTTCCGCTCGTTGTGGCCCTGCTTGCAGCCTCGTGCGGTGGCGGCGATGATGACGCCGCACCGGATGATGTTGCCGAGGAGCCGGCCGATTCGACCGATGGCAACGCGGCGGACGAGCCCACCGACGAGCCTGCTGACGACGACTCGACCGGCATCGTCGACGACGACGACTCTGACGGCAGCCCCGTCGTCGAGACGATCGCACCGGCCGAGAACACCGACCCCGTGTTCGGGGGCACCCTGCGCTATGGCCTGGAAGCCGACGTCAACGGCCTCAACCCGGCCGCCTCCAGCCTGCCCTCTTCCGGCCTGATGATGGGCAACGCCGTGTTCGATACCCTCGCGGCACTGACCCCCGACGGCCAATGGGTTCCGTACCTGGCCGAATCGTTCACGCCCAGCGACGACTTGCGCACGTGGACCATGAAGCTGCGCGAGGGGATCTTGTTCCACGACGGCACACCGCTCAACGCCGAAGCGGTCGTCACCAACTTCGAATCCCAGCGGGCCCACCCGTTGGTCGGGCTGGCGGTCAAGCCGTTCTACCCGGCGGAAGGCGCCACGACGATCATCGACGATCTCACCGTGTCGTTCAATCTGCTCGACCCGGATGCCAAGTTCCCGACCGCCGTCACAGGCCAGCTCGGCATGATGGCCTCGCCGACCTGGCTCGCTGCCGCCGTCGACGACGGGTCGCTCAATCAGGCCCCGATCGGTACCGGACCGTTCATGTTCGACAGCCGCAGCGAAGACTCGGTCACACGGTTCGTGCGCAACGAGACCTGGTGGAACGGTGACGTGTATCTCGATGCCGTCGAGTTCTTCCCTGTTCCCGACCCGGATGCCCGCAACGATCTGCTGTTCGGTGGAGGCATCGAAGCCCTGCACACCACCAACCAGGCCTCGATCCTCGATCTGCGCGATGACGAGTCCGTTCAGCGTGTCGAGATCGACGCCACGGAAGAGTCGTTCGCGATGATCAACTCTGCCGTTCCCCCGTTCGACGACATCCGGGCACGCAAAGCGCTGACGCTGGCGACCCCCGTCGATCTGTACAACGATCTGATCGCGCTCGGCGTCAACCGGCCGGCTGAGCAGATGTTCATCCCTGAGAGCCCGTTCTACAACCCGGACGTCGTGCAGGAGCACGACGATCCCGATGCCGCAGTGGCACTTGCCGCCGAGTACTGCGCCGAGCGCGGCACCGAGGAGAACACGCTGCTCGGCACGCCGACGTGCACCGACGGCAAGATCAACATGGAGTACCAGTGGTCGGGTCCGTCGGTGGTCCAGACTCGTATCGCCGATCTGCTCGACGAGGGCTGGAGCGTCGCCTTCAATGTCACCTTCAACGAACTGTTGCAGGACGAACACATCTCGCAGACAGCGTTCGGCCAGTACAACGTCAACACCTGGCGCCAGTTCGGGGCCGCCAACCCCACCAACGACAACGTCTGGTTGCTGTGCCGTACGATCGGCGGGATCTCCTTGAACTGGCCGCGTTTCTGTGACGAAGCGCGCGATGCCTTGATCCTCGAGACGATGGCAACGCCGGCCGACGCCGACCGGGTACCGCTGCTGCAAGAACTCGTGCAGAAGATCAACGAGGACTACCTGTACGTCTTCTTCAACCACACGTTGTGGACGAACGCTTTCACCGAGCCCGTCCACGGCGTCTGCGATCACGTCGCTCCCGACGGCACGCCGCTGTTGTGCGCCAACAACGGTCGCACCTGGTTCAGCGCTGTCTGGATCGACTGAGCCGAGTGCGACTCGACCACCCGTCACGACAGCGTCCCGAGGTGCGATGAATTACCGGCTGCAACGGCTCGGAATGGCGGTGCTGCTGCTGTTCGCCGTCAGCGCCCTCACCTTCGGCGCGATGAACGTTCTGGGCGACCCGTTGTTCAACATCCTCGGGCCGGTCGCCGACGACCGCGACAATCCGGAGAGCCTCAAGCAGATCGAGGCAGCCGAAGCCGAGTTCTACCTCGACAAGCCGCTCCCCGAGCGGTACGTCAGGTGGCTCGGCGACTTCGTGACGGGTGATATGGGCCCACAGTTCAGCAAGACCGGTGAGCCGCCCGTCAGCGACCTGGTCAAAGAGCGGCTGCCGCGCTCGGTGATGCTGCTGATCATGGCGCAGATGCTGGCGACCGTGATCTCGATCCCCTGGGCGCTGTGGTCGGCGTCCAAGGCGAATAAGGCCGTCGACCGCCTATCGACGTTTTCGACGTTCCTGATCATCGCTCTGCCGAACTTCGCGCTGGGGGTGATCCTGAAGTATGTGTTCGCGATCAAACTGAGCTGGTTCCCACAGACATTCAATGCCTCGGACCCGTTCGTCTCCCGGATCTGGCAGATGTTCCTGCCGGCGCTCACGATCGCCTTGCCGGCCGCCGCTGTGTACCAACGGCTGCTTCGCACCGACCTGATCACCACGCTGCAAGAGGACTTCATCCTGATGGCGCGCAGCAAAGGTGTGTCGCGTCGCAACGTGCTGTTCAAGCATGCGTTGAGGCCGTCGCTGTTCTCTTTCGTGACCGTGTTCGGTATCAACACCGGCGCCATGATCGGCGGCTCACTGATCGCCGAGACGATCTTCCGGGTGCCCGGCCTCGGGTCGGCAGTTGTCGAGGCGGTCGCCACCGAGGACTTCCCGATCGTGCTGGCGATCGTGATGGTCATCGCCTTCGCGTTCGTGATCGTCAACATCGTCGTCGACGTGATCTATTCGATCATCGACCCGAGGGTGCGCCGATGACCAACGAAGGGCCCCAGCAGCTCGGGGTGGCATCAACGTTTGCGGCCCAAGAGGATCTCGCGCCCGAGAGCGACACGATCAAGCGTTCGCTCGGCTGGGCCTTCTGGGTGTGCGTGGCCTGGCTCGTCACGATCGCTCTGGCGGCGATCCTTGCGCCGTGGCTGCCTCTGAAGGATCCCAACGCCAACCTCATCAATCGAGATCTCGGGCGTCCGCCATACTCGCCCTCCAGCGAGTTCTGGTTCGGCTCCGACCAGGATGCCCGCGACGTCTTCTCACGAACCATCTTCGGCGCTCGGGTCTCGCTCACCGTCGGGTTCGTGGCGATTGCGTTCGGGATGGTGATCGGCGGAACGCTCGGCACGCTCGCCGGCTACTTCCGCGGCTGGTGGGATCGCGCGATCTCGTTCGCCTTCGTGGTGTTGCTGTCGTTCCCATCGCTCGTGCTGGCGATTCTCATCACCTCGTTGCTCGACCGTGGCCTCGTCACGATCGCGTTGACGCTCGGCTTCCTGGCGATCGCACCGGTCGGTCGATTGGCAAGAGCCACGACGATCCAGTACGCCGAACGCGAATTCGTGGTGGCGTCGCGCACCCTCGGCGCCAGGCATCCACGCATCATCATTCGGGAACTGCTCCCCAACGTCGTGATCCCGATGGGTGCGCTCGCCCTGCTCGGCATGGCGGTGGCGATCGTTGCCGAAGGCGGTCTCGCCTTCCTCGGGCTCTCCGTCGCCAAAGAAGAAACGTGGGGCAAATTGATCCTGCTCGGTGCCGGTTCTCGCGATCTGGAGAAGGCCCCGTGGATCTCCATGTCCCCCATCTTCATCCTGTTTCTCACGGTGCTCGCACTCAACTACGCCGGCGACAAGTTGCGGGCCTACTTCGACGTGAAAGAGATCGCCCTGTGAACGTTCACCTGCAATCCGAGGGCCGAATCCAGGAGGGCACGCTGCTCGAGGTCAACGACCTAAAGACCCACTTCCGCACCGAGCGCGGACTGGTGCGTGCGGTCGATGGTGTCACGTTCAGCCTCGAGCGCGGCGAGGCACTCGGGATCGTCGGCGAGTCGGGCTCCGGCAAGACCGTGCTCAGCCGCACGATCATGGGGCTACTGCCATCGAGCGCAGTCCTGTCCGGCTCGGTCAGGTTCGCCGGCCAGGAGACGCTCGGGCTCGACGCCAAGCAGATGCGCCATCTGTGGGGCAGCGAAATGTCGATGGTGTTCCAGAACCCGATGGTGTCGCTCAACCCGCTGATGAAGATCGGCAAGCAGATCGTCGAGCCACTCCAGATCCATCTCGGGATGGACAAGACCAACGCCAACGAGACCGCCGAACGGTTGTTGCGCGACGTTCGAATTCCCGAACCGGAAAAGCGTCTCGGGCAGTTCCCCCACGAACTGTCGGGCGGCATGCGTCAACGTGTGATGATCGCGATCGCGCTGGCCTGCGGCCCGACGTTGTTGTTCGCCGACGAACCGACGACCGCCCTCGATGTCACGGTCCAGGCCCAGATCCTCGAACTGATCAACGAACAGCAGAAGGATCGCAACATGTCCGTGATCCTGGTCACCCACGATCTCGGTGTCGTCGCCGGTCACACCGACCAGATCGCGGTCATGTACGGCGGTCGCCTGGTCGAGAAGGCCCCGACCCGCGAGCTCTTCGCCAACATGAAGATGCCGTACACGAAATCGCTGATGCGCAGCATCCCCAAACTCGAGGACCCCAGCCACACCCGGCTGCTCACGATCCCCGGACGGCCACCCGATCTGGTCAACCCACCCAACGGCTGTCGCTTCGCTCCGCGCTGCGCCTACGCACGCGACAAGTGTGTGCAGCAAGAGCCGCCGCTGGTCGTCAGCGACACCTCCAATGAGCACTTCTACGCCTGCTGGTACCCCGTCGGCTCTCCCGAGTTCCAAGAGCGCGACGTCGAGATCATGAGCAGAGTGGGCGTCGGAGGCCACGCCTGATGGCGGGCACAGGAAACGCCCACCTGCGTGAAGGTGACGTGGTGCTGCGAGTCGACGACCTCGTCGTCGAGTTCCCCCTGGGTCGCCACGCCACGGTCAGCGCAGTGGCCGGAATCAGCTTCGACGTACTCCGCGGCGAAACACTGGGAATCGTTGGCGAATCTGGCTGCGGCAAGTCGACCACCGGCCGAGCGATCATGCAGATCACCCCGCCGACGGCCGGGACGGTCAGTTTCGAGGGCACGGATCTGACCTCGCTGTCGTACTCGGAGCTCCGCAAGGCGCGCACGAAGGTCCAGATGATCTTCCAGGACCCGATCTCCAGCCTCAACCCGCGTCGTAAGGTGCGTGACAGTGTCAAGGATCCGCTCGACATCTGGCAGCGCGGTTCCGAAGCTGAGCGGCTCGACCTCGTCAATTCGATTCTCGAGCAGGTCGGGATCGATCCGGACCGCGCCGCTGAGAGCCGTCCACACCAGTTTTCGGGTGGTCAGTGTCAGCGCATCTCGATCGCCCGGGCACTCGTGCTCGATCCGACCTTGATCATCTGCGACGAACCGGTGTCGGCACTCGACGTCAGCGTGCAAGCGCAGGTGCTGAACCTGCTCGAAGACCTCAAGGCCAAGTACGGCTTGACCCTGATCTTCATCGCTCACGACCTCGCCGTGGTGAAGAACATCAGCGACCGGGTGGCCGTGATGTATCTCGGCAAGCTGTGTGAGATCGCCTCCAGCGACGATCTGTACGGCAGGCCCGCCCACCCGTACACGAAGGTGCTGGTCGAGTCGATTCCGATCCCCGACCCCGAGTTGGCAGTCGCCGGCACCACGATCACGGGTGAGCCTCCGTCGCCCGTCAATCCACCGTCGGGCTGCCGCTTCCATCCGAGGTGCCCACACGCCGACGAGGTCTGCAGCACCACCGAGCCGACGATGCGCTCGATCGGCGACGGACACTTCGTCGCCTGTCACCACCCGTTGGTGACGCCCGTCGCGATCCACTGACCGACGCCCGATGGCATCGGCCGACACGCCCGCAACGTCGCTCGCCTGGGTCGAGGTCGATGCCCCCCGCTCGCTGCGTCGCACGCTCGGGCAGTTCCGCACCGGCGTTGGCGATCCCACGACGCGACTCGCCGACGGAGTGTTCCTGCGGGCAACATGCACGCCCGACGGTCCTGCAACTCTACGTCTCAGCTGGACCGCCGACCCGGCGCCGGTCGGCGACTCGGACCTCCAGGCCGAAGCGTGGGGCCCTGGCGCTGCATGGATGCTGGCGCGGGTCGAGGAACTGACCGGGCACGCCGACAGGCCGGTGGCATTCCCCGACGCCCACCCGGCGGTCGAACGATCGCTGCGCCTGGCCCGGCTGGCACGGATCGGCGCCTCCGGCGACGCCTACCATCAGCTGCTCCCCACCATTATCGCCCAACGAATCACAGCCGGTGAGGCGGTTCGCCAATGGGCACGGTTGTGCCGCCAACTCGGCGAACCGGCCCCGGGACCGGCCGAGGTGACACAGGGCCTGGTGTTGCCACCCTCACCCGCCAGCTTGCACCGTCGTCCGGCGTGGTGGTTCCACCCGCTCGGCATCGAGACCAAGCGCGCCCGCCCGATCGTCGAGACGGCCCGCCATGCCGACAAGTTGTGGGGCTGGACCGACGCGGGACCGGCGGTGCTCGCCGAGAAACTGGCCCTGATCCCCGGCATCGGCCCGTGGACGACCGGCTCGATCCTCGGACCGGTGTGCGGCGACCCCGACGCCGTGCCGGTGGGCGACTTCCACTTCGCCAACACCGTCGCCTGGGCGCTCGAACGCCAGCCACGCGCCGACGACGACCGCATGCTCGAGCTGCTCGAACCGTACCGTGGCCAGCGCGGGCGGGTGTTGTGGGCGATCGTCACCACGGCCGGTAAGGCGCCGGCATTCGGTCCGCGCAAACGAATCCTGCCGATGGCCAAGTGGTGACGGCTCGCGCCTCACTAACATCACGGCATCGTGTTCAGTCGTCTGCTCAGCGTCGAGGGGCCGTTCGGTGCTCTCGCCGACCGGTTACTCGCACTCGAACTCCCCGATCTGCCAACCGACCGCCGTACTGAGGCTGTCGCCTTCACCTGCCGGCGCGCCAACGAGGTCCCGTCTCCGCTGCTGCTCGGTATCGGCGCGCTCACGATCGCTGTCGGGTTGTCGCAACGTGCGATCGGACACGACAGGACCACGTCGTTCCTGCAGTCGACGTCGTTGCCGTTCGTCGGCGAACTGGCACGGATGGTGCGCTCGCTGGCGTTCGCCTTCATCTGGGAGACCTGGCCGTACACCGGGCCGACCGGCGCCATCGAGTCGAGCGAGAGTCACGCATGATCCAGCTCACCGAGGCGGGATCGCACCACGATTGCCAGGTACTGGTGATCGGTTCGGGTGCGGGCGGCGCCACCACTGCAACCGTGCTGGCCGAAGCTGGATTCGATGTGCTGATCGTCGAGGAGGGGGCATGGGTCGAGCAAGCCTCGGTCGTCCCGTTCTCGCTCGACCAGATGGAGCGTCAGTACCGGTCGGGCGGGGTCACCGTCGCCCTCGGTCGTCCATCGATCGCCTACACGGAAGGGCGCTGTGCCGGTGGTGGAACCGAGATCAACAGTGGGTTGTATCGGCGTCCGTCCGAGGCAACCATGGAGCGCTGGCGCACCGACTACGCCATCAGGGACTTCGGAGATGCCGAGTTCTTCGCCACCTGTGACGAGGTGGAGCAGGCGTTGTCGGTACAGACCGTTCCGGGCCGACACACACCCGCCAGTGAGCGGTTGCGGCGCGGCGCCGACGCGCTCGGCTGGCAGCACGACGAGATCCCGCGCTGGATGACCTATCCGGAGGGCGACGACGCCGCCGCCGGGCGGCGCCAGAGCATGACCCGCACCTACCTGCCGCGAGCGGTCGATGCCGGTGCTCGCCTGCTGTGTGAACACCGGGTCGACCGATTGATCGTCGATCGAGGTCGCGCGTTCCGGGCCCAACTCCGGCGGCCCGACGGCGGCCCGGCGACGGTCGACTTCGAACACGTCATCGTGTGTGCCGGAGCGATCCAGACACCGGCGCTGCTCCAGCGCTCGGGGTTTCGAGGATTGGTGGGGAGAGCACTCGCCGTTCATCCGACCGTGAAGCTCTCGGCCCGTTTCGACGAGGCCGTCAACGTGGTCGATGACGTGCCGGTCCACCAGGTCAAGGAGTTCGCCCCCGAGCTGTCGTTCGGCGGGTCGGCCAGCCATCCCGGACTGGTCGCGCTTGCGCTGACCGACAACTGGATGGAGATGCGTGACGCCGTCACGGCGTGGCCGGAGATCGCCGTGTACTACGCCGCCATCACCAGCCAGGGACGCGGTCGTGTACTCGCGATTCCCGGGCTCGAGGACCCACTCGTCACGTACCGGCTCACCCGGCGCGATCGCGATCTGCTCGGTCAGGGCCTCGCCCGACTGGCGCTCGTGATGCTCGAGGCCGGGGCCCGCCAGGTCTTCCCCGCTTTCAAGGGCGCCCCGATCGTCAGCTCGCGAGCCGATCTGGCCGAGTTGACCGGCCGATTCTCGGCGACAGCAGCGAGCGTGATGACCGTTCACCTGTGTTCGACGGTTCCGATGGGTTCCGATCGGTCGAAGGCGGCTGCCGACAGCTTCGGCAAGGTGTTCGGCAGCGACAACGTCTACGTCAACGACGCATCACTGCTGCCCGATGCGCCCGGCGTCAACCCGCAGGCATCGGTCATGGCCGTGTCGTTGCGCAACGCCCGCCACTTCATCGGGGAGCACTCGTGACCGTCCCTCTGCTGCGGGCCCTTCCCGACGCCACCATCGTCACCGGGGCTGCCGGCTGGCTCGGCACCGCCCTGACGCACGCCCTCACGCAGACCGACGGTGGTTGGAACCGCCCGGGCGTGCTTCGTGTGCTCGTGCGGAACCGGGTCGAGGGCGAGCGGCTGGCAGCCCTCGGTCGTTCGGTCGAGCCGGTGATCGGCGACCTGCTCGACCCCGGGTCGCTCGGTCGGTTGTTCGAGGGAGTATCGGGCGACGTCGACGTGTTGCACACCGCCGGTGTCATCCATCCGCGTCGGGTCGCCGACTTCTACACCGTCAACCGGGACGGCACGATCGCCATGCTCGAGGCAGCTCGCGCACACGATGTGCGCCGTTTCGTACACGTGTCGTCGAACAGCCCGTTCGGCACGAACTCGCACCCCGACGACCGCTTCCGCAATGACGAGCCGTACCACCCCTACTACGGGTACGGCGACTCGAAGATGCAGGCGGAGCTGGCCGTGTTCGAGGCGGTCGACAGCGGGCTCGATGCCGTCGTGGTGCGGCCACCGTGGTTCTACGGTCCGCACCAGCCACCCCGCCAGACGACGTTCTTCAAGATGGTCCGTACGGGCAGGTTCCCGGTGTTCGCCAGGTGGCGTCCAGTCCCGATCGATGGTGTACGTCGACAATCTTGTCGACGGTGTGCTGCGGGCCGAACTCGTCGCCACCGATCCCGGGCTGGCCTGGTGGATCGCCGACGAGCGTCCGTACACCGTCACCGAGATCGTCGAAACGGTCGGGCGGGCGCTCGCCGACGAGGGGTTCGAGGTATCCCCCAACCGGGTCCGGGTACCTGACATCGTGGCACGCGTGGCCGAGTTCGCCGATGCGACCATCCAGCGCACGGGCCACTATCACCAGCAGATCCACGTGCTCGGCGAGATGAACAAGAACATCGCCTGCGACGTCAGCGCCGCCCGCCGCGACCTCGGCTACACACCCCGTGTGGCGTTGTACGACGGCATGCGCCGCAGCATTCGTTGGTGCATCGATCAAGGGCTCGAGCTGTGACCACCAGCCTCGTCACCGGTGGCAGCGGATACTTCGGATCACTGCTCGTCGAGCGATTGCTGCACCGGGGTCATCAGGTCCGGGTGTTCGACCTGCACGACGTCGACGATCGTCCACGACAGGTGGAGTTCGTCGCAGGAGACATCCGCGATGCCGCTGCCGTCGCCGAAGCGGTGAACGGGTGTGACATCGTCTTCAACAACGTCGCACAAGTGCCGCTGGCGAAGGATCACCACCTACTGCGCAGCGTCAACGTCGATGGCACACGGTTGTTGCTCGATCACTGCTCGTCGGCCGGGGTCGGCAAAGTGGTACACACTTCCTCGAGCGCCGTGTTCGGCGTGCCCGAGTCGAACCCGGTGCTCCCCACCACGGTGCCGAAACCGGAGGAGGCGTACGGGCACGCCAAGCTCGCTGCCGAGTGGGCCTGCCTCGATGCCGCCCGCAACGGCCTCGACGTGTCGATCGTGCGACCACGTACGATCCTCGGGCACGGCCGTCTGGGGATCTTCGGCATCCTGTTCGACTGGATCGCCGACGGAGCCGACCCGATCGTGCTCGGCAACGGCACCAACCGTTATCAGTTCGTCCACGCCGAAGACCTCGCCGACGCGTGCATTCTGGCCGGCGCCGCCGAGCGGCCCGCAGTGCTCAACATCGGCACAGATCGTTTCGGCACGATGTTCGAAACACTCGACCACCTGTGCGCCTACGCAGGCACGGGTGCACGCGTGCGCTGCGTGCCCGCCGGGGTCGCCGGCGCGGCGATGCAGCTGTCTGCCCGGCTGGGCCTCACACCGTTCGCCCCGTATCACTGGCTGATGTACTCGAAGTCGATGTGGTTCGATCTGGCCGACGCACACGAGCAACTCGGCTGGGCACCGAAGTGGTCGACCGACGAGATGTTCGCCCAGAGCTACGACTGGTTCCTCGCCCATCGACTCGAAACCGGCGACTCGTCGGCCAGTCACCATCGCCGCTCGGCTCGCCAGGGCATCTTGAGCGGCGTCAAGCACCTGACGCAGCTGCTCCCGCTCGCCTCGGGCGGTTCCGATGGTTGATGTCCGCGCCACGGCGTGGTGGCCGATGTTGCGCCACGCCCTGCCCGTCTACGTGCTGTCGCGTCTGTGCGTGCTGATCGGCGCCGCCGTGGTCGCCGCCGAGTTGCGGATCGACGCCAACCTGGCCGAGGAGCGCTCGCTGCCGGTGGCCGACCCCCACGGCACCGGCAACGTCGGCAGCGCGATCCGACCGATCGTCGACGTGCTCACGTCCTGGGACGGCCTGTGGTACGTGGACATCGTTCGCAACGGTTACCCCACAGACATACCGCCCGACGTCACCTATCACATCGACGAAGCACGGGCGGCCTTCTTCCCGCTGTTCCCGCTGCTCGGACGATGGTTCGACAAGATCTGCCCCGGAGGCGATTCGGTCGCCGTCCTGACCATGAATGCGATCTTCGGTCTGATCGCGGTCGTACTGATCGGGCTGATCGGGCAACGCTTGTACGGGGAGCGGGTCGGGCGCAACACGGCCACGCTGGTCGCTCTGTTCCCCGGCAGCTTCGTGTTGTCGTTCGCCTACAGCGAAGCGCTGATGATCGCACTCGCAGCGGCATGCATGCTGATGCTGATGGATCACGAATGGGTTGCGGCCGGCGTGTTCGCGGCCCTTGCCACCGCCACCAGACCGAACGGCCTGGCACTGGTGGTCGCCTGTGCGGTTGCGGCGTACTTCGCGATTCGTGACGAGCGCGATTGGAGTTCGCTGTCGGCGGTGTTGCTGGCGCCGCTCGGGTTCATCACCTTCCAGGTGTGGCTCGGCCAGCACACCGGCGAGGCGGGCGCCTGGTTCCGTGTGCAACGCGAAGCATGGGGCGAGGGCGCCAGCTTCGGGTGGACCGCCATCGAGAACACGTTCGAGGCGGTGGTACAACCGCTGACGTCACCGACCGACACGATCACGGCGATCACCCTGCTCGCCACCATCGCCTTGCTGATTCTCGGTTGGAAAGCTCGGCTGCCCTGGTTCATGATGTTCTACTCGTGGGCGATCGTGGGTCTGATGCTGGTTCCGGCCACCGTCACCGCCCGCCCGCGATTCCTGTTTGCGGCGTTTCCGCTGCTGATCGGGGCGGCCCGCTGGTACGAGCAACGCCGCAACACCGATGAGACCCTGTGGCCGGCCACGATGGCCGCATGCGGTGCAGGATTGGCGGCGTTGACCGGCCTGTACGGCGTGTTCGGCGCCATTCCGTGAGCGCCGGGCGGCCCCCGTTCTGGATGCGGCCGTTGGTTCGGGCGGCGGCGCTGTTGGCTGTCATCGCCTACGTGCCGGCGCTCACGGCGGCACCCGGCCGGATGCCGGCCGACAGCAAGCTGTACCTGTATCTCGATCCGGGTCGATTGATCGCTGACGCCGCCGGCTCGTTCGACCCGCGGCAGTTTGCCGGCTGGGTTCCGCACCAACACATCGCCTACCTGTGGCCGGCCGGTCCATGGTTCTGGTTGTTCGAGGCGCTCAGCGTGCCCGACTGGATCGCCCATCGGCTGTGGCTCGGCACGATCATGGTCGCGGCCGGACTCGGGGTGCGCTGGTGTGCCCGTCTGCTCGGGCTGTCCGCCACGGCGGCGCTCGCCGCAGCGGTCGTGTATCAGACGTCGCTCTACGTGCTGCCGTATGTGTCGCGCACGTCGGTGATGCTGCTGCCGTGGGCCGGTTTGGGGTGGATCGTCGGTTTCACGATCCGGGCGACACGACGCAACACATGGGGTGACCCGGCGGCGATCGCCTTGATCGTGCTCACGGTGGGCGCCGTCAACGCCACCGCGCTGGCGATGATCGTGCCGGCGCCGGTGCTGTGGCTGGTGCACAGCGCTTGGCAGCGGCTGGCTACTTGGCGCCGATCGGTGGCGGTGGCGATGCGGGTCGCAGTGCTCTCGATCGGCGTCTCACTGTGGTGGATCGCGATGCTGCTGATCCAAGGTGAGTACGGCACCGATGTGTTGCCCTACTCCGAGTCGGTGGCCGATGTGTCACTCACCTCGACCTCCGCCGAGGTCTGGCGCGGCCTCGGTTACTGGCTGTTCTACCTGCGCGACCCCTATGCGGCGACCACCACCGAATCGCTTCGATACCTGGCGTCGGCGGTCGCACTCGTCGTCAGCTTCGTGATTCCGATCGTGTGTGTCGCCGGACTCGTCTGGACGCGCTGGACGCACCGCCGTTTCGCCGCCTTGCTGATCGTCACCGGTGTCGTACTCGCGGTCGGCGTGCATCCCAGCAACGACCGCTCGCCGCTGATGGCGCTGCTCACCGGCGATGGTGACGGAGGTCTTGCGCTGGCACTGCGCAGCAGCACGAGGGCGGTGCCGGTGCTGATGCTCGGGCTGGCGATCGCGGCAGCATCGCTGATCGATTCGGTGCGTCCACTGCGACTGCCGCGACTCGGCCTGCGGCGGGGGGTGAGAGCCGATCACGTTCTCGCCACCGTGGTCGTGGTGTTGGCAATCGTCAACTTGCCTGCACTCTGGACCGGGGCGTTCGTCGATCCGGCGCTCGAACGCGATCAAACCGCTCCGGCGGCCTGGATCGAAGCGGCCAGCGTGCTCGATCGCTCCGGATCCGAGGGGCGCGTGCTGCAACTGCCGGGTGCCGAGTTCGGTGCGTACCGGTGGGGCTACACCGTCGATCAGCCGCTGCCGGGACTGACCGACAAGCCGCTGGTCACCCGCGATCTCCTGCCGCTCGGCTCTGCCGGGGCGATGGACCTGCTGTTTGCGCTCGACGACCGGATTCAGGAAGGCAGGCTCGATCCCGGGGCGTTGGCGCCGGTCGCTCGACTGCTGGGGGTCGACACGGTGTGGCTGACCAATGACCACGCCTTTGACCGATTCCGAACCGCCCGCCCGGAAATCGTCCGCTCGCTGGTCTTGGATGAACCCGGGTTCGCACCGCCGATCGGTGTCGGAGAGCTGGCTCTCAACCGCCCAGAGGTGCCGTTCACCGACGAACGGGCGCTCGGCGACCCGCGTGTCGGCCAGCCGATGCCGACCGTCGAGCTGGTCGAGCTGTACGACCCGGCGGGTGTGATCCGCGCCTCCGAACAGTCAGTTCTGGTGTCAGGGAGCGGTGACGGACTCGTCGACGCCGCCGCCGCTGGTCTGATCGACGGCACCACCACGGTTCGGTACAGCGCCTCGTTGGCGGGCGATCCGAGCGCACTGGCATCGGCGATCGACGAGGCTGTCGCGGCGATCGTGACCGACTCGAACCGTGGTCGGGCCCGGCACTGGCGCAGTTCACAGGACACGACCGGCTTCACCGAGCACATCGACACACGGCTCGACCCGATCGAGCAGGTCTCGGGCGACCAACGGCTGCCCGTGTTCGACACGTCCGATCCCGACACGACGACCGTGGCGATCCAGCGCGGCCCGGTCAGCGCCGCCGCGACCTCGTACGGCGAGCCGTTCGCCTACCTCCCCGAACACCGACCGTTCATGGCGATCGACGGCGACCCTGACACGGCGTGGTTGGTCGGTGAGCACGGCGACCCGATCGGCGAGATGTTCAGGCTCTATCTCGACCGGGACGTCGACCAGATCTTCGTGCTGCAACCGAACCGACCTGATACCCGTCGCATCACCGAACTCACGGTCGTCGGCGCCGACTCGTCGGGACCGATCGCCGACATCACCGCCCGTATCGCGCTCGACGAGCGTTCACTCGTCGCCCCCGGACAACCGATTGCGGTCAGCCCCCAGATCCGATCACTCGATCTGACGATCGAAACGGTCGGCGGCGGCATTCCCGGCACGGCGTCAGCGGTGTCCGCCGTCGGATTCGCCGAGATTTCGTCGGCGCTCGGACCGGCAACCGAAACCATCCGACCCCCCACCGATGTCCTACTGGTCGCTGATCCCGATACGCCGCTGGCGGTGAGCTTCACGCGCCTGCGGGTCGATCCGATGAATCGCTGGCGCGATGACCCCGAGCCGATCCTGGTGCGCGAGTTCGAGTTGAGTGGTAGCCGCCGGTTCGAGTTCTCCCCCACCGTTCGTATCGATGCCAGGGCCTCCGACACCGAACTCGCCGCAGCACTCGATTGGCCGGCCGTTGCGTCGTCCCGATTGATCGGATCTGTTCGTCACGCCGGCGTGGCGGCGATCGACGGCGACCTCGACACGGCCTGGATCACCGGGTTCGATGAAGCCGAGGGTGCGACCCTGTCGTTGGCCGAGGTCGCGCAGCCTCTGACCGAGATCGCGATTCGTCAGCCGGTCAGCGGCTTCAGCCGGGTGACCACACTCACGTTGCACTCCGGCGACGCCGCTCGGACCATCGAGTTGATCCCCGACGCGCAGGGCGGCTCCCGGGCATTCATCGATCCTCCCCTGCCCGCCGGGCCACTGGTGGTCGAACTGAGCGGCATCGCACCCGCAACCACGATCGATCGCCGATTCGGGGACGTGGTGGAGTTGCCGGCAGCGATCTCCGAGATCGTCATCGAGGGTGGCCCCCGAGTCGATCGGCTCGGCACCACCACCCATCGATTTGTGTGCGCACCGATCGCCGAGATCGACGGAACATCGATGTCGGCCACCGTCACCGTCACCGGCACCGGATGGCTCGATGGCGAGCCACTCACGGCGACACCGTGCCAGCCCTCGAACGATCTCGATCAGGGCGCCCACCTTCTGACTTCTTCGCCGAACGACCTGCCGTTCACGCTCGATGCGGTCGTACTCGACGCCGGGGCGCGAGCGGCGGTCCGCTCAGTCGACAACTTGGCGAGGGCCGACGTTCTCGAGCAGGGCCGCTTCGAGCGCCAGATCAACGTCAGTGGTTGTCCAGATGGATGCTGGCTGGTGGTGGGCGAGGGTTTCAATCAGGCTTGGTCGGCAACTCTCAACGGGGCCGCGCTCGGCGACCCGGAGATGGTCGATGGCGGTTTCACCGGCTGGTGGCTGGCACCCGACGACGGCGTTCGGGCAGTGACCGTGCGCTGGACCGCCCAGCGGCGCCTCACGATTGCACTGATCGGTTCGTTACTCATGACGCTGCTGGCGATACTGCTGATCCAGGACGACCGACGCCGCCATGGGGTGGTCGGCCTGTCCGACACGGGGAAGCGGCTGATCGTTCCGACCTGGACATGGGCGACCGAGCGTTGGTCATTGCGTCGGTCTCTGCTGGCCGGCGTGCTCTGGATCACCCTGAGCGTGCTCCTGATCGGGCCCTCGTGGGCGTTCTGGGGCGCTGTGGCTGCGTCTGCCCTCCTCGCTACCCGCCGGTCGCGTCTGGCCGAGCTGACGGCCCTGGCGAGCCTGATCACGGTCGGCGCCGTCGTGGTGCTGGTCGAGCGGCGCGACGCGCCGTTTCCGAATGGCGGCTGGCCCACATCGTTCACGTCGGTCCACGGGATCGGCATGTTCGCGGCCGTCTCGATCCTGGTCGCCGCCCTGGTCGGCGACGATGCTGACGATGCTGATCGCGACGCCACGAGTCGGATCGGCGAGACGAAGCGCCGGGTGCGGGCGTGACGAGCCCAGGGGACGTCACCGGGCGACCAGTACGCTCACGCGTCGTGAGCGACCTGTTCGAGCGCCGCCCGGCCCTGTGGGTCTCGCTGAGCGTCATCTCACCGCTCGTGCTGGCGGCGCTCGTTCTGTCATGGCGCGGCTGGGTTCCGGTGCTCGACATGGTGATGACCGAGTTCAGGGTGCGAGACGTCGGCGGTCGCAACACTCCGCTGGTCGGCCTGCCCGGCCGGATCGGCAACTTCCCCGATCAGGGCAGCCATCCGGGGCCGTGGAGCTTCTACCTCATCGCTCCGTTCTACCGGCTCACCGGTTCCAGCCCGTGGGGCATGCAGCTCGCCAGCGTGGTGCTCAACAGCGTGTGCGTGGCAACGATCGTGATGCTTGGTCGGCGCCGGTACGGCGTGCGCGGCGCGGTCGTCTTCGGGGCGATCGCTCGCGATCGCGCTTCGCGGCTATGGGCTCGACGTCCTGACCCATCCGTGGAATCCGTACTTCGGTGTGTTGTTGTGGATGCTGGCCCTGATCGCTGCCTGGTTCGTGCTGTGCGGCGACCACTGGATGGCGATCATCGTCGTGGTCGCCACCAACCTGGCCGCCCAGACCCACGTGCCCTACCTCCCGAGCGCGATCGCCCTCAACGCCCTCGTGCTCGGCTGGCTGGGTTGGCAGTTCCTGCGCGGCCGTCGCCTGCTGTCCGATCGAGCGGTCCGCCCGATGCTCACGATGCTGGGGGTCGGCGCCCTGTTCTGGGTACCTCCGGTCGTTCAACAGCTACGCGACGATCCGGGCAACATCGTCAGATTGCTGCGTCACTTCGCCACCGAACAACCGGAGCAGTCGATCGGACTCTGGCCGGCATTGCAGTTGCTGACGCAGCACTTCGACCTGGTGGCGATGCTCGAGGAACTCGTACTCGACGACGCCGCCTTCGTCCAGCGCGCCTCGCAGGCCGGCAGGCTCAGCGTGATCGGTCTGGCGGTGCTGGTGGGATGGGTGTCGGCCGCGGCGTGGGCGATTCGACGGCGGCATCAGGACCTGCTTGCGCTGCACGGCGTCATTGCGGTGGCGGTACTGGCCGGCTGGATCTCGATCTCGCGTATCTTCGGGAAGCTCTGGTACTACCTCACGCTCTGGATGTCGGCGGCGGTGTTGCTGGCGGTCCTGGCAATGTTCTGGACCGCCTGGATCCTGGTGAGCGAGCGACGGGCCGCGGCCCGGGTCGAGACATCTGGCCGGCGCCCGGTCATCATCACCGCCTCTGTGGCCGCAGCGCTGGCGACGGCGTTGTCGCTGGCCGCCGCCGTAGGTCGTCGAGGAACCTGATCACGTCACCGCCGAAGGGGTCCGGGCGGTCGTACCCGACGTGTCGGCAGCTCTCGAGGCACAAGTCGGAACAGCGACCGGCAAGCAGGGGATCTACATGGTGTTCTGGCAGGAGTCGGTCTTCCCCGGAGCACATGGATTCGGGCTGTTGGGCGAACTCGAGCGACTCGGCTATCAGGTCGGGGTCGACAACACCTGGCGTGTGCCGGCCACGCCTCAGCGTGTTCTCGATCCGGGCGAGATCGACAGCGAGATCCATCTCGTCAGCGGCTCGTACGTCGACGAGTGGCGAGCCCGGTCCGGCCAGGGTTACGTCGAGGTGGCGGGATACGACGGGCGCACCGACCGGCAGCGTGAGCGGTTTGACGAGCTCGCAGCTCGGGTCGATGCACGGCTGATCGAGATCGATCGCGAGGATCTGATCTCGATCGTCGACCTCAACATTCTGGCGGTCTCACTCGAGCCCGAATTGCCGGACGACGTCGTCGACGACCTGAGTGAGATGCTCGACCTCGGCCAACCGCTGGCGGTCTTCATCGCACCACCTGGCGCCTTTCTGAACGGGATCGCCGAGCGCAACGCCGCCGCCGCTAACCGGTGAGCTGCGAGCGTCAACCCCGTCGGCGGAGCCGACGCAACCGATCGGCGACGCCCCACCGGGTCACGAGCAGCATCGATTCCACGATGATGCGACCCGACATCTTCGACTTGCCGAGGGTCCGATCGCGGAAGATGATCGGTGTCTCGGCGACTGCGAAACCACGACGGGTCAGGCGTCGCACCAGTTCGGTCAGGAAGGCGTAGCCCTCGGCGCCGGTCGAGTCGGGCTCGATCGCCGACAGCGCAGTCGCCCGGTATGCCCGAAACCCCGAAGTGCAGTCGCGCGTCGGCAGACCCAGCACGAGCCGGGTGTATGCATTGCCCCATTTCGACAGGAGCTGTCGGCGTACCGGCCAGTCGGTCGTGCCGCCGCCGGTGACGTAGCGCGATCCGATCACCGCATCGGCCCCGTCGTCGAGCAGTTCGATCATGTGGGGGATCACCGCCGGGTCGTGCGAGAGGTCGGCGTCCATCGACACGACGATGTCGCATCCCTCGTCGAGGGCGCGGCGGAATCCGGCCCGATACGCACTGCCGAGACCCTCCTTCGACGGGCGATCGAGTACGGCGATTCCGCCCAGTTGGATCCCCATCTCGCGAGCAAGCTGGGCAGTGCCGTCGGGGCTGCTGTCGTCGACGACGAGCACCTCGATGTCGGCACTCACGTCCCGCACGGCAGTCAGCAGCGACGCGATGTTCTCGCGTTCGTTGTAGGTGGGGAGCACGATGACCGTACGCACAGCGGCCAAACGCTATCGACGTCGCGCCTGAGACGCGTCGACCTCGGCGTGCAGGCACCGGGTCAGACCCAACGCCGAAGCATCCCACGTGAGCGTGCGGGCCCGCGCCAGGGCCGCCGCAGCGAGCGCCCGCCGTCGTTGATGGTCACCGAGCAGGTCGGCCAACGCCCCGCCGAGCCGCTGCTCCGTCACGAGCAGCCCGGTCTGCCCCTGCACCACGCTGCTGCGGTGCCCGTTGATATCGGTTGCGACCGCAGGGGTGCCACACGCTGCCCCCTCGGTCAGGCTCAGCCCCCAGCCCTCGGCGAGCGATCCGCTGACCACCAGCCAGGCGCGTCGATAGTGGTCGACCAGCAACTCCCGGTCGACGCGCCCCAACAGCTGCGATCCAGTCGCCGGCGCCCAACCGGTCGATCTGCTGCTGCAGCTCGGTACGCAGTGGGCCTTCGCCGATGATCGACAGGCGCAGGTCGGGAGCCGCCCGTCGCGCCTCGACCGCTGCGTCGATCACGAGATCGAAGCGCTTCACCGGAGCGAGCCGACCGACGGCCACCAGTGAGGGGACCTCCGTCTTTTCGCCACCCGGCGAGAAGAACGAGTCGACCCCGTTCGGCACAGCGACGACACGATCAGGGCGGAAACCGATCTCGAGCAACTCCTCGCGCGTGGCATCCGACGGCGTGACCGTCAGCCCGCGCCGGTAGAACGGCGGAGCGAGCCGAGTCTCGAGTGTCCTCCCGAACGCAGCCAACGGGCCCGGCAGGATCTGGTCCCACATCGGGCCGTGCACGTGGTGCAGCATCGTGATCTTCGGCCGGCGACACCAGATCGGCGAGAACCACGGCACCCCGTTCCAGATCTCGACGATCGCATCGGCCTGGCCCATCCGCCTCGTGATCTCTGAGACCACGGCACGTGGAAACACCGAATACCTGCTGCCCCGGCGAATGACCTCATAGCCGTTGCGCCGCTCGACGTGAGCCCGTCCCGTGGCGGCCGAGGTGCGATGCATGACATCGAGCCCCCGATCGGCCCAACGTCGCATGAACTCGTCGGCATGCACTTCTGACCCACCGGCGTCAGGGTCGTCGAGATCGCGCCAAGCGAACACGTGGACACGCCGTATGCCCCGCCTCAGCAGATCGTCGACGTACCAGTCGAGGTCGTGTTCGTCGTCTGCCGGCGGCCGGCGGCCGTCATCCACGGGTCACCTCCGTCTCGAGCAAGACCACCAACGGATCGAACCCCGGTACGTACACGACGCGGTTCGGCTGCATCGAGCCGCTCGAGCGCCTCGTCACCGCGCCACAGCACCAACCGCTCGGGTTCGCTTCCATCGGGGACGCGACTCTCACCGAACCGTCGCGCCTGCATCGAGCCTTCGAGGCGATACTCGATGCCCCGATCGCGCAGCACGACGACCGCCGGATATCCGTAGGGATGTCCGAAGTACAGGTGACTCTGATCGACCAACACGGGGCCCGTCAGCTCGACGTCCTGCAAGCTGACGCGTGAACTCGGACGTCATCCTCAGCTGTTCGCGATAGAGGTCCGGATCGGTCACCTGTTGCGAGGAAGGCAGATTGATCAGCACGACCACCACCAGCAGCGCCGGGAAGCCGATCTCGACCAGATGACGGCGACCTGCGAGCAGCAGGGCCCGGTAGTGGTCGACGGCGACGAACGCGCCGAGCAACAGAAACGCCGTCATCGACCACAACCAGAGGTAGTTGGACGATGTCAGACCGAACGGTGTGACCGGCAGATTGGCGGCATTGACGACGCCGGCGCAGAGCGACACGACCGCCACCGACAGCCCGGACGCGGCGATCCGACGACGTTGCCGGAACGCCGCCGCCGTTGCGATCGCCAGACCGATCAACACGGCCATCATCAGCACCGAACGAACGGCACCCGCCAGGCCGATGTCGTGTGGGTATCGCCCGATCCCGGGGCGAACGTAGCCGCGCGCCGCGATGATCACCTGGGCGACGACTCGAAACCCGGTCCCGTAGCCGTGACTGGCCGAGTCACCCGGAGATGACAGGGCTGCGGACAGGTTGCCCCATCCAAAGGCCTGATCGATCGCCGTCTGCACCCACAGCACGGCTGCGAGACCGACTGCCACGGCCCATGGTCGCCCGAACTCCGCCACCACACCTCGCTGGCGGGCGGCGTACACCTGCCCGGCGACCACGGGGACTGCCACGGCCGCGACGAGTATCGGATAGCTGAGATGGGTCTGGGTGACGAGGCTCCCCGTGACGACGAACGGCACCAACGCCCACCTGTCGCCTGCCGTCGCCGCCCACGCAGCCACCAGCAGACACAGATACGGGAGCATCAGGAACTGGTGCTGGCGGGCGGCGATCAACATCTCCGAGCCGAGGATCCATGTCAACACGGACACCGCCGCCATGGCCGGCACCACCGCTGCGTGTCCGGCGATCCGGCGGACCAGCCAGGCAATCGTGACGATCGCCGCGATGTGGACCGTGATCACACCGAGCGCCGTGCCGCCCATCGGCGCAATCTTGGTGAACGGCGCCAGCAGATCGAGCTGCATCGGCCCGAGGTTGTTGACCTGCCGTGACAAACCGGTCGATCCTGACGACCAGGCACCCACCAGCGGGTGGTGCTCGGTGGCGACGTCCATCGATCGGGCCGTGAAGTAGGCATCGTCGCCGATCGGCACCCACGACGACGCTGCCGCCCGAACCCCGGCCACCAGCACCGGTAACACCGCCAGCGCGGTGGCCAGCCAGGCGCGGACCCGTGCCGAAATCAGATTGGGGATATCTCTCATCGCTCGTTCCATGCACGGGCCCGACAGGGCTCGCCCAGAAGGTTACGTGGCGGACCTTTGGTTGTGGCTACCGTTGCGGCGTGTCGCCCGAGCAACCACGTGCCTTCGTGCTCGGTGGTTCCCTGCCTCGTCGCGTCGAGCCGCGACCAGTGGCCGGCACTGCTCTCGATCGCCACCATCCTGACGGTCGTCGTGCTTCCCCTTCGAGGCCTGTACGTGGGGACCGGGGCCTCGATGGAAGAGGGCTTCATGCTGGTCTTCCCGACGCTCGTGCAACAGGGCAAGGTGCCGAACGTCGATTTCCTGCACCTCTACGGCCCGACCTCGCTCGACGCTCTCGCCGTCTGGTTCAGAGTGTTCGGCGATTCGCTCGAGAGCGAGCGCACGTTCGGCCTGCTGCAACACCTCGGCATCATCTTCGGGATCTACGCGATCGCCCGCGCCTACGGGTACCTGCAGGCGGTCGGCGCCGCGATCGTGGCGACGTTCCTGATCCTGACGCCGATCGGGCTCACGGCGCTGGCGTGGCACGGCGGTGTGGCGCTGGCGCTCTGGTCGCTGGTGTTCGCGATCCGCGGCCGGGCGCTGGGAACGTCGTCGAGCTGGTGGGTTGCCGGTGGCTTGGCGGGGCTCGCCCTGGGCTTCCGACCGGATCTCGCCGTGGCACTCGGCGTGGCGTTCACGTGGGCACTGTGGCGCCGGCGCCCCGACCTCGCGTTCTTCGCAGGGGGTCTGGCGGTCGGGTTGCTGCCGATGTGGCGCCACCTCGTGCGGGCCGGGCCGGTCGATGCGATCGACGGGATGCTGATCGATCCCGTGTTTCGTCTGCGCCCCGGGCGCGAGCTGCCGCGCCCACCCAGTTGGGGGCAGGTCGACGGTGCGCTGCAGGCCGTCGCCGAGAGCCTCCCGCCGTGGTGGCGTTTCCCGGCGATGGCGGCCAGCCACCAGCTGTTCATCTGGTTCTGGGCCGTGATCCTGATCACGATCGGCGTGGCGGTCTGGGCGGTTCGTCACCACCGCAACACCGGGTCGGTCGTGGGTGGTGCCGGCGATGCACTCGCGATCGCCGCACTGTTCGGGCTGGGCATCCTCCCGCAGGCGCTGCAGCGACCCGATTCGACCCACCTCGCCTGGGTCGGTGTCGTGTCGTGGTCGCTCGCCGTGGTGGTCATCGCCCAGGTCCTGAGGCGATTCCGGCCAGACTGGCAGGCGGCCGTGCGCCGCAACGGCGCTGCTGGGCGTCGGTGATGTTCGTCGTCTGCCCGTTCTACACCTACCGCAGCTACCTCCTGTACAGCCGGGTGTCGGTCGGCAACCTCCCGGTGCCGTTCGAGATCGAACGCGGCGATCACCGCTTCTGGGTGGGCGATCCGGCGGTGGCGAGTGCGATCGGTCAGATGATGCCCGATCTCGAGGCCCGCTGCCGAGCCCGGCGACCGGCTGTTCGTCGGGCCCGGCGACCTGAGTCGCACCGTGTACGCCGACACGTACGTGTACTGGTTGTTCAGCGAGCTCGAGCCGGCCACCTACTTCATCGAGATGGACCCCGGCCTGGCCGACGCCGAGAACTCCGGAATGGCCGACGACATCGCCTCGGCCGACTTCGTCGTGCTCACCAACACGTGGGGCGGCTGGACCGAGCCGAACGCCTCGGTCGAGTTCGGTTCGCCCGAACACAACCAGGCGGTCGCCGACCACCATTGCCTGGTCGGTAGCTACGAGACCAACCTCGTGTTGCTGTTCGAGCGCTGCGAGGGCGGCGGCGGCTTCAACCCGAAGGACGTCGCCGGCCGTGCCCCGGGCATCGGCGGCGGCGGGATCGACCCGAACGCCACCGACTGAGTTGCGATCGCCAGCCCCGTTCAGCCGAGCGGCAGGCGCCGGAAGATCGGTCGTGGCACGTGACGCAGGATCATGAACACGTACCGCAGGATCCCCGGCGTCCACACGGTGTGCTTGCCCTTGCGCATCCCCGCGACCGCCAGCTCGCCGACGACGCGTGGCGTCGTCGCGAACGGAGCCGACTTCAGGCCGCGCGTCATCCGGCTGTGCACGAAGCCGGGCCGGATCACGGTGACGTTCACGCCCGAGCCGACGAGCGAGTCGCCGAGCCCTTGGGCGAAGCGCGTCGAGGCCGGCCTTCGACGAGCCGTAGACGAAGTTGGCGGCGCGGGTGCGCTCGCCGGCGACGCTCGACAGCACGGCGATGTGTCCGTGCCCCTGGCGCCGCATCTGGGCGGCGATCGCCAGCGACGCGCTGACCGCTCCGGTGTAGTTGACGTGCACGGCCTGTGCCGCCGCCTGCGGGTCGTGGTCGAACTCGGACTGGCTGCCGAGCACGCCGAACGCCACGATCGCGACGTCGAGATCGCCGTGGTCGGCCGCCAGCTTGCGCACGAAGCCGTCGTGGCGTCTCGGTGTCTGCGGCATCGAAGTACTCGACCACGACGCGGAGACCGTCACGCTCGAACCGTTCGGGTTGCGCCTCGTCGGGGCGCCGGCAGGCCAGCACCAGCGTCTCGCGCCGAGGCCGACAACAACTCGTCGACGATCGCTCGCCCGATCTCGCTGGTGCCGCCGAGCAGCACGATCGTCTGGGGTTCGTGGAGTGCGTTCTGCATGGTTCCGATCAGTTCGTGAAGTTCAGTTGGTGGACGGCGTCAGCCCGAGACGGCGGCCGAGATCGCTGGCCCACAGCCCGGACGGGTCGACCCGTGCGCGGATCGGCCAGCCATTCGTCGAGGCGCGGATAGCCCCTGCGCACGCGCCGCCGCGCTGGTTTGGCAGTCCTTGGCCAGATAGTGACGGCCGCCGGCATCGAGCACCAGCGCGTCGAGACCGTTCAACAGCTCGGCCAAGCCCGGCCCGGTCGGCGGGTACGTCGATCGCCAGCGTCCAGCCGCCGAGCGGGAAGCTGAGGTGACCAGCGTTGCCGGCTCCAAATCGCTTGAGCACGGTCAGGAAGATCGGCAGGGCGGCTGCAGAGATCCGCTCGATCACGGTGCGCAGCACGGCCTCGGCACCGAACGGCACGACGAACTGGTACTGCAGGAACCCGTGCCGGCCGTAGACACGATTCCAGCTGCCGACCAGGTCGAGCGGGTGGAAGTAGGCCGGGATCGACTGCAGTTCGCCCTGCCGTTCGAGCGGGGCCTTGCGGTACCACAGCTCGTTGAATGCGGTCACGGAGAGCCGGTTGATCACGCCGGGCGCCGGCACCACGGGCGGCACCGCCACGAGTTGGCTTGGCCTCGTAGCGGAGCGGATCGGACGCGTGCGCTCGGACCGAGTTCGGCGGCGGTGGCATGCTCGGCGTTGGTGAGCACGCCACGGCCGAGGTGCTTGCCCTTGGCGAGCGAGATCGATCCAGGCCACCGAATATCGGACCTCGGCGTCGCTCTCGGCCATCCGGGCCATGATCTCGTCGAGCTGTCCGACGCGGCGGGTCTCGACCGACATGCGACTGGTCTCGATCGGGATCAGCTCGAATGTGGCGTCGATGATGATGCCCGTCAGGCCCATCCCACCGACCGTCGCCCAGAACAGGTCGGGGTCGTGATCGGGGCCGACGGTGACGATCGTCGTGTCGGCGAGCATCATCCGCAGGCTCGTGACGTGGTCACCGAACGAGCCATCCGAGTGATGGTTCTTGCCGTGGATGTCGCTGGCGATCGCCCCGCCGATCGTGACGAACCGCGTCCCCGGTGTGACCGGGACGAAGTAGCCACGCGGCACGATCACGGCCAGCAGGTCGTCGATGCTGACACCGGCCCCGACGGTGACGCTGCAGGTGCGGTCGTCGACCACGATCTGATCGTTGGCCGCGGCCAGGCGGAGCACGTGGCCGCCGGCGTTCTGGGCCGGGTCGCCGTACGAGCGCCCGAGCCCGCGAGCGATGCCGCCGCGGGCCGGGAGATCCTTGACGGCCGCCGCCAGCGTGTCGTTGTCGACGTCGATCAGCTCGGCCGCGCTGGGTGCCGCCAGGCCCCATCCGGACAGCAGGGCGCGACGGTCGGCGCGGGATGAGTCGGTGGTCGCCACAGCACGATCAGGTTACCGCCCAGCGCCCCCGCCGATCTGCGTTCTGGTCTGGTTTCGGCGTGCCGGCGCGCCGGATCCAGACCGGAACGGTGCGGTGGGCTGCACTGGGTCAGGCCCGGAGCGGGGGGTCAAGCCGACACGCGCCCAACGGCGCTCGTACTGGCCAGGAAACCGCTTGTCGGACCGGCCAAATCCAGACCGGAACAGGACAGGTTTGGGTCGGAGGGGTCGACGTGAACGCCCGATGTTCTGGCTGGAATGCAATCAGTAGGGCCACTCGGGCGGGGTGCGGCCGAGTCGGCGCAGCAACTTGCCGAGGCCGAGCGTCAGGAACACCTTGAGGACGACATTCTTGGCGAACCACGGGAGTTGGGCGAGCTGGCGGAGTGCGCTGGCCCCCCGGCCCGGCTTCGAATCGACGGTGTACACAGCCAGCGAGCGCGAGCGTCTCACGTACCTGAAGCGGTCGCTCAGCAGCAGCTCGCGGAGGATCGCGGCGGTGACCCCGATCGACGAGAACGAGTCGTGGATCAGCAAGGCGCCGCCGGGCTTCACCCTGGCACCCCAGTCGCGAATATCGGCACGCGCCGGACCGTAGCGATGGGCACCGTCCACGTACAGCACGTCGATCTCGCCGTCGACGAGCCCGTGAGCTCGATCCGAGAACTGGCGAACGTGGGTGACGCGGTCACGCACGCCGGCGCCGGCGAGATTGGCCTCGAACGCGACGAGATCATCGGAGGCGGCATCCTGGTAGCCGTCGATCTCCTGCGGGCCACGATCGTTGCCGGCGTGCGGATCGATCGCGACGATCTCGACATCCGCAGGCGCCGCCAACGCCAGCACGACCGTCGAACGACCCTGAAAGCTCCCGATCTCGACGATCCGACCGCCCGGTGGACACGCCGCTGCCGGCCTCGTACAGCGCTCGCGCCTGGCCCTCGGTCATCCAACCGTCGACATCTGCGACGGCCGCCCACGCTTGCTCGAAGGTCACGTGTAGACCGCCACGCCGAACACGATCACCCAGACCAGGCCGAGCCCCTGCAACACCCGATCGCGACCGAACACTTCTTCCGGCGCCGCACCGTGGCCCTGATCGAGCACCAGCGCGTAGCGCAGGAATGCCGTCAGCATCGGCACGATCGAGAGCTCGTAGTACGGCAGCTCGCTGCGCGCCAGCTCTTTGGTCTCGAACGCCCAGACGCAGTAGCTCACCAATGCTCCGGAGCAACTGACGGCCAGCACGAATCGGAGATACCCCTCGGTGTAGTCGCCGAGTGTGGCCCGCACACGATGGGCGTCGTCGCCGAGCTCGCGTGCTTCGGCGTAGCGCTTGCCGGTCACGATGAACAGCGACCCGAACGTGGTGACCAGCACGAACCAGCTCGACATCGGCACATCAACGGCAACCGCACCAGCCGTCGCCCGCAACACGAAACCCGATGCGATCGCCACCAGATCGAGTACGGAGACGTGCTTCCAGACTGCGCTGTAGCTGAGCGTGATCGCCATGTACGCCGCCAAGACTGCGACCGGCTGCCAGCGTGCTGTCAGCGCAGCGACGCCGAGCGCGATCAGGGGCAACAAGGTGCCCATCAACTTGGCGGTGGTGATGCCGACCGCGCCCGAGGCGATCGGCCGTTTCGACTTGGTCGGGTGGGCACGATCGGCCTCGACGTCGAGCACGTCGTTCCAGAAGTAGGTGCCGCTCGCCCCGAGGCAGAAGGCGACGAACACCAGCAACGCCTTGCCGAGCGCGGACGGTTGATCGAGCACGCCGGCAGCGCCGGGTGCGGCGAACACCAGGACGTTCTTCAGCCATTGTTTCGGGCGCGCGGTTCGGAGCAGTGCGTTCATGGTTCGTGTCGGTCAAACGGTCGGCGCAACGCTAGCGAGCGGTTCGGTGACCCAGACGGGATGGTCGGCATACTCGAGCATCGCGCGATCGCCGTTCGAGTCGCCGTAGGCCCAGATCGTCGCCTCGCTGCGGTCGACGCCGATCGATCTGCATCCAGGCCGAGAGGCGTCGCACCTTCTCGTCGCCACGGCAGTTGGCACCCAGCAAGCGGCCGGTGCAACGCTCGGACCCGTCGAACTCGACTTGCGTTGCGAGCACCTGGTCGACGCCGAGATGGTCGCCGACGACTCGCACGTACTGCTCGTAGGACGCCGACACGATCACGACGCGGTGGCCCTGCCGGCGATGCCATCCGAGCCGTGCCGCCGTGTCGTCACGCAAGCCGTGCTCGACGATCCAACCAGCGAGTCCGAGCAGCATGGCGCTCGAGCTCGTCGCGCTCCACGCCGCCCAGACCGACCTCGCTGGCGATCGCCTGCAGCGTGTCTCGATCACGACGCGCAGCGGCAGGAAGCACCCGATGTGGACGGCTCGCCAAGCCGCCGACCAGTCGGCCGGTGCCGGCCACCCTTCGCAAGAACGGCACGACGCTGTCTCGTCGGGTCAACGTGGCGTCGAAGTCGAAGGCGGCGATCGTGCTGAGGGTCATACGAACGACTCGGCGAGCATCGTCCAGAACCCGGGCCAGCTCTTCGACACGACATCGGGGTCCTCGACCTCGATGCCGTCGACGACGGAACCCAACACGGCGAACGCCATCGCCAACCGATGGTCGTGATGGGTCGCCAGGCGCGCCGGGCGCAGCACCGCCGACGAGGGGCGGATGTCGAGCCCGTCGTCGGTCTCGGTGACGTCGACCCCGGCCTTGCGCAGCTCGATCGCCAGATCACCCAACCGATCGCTCTCCTTCTCACGAATGAAGCCGACGCCACGGATCCGGCTCGGGGTGTCGGCGACCGCAGCGACGACGGCCAGCGTCGGAACCAGGTCGGACACGTCGGACATGTCGATGTCGACGCCGTGCAAACCCCCGGCTCGGCGAATACGCACCATGTGCTCGTCGCGTTCGACGACGCAGCCCATCTGCGCCAGCAGATCGGCGAACCTGGCGTCGCCCTGCAGGGCACGGTCGCCGAGCCCGTCGACCTGCACCGCTCCCCCGGCGACGGCGGCAATCGCCAGCGGGTAACTCGCCGACGAGGCATCGGGCTCGATCACAACCTGGCTGGGGCGATACTCGCCGGGGGCCACGGTGATCAGGTCGTCGCCGACCTCGACCTGGGTGCCGCCGAACCACCCCATCACGGATGCGGTCAGCTCGACATACGGGCGCGAGATCAACCCGCTCGTCAGCTCCAATCGCAGACCGCCGGGCAGATACGGACCGATCAGCATCAGGGCGGTCACGTACTGACTGGACACGTCGCCGCGGATCGCCGCCGAGCCGCTCGACGGCGGACCGTGGATCGTCGAGGGCAGATTGCCGAACGTCTCGCCGGGCGTCACCGACACACCGAGTTGAGCGAGCGCCTCGTGGAGCGGACCGAACGGGCGCCGTCGCAGCGGCGGGTGTCCGTCGATCGTGATCGGCCCGACCGGTGGGGCTGCCAACGCCGCCAGCGCTGTCACGAACCTCGACGTCGTACCTGCAAGACCGGCATGCAACGTGTGCGGACCCTGCGCCCAGCCGGTGCCGACGCCGGTGATCGACACACGATCCGCGTCGAGCTCGGCGGCGAGCCCGAGTTCCCGCAGACAATCCAACATCGCCGAGGTGTCATCGCCGTCAGGCAGATTGGTGAGCTCGCTGGTGCCGACCGCCAGGGCCGCGCACACGAGTGCCCGGTTGGCAATCGATTTCGAGCCCGGCACGGCGACAACAGCATCGACGGGGCCGTCGATCGACCGGATCAGGCGGGTGGCAACCACGATCAGACCAGCGGCGACACCGCTGGCTTGAACCCGCGTGCAAGCAGGCCACCGCGGAACACTTCGCTCGAGGCAGCATCGACCAACACCACGGCGACACCGCGGTTGCCTTCGGCCATGTGCACGACCTCGAAGTTGGAGATGTTGACCCCCAGGTCAGCGGCGAGCGTGAACACCTCGGCGGCGGCACCGGTACGGTCGGGAATCGGGATACGGACCTCGGCGAACGTCTCGGGATGGGCGACCCGACCCGGCAGATTGGTGCGAGCGTCCCTGGCGGAGACGAGCAGTGACTGGAGGGCATCGCGATCGGCCACGTCGACCACATCGCGGATCTCGGACAGGCGGTCGATCAGGCCGCCCAACGCCGTCACGATCGCAGGGCGGTTCTCGGTGCAGATGTCGAGCCAGATATCGGGGTGTCCCGAGGCGATCCGGGTCATGTCACGAAAGCCACCAGCGGCCAGTCGCAGCAGAGCTGCGTGCTCGTCGGCACGGTCCGAAGCCAGCTGCATCAGCGTCGCGGCCGCCAGGTGGGGTACATGACTGACGACGGCCACGACCTGATCGTGTTTGTCGGGGGTGAGGGCGATCACTTCGGCACCGAGCTCTCGAACCACACTGGACACCATCGCCAGCGTGTGATCATCGCTGTGAGCAACCGGGGTCAGCACCCAGAACGCACCGTTGAACATGTCGCCGTCGGCGCCGTCGAGTCCGTCGAGTTCGCTGCCGGCCATCGGATGCCCACCCACGAATCGGGGATCGTCGCAGGTTCGGCACACGGGCGCCTTGACCGAGCCGACGTCGGTGACCGTGCCGACCGTTTCGGCCAGAGCTCGCTGCACCTGCTCGGCGACCGCTGACACCGGCACGGCCACGAAGGTGATAGCGGCGTCGCTTGCCAGCCCGGCATGATCGATCACCCCGCCCTCGATCGCCCGCTCCACCGTGAAGGCAGACGCATCGTCGCCGTGTACGCGCCACCCACGTCGCCGCAGACCGACTGCGATCGAGCCGCCGACCAGACCCAGGCCGATCACGTTGACGATTCGCTCAGGGGCCATAGACGGTGGCGTCACGAGGGCTGATGGTAACGGCGCGCCTGCTCGGCCACCGCCTCGGTGAGCGCCCGTCGTTCGCCGGTCGACAACTCGCGCCAGTCTCCCGGCCGTAGTGAACGATCGGTGATCGGGCCGACGCGCGTGCGAACCAGCCGCAACACGGGATGCCCGAGCGCATCGCACATCCGGCGAACCTGACGATTGCGACCCTCGTGGATCGTCAAACGAATCACCCCGGGCGTTGGCTGCGACGCGGCCGCCGGAGCGGTGATGCCGTCCTCCAGCTCGACGCCGTCGCGCAGCCGGCGCAGATCGCCCGCCGTCAAGCGGCCACGCACGTGAACGAGGTACTCCTTGTCGACGCCGTGGCTGGGGTGGGTGATGCGGTGCGCCAGATCACCGTCGTTGGTCAGCAACAACAGACCCTCGGTGTCGGCATCGAGCCGCCCGACCGGGAACACACGCGGATCGGACGGCACCAGGTCGACGACCGTCTTGCGACCGTGCGTGTCCTTGGCTGTCGTGACGACTCCGGTCGGCTTGTTGAGGAGGTAGTACACGAGACCGGGCTTGACGCCGACGGGGGCGTGATCGACCTCGATCAGGTCGTGCTCGGGGTCGACCCGCCGGCCGAGTTGGGCGACCTCACCGTTGACCGTGACACGCCCTTGGGCGATCAGTTCCTCGCATGAGCGGCGGCTGCCCCAACCGGTCGACGCCAACACCTTCTGGAGCCGATCCCCACCCGGAAGCTGCTTGTTCTGTGCGGCAAGCTGCTCCCACAGCGGTGGCTCGGGTTCGGGTTGCTCAGGTGAGTGGGGCGCCATCGTCACCCGCCTGTTCCGGGGTGGCCACCTCTGGCACGTCGTCGGGCCGCACGCGCAGTCCGTGTTCGAGCGCCTCGACAAGATCGGCGTCAGGTATGAACTCGGCGATCGGCGGTAGATCGTCGAGCGAGTCGATACCGAGCTTCTCCAGGAATTGGGCTGTGGTGCCGAACAGGATCGCCTGCCCGGGACCGGGGTCACGGTCGACCTCGTCGATGTAGCCGCGAGCCTGCAGCGTGCGGATCACGCCGTCGGGGTCGACACCTCGGATCGAAGCAACCTGAGCCCGCGAGATCGGCTGCTTGTAGGCGACGATCGCCAGCGTCTCGAGCGCCGCCCCGGACAAACGTGCCTTTTGATCGTGCAGCACGAAACGCTCGACATACGGGGTCTGATCGGGATGCGTTTGGTATCGATACCCGCCGGCGACGCGTCGCAGCTCGAACCCGCGCTGTTGGGCGACATAGTCGGCCGCCAACTCCTCGCACCAACGTTCCACCGAGGCGATCGGCTGTTCGATCAACTGCGCCAGCAGGTCGGTCGGTACGGGGTCGTGTGACACCATGATCACGGCCTCGATCGCCCGCTTGAACGAGGCGATCTGTTCTTCGACGGGGAGCAACTCGTCAGTCATGGCGCAGCAACCCTACGGCGTCAGCCGTCGTAGGCGTCGATCAGGATGCTCTCGTCCGACACGTCGGCAGGTGCACACCACGACACTTCGATATCACCGAATCGCTGTGGCTGATCGAGTTCGACGTATCCCTGCTTGAACAACTCGAGCACCGCCAGAAACCGCACGATGACCTCGATCCGGTCGGCGAGGTCGGCGGTCAGGCGCCGGAACGTGATGCTTCCGATCCGTGGCAACTCGTCGATCAGCTCGCTGACCGCCTCGGCGACGGTGATCTTGATCGGATCGACATGGAACAGATCGACGATCGGCAACGGCCGTGGAGTGAGGGCCCGGATGGCGGCGCTCTGGAAACGACGCAGGCTGGTGCCCTCGAGCAGGTCGGGCATCATGCCGGCGAAGCGCTCGTCGGGCCCGACGGTACGCGGAAACGACAGATCCGCCTCGTCTGCCAACTGGTGGAAGATCTTGGCGACGTCTTTGAACGTCTTGCATTCGATCAGACGGGCGAGCAGCAGATCTCGCTCCTCCCACAGCGCGAACTCCTCGTCGAGATCCATGTCGCTGGAACCCGGCAGCAGGCGACGGGTCTTGAGCTCGACCAGGGTTGCGGCAATCAACAGGAACTCGGTAGCGACGTCGAGGTCGAGCGCCTGCAACTTCTCGATCTCGGCGAGATAGGCGTCGACGATGCGCGACAGGTCGATCTCGTATAGATCGACCTGCTCTTTGAGGATCAGTTGCAGCAACAGGTCGAACGGACCGTCGTAGAGCGGGGTGTGAACGTCGATCGCCATGGTCGCACCAGGTTACCCGCTGTAGTTACATCCGTGTAACCATCCGGACGCGATCGACCCGACAGACGGCAACGTCGGCGCCCGAGGAGATCGCCCGATCCGAGCCCTCAAACGTCCGTCGTGCCCCAATCGGGCCGCTCACCTGTCTCGAGCTCGATCACCCGGGCCTTCGCCTCACGCCAGGCCAGATCGGCCTCCGCAACGCCCTTGCCCGACTGCCGTGCTGCTTTGGCCGCAGCGATCGCCCTGTCGAGCTGGAGCCCGGCGACGCGAACGGCCTCGGCGTGCTCGGCGGCGAGGCGTGCCAACCGAGCCGCCTCCTCGCGCTCCGCTTTGATCCGTTTCCGTTCAGCCCGTGCCTGTTGATCCGACTTCTTGACCGCTTCCGCGAACCGCACGATCGGATCGCGGTTCTCGGGCTGTTTCCGGTGGCGCCGACGGGCAGGCATATCGTCGACTCTAGGGAAGACCGAGGGCTCGAACCAGAATCCATGACGGTCGGTTGGCGACCGCCAGCTAGCCTCGCACGTCGTGACTCGAGTGCTCTCATGTATCCAGCCGACCGGCGACGTCCACCTGGGGAACTACCTGGGCGCACTCCGCAATTGGGTTTCGGGGCAACACGAGAACGACGTCTTCCACGGCATCGTCGACCTGCACGCCCTGACCGTCACGGAACAGCCGGGTGTGCTCGGCGAGACGACCCTGAAGCTGGCGGCGATGCTGTTCGCGATCGGGCTCGACCCGGAGGTCGCAACGGTGTTCGTGCAGAGCCATGTGCCCGAGCACTCCCAGCTCGGTTGGGTGATGGAGTGCACCGTGTCGTACGGCGAGCTGAGCCGGATGACACAGTTCAAGGACAAGACCGCCAAGCGCGAAGGCCATTTCATCTCGGCCGGGCTGTTCACCTATCCGGCGTTGCAGGCGGCCGACATCGTGTTGTACGACGCCGACGAGGTGCCGGTCGGCGACGATCAGCGTCAGCACGTCGAGATCACCCGCGACGTGGCGATCCGCTTCAATCATCGCTTCGGCGAGACGATGGTCGTACCCGAGGCGGTCACCCCGAAGGCGGGTGCCCGCGTCATGGACCTGCAGGACCCCACCTCGAAGATGTCCAAATCGTCCGACAGCGATGCCGGCTGCATCATGATGCTCGACGACCCGAAGGTGATCGTGCGCAAGTTCAAACGCGCCGTCACCGACTCGGATACCGAGGTCCACTACGACATCAAGGCCAAGCCCGGCGTGAGCGGTCTGCTCGACATCCTGGCAGCCGCCACCGACGGCGACCCACACAAGATCGCTGCCGGCTACCAGCAGTACGGCCCGCTCAAGGCCGACACGGGGGAAGCTGTGGTCGCCATGCTCGAACCGATCCAGGCCCGTTACCACGAGCTGATCGACGACAAGGCAGAGCTCGCTCGGCTGTTGCGGGTCGGCTCGGACCGAGCACGGGTCGTGGCGTCGGCCACCCTCGGTCGCGTCTACGGCGCGATCGGCATGCTGCCGGCGTGACGCCGGTCGACCGCCGCATCATCGCCCTGGCGGTCCCGGCGCTCGGTTCACTCGCGGTCGAACCCGTCTACGTACTCGTCGACACGGCGATCGTCGGGCGGCTCGGCACCGAGCAGCTGGCGGGTCTGGCGATCGCCGCCACCGTACTGTCGCTGATCTTCGCCGGGGCCAACTTCCTCACCTACGGTACGACCGAGCGGGTAGCTCGCCGGCTCGGGGCTGGTGACCCGGTGGACGCTGCCAACGTCGGTGTTCAGGCGATGTGGCTGTCATTGCTGTTCGGAGTGCCGGCCGCTCCCCTGCTGTTCTTCGGCGCGCGTCGGATCTCCAGCCTGTTCGGTTCGTCCGAGCAGGTGCTCGACCACGCCGAGACCTACCTCAGCATCAGCGCCATCGGGGTGCCGTTCTTCCTCGTCACGCTCGCCGCTCAAGGCGTCTTGCGGGGCGCCAGCAACTACATGACTCCGCTGTGGGTGTTGCTCGGCGCCAACGTCGCCAACCTCGTGATCGAACTCGTGTTGGTGTTCGTGTTCGATCTCGGCGTGGCCGGATCGGCCTGGTCGACCGTGATCGCTCAGATCGGGGCAGCGCTGACGTTCGTGTTCATCCTGTGGCCGCAGTTGCGCCGGGCCCCGATTCGTCGACCCGATCGAGGCGGCATCGCGCCGCTCATGTCGGCCGGTCGGCACCTGCTCTTGCGGGTCGGGTCGATGCTGGCCGTCTTCGTCGGTTCGACTGCGGTCGCTGCTCGGATCGACCAGCCGACGCTGGCCGCGCACCAGGTCGTGATGAGCTTGTTCTTGTTCCTGGCCCTGACGCTCGACGCTCTGGCCGTGCCGGCCCAGACGATCGTTGCAGAGGAACTCGGGAAACGCCAGCCTGCGACTGCGGCCCACGTCGCTCGGCGGGCGGTGCGGTTGTCGCTCGGTACCGGTGTCCTCCTGGGCATCGTGGTCGCCATCCTGGCCCCTGTGCTGCCGAGGGTGTTCTCGGATGATGCCGACGTCGTCAGCCGGGCGACCGGTGGGATGCTGTGGTTGGCGATCTTGCTGGTTCCCGGCGCGATCGCGTTCGCCCACGACGGCATCCTGATCGGGGCCGGCGACTACCGCTTCCTGGGGCGTGCGGCGTTCGGCTACCTGCTCGCCGTGCTGCCGATCGCTGTGCTCACACTGCTCACACCACAGTTCGGAATCGCCGGTATCTGGGGTGGTCTGCTGGTGTGGATGATGATCCGGGCGGTGGTCAACGACCGCCGAACGACCAGAATCATGACTATCGCTGCGTTATAGCATTGCTTGACGCCTTTTCGACATGAAACTTGACGAGTTGGGCCAAACTCGTCACTACGATAGATATAGGAGGACGTTCCGTAACAGCTCGACCACAGTGAGCGAGAACTATGCAAATTCCCCACCATCCAGAGTTCGACCCATCCCGGGTCGACTACCTGCGCCAACAGCTGCGCCGACCCGAGCTGCACGAGGTTGATCCCGAATCGCCGTTCGATCGGTTGAGTCGGCTCGCCCGACGCCTGTTCGATGTGCCGATCGCGCTCGTCAGCCTCGTCGATGCCAACCGCCAGTGGTGCAAGTCGTGCGTCGGACTGGGTGTCGCCGAGCACTCCCGAGACATGCCGTTCTGCGTGCACGCTGGGCGTCAGGACGAGGTGTTCGTCGTCCGCGATGCTCAGGTCGATGAGCAGGTTCCGTGACAACCCGCTCGTGGTCGGGGACTCCCAGATCCGCTTCTACGCCGGTTGTCCATTGGTGCTCGAAAACGGGCACAAGATCGGCACGCTGTGCATCAGCGATCGTGTCGCCCGCGACTTCAACGACGACGACCTGGCCCTCCTGCAGGACTTGGCTCGCGTCGCCGAACACGAACTCACCAGCCTTCAGGAGTCGATCACCGATCCCCTGACCGGCATGTCCAACCGAGCCGGCTTCACGATGCTCGGAGCCCACACGCTGCGCGTCTGCAACCGGCTCGGTACGCCCGTCTCGCTGCTCTGCCTCGATGTGCGCGGCGGCAGACCCCGAGGCAAACCAGTTGTTCGGGGTGCCCGATGACGACGCGATCGTCAGCTTCGCCGGGATCCTTCGGCGCACGTTCGCCGACAGCGAGGTGATTGCGCGGGTCGGGACCGAACAGTTCGCAGTGATGACGAGCGACGCCTGCGGCTCCGCCTTCGACTCGGCCATGCCGCTCCTGCAGCGCGCAGTCGAAGCCCACAACGAGCACGCCGGCTGCGGCCCGTTGCTGGCCTACGATGCCGGTTCGGCGATCGGTGACCCGAGCTACGAGATCGAGTTCGATCTGCTGTTCTCGGCAGCAGCCACCGAGATGCGTCCCCAGATCCAGGTCCGCGACTCCTGCCGCGCGGCAACCGAGTGGACGCCCCAGGTTCCCAACGCCGGCCCGTGATTCAGGCTCGATCGCAACTCTTGAGAATCTGGTAGACCGCGCCACGCTCGTCGATCAGCTCCACGGTGGCAGCATCTGATCCGGCCTGTTCCGCCAGCCGGGCACCGATCCGTTCATGGTCGTGGTACAGCCGGAACCGTTCGGTACGGGGCCCGACGATCGATGCCAGAACACGGCCCCACGTGCCGAGCCGGCATTCGATCTTGCCGACGTCGTGCAGCAATGCGCCCGCCACCTCAGCTCGCGATGCCCTCGGTAGCGCCGCCACGAATCGTCTGGCGACCTTGGCGGAGTGCCTGCGATCCTGATTCGACATCTCTCGCCACAGCGCCACCTCGGCCGCCATCAGGTGCGACTCCGCCCAGGCTTCCTCGGTCGGATCGAGCGGCCGCGTCGACAGCGAGGTGAAGAACGTGCCGCCAGGTGATGCGGCTGCGTCAACAGGTGGAGCGGTCTGCTCACTTCGACCCTGCCCGCACCGCTCTCGGGTGTGCCATCACGGTAGACCTCCCACAGGCGCTCCTGACTGACCCTCGTGTACACCTGCGTGGTCGAGATCGACGCGTGTCCGAGCATCTCCTGCACGATTCGCAGATCGGCACCGTGATCGAGCAGATGTGTGGCACACGAGTGACGCAGTACGTGAGGCGACAGGTGATCGGTGATACCGGCACGTTGGCCGTACTTCTTGATCACCAGCCAGGCTCCCTGTCGACTCAGCCTGCCACCTCGCTGGTTCAGGAACACCGCCTCGGCGTCACCGCGTCGTTTCCATCTCGGGCACCAGCCGGACGCGACCGGACGGCGAGAACCATTCGTCGATGGCGGTCGCGGCGGTCGAACCGAACGGCACGATTCGTTCCTTGCTGCCCTTTCCGAACAGCCGAACGAGCGACGCATCGAAATCGATGTCGCCCATCGACAAGCCGACCACCTCGGAAATTCTGGCGCCCGTTGCGTAGAGCAACTCGAGCAGTGCCCGGTCACGTCGCTGCAACGGTTCGTTGCCGACCACCGCGTCGAGCAGGCTGGTGATCTGGATCTCGCTGAGCGGCTTCGGAATGCCCGATGGCACCCGCACGCCATCGAGCCGACGGGTCGGGTCGTCGGGCCGGTAGTGCTCGGTGGCGAGATACCGATGCAGCATTCGGACTGCGGCGATCTGTCGGGCGACCGACGACGTCGCCCTCCCCGACGCCTTGCGTTCGGCGACGAAGTCGGTCAGGTCGCTCGTGCCCCACCGTGAGCGGCGTCAGTTGTCGCCCTGCGAGCCACGCCTGGTAGTGGCGGAGATCCCGCCGGTACGCCAGCATCGTGTTGCGAGCTCGCCCTCGCTCGCTCGACAGCCACATCAGGAACTCCTCGACTTCGAGCGGCAACTCCTCGGCGTTCATCGCCGCTGTGCTCAATCGCCCGTCGAGGCGTCGAGCCGGAGTCGACGATCTGCCGCCAGCAATCCGGCGACCGTCTTGGCGTCGGAGATCTCGCCCCGATCGATCATCGCCAGCGCGTCCTCGAGCGGCAGATGCAACAACTCCATCTGTTCCTCCTCAGGGCCGTGACGATCGTGCTCGACCACCGTGCAACCGGTGGCGAGAAAGATCGAACAGACCGAATCGGTCATGCCGGGTGAGGGAATCATGTCCAGCAGATGCAGCATCCGATCTGCCGCCAAACCCGCCTCTTCGATCAGCTCGCGTCGCCCTGTCTCGGCGGGAGGCTCAGCGGGGATGTCACGCATTCCGGCCGGTATCTCGATCAGGTTGCGCTCGTACGGGGGCCGGTACTGACTGACCAGCACGACCGACGGCAGACCCTCGGCGTCGAACACCAGCGGCACGACGCCGACCGCACCTGGTGAACGAACGATGTCCCGTCGAAACGTGCTCGCCGGTCGGCGACTCGAACTCGGCAACCACGACCTTCCACACATATCCCTGGTGGACATCGACGTCGCCGAGGTGACGGAAACCGGTCATGCAGGACTGTCGAGGCTGTCCGCGTCCTCGGCTGCCTCGGTGAGCATGCGACGCAAACCTGGAGGCGTCGCATCACGACGGGCCAGGGAGGCGCGGATCAGCTCGCGAAACAGTGGGTGGGCACGATCGGGACGACTCTTGAACTCGGGATGCGCCTGTGTGGCGACCCAGTAGGGATGGTCGGCGAGCTCGATGAACTCGACCAGACGCTTGTCGGGCGAGGTGCCGCTGCAGACCAGACCGGCCTCTTCGAACCTGGTTCGATAGCGCGGGTTGAATTCGTAACGGTGGCGGTGACGCTCGCTGACGACCGGCTCGCCATAGGCGAGGGCGACCTTGCTGTCGGGCTGGAGCACGGCGTAGTAGGCGCCCGAGCCGCATCGTGCCGCCCATGTCGGTGACGTCGCGCTGGTCGTGCATCAGATCGATCACCGGGTACTTGGTGGTCGGATCCATCTCGCTCGAGCTGGCGCCGACCATGCCCACCACATTGCGGGCGAACTCGGCGGCCATCGCATGCAGGCCCAGGCACAGGCCGAGACAGGGCACTCCTTCTTCACGGGCGAATCGGGCTGCCGCGACCTTGCCCTCGAAGCCGCGCGAACCGAATCCGCCGGGGATCACGATGCCATCGAGATCGCGCAACCGATCGGACGCCAACAGCCCCTCCACGTCCTCGGCCTGGATCCAATCGATCTCCACCTTCGCCTCGTGGTGGAAGCCGGCGTGCTTGAGCGCCTCGACGACCGAGAGATAGGCGTCGGGCAACTCGACGTACTTGCCGATCAGACCGATCTTGACCGGGGTCGTCGACAACTCGACACGCTCGACGAGCTTGGCCCACGGAGACACGTCGAGCTCGTGGCCCTCCATCCTCAGCACCTCGAGCGCAACAGTGTCGAGACCCTCGTCGTGCAGGATCAACGGGAGCTCGTAGATGTTGCCGGCATCGGCCGCATTGATGATCGCGTTCTCGTTGACGTCGCACAGGTTCGAGATCTTGTGCTTGAGCTCCTGGGGCACCGGGGCCTCGCTGCGACACACGATCAAATCGGGCTGGATACCCCGGCTGCGCAGCTCGGTCACGGAGTGCTGCGTGGGCTTGGTCTTCTGCTCGGACGACGGGCCGATGAACGGAACCAGCGTGACGTGGATGTAGCACACGTTGTCGCGCCCGGCGTCTTTTCGGAACTGGCGGATCGCCTCGAGAAACGGCAGGATCTCGATATCGCCGACCGTGCCGCCGACCTCGGTGATCACGACGTCGACGTCGTCGGTGGCGATCTGGTGGATGCGGCGTTTGATCTCGTCGGTGATATGCGGGATCACCTGGACCGTCTTGCCGAGATAATCGCCGCGGCGTTCGGCGGCCAGCACGGCCTGGTAGATCGAGCCGGTGGTGGCGTTGGACGCACGGGTCAGGTTCTCGTCGATGAAACGCTCGTAGTGGCCGAGGTCGAGGTCGGTTTCGCCGCCATCATCGGTGACGAACACCTCGCCGTGCTCGTACGGGTTCATCGTGCCGGGGTCGACGTTGATGTACGGATCGAGCTTCTGCAAGGTGACCCGCAGCCCTCGCAGCTTGAGCAGGCGCCCCAACGAACTTGCGGTGAGGCCTTTGCCGAGCGAGCTGGCAACCCCTCCGGTCACGAAAATGTGCTTCGGCATGTTGGGGGTGACCTCCGTCATTTCCGCTCGCAGCGAGCAACTGCACGACGGAACAGCACCATATCTTGCGCGCGGTGCCCGTCGCGCGGATTCCCCGACATCGCAGCTTGATTTTGTGTTCTGGTGCGTGTTCCCCGATTCCACGCCTCGTCCGTCCCGGTGTGACTGACGAGACAGGTCACCGAATTCCGAGGAGGTCCCGGGCGTGTTCGACCGCCGCAGGCGTCTCGGCTCCCGTTAGCATGCGGGCGATCTCGGCGACGCGGGCATCGCCGTCGACCTCAGCCACCGACGTGAACGTGGCCCCCGCCACGACGGTCTTGCTGACCACCAGCTGGCGCCCCGCACACGCAGCCACCTGTGGCAGGTGGGTGACGACGAGCACCTGATGGTGGCTGCCGAGGTCGGCCAGCGCCTGTCCGACGGCCGCCGCTGCCGAGCCACCGATACCGGCATCGACCTCGTCGAACACCAATGTCGATGCGCCACCGTGATCGCCTGCGCTGCTGAGCACCAGTCGCAAGGCCAGCATCGAGCGCGCCAGCTCGCCACCGGAGGCGACCCGGCTGAGCGGCAACATCGCCGAGCCGGGGTTCGCCGAGAGCAGGAACCTCACGGAGTCCCCCGGGTGATCCTCCGGCCCGTCACCGATCTCGATCCCGATCGCTGCGTGCGGCATCGCCAACCGGTGGAGCCGCTGTTCGACCGCGGAGGCAAGTTGCGGAGCGACCGACCTCCTGCGCTCGCCGACGACACGTGCGGCTACCCGTTCCGCCTCGGCTGCGACGCCTCGCTCCCGATCGAGTTCGGCGGCACGTCGGTCGTAGTCCTCCAACTCACGCAATCGCTGCTCGGCGTCGGTGTGGAACGCCATCACCTCGGCCAGGTCGGTGCCGTACTTGCGGCGAAGATCGGCGAGCAACTGGCGGCGAATCCGAATTTCGGCCAAACGGTCAGGATCCTCGTCGATTGCTTCGGTCCGGCCCCGCAGCTCGACCACCACATCGTCGAGTTCCGCACCCAGGTCGCGCAACCGTTCGATCAAGTCACGATACGGCTGGCGGTCGCCGAGCGCCACCAGTGCCTGCAGCAACGCGTCCGTGGCCTGTCCCTCGCCTCTCAAACGATCGATTGCTGCCTGGCCGGCCTCCCGATGGGCAACGGCATCGGCGAGGAGCGCCTCTTCGTTGGCGATCTGTGCGTCTTCATCAGCATCGACCAGACCGGCCGCATCGAGCTCGCTCACCTGGAACCCCAGCAGATCGATCTCACGGGCGCGCGCTCGCTCGTCACCGCCCAATGTGGCAAGTTCGGCGTCGAGCCCGGTCAATCGTGCCCGCGCCTCGCGCAGTGGCTCGAGATCGATCGCCCCGAACCGATCGAGCGCGGCTCTCTGAGTCGCCGTTGCCAGAAGACTCTGGTGGGCGTGTTGTCCGTGCATATCGATCACCTCGCGGGTGACATCGGCCAGCGTGCCGACGGTCGCAAGTCGGCCATTCACATAGGCACGCGAGCGACCCGTCGCCGGAATCACCCTCGTCACCACGATCTCCTCGGTGCCGTCATCGGTCGAGATCTCGATCCGCCCATCGATCCGGGCCTCGTCGGCCCCCGCTCTCACCATCGATGCATCAGCACGCCCGCCGACCAGTAGGTCGATCGCTTCGACCAGCATCGTCTTGCCGGCGCCGGTTTCACCGGTGAGGGCCGTGACACCACCACCGAGCACGAGCGCGGCACGCTCGATCACGCCGAGGTTCTCGATGTGCAGTTCGGTCAGCACGGCGTCTGTCTACCAGTCGGATCGGATCACCGGTCGGTCAGCCCGAACTTGGCCTTCAGTACCTGGTGGTAGTGGTGCGCTCCGAATCGCACGAATCGTGCGGTTGCATCCGACGGCATACATCTCACCGTCGCGCCAGCGGTGAGATTGCACACTTGGCGACCGTCGACGGCCACGGCGGCATCGCGCTCGCCGAGCACCTCGATCTCGACCGTCTCGGTCGGATCGAGCACGAGGCTGCGATCGAACAGCGTGTGTGGTGCCACGGGCGTGACCAACAATGCCCGGTGCTTGGGCGACACGATCGGACCACGAGCCGACAGTGAGTAGGCCGTCGACCCGGTTGGCGTCGACACGATCAGGCCGTCGGTGGCATACGACGTGAACGGCTCGCCGTCGATCCTGACCAACAGATTGACCGTGTGGCCAGAGTCGCGCTTCTCCACGACCGCCTCGTTGAGGGCACGGTACGAGCCACCCGTTGAACCGTCGGCGACAGTGACGACGACGTCGAGCATCATCCGTTCGTCGAGGTGCCAGTGCCCCAGATCGGCGCCGGCCTCGATGCGCTCCAGCGCATCAGCCATGTGATCGACCTCGACCTCCGTCAGATAGCCGAGCCGGCCGAGGTTCACGCCGAGCAACGGGACCGGCGCACCGTCGAGCAGGTTGACCGCCCGCAGCATGGTTCCATCGCCTCCGAGACAGAGCACGAGTTCGGACTCGCCAACGGGGGTGTCGGCGCCCAGGTGCTCGAGCCCGAACTGAGTGGCGTCCTCGGTCGGCAGCCACACCGTGTGTCCACGTTTGCGGAGCCACTCGGCAGTTGTGCCGGCCAGCTGCCACGCGTCG